>JBHLMI010000003.1:0-123436 GCA_048938295.1 Promethearchaeota archaeon
TGAAAGAGGCATTCATTTGGGCTGCTGTGAAGGATAGTCGATCTGAAACCCCATGGTATAACGATAACGGAGACGGGGCCGGGTATAACGTTCTCCAGGTTGTATATGGCGGCGCCTCATATGGTGATACCGTCTTTCTTTGATGCAATTGAAGGGTGGAGTGGACTGAAACACTCCACCTCCATCATTTTCTTGTTCCATAAAAAATAACGAAGGTTCTCACACAATCTGGATCTCCGAAACGCTTTTACTCACAAAATAGGCTTCGTACCATCTCGCTGCTTCTAATAATAATCGAGTTGAACTCCTCGGATAAAGAAGCCCTCTTTGCTCTTCAGACGCTTCCACGTGCTAGAAATGGAGTTTCGGCATTTATCGCAAGTTCAGATGATATAAGGCGTTCCATTATCTTCCTTTTGACTGACTGAATGCATCATTAGGAATATGGATTCACTTTTGAACTCAGGTTGAGTTGTGGTGTCTTAAACTAGGGTGTGCTTGATAAATGTACGATTTGGTCATCTTAGGTGCAGGTTCAGCTGGTTTTGCTGCAGCAATAAAGGCATCAGAACTTGGAAAACAGTTTGCACTAATTGAACGCGGTGCCCTTGGTGGAACCTGCGTGAATGTGGGATGTGTACCTACTAAATTTCTTCTCCGTGTGAGTGACTTTTATTATTCCATTCGGGATTATTCATTCCGAGGTGTCAACGGGGGCAGCCCCGTATTAGATTTCGTTCAAGTAATGGACAAGAAAGATGAACTAGTGCAATTCATGAGAAAAAACAAATATGAAGATGTCCTGAACCATCTATCTGGGGGTACCCTATTTCACGGTGAGGGTTCGTTCATCTCGAGAAATGAAGTGAAAGTCGGTGAACAGGTTCTTAGAGCGAAGAAATTCCTCATTGCCACAGGAGCCTCACCACACATCATCAGCATTAAAGGGATACAAAAGGCAAAACCGCTAACAAGTACTACGGCATTAGAACTGCAGCAGCTACCAGAATCCATGATTGTGATTGGAGGGCGTGCCTTAGGACTTGAATTTGCTCAATTATTTGCGCGATTGGGGACTAAAGTAACCATCCTGCAACGGAGTTCCCGTATACTCCCTGCTGATGAACCGGAAATCACACAGGTACTCACCGACATTCTACGCGATGAGGGTATCCAAATTCTCACAGGTGTAAAAATACTAGAGGTAATTAAGAAAGGCAAGTCCAGTATTGTGAAGTTTCGTATGGGTAGCAAGGATAGGGATATTGAAGCCGAACAGCTGCTAATGGCAACTGGGCGTAAGGCAAACATTGAACATCTGGGTTTGAAAAATGCTAGGGTAGAAACTGAGAAGGGATTCGTGAAGACAAACGAGTTCCTGCAAACCTCGAATCCCGATATCTATGCGGCAGGCGATTGTGCCTCACAAGTAATGCTTGAACCACTAGCGGCAAAAATGGGAAATCTGGCAGTAAGGAATGCCTTTGAGAATGCACGGTTATCAGTGAATTGGAAGACGATTCCCAGCGTTGTGTTTACGAATCCCCAGGTTGCTAGGGTTGGTTTTACTGATGAAGAGTACTCATGCATAATGCAAATGTGTACGTGCAGAACTATCCCATTAGCGCTGCTGCCAAAGGCACATATCATCGATGATACCCGTGGCGTTATCAAAATGGTAACTGACTCGCGAACACTGAAGATCGTCGGCGTTCACATTGTTTCTTCCGAGGCGATGGAGATGATACACGAAGCCACGCTAGCTGTCAAGTTTGGCTTAACCGTTGATGACATCATTGAAACAGTACACGTTTTCCCCACTATGTCTGAAGCCATAAAATTAGTCGCTCAATCTTTCAGAAAGGATGTTACAAAACTGAGTTGCTGTTCAGAATAACAGCAAAGGATAGGCTGTTTCTGAGTGTGAATTATAGCACGTATTAGAAACACTAACATTTTTACTCACAAACCCAAGCCTTACTGAACTTTATTCTTCGATTCTAAATTACATCTGTCAATTGTAAGTAAATATTCGAAAATTTGTCTGTTTAAAGCAATGATTTGGTTTTGTCAGGAAATCCTTTGTATTCAATAACGCCGAGTTGTTGATAGAAATCCATCAAATCAAAAACCTGCGTTACCTTTTCGATGACTTTCCCATTAGCAATCCGATAAACGACTATACCTGTCGAGGTGAATTTCTTACCGGTGGGAGCTAGTCCGTGATATTCTCCAGTGTGGGTTCCCGTACTTTTAATCTGAAACCATACAGTATCCCCATCCGCGGTGATGTGGGTAATTGTCCGTTGGACATCAGGAAACCCCTTGTATATCGTTTTTTCCATTTTTTTGTAAGCGTCTCTTCCCTGCAATTTCATTGGATGATCTACAAAATCAGGGGCGATAATTTCATCGATTAGAGTTTCATCCTTGGTATTGAAGGCTTTGGCTAATTTCTGAACAAGCGCTTTGTTCGCCTCTATAGACATTGGACATCATACTCCGAGTGTAAACCTGTTCAACATGTGAAATGAACCCATTGGATTTTAAAGGTATCAATTTACTAGCGGTTATTCTAGTTTAGATGGAGTTGATGTCTTGCTGAATGAAACGAGCCCAGAAAAGAACGCGTTGTTGAAAACAATTGCAGATCTTGATCGAACCTTTTCCGAAAATCGTACTGAGGGCATGGGTAAGTTCTTTGCCCCGAATGCGTGGCTCATGTTTCCCAATATGGAAGACATCTTAGGTCGAGAATCAATTCAACAAACGTTTGCTAGCTTAATGGCAGAATATTCAACGGATTCATTTCACCCAAACCGGGAATTGATCGACATCTATGGGCACAGGGCATGCACTTTGGGAAGTTTCATAGAAATACGCACACCCCTCAAAGAGGGGCCGAAAGAGAAGATATACGGACGTCTTCTGGAAATCTGGCAACGCTCCTCTAAGGGCAACTGGGAGATAATCCGTTTCATGACTGGAAGGTATTCTGATTTGGAACTTATTGAATAACTGGTTGTACGACCGAGGCCTTTTTACTCACAAACCCAAGCCTAACTGAACCTTTTTTTCACATAGGTTTTGTCGTACCAGATGTTAATAAGATGATAATGATTGCAGCAAATAGAAGTGAATCTATCAGGATTTCGAACAGCCCATGAATGATTCGAAGTAAAACGGGAAATGCTGGATTTGGCAAAAACATCGTGATGCTTGGCAAGTAGAGTGCAAACGCAAGCAGCAGGTATAGTTCTTTGGTTTCTACTTTGAGTGATACGAGAATAGGTAACAAGGCTAGAATGTAAAGAAATCCTCGTGATATCTCTACAACAAGGATCACCCATACTGGAGGAATTCTAAGCCCCGTCCCCATATCCAGGTAGAAGGGAAGAACAATCGGGCTAATGAGGGTGCCGATGCCATAATAAATCACTAAATACAGGACTGCGGTCAACACAAACCGCCAGAGCCAGTCATACCACGGGCGTCCAGCGAAGTAACTTCTAATTTCAGTTCGTAACGAGCTATCTGTCGTATTGGGTGGAAACATAAAGGCAATGAAAAGGGCGTGTAGGAAACTGATAAGAAGCCCAAACATCGCTGCTGCGAGAAGCAATGCTTCAGTTAAAATCGTGGTGAATAGGTAGCCTTCAATCATGGTGGTAAACCATTGAATGATGAAGAGCAGAAACCAACCAACCCCAATACGCACCAAACGAGAATAATACAAATGTGAGAAAATTAAGCCAAATACGAAACCAATAGCAGTACCAATGACAAAATCGATGATCACTTGGTGTGGAAGAAAGGGACCTGCCATCGTTAGTGTCAGGTCTGTCAGGACAAACAACACCGCAAAGACAATCACTCGAAGCAGGAAACTCGTATCTAAGGTTGCTTTTAGCTCCATTACCCTAACATCCAATAGATTGAACGCTTATAGTCGAATGAACTTGAATAAAAGATGCTCGAATAATAATTCTAGGGATAACTATTTGGTTTTTTCATAACGCTTTTTATTCACAGAATCTGGAAACGCTCACATTATATAGCGAAGGGTTTCTACAGGAAAAAGAATATTGTATCTAGTTACTTGTGAAGGATCTATGTAATATTATTGGTAAACATATTGAAAGAATTGGATGAGCAAAATTCTCAACTTAGACTTCTAATTTGTACCCATTCGTTGCTTTTGGGTCCATTTCCATTTTTGCTTTCGTGCTCTCTCGTCTTCTTCTTCAACTACTCTTTTCTTATCCGATTCTGTTTTTTTATCTTTTTTATCGGTCATTGTATCAATTCCTCACTTTTATGGGGTCGACCATAAACGCTAATATAAGTATGTCTCATTGCCGATTTGAAATAGGATTTTATTTATTATCAAGAACATTTCTCCTTGGTTTTACGGAATTAAAATCACAATCGAATGCCCGTATGATATTAGTAGCATTTTTATTCAGTAAATGCGAGTGTTTCCCTATACTTTCTTTTATTTAGTTCAAAGACTGTTTATGTTCAGATTTTAGCGAAACGCTAATATTGCTCACAGAATTAGGAAACGCTCACATTATCTGGAATAGAATATTATGACATTTTTAGGCCAGTAAATTGCCTTTTGATAGATGTTTGGGGTTAAAGCTTGGGATCCTTAACCACGCCAACTACATTTTTTTAAAAGGAATAACGTCTGTATCTCGAGGTAGCGGTTACAGGTTTTCCGGTTGCCATTTCGAAACCTCGAGAACCCAATTTTGCTACCCAAGACCATATCGTTAGAAACGCATCTTGAGCAGGTGTTTCTTTTATGTTTGAGCCGATGCCGATTTCTGGGTTTTTCAGGATGCGTTTAATTTGATCAGAGCGGATGGGTTTGGTCTGTTGTTGAAACCAGTTGTCAATGAGGTGGAAGCGATCGTATGATCGGGGCATGGTGCGGTTTGGGTTATTGTAGGGCTGCATGGAAGGCGAAAAGAAGTGGTTGGTGATTATTCCAATCCCGTCTTGTGGATAATGAACAGAGATATTCTGTTGAGCTGCTTCAATTATGGCAATGTCTAGTTATTTGTAGATATCCATGTGATCTAATTCTTATCCAACCTTTTCTTTGAACTTACCATCAACAATGTCTTAAACGAAAAAGACCAGTGAAAGAATTTTTCCACTTGCAAGGTCCATCCATAGCATTCGTCAATGAGTATTCATTGCCCTTAAGTAGAATGTTGGGGTATTCTATTAAAGTACATGCAAGCCATTGAATAAGGAAGGTTTTACGAATGTCTTCTTCAAAGATTTTGGGATACGCAGCGAGTGCAGTGGGACAAGAACTCGAGCCATTCACCTACGAGCCACCCAAACTGGGGGATCATGATGTCCGGGTCTCGGTAACACACTGCGGTTTGTGCCATTCTGATATTCAGGCCGTCGACGACTACTACGGAATAACCACGTTTCCCTTTGTCCCCGGTCATGAGATCGTCGGGTATGTGTCGGATGTGGGCGGTGCGGTATCCGGTCTGAAGGAAGGTGACCGGGTCGGCATCGGATGGCAAGGGCGTTCGTGCATGCAATGTGAATGGTGCGTGCAAGGCGAAGAGCAACTCTGCATGGACATTGTCAAATCCGGGACATGGGTTCCATATGGGGGCTTCTCGTCCTCTGTTCTTGTTGATAGCCGTTTTGCCTACCCACTGCCTGACGCCATGCCCTCTGAGGTAGGCGCGGTGCTCATGTGCGCCGGAATAGCAGTATACTCCCCACTTCGATCGTACGCAACGCGACCCATGCAGAAAATTGGCATCATCGGCGTGGGAGGGCTAGGCCACCTTGCATTACAGTTCGCTCACGCTCTGGACTATGAAGTAACCGCCTTTTCCTCCTCTCCTAAGAAGAGAGAACAGGCGTTTGCCTTTGGTGCGGATCACTTCATCGTTTTAGACGACCAGACCAACTTGCAGCAGTTTGAGTTCAGCTTCGACTTGCTACTATGCACCTCCACTGGCAAAATCAACTGGGAGCCCCTGTTGAGCTCCTTGAAGAAAAAAGGAAAACTGGTCCTTGTTGGCTTTCCAGAGTTAGCGCTCAATCCAACTGACCTCGTAGCACACCAGCTGTCGATCACTGGTTCGTTCCTTGGCAATCGAGCCACAATGCGTGAGATGCTATCCTTTTCACAGATGCACAGCATCGCGCCTAAGTTGGAGTTAATGCCTATGACTGAAGTAAACAAAGCGATTCGGAAGGTGAGAAAGAACAAAGCACGCTACCGAATCGTCCTAGTCAACGACATTGGCTAAGTGGAAGCCTAAACATCCGATACGCTTCTACTCACAAATCCAAGCCTTACCTATTTTTTTTAAAAAAATGGAGAAGTAACTTGAAAAATCGGTTTACGGATCGATTTCTCAAAAATTCATGGCGTGGATAGGCCCACTACAATTGTTCTCATTACTTTGTAGGCGTCATTCTTTTTGCAAATGGTTGACAGGGAATGATTGCCTCATTCAAAAATAATTAAACAAAATTGGACAAAATCAATGCGCCGTATGCGATCCTTAAAGCATACGCCATTGGAGGTTTTACTTAGTGAAGCACTTGTTTCAATATTGGCGCCATCTACGCACAGTTAGTGCTTTATATGAGGAAGGGAAGTATCAAGAAACTATAGATTTTCTAAAAGAAGTAGCTACAGACTTTCCTGACTTCAAACCTGAAATTTATTACACTCAGATGGCGGCAGCAATAAAACTCGACAAATACGACCTGTTCTTCGAGTTACTCAACGAGATCCTAGATGCTGGCGGCTGGTATTCTGAAACCATTTTGCGTGAAAGCCCCGCCTTCAAACCCCTACAAGGCATGTCTGAATTTGAAAGACTCGTCCCCATCAACGTAGAACGTGCCAATCAAGCATCAAAGCACCATACTAACTTTACCATGTTCCCAGAAACCACCAGCGCTTCTATGCCCCTAATGCTAGCTCTCCACGCCCAAGCCAGCGTCATCAACGAAGAATACCAGGCATGGAAAACAGTCGGTGACCACGGCTACATACTTGGAATGCCCCAAACCATTAACAGGTACTGGTCAGGAATCGCTACTGGGTACTGGCCAGACTATGAAACATCAATTCACCAAATCAAAGCCTTTGTCGATACAATCAACCTAAACAAAACACTTGACCTAGAACACTCTATTGCTGGCGGGCTTTCAATGGGAGGTGATCTCGCCATCAGGCTCGCACTCACAGGAACAATACCTGTATGTGGCTTCATCGCTGTTTCCCCCGGTGGTCCATGGATGAACGAACCTGAAAAATGGAAACCCCTAATAGACGATGTCAGACGTCACGACATCAAAGGCATCATCATCCGTGGCAAAGAAGACCAAGCAATCCCGCGAAAATACACCCAAACACTCACGAACATGTTCAACAATAGCGGTATCCCATGCCAATTCCTCGAATATCCAAAACTCGGTCACTGGTACCCTCCCAACTTCGCTGACACCATAGCGAATTTCATAAACAATATTAAATAACCACTTTCCCAAGCAAGCACAAAAAGAGTTTTTTTCTTTCACCCACAATACCCGCGTGATCAGCAACGCCTTTGCCCCTATTTACCTCTGTTAGTTGACGGCTATAATTGGTGAGTCCACAAGTTCTGGATATCCAATCAATCGTTGTACGACCGACGCCTATTTACTCACAAAGCCAAGCCATACCGAATTTTTTCTTTTTTCATTCATAGTCAAGGATTTTAAACCGTATTGCCACTTAATGCAAAAATTAGGTTAAATCCAAAAAAAGGAGATGACAAATAAATTGAGCAATACTGAAACTTCGTTAATGCTGGTAAAGGTTGGCACTTGGCTGCAGATTCCATTCTCATTCTTTATAATCGCTATTATGGTCTGGCTGTATTGGCTTCTTTGGCCGATTTTGATTGATCCAATATTTTGGGTAGCTTTTGGAGGATGGACAATGGCCCTCCTAGGGTTTGAAATCTTTGCAGGTATATTTGGACTAGGTCTCGCAATTCTTTGGTTTCGATGGCGACACGATATACCAAACCACAAGCAGGCCTTGGTAAAGACCGGAATTGTCGGTATGATTTTCACAGGAACGGTCCCCGGCTTACTTGTGCTAATTGGGGCCGTCATCCACCCAACGAAGTAAAAGCGAAACCACTTTATGATAATGCACAAAAGTCTAGGCGGATACAAAATTATTGAGGATATGAGTTATGCCAGTTGTTCACGTCCATGTATGGAAAGGATTCTCGGAAGAAAAGATTAATGAGATAATTACGGGAATAACGAATGTATTTATCAAACTCGGTATCCCCTCACGTGCAGTAGAAGTAATTATTCATGAAATCCCCAAAACACATTGGGGAGTTGATGGCAAACCAGCAACACAATCGCTGAAGGATTGGCACCCACCTGAATGACCTTTTTTTGTCACTACTCGTAACTCACCTTTGCTCACAAACACCATTACATAGTGATGTCTACTCAATGAATTAACCATTTCCCAACTTGTGAACACCTGATATGCTGTTACTCTCAAACCTAAACATTAATGGAATTTTATTACCTGTGTGAAGCTGTTTCAATAAATTATTGCGTGTTTTTATTCGACTGGTGTTAATACTATAAAACGGTTCTTTCATCTAACTGGCTTTGTCAATTCAGAATGAAATTGATCTAAGGCAAAGTGAAATTCTCATTGTGGACTATAACTTGATTGGGCGTTGGTGTATTTCACCCAATAATTGAAACAAGACCTTATGCACTACTACTTATTTTCGGAGCGCTTGAACGAAGTAGATGAAGGCTAAAAGATAGACGATGATCAACCCTGCAAATCGTAGTTGAGTCCAAATTGGTAGTGGTGATTCGTACCCTAAGAACCCAATTATGAGATAGAGCACACTCCAAATCATGAAAATGATTCCAGTTATCGTCGCAATAATTCCAATTTCGTCACGTGTTATCCAGATTGAGAAGCCAATCACTAGAAAAATAATCAGATAGAATATCCAAAAGATCCAACTTAGATAGAGATTTGCTGTAGCAGCGTCTAGAAAGGTTAGTAAGAGCGGAAACAGAATATTAAATTCTAGCAAAATTACGAGTAGTTGCAGAATAAGAAGTAATATCACGGCGATGAGAGGTATCTTTCTACCGGTTTCTCGGGAGATACCGATTATTGCAATGGCAACGAGAATGAGTGCAAGAATAGTAACCCACTCTAATATTGGAACGGATGGGACAGCGAATAGAAGCGAATATAGATTAAATGCAAACACTATGACAACAAGAAGACTTCCAATCGCACCGAGTGCAAATAAAACATTGTTCGTAGAATCTTTTCCCATTGTATGCCACCTCGACACAATTGTAATGGTCGAGAAAATATTATTGAATCGAACTCCTATAAAACGCTTTAAACAATATATACTCAAACCTAGCATAATTGTAAAGCACTTAGTGACACTAGCATAAGGAGAGGAGGTCTAGCCAAGACGAGGATGAAACATAACAACTTTGTTCTTCTCATCGACTCTCAATATCTGGCCCATATGACTCAAATCAACCATTATGGTGTTATCGACATTTGGAATAGAGCCAGATCGTAGTTTAGGGGCCTTAGAGCTGGTTGGAATAAGCGCGAGATTGTGTTCGTTTGCAAGTTGGACCAGCTGTTGAATTTCTTGGCTAGTCTGGAGATATGCAATTAACTGGGGGCGTCTTCCATGGAAGATATTTTGGTTATTTGTAAACAAATCAAGAGCTTCTTCTTGGGTTGAGATGTTTTCCTGACCAACAATTTGTGTGATTTCTTCACTAAGATTTTTGGCAGGCAATAGGCAAATCTCCTTGAGTAAAGAGTTGCGTACACCTTGAGAGAACATATTAAGACTTGATGCTTCAACTATTGTATTCACTCAAAGTAGAAAGTCTATTGATTTCAGTCTCTGGGTGAGAAATTGTGCCTAAAATAATGCAGATTGCTTCCCTCGTCTCTCCGTTATTCCGATTAAAGAATTATCTAGGAAGAGCCATTGCTCAACCGATACGACGTCATTTCGCACCAAAGCCTTCTGATAAAACATATGAACTAGGCAAGTGGAACGATGAGGCAAATGTACAGACGAAGTATGGTTTAGTTCGTGGGTTTTCAGATAAGGGTACATGGTGTTGGAAAGGAATTCCCTATGGCACTCCTCCAGTGGGAGAATTAAGATGGAAGGCACCCCTTGATCCTATCCCTTGGCTCGGAACGCGCAAGACAACTAGATTTGGTAACTCTGCAGCACAGGTTATGCCCATCATGGGTTCAACAGGTTCAGAGGATTGTCTTTACCTTAACATATGGCGTCCTAAAAGCTCGGAAACGGAACTACCGGTTTACTTGTATATTCATGGGGGAGGCAATTCCATTGGCTCATCAGCCACGCCAACCTACTACGGTAATACCGTGGCTGATAAATCGAACTTGATGTATATTTCTGTCAATTACCGACTTGGTGCAATGGGTTGGTTCAAGCACCCTGCTGTGACGGGTTCTGGTTCTCCAGAGGATCAGAGTGGGAATTATGGAACCTTAGACTTGGTGAAGTCCTTAGAGTGGGTCAAGGAGAATATCAGAGCTTTTGGGGGCAACCCAAATAATGTCACAATTGCGGGTGAGTCTGGAGGCGCGTTCAATGTACTTTCACTCTTGGTGTCTCCCTCTGCAAAGGGACTATTCCATCGAGCCGTTGTTGAAAGTGGTATGACATCAATTTGTAGTATTGAGGAAGCAACAGCCCAGAGTGAACAACTTCTGGCTGCCCTTCTTATTAGTGATCGAAAAGTTGCGAATGAAGATGAGGCTGTAAGGTACATCAGCGAAATGCATGATGATGAGATTAATACCTATCTACGTTCGAAATCAGCCTTCACAATTACGAAGAACATTCCTACCATGGTTTTGGGAATGGTACAATGGCGATCTATTATTGCTGATGGTATAGTTCTCCCTGCAGAGGGTTATAGTGTTTTTTCTTCTGGCGAATGGGCAAATATGGTGCCCGTGATTATAGGTTGCACAAAGGATGAAATGAAACTCTTTGGTCAATTTATGGAAGACCTTCCTCAGAGCTCCAGGATTTGGGAGTATCAGTCCATGCTCTGGCGTGCAAACGGCGTCCATAAACCAGCAGCCGAAATGACCTCTAAAAGCAAAATCCCTGTTTATGTTTACAGGTTTGACTGGGGAAGCCCTGATGAAAAAGGCGTGAGTGTCCTACCAAAAAACAAAGGTCACGAACTAGGGGCTTACCATGGCTCTGAATTGCCCTTCTTCTTGGGAACAAGTGGATCCGATTTTGCTTTTCTGATAGGAAAGATGCACACAAAAGAAAACCAGATCGGTCGTGAAAAACTGAAAGACTTGTGCATGAACTATCTGGCGAATTTTGCGAGAACAGGGAATCCTAATAACATTGACTTACCAAATTGGCCTACTTGGGATAGCACTGAAGGAAAAGTCAAGGTTCTTGTCCTTGATGCAGATTTCAACGAATTGAGACTTTCATACTCAAGTGAAAAAATCACAGTTCAAAATGTTCTAGCCCTCGTTAATTCTGAGCTCGAAGAACCCGAACGAGGACAGGTATTGACATTGCTCGAAAATTTCATTGCTTTTAGAAAATAGATTAGCTTCAATTCTGTTCTTTTTTATTCAACCTATGCAATTTGCTTGATGCGGTTTGAGACACTCATACCGTATTTATTTTGTGCTAATTCCCTGAATACGACTAACGGGCCTCTAATCATTTGATCTTGTATACATTATTACGTGTTTTTCCTTTTGTAGAAAGAGACAACTATGGTCCCAAACATTTCTTTAAAACCTTTAATTAACATGCTAGTGTTGAATGGGAAATATCACGTTGGAAACCCATATTTCTGATTGTGTACATCTGTAACATTTTAGGCAAAAATCCATAAACACCGAATCATTTACAACTTGCATGCAATTCTATCCTCAAGATGCGGCTGTTCCAAAAGAACTGCGAACGGAAGAATTCCATATACGTCCTCTTAGAGTGAGTGATGCAAAGATTGACTATGCAGCAGTGATGGATAGTAAATCCATGCTACGGATAATGAGTCAGAGTACATGGCCATCAGATGATTTTACCTTAGAGATGAATAGAAAAGACCTAGAGGAACATGAACAAGAACACGATGAACGCATTGCATTCACCTACACTGTTCTGGATCCCACCGAATGCATTAGCTTAGGGTGTGTTTATATCAGGAACTTGACGGAAGGTCCGATGAAAGGCGACCATGTGGCTCAGCTTCGTTTTTGGATCCGTCAGCCGTACTTAGATCAAGATTTAGATAAACTGCTGTTGAAGCGCCTAATTGACTGGTTCAAAAACGACTGGGCCTTTTCACATGTTATCTTTAGTGTTGCTGATGAAGATAAAAGACAAATTCAGCTTGCAACCGAGTTGGGTCTACACCTCGTCCATGCATACGGAAACCGATGGTCAGAATTTCTCATCAAATGACTCTACCTTGACATGCTCCAGTTGTAGAATCAGTAACAAGGATATACTAAATTATTGAAGCAATCATTAGCCAGCCACCTAAGACTATTTCAAATATGAAAATTAACAGACCTCCAATAGTCCACAGGATTTTAAAGTCGGGTTTTAGAAGTTGTATCCCGTTGCCCAAGCCATAGAGAATGCTGGCCACAATTCCAAACCATCCAATAATTACTGGTACAACACCATAAATTACGAAAAGGACCGAGTATGTGATCGTACCAATAGAGAACAAGATCTGTGCAATTCTGAAACTAGTATTTTTTGATTTGAGGATGTTAAGGCCTAAATCAATTAACTCGTTTTTTTCAACACCACTATTACCTGAGTATTGTCTTGCTATATTGAAAAGCCCCCAGTAATTTCTTTTATTATAAATTTGAATCAAGCCTTCTCCTATTCGAAAGACTGTCCAAACCACTGCGAGTATTATGTTATAGGGACTAAAAGTAAAAAACAACAAGACAGCAAGTGCAATTATGCTACCATGCTCTATGAGGATTAATACGACGCTAATTTTGAATTTCTTTGGATCATTGTTAATCTGTTGTAGTTTAGTGTCTGCGTCCAAATCACTAAATGTTTCATAACCAAATCTTACACTTGCAAGGTTTGTAATTATAATCAACCAAAAGAAAAAACCGGATAAGAACATCTGAATAATCATAAAATCACATTTTTAGAAATAAACAGAACGCTAACTTGTTGCATTTTATTAGAATATAAGGCTTAACTTCTTGAACTGGGTATTAACAGAGGTTATTTGGTCATAGCATAATGCTTTTACTCACAAACCCAAGCCTTACTGAACTTTTCTTGTAAGTATGTAAAAACGATGCTAAAAATTGGAGAGGTTTATTCACCTGTTTTGTAATAATACGAAGTTTTGTATTTTCTTAATTTTCAGTCCTTTGCCAATCCTGAATGAAATCTTTCTCAGGAAAAGTGAAATACAATTTGTGAAAATGACTAACATGTGGTGCCTGTGTAATCTGTCCAATGATTGATATGAAACTTCGTGCTAATGCTGTTTAGCTTTGGAACGCTTTGAGGAAATAAACGAATGTAAAATTGATAGACGATAACCAACCTTGCGAACCTTAGTCGAGTCAAAATTGAAGCTGGTAACACGATTACATAAGAGCTAATGAGAGGTCATACTGTGGGAACTATTATGTGAGGTTAACGGGGAAAGGCATAGGATTGGTAGTATTCAAGATTAACAATAATGCAATTAGTTATGGAAGATGCATAGTTAGCAAAGAATATTTGTCTACTCAGCACTGTGTAATGAATGGGAACAAAATAACGGGGTTGGATAGTCTGCAACGCTTCCAGCACTTGATCACCACTATTGCAATCGATGCATAATAATGCGACATCAATTGTTCCTGTTAGCTGGGAGTACTCTCCGATATTTCTGGAATCGCCAGAATGGAAAATAGTGAATCCTCCAACATCAATGATATAACTAGTCCAATTGTTCTCTCGAGGATGCGTCGTTTGAATTGATTCCTCAGCAGGATAATAAGCATAGAAAGCGGTGACATTGATAGCCCCGAATTCTAACCCATCCCCGGGATTGATACCAATTCCCTCATAAAGGGCAATCGCATCCGACATGCTCTCTGGAAACACATTTACTGTTCCCTCTTTTTGCAGCAAGTCAATGGAAGTGGTCTGATAATGATCAAAATGAGGGTGGGTAATCAAAATCACATCAGCGGGTAATGCTTCAAAACTCTCAGGAAGATTATAGGGATCGATATAGATACGTAATCCATAGGCTTCAATCTTCACCCCAGCAATGTCGAGTAGTTGAAACTGCACTGAATTTACATTCATCAACATTAACGCGGAGAGAGGGACAACCACCGCGATAACAGCAATAACTCCGACACTAATAATGATCTTAGATCGTTTTTCTCGTACCATGGTTTTAGTTCTAATTTGGCTTACTATATCTACTTGGAATCCGGTCAGTTCGGATTCTCGCATCATATCCTAAATTCTGGTAAAAAACCGGAACCGATTAGTTCGGGATAAGGATTGAGAAGGTATTTTCAACAACATAATGGACATCCGATACCCTTTTACTCACAAAATGTGACTAATTCAGTATGCCAATTCCCACACATCCTTTTCAACAAGAGCTCATTCAAGCTGTGAAACGTGTAACACCGAGCGTTGTTAGCGTGAGCACAGTCGCGCTCATGCGGGATTATTATCGGGTTCATCCGGTTGGAGGCATGGGTTCAGGTGTCGTCCTAGATGATCAGGGACATATCATTACGAATCGTCATGTGATTTCTCGGGCGCAACGGATCTTGGTTGCAGACACTAAGGGGGGTCGTCATGATGCAACGCTGCTTGGAGGGGATCAGCTGATTGATATTGCCGTGCTGAAAGTGGCTGATGGTGTGCTGCAACCAGCTGTGCTGGGCGATTCCGATGAGTTGGAAGTAGGGCAGCTGGCGATTGCAATAGGGAATCCATATGGATTCATTCTCGGTGGCCCAACTGTGACTACAGGTGTGATTAGTGCGGTGCAACGCCAAATCCAAGCGAAAAACATCATTTTGGAGAAGCTGATTCAAACCGATGCCGCTATCAATCCTGGGAACAGTGGTGGCCCCTTATGTGATATTAACGGGCGCGTGGTGGGAATTAACACTGCGATGTTGCCCTTTGCGCAGGGAATCGGATTTGCTATTCCGATTAATACAGTGAAAGAGATTGCTGAAGAGATTATTGAGTTTGGTCATGTGCGCCGATCCTACATGGGGTTTTTCGGAGTAGGGGTAAATTCACAGATTGCTCGCACCTATAAGCTGGCAGTGACGGAGGGTGTGCTCGTGGCACAAGTGGTGGAGTCGAGTCCGGCATCGAGGGCTGGATTACGGGAAGGCGACATCATTACGGCCTTTGATGGGGAAAAGATTGCGACAATGGGAGAAATTCAGGAAAGGCTACGGAAACGCTCAATGGGTACGCGTATTGATGTGACCGTGGTCCGGGGTCGTAATCAGCGTGTGTTATCCCTTATTCTGGGTGAGGTTCCAGGATAACATCCTCGGCTTTCTCGTAGACTTGGGGAGTTGAGGGTTTCACTTCAACTTGGGATTCATAGCGTGTTATAGATATAATGAACAGCGATACTGCCAAGTAGATGATATAGAACACAACCATCCCTGCATACATTGCCATGAGATTCGGGAAAAGGGTAAGTGTTAAACCTAGTTCAGTGAGGAACTGTAGGGTAATAAGTCCGCTAGCGATGAGCAGGTATCCGATGAAACCTGGTAAGATGGTGATTCGAGATTTAACCCGCATTGTCTCTACCCATTTGGGTGAAGGGTCGTGGAAGTACCAGATGAGAGCGAGGACCCCAACGATGATGCCAATGAGTATAAGCGCCATCAGAAGACTTGCATAGATTAGAAGGAGATTGAGATCGTCAAGACTGATGAGGATAAGTTCGGTGAAGGCGATGCCGTTAATGAACCCGTGGATAATCATCGGGTAGATGACATTTCGGGTGAATACGTACACAAAGCCAAGGAACAAGCCGGTGGTAAAGGTTGTGATGAAATGGGTTATAAAGAAGCCAAAACCGCCGTTAATCAGGTCATTGGGTACATGGATAAGGGCGAACCCGAGACTTGAAGTAATGACCGCGGCTGTTGGGCCCATTCCCCGAAGTTCGAGGGCGGGGATGAGCATCCGCCGAAAGATGAGTTCTTCATAGATCGCGGCCCCAAACACAGCAAAGGCAAACAAAAGGACTAGATTCCAGGGATTAGATAGGTGTTCAGGGCCGAGGATGAAGCCGGCGTATGAGCTATCAACTGGAATCCCTAAGTTGGTCAATAGGAAAAACAGGACCAAGGCTAATCCCGTTGATACTGTCAACGCAAGGCAGGCAACGCCTAGGACCTTGACTGTGCGGGAAATGGTGGGCTTTTGGGTTTCAACTTGTTTTAGTTTGAAAAGTGGAATTAGGATTAGAAACGTGATGGTAATGCCAATAATTTGTCCTACGAGGTTAATTTGGACATTCGCCATGATTTGATCCGGTATAAGAACTGGGATGAAGTAATGAAGTAAAACAAGACTTAGTGCTCCAATCGAGAGGACAAGGATTCCGATCATGACTAAAATTGCGGGGCTGAGAAAGTTTAGTAAGCCTTCATCACGTTCAACGATTTCCAAATCAACTCACCTAGATACAGCAAATTGTGTTTCTGGCATAAAAGAGAAGCTGACGTTTAATTAATCTGCTCAAGGCCGTATCGCATCAGTCAATACAACCCTTGGTTTCACTATTATTTGAGTTGTATTTTCGAGTGAAGTTGGAGGAGCCCCCAAATAGAGATTGTCATCTATGGCCATAGACCTCAGAATATATCCAGATTATACAATAACCATTGTATTCTGCCAAAAAGTGTCACAATAACATGCTAAAGTGCCAATATCTGAGAACTTATTCGCCGTTAAGCTGTAAATGTATGAAGTTTTGAAAAAAAGGAGCAGAGGACGCCTGAGAGGCGTCCGGTTGAGGGGGATTATTGTCGTTTGCGGCGGTAGATCATGCCGAGGCTGAGGGCGACGATGGCGCCGAAGATGATGGCTTCGAGGGGGAAGCCGGGAATCGGGGGTGGTCCAGTCACTGGTTGTACGGTGAGGTCTTCGATGTTACTCCAAGGACCAGGAACGCCATCATTATCAAAGGCTCTCACCCGGAAGTAGTAGGTTCCCATCGGAAGTGCGTCAACTTGCTGATAAGGCGTAGTGGGGATCCATTCGTTGAGTATTGTTGTAAAAGTGTTTGAATCGGACATCTGGAGTTGGTAGAAATCGATGGTGCCATCGGGGTCCGTGCTGGCCGTCCAGTTCACCCAGAAGTCGCCAGGCGGAATGATTGTTCCTGGGTCAGTAAGAGATGGCACTGTTGGTGGTGCCGTGTAGCCGTAAGTGATGGTGATGTTGTAGATGTAGGGACTTTGGTCAACATAGGTGGCATCGAGGGTTACACGCCAGTGTAAATCGCTCCCAACATCTATGAAATCGTGAAAGACACCAACGGCGATGGGTTCCCAGTCGATGCCATTTGCCGTCAACTCCCATTGAATCGAGGTTAAAGGATAGCTCTTGGTGCTCGCTGTAAGCGTGGCGTTTACGATGATGTCCGTTGTACTATCAAACGTCAAGGATTGGGCGGTGCTTGGGCTAGTGTCAAATGAGTTGGCAGCGGTGTTGAAGAGCTGGAAGATTTCAATCGAGTTTCCGTTAGCGACGAAAGCAAATTCGTCGTGAACGGTGACCCGATGAGCAGGCATGCCAGCAGAAGTGTAGGATGCAATCAATTGTAGATCGTGGATGTCGGTTGCGTCCATGAGGTAGACGCCGTTATACTTCTGGGTCATCACGACCTTGGTTCCGTACATGTCCACTCCGTAAGCCTCGAAGTTATTGGGGTCAAAGTAGTCTACGGATGTAATATGGAATGGGTCAGTCACATTGTAAGTATACAGACCATACACACCATCCGTAACAGCCATGTAGTCACCATAAACCACGACATCTCGTGGAAAGGTGAGACCGACATGATCGATGAGGACGAGGCTTGACAGATCCGATGCGTCGTACACAAAGATTCCTTGGTTGCCAGATACGGTTCCGTTAGCGGTTGCGTATACGGTGTGTCCTTGCACCCACACGCTCGTATAGTTATAGCCGTCATGGTAGGATGGACCAAGGTTTGGACCAAGGTTTGCGGGGTCTGAGATGTTCATGAGATACAAACCAAGGGTGCCATCGGCGATGTAGAGAACATCACCAGAGACCACGAAGTCGTATCCTTGACTGTAAGAAACCCAATCGAGATACTGTAGGTTCGTCGGATCCTGTACATTATAGGAGAGCCAGTCACCATTCGCTAGGTCCTCAATAAAGGCATATCCACCTTGGACTTCTACTGAGTAGTAGTTCACGGATCCGAGGTGTTGGGTTCGATCTAGCAGCACGGGATTTCGGGGATTCGTTATATCTAGGGTGTAGAACCCGTCCGTGCCACCTGCGACATAAGCGATGTTGCCCTGAATGGCTACATCCCAGGCATCGTAGGCATTGTAGCGATTAAACCATGGAAGTCCAGGACCTATGACGCTGTACATGGTGACTGCGTATGAAGCCATTCCAGTTGGTAGGCCAACATACAGTATCTCACCAGAGATGGCGATACTATAGGTCGTTCCAGTGATCTGATACACAAAGACAGGATGCTGGGGGTTTGTCACATCGATGATCTTGACGCCACCGGTAAAGTCGGCGACAAAGAGCGTGTTACCCTGCAGGGCAAGTTCTCTGGCATCGTATGTGTCGATGCTCCCAAGATATGTTATGTTCGTGGGGTCGCTTACATTGAGGATGGTGACACCTGCTGAGCCATCAGCGATGTAAGCGATTCCACCATCAACGAGCACATCCTTAGCTGTTCCTGGCGTATTATAGCTGTCGACTCCCAAAGGGGCATAGGGGTTGGAGACATTTCGAATGTACATACCAAAGGTTCCATCGGCTAAGTAGGCTAGTTCTCCTTGGACATCAAGACCCCAGGCATCCGACCATGGGCTATCTGAGACAATACTCATTGAGATTGGATTTTCGATATCAATGATATATTGATGGTCATTACCGCTAGTTGTTTGGGCCACTGCGTGGAGGAAATGACCGTGAACCGCTAAGTCTGTGACATTGCCTACTACCGCTACAGCGCCTTGGTTAATGTAAGCGCCATAAGGGTTGCTGACATTGTACTGGATAACCCAATTCTGCCGGCCCACATAGAGCATGTCGCCGTGAATCGCAACGCTTTGTACATCTTGTGCGATGTTTCGCCAACCCATGAGCGTCATGGCGGTTGGATCGGTCACATTAAGGGTTCGAGCAGTTTGAGAGTTACTCCCAGACCATGTTAAGACAGCGATGTAGGCTTTACGCCCTTGTACAGCGATATCAGGTGTGACATAAGAGGTCGTGTAGGTTGAGAGGTGAGTGACCGTTAAGTCCCGGTCCATGGAGAGGGCTCCATCACCCCACCCGTCTGCGGTAGTCTGACCAACATCTTCGTAGGTCGTCGAAGTGAAGTATTCATTGTAAGAGGAGGCACCAAGCGGTGCTTTAGAAAATGTCGCTTGGAACCTGGAATTCTGAGTAGCCGCAAGATTTGATGACACGAAGAGAATCGCGAGAGCAAAAGTCACTAAGAATAATTTTGGTAATAGTTTCTTCTTCATACTATCCCTCTAAGAATAGTAGTGGAATGAACAATAGGCTGCTGAGTTAAAATACCTTCGTGGTATGCCGAAGGTGAGCTTGCAGAGGCTGCACTTTTCTTAGCATTTCGACAAAATGAGCCCTTTCCTTCTCCAGAAACTCGCAACTCTTAGAGTCATATCTGTTCATTTCATCCAATGGTCGGAAATCAAATCAGCTATTTAATTTGCATCCAGAATCGTGTTATATCATCAGCAAGATGGGTAGATAAAAGACCCCGAAGGGAGAGTTCTTTTACACCTTCGAGGAACCGGTCAATCCGTTTCTCGTGTTTTAGCTTATTATTTCGGAAGGCCTGTCGATCCAAGCGTTCTTGGAATCCAGTGTTTCTCATCATCTCAAAGCGTATTAAATCCTCCAGTGTTTCACAGAAGACATCATTGTAAAGTTGAACGTTGAATGCTTTCACCGGAGGAACATTCTTGATTTGTTTCCAATGTATGGGAGATTCTGGATGGAGAAGTTTCAATGGTGGGATAATCCCATAACGCGATGGATTGATTGACTTGACGACAAAGACGGGAATTAGGATTTCTACTACTTCATTGTTCCTTCCCAGACCATTGGTCTTCGCTGTGATTTCAATAACTCGCGTGTACTGCTGGTCAAGTGTTGAACTAATGTCGTGAAGAGTCTGAATAAGTTCGGGATAGCTCCCTAAAATCCGCTGCCGCAGACTTACAAGAAAGCTTAGCTTGGAATCCGCTACTGGTACACTGCTCTTGGAGACAGGTACGGATGGGTATTCTAATGCTGAGGTCAACAACCCATTCTGGTGAAGGCCCCTTTGTTCTTGTTCATGGACGGACAACCAGCGCTGTTCCGCTTCTTCGAGTTGAGAGAAAGCAACATCTAACTCTATTGATGTCTGTTGAAGTGATTTCCGAAAATCCTGTGCAAGGATCTTAGGTTGGATTAGATCACTCGGATTTTCTTGAAAAATTAGATCAGTCTTAGTAGGGCTTGCGTCCATTTGGAGAATGTATTGTCGACATTGACTTGTAGCGAACTTCAAGATGTCCTCCAGGTGATTTAGAAGCTGTGCCATGTCCAATTCTGCAGCTGTACTCTGGTGAATTTTCAGCCGTTCTTCGTTTATGTATTGCAACTGGACTTCGATATACTTGTTAATAGCATCCAACATGTGCACTAAATGCCCTTGACACTGTTCAAGTCGTTGGATCTCTTCACGGACTGTTTCTCCTAGGATTCTTACAACCTCTGAATCGAGGTTAGTCTCCATAATTCGTTTCTTCGAAGGGCCTTGTAATGAAGAATCAATGAGCTCGCGAATGGGTTCAATCATTGAAGGTTTCAGAAGATTTGGCAGACTAAGGCTAGTCGGATCGAGATTCTTAACCAATTTATCTAAATTTGCTATCAAGCTGGGTACTTGCTGTACATTATCAACATGGCTCAAGAGATTCTCAAAGGCATCTGGAGGCAGCACTGTTACATTCTTGATTCTCGTCGTCGAATTTCCAACTCCACTCACAAGAAGACTCTGAGTGGTAGTGATTCCAACAACATAGATGGGCACATAGAGCTGTGAAATATAGGCTAATCGTAAAGGCGCACGTGTTTGCTTTCGCAAGTATGTCACTGCAGCAACCAAATCAGCTTCTGAGGGGACACCCTGCTTCGTTTTTCCTGGTTCCCACACCCATCGTGCTTTTGGTTCTTGGCTATAAGTGGACTGAAAAAACTTCGCCACTTTAACCTCGGTCAACGGAGAACCTCTCCAAAGGATGAGTCGTGGGAAATGGAGAGCTGGCTAGAAATAAAGAAAAAAGAAAAGCCTTGTCTCCACCTTTCGGCGTAAGGTAGTCGCAGTAGTAGTTCTTACAGCAGGTAATTCTGTCTTGATCACTCCATTGCATACAGGTCATTTCAGTGGATCCCGTGTCCTTTACCCATGTAAATTGGTATTGGCCAATCGGTCCACACAGGTCGATCTCACCCTCACAATCAGTCAGGTACCACCCGACTGGAATCCAATGTCCTGTACCACATGCGTAGCTGTAATATTCTACATAAATCCACGCTTCAACAAGTGGCTCATAATAGGTGTCAGGATAATAGTTCCAGCAATTGATTTCCCAAGCGAAAGCCTTAGTGAAGTCTTTACCGGGTGGAGACGAGCATTTTTGAACAGATTCTAATGGGGTTGTGGGTGTGATGGAGTGAATATTTGCCGATTTAGATGGACTGAAGGATAGAACTAGGCAGAAGAGGACAAAAGCAGAGACAAGGATAACTAAAGTAACTTTGCTTCTCTCCATTTATTTTTTCATTTTATTGATTGGGTTTTTTATTTTAGGTGGAGACTACGTAGGCGGCAAGCCTACTCCCTACTCCACTGGCAAGGCCTTTGGTCCCGCCATCCGTGACTGATGCCTAGAATCTTGCCTCGATCCAGTACCTCAACGGCATTTAGGGCTAGAGGTTCAAAAAAATATATTGGTTGTCTGGAAATCTAGTCTTTAAGCCAATTATAGTAAAGTTTCAGCTATTCCTTTTGATTTAACATAGCATTAATTTTTATTACATATAATGAATATTTTTAACGAAAATATACAGTTAATTATGCTGATTTGTAATACTTTGTTTCTATAACAACTGATATTACGCTAATAGTTATATTACTTTTAAAAACGATTAATGATAATTATCAATTTTTGCATATGTTTTAACAAAAACTAATAATCTATAATCTAATGTATTCACAAAAAGTGATATATTATAAAATTATTAATATATATAATAAAAGATAAACTAAATTGCAAACTATACTATTAACATCTTAAAATATCAGAGAATGCATTATAGTCAAAATAAAAATCTAGTAAAAAAGATTCTTACGCCAAACACAACATTTTTACTGCCCAATAGAGTGGTCAAATATGTAAGTGTCACATTCACTTACTGTTGTTGCTATGAGGTAACGAATGATCTGGCTCTTCATCTCAGCGAAAACCAGTACCTCTCCCCCCAACTAGGGGGACGTGTTTTCAGAAGCGTCAAATCCGTTAAAACCTCTGCACCCTTCCCTTCCACTTTTTTTCTTAATAGTAGCATATCATGTTGTTTTTTGCTTACTGATAGGAATTGCTAACCTATAAGGATCAGAGCGAAGATAGAAATTTCTCTCTTCGTGTCGAGCTTCGATATGATATTGAAGAACTAAAAATGGTCGTAAGGGTCGAGCAAAATGGGGTCTAAATATCGTTGAGAACTGATATCGTTTCTTTTCTTGGCTTGGAATATTGTGTTTAGCTATTCGGAAGGTTGAATCAACGACTGATACTAAACGGCTTCCACCCATCATTTTGGCTGTTTTTTCTCTGAAAATCATGACCTTAGAGGGTGATTCGACACGCACCGAAAGTTCAATGGGATGATCGTAGTGGTTCCAGATTTCAAATTGGAAACGATAAGGTGTTGTTCGGCGTCGAGGAAGACTTGCCAAAGATTTGACTGAAGTGATTTTCCAACTGATTTTTTGAAGCGTGGATTGCCCTAAGATAATTTGGGAGGATTTCTTCATTTCAACTCCACAATCCTAGTCAGTTTAATAATAATCCTGATTCAAAGTAGACATGTAGTATAAAAGAGGCATAACTTTTGAGTGCTTTTGTTGAGAGCATTCATCCTTCGAAACTTTCTAGGATGAGTGGTGCCAGAAAGAAAAAAGGCTTCACAGCGTTCATCCCGGTTTTCGCACTCGTTTCCACATACATAATATCATTTGTCATGGCAAATTTTTGAATTTGCTCAGCAGTAACGGAGGGGTGAAGATCAGCCTTATTTCCAACAAACACCATTGGAATGTCACCACAGGCTTGTTTCACTTCATTAATCCAGAAGTTGAGTCTTTCGAAGCTTTCAAGGTTTGTCAAATCAAAGACTAAGACTGCTCCACGAGCGCCGAGATAATATTTCTGTCGGACTGGGCCAAACCGTTCTTGCCCTGCAGTATCCCACAGTGTGAACCGTAGTTTGTTATTTCCTACATTGATATCTTGAACAAAGAAATTGACGCCCAGAGTGATGATGTAACTGGGATTGAAAATGCCCTTGACATAACGAACTATCAGACTGGTTTTGCCAACCGCCGCATCGCCCACTATAACGATTTTCGCTCGATACGTGTAATCGGCTTTATCAGAAATATAGTCAGAAGGCGGAGTGGTCATAGGAGTTCCATCACCAGTTTTTTCTGCAACTCGTATTCTTCGATTCGCTTTTGTTCCGCTTTGATTAAAGGCACGTAATGTTCAAAGAAAAGGGTTTCATAACTTTGTCGGCGGCGAGTCCGTCGAGCAATAGTTACCAACTCCTTCAAGATGAGACTAAGAATATCATCCAAGCCCTGTAAATTGACCCTTTCTGGATCAACTTCATCAAAGGATATAACTCCACTTCTATCAATGGTCACTGGTCGTAGAGCCCGATCTGCTTTCAAGTGGGTGGAAAGAATACGTTCGATATCAGTGAAATGCATTTCCAGTGACCGCTCAGAAATCACCTTCTGTAAAGTCACATTGTAAAATTGAGTAAACACATCAAAGAGGTCAATGACCTTCACAGTACGAAGGGAGGCTTCACCCGTTTCCCAATGGGAAATGAGACTGTCTACTAATTCATCAAAGACTCGCGTTCGCTGTGGGTCGAGTTGAAAAATCGGAACGTGTGAGGAGATATCAGCAAAGTTTTCAAGAAACCGTGTATGCAGCATGTCCAAATAATTTCCAAATCGAGTTGGATCATCGATTAAATCGGTGATGAACACCAGAAGGATGCCGTTTTCGTTGTCGACTTTGAAAAAGAACCGGGAATCTACCATGGTTACAATGTCAACGTGTTGCTGGGTAATTTTGAGTGCTAAGAGCTCCACACTAGCAAGTAATCCTGATAATAGAGTCGGATTGTCTGTGACCTCAACCCATGTTCGACTATATAACGGCTGTCCGGAGTCCCATGCAATGACGTAGAAGCTGTGAATAGCCATTACACTCTACCCAACAATAAACAGTGGTTGTCCAAATCCTGTCGTAGCTACTTTTGTTCTTCCTAATTAAACTGTACCCTTCTTACTAATTACCTTCCCCATGAATTTTGAATTGCTTAATTCCTATTAGGAGTGGAAAGGCGAGAATCGAATTCAATGAAATTAATGAATTTAATGGGTTCTTTCACGATTTTTACACGACAAAAAACGGTAAATCAACAATTCTGGTTAAAGTCGAATTTTTAATTAGCTCAAACAAGAAAGATAAATCTAACCTCCACGGAATACCAAGTCTTTGGTGATGACCTTGTCCACTCCTAATGAAATCCAGCACATTGAACAAGCAGCAAGTCGTGCTTGGCAAGCTGAGCACACCAAAGAGTATGGAGGATGGCTGTTTCGAGCTACCGAGGGCGTCACCCGTCGTGCTAACAGCGTATTGCCACTTGCACCCCCTGAGGAAAGAAAACTCGAAACTGCCCTGGAAAAAGCTCGTAACTTCTACCAGCAATATCGCTTACCTGTTCGGTTTCAAATGACATCAGCTAGTCAACCCCCTGAGCTGGACACGTTCCTTCAAAAGGCGGGATTCATCATTGATATGCAAGTCAAGGTTCTAACTGCCCCTTTGGAGGATATCTTTATCCATGACCCACAAGTGGGTATTGTCGTATTTGGGGCTCCATGGAAGGATTGGTTTACAGCATATCGTGATGCCTCAGGTTTTACTAAGAAGCAGATGACTGTTCGTGAGGAGATCATACAACGAATCACTACAGAGAAGGCCTGTGCAGCCGCAATTATGGATGATCAAGTTGTCGGTATTGGACTTGCTGTCATAGATCAAGAGTTACTGGGATTATTTTCACTAATTACCAAGGAACCGTATCGGAAACGAGGTGTGGCTTCTTCAATAACGCAAAGTCTAATCAGTTGGGGGTTTGTTCGAGGTGCGAAAAGGGGATATTTACAGGTTGAACAGGAAAACATCCCTGCTCAAAAACTGTATTATGGCCTCGGATTCACCGATGCCTATTCGTATTGGTATCGAGTCGAACCTGATTGAGCCATTTGTACTAATTTACCGTTTCACATCAAAACAATCTGAAATAAGATTTTCGTGAGGACTTGCGTTTCGCAAGAATAATCACAACCTGACCGGTATTTCTGTCATTCTCGACCAGGGATAATGTCGAAATCGAAACACTCAAAGCGTGCCATCAGCTAATTACACAAGTTGGAGGATATTGCATTGAATATTGAGCAGCGCATCGAGGAACTAATTAAGGAATTGAGTAACCCAGGTCGAGAAGCCCTTCAAGCTAGTACTGCCTTATCAGAAATCGGTGCCCTTGCTGTCATGCGCTTGGTTCGGGTCATCAAGGAAGAAGATGACGATTATGCCCGAAAGCTGGCAGCCCTTTCATTGGGACGAATTGGACAACCAGCCATGGAACCACTCTTAGAGTCCATACAAAGCAACGATCCGGAGGAGCGACGCTACGCCGTAGAAGCATTAAGTTACATGCGGTCTGAACCTAGGGTCCTGGGCGCAATCTTCCAAGCCCGTAAAGACCCAGATGATCAAGTACGACAAGCGGCCTGGCGTGCCCTAGAACGATACCCACCGCGGCATATGGAAAGGCGTGGCGCCTAACTGTATGCGAAATATGGCCTAAATCCTAGCTAACCAAAGTGAGTGGTACCTGCGTTCATTTCGTTTTATACAGTTTGAAATTCTCTGTATAAGGCGAGAATAAGTGTGACGTTAAACACATAAAAGGAAGGTCTCATGCTAGTTGCACTCATACAAATCCTTGAGGGATAGGTATTGGCTACACCTAAACTCATGAAATCCCTTTTCATAATATCAATTCTCCTCACCGTGATTCCAATAGCTTCATTATCTCCAGCAAACACAATCCTAGCATTTTCCAATACACAGTCAATCAATGCACTAACCACTTTTCCAGTAACGGCGAATGGGGCGTCTTTAATAGCTCCAGGACCAGATCTTGGAATCACAAACTGGACGCATAATCACATTGAAAACCCTGGACTTGAAACATGGCCTTCCCAGTATGTCGCTACGGATTGGGGGGACTATCGAAGTGGAGATCGATACACTTGGTTTGCCACAGACATTGTCAGCGAAGGTACATATTCGGCTGCACAAACAGCACGCTCAAGTCCTGGACAGACTGGATATTCCTATTGGTATCAAACCGTATTGTCGGCTGATATGCGAAACCTAACTCTTGATTTTGATTGGTATATCACCACCCTCTCAAATCCCAGTGGGGACGCCTATTTTGTCTATCTCAGATTGAGTGATGGCAAATACCTGTACTACTATCTTGCTGGTGCCATTGGCCAAACATTTACTAATTCCTCATCACAAGCTAACTTTTTGACGCGTGGACCTGAAAACACTTGGAATAATCTGTACCGGAATCTAACCGCGGATTATTTAGCAGTATTTCCATCGACGCTCCCCCCTGGACTTATGGTGACGACTATTTACTATTATATCCAATGTGCTGCTTTCACAGTGCAGTTCTTAGAATCTTACTTTGACGATGTAAAACTACAAAATGAAACGATCACCTTTATCGGTGGAACCACGCGTAACGGAGACATGGAGACAGGATCCTTTAATCCATGGTATTCCTCAGGAAACAGTGATGCTGCATATGTATCACGAAGTACTACGGCGTATTCAGAAAGCTTCAGCGGCAATATCACTGCACTATCAAATGGCAACTCAAGTTTCGGTCAACTTTATCAAAGCCCCAATGTACGGATAACTGACCAAAACCAAGGCAGCTTCAGTTTTTGGTGGCAATTAGACCAGAACAACATTGGCAATGGCGACTATGCCATGTGGAATTTCCAATTCTATAACTTCACTGACTACTTCCGCATTTGGTACTTCATTGGATATGGCGGTTTCTTCCCATTCAGTAACAGTAGTTGGGATTACTATCTACTCAGTGATAACTTCAATACCACAGGATTATGGCAATTACTCCAATGTAATATCTGGGAAGAAAAATCAGCCATTTATGGTCCAGGTGACGCTATTCTTACCACTATCTTCTTCTCTGCCCGTGCCACTAATCCTCAGGCACGAATTGAGCTCCTCATCGATGATGTGAAATTATCCGCTCGAGCGATCAATAGTGCTGATTTTGAAGATCAACGCGATCCTGGCACCCCAATCTATGGCTGGGATATTACAGTTTCCAATGATATTACCGTAACTGATCAAGGATATGGTGGAGGGAAGGCAGCGAATTGCTCGTTCGATGTATATCAAGGGGCAAACTTGAACCAGGATCTCCATAAACGCCCCCTCAATAGTACCCGAGAAACCTACCTAGATACTATGTGGCGCTTAGAGGACTTTTCCCTTGGTTCAATATTCTTCCGAATCGAATTCACAAATAACCACCAAATCACCTATATCCTTGGCACTTCCGATTGGGGCTTGCTCCTCAATAACAGCATGAATGCCTTTTTCAACGTCACCGCCAGTGGAACTCTTGGCATATGGCAGCAGATGCATCGTGACCTCGTCCACGATTATGAAACCGCCTTTGGTAGCCTTCCTGACGTGGAAATGAGTGTTATCACTTTCTATGCAGAATCAGGAAATGCCCCCCTTGAAGTGCTCTTCGATGACCTTTACCTCTACGATGACCCTGCACCACGACTCACCAACCCCATGATGCCTAGCACACCCCCACTCCATAACGATCCTGTGCCCCTAGATGTGAACGCGGAGGACCAAGACCTAGACACCGTCATGCTCATCTACCGTATCAATTCCGGAGTCTATAACTTTCTACCCATGGCCCACCTAACAGGTAACACCTATCGTGCAACCATCCCAGGGCAGCCCTGGGATACCCTTGTAGAGTACTTCTTCCAAGCCAACGATACCTGGGGTATGACAACAACTCTACAGAATGGACCAGAACACTACCAATACACGGTTGACGAAAACATTAGTCCAGACCTTACTATCGACGCACCATCAGACGGAGCCACTGTTACTGGGACGGTCACGATTGAGGTGACTGCCACTGATGCCGAAAGCGGCATGGCCAGGGTGGAGTTTGCTATCGACGGCACCATCTTTCACACTGATATGAGCGCCCCCTACAGTTACAGCTGGGATTCGACCACAATTACCGATGGAACCCATTCTATTGACATCACCGCTATCGACAACGCAGGGAACGAAGCCACCGACTCAGTATCCATCATTGTTAGTAACGTCGTACTGCCGCCACCACCCGTAATCCCCGGATTCTCCCTGGGATCCATCCTACTTGGCCTCGCGGTCGCATTAATGATGATCATTATCATTCGACGCCGAAAACCATAACCGCTTAACCAATCCTGCCCAGCACCATGCTGGGCTTCCATACTTTTTTTCTGTGATGTGAAACGTTTTATCTTTCGATGGGTCGAAAACTGAGAGAACAACATATAAATCAAAAAATACGTATAATAATACGTCATAACATTGAAAATATAATAAAACATTATAAAAAATAAATATGCTATATTATCAACAAAACATCGAAACAATTCGACCCACCGAACACCAATCAGCCACCACCAAAGACAAAACTCCTTCAGCCAAGACCACGGCACCCCAAAATGAATGATGTGAAACATCCATTTTACGTCATAGAAGCCTCTGCACCAGAATAGGCGTCATTTTTTCACTCTTTTTTATGTTCTATAGACAATAGTACGCTTCAGGTGATTCATATTGCTTGAGGGTAAGAAGATCAATCTTCGGCCATATGAGAAGGAAGACGTGCCGTTGTTTGCGAAATGGATGAACGATCCAGAGTTTGTGGGTCAGTATTTTTTGCCGGTGATGCTTTCCCTGGATGTATTTGAGAAGAGCTTCAGCGAGCCATCGCCTGATGGTGCCAGGTTTGTTATTGAAACCAAAGATGGCCAATCTGCCGGGTATATTAGCCACTTCAAGGTCGACGTTGGGGGCGGTGTAACATGGACAGAAATTGCGTACGGTTTAGCTCCCGAGCACCGTCGAAAGGGCTATTGTACAGAGGCAATCGCTTTGATGGTTGATTACCTTTTCTTGAGTAAAGAGATCGAACGCGTTCAGGCCATGGTCATGGAGGAAAACATCGGCTCTAAATTGGCGTTAGAGAAAAATGGCTTCACAAAGGAGGGTGTCCTACGAAGGCTGGCGTTCTTTGTAGGCCGCTATTGGGATATAACGGTCTACAGCATTCTGCGTAGCGAATGGAAGAGCCCAAAGATCCTCCCATATACACGAAAGTAACTCAAATTTATCTGAAATCGTGTGCAAGTGACCCCTGAAAGGGGTGTCTGGGCAGGGTTTTTAGTAGATTTTAGGGGGTAAAGTGAGGATTTTGAAACTCAATTCAGATTAGAGGACTTTGGGTATAGTTTGTGGCGAATAGGTGTTCAGGTTTTTGGTGGCCTGGGTGTGTTTGGGCTGGCCTGTGGGGTGCTGGTTGGCGTTCCACTCTGGCTAGCCACGGGGTTTCTGAAATATGTGCGGTGCTTCTTTTTTTCTTGATTTTACCATCGGTGGGAGCATATGGACGTTGTAAGCGATGGACAAAAGGCGATAGCGCAAGAAAAGGCTAGGTTAACAAAGGTTTCGTCTAACGGGGAATCCATTTTGGTACTCGTTTTTTGTAGTCGAGATAGTCGTTGCCGAATTTCGCTTCAAGGAGGTGTTCTTCGCCTGTGGCTAAGTAGTTGTAGCCAATTATGACGGTGAGGAGTGGAATAAGGGTGAGTAAGGAGAGGGTGGTGATCCAAAAGCCTAGGTAGAGGAGAATTGAGCCCAGATACATGGGGTGTCGGATCCGAGCGTAGAGCCCATAGTCAACTACTTTGGGTTCTGTAGGTTCGAAGACGATGTGTGATCGGGACATAAGGTATATCCCGGCGATGATAATGAAGAGGCCAGGTATGATCGAGAGTAGGAAGGAGAGGATGTAAGTGAGATTAGAAAAGCCAATGATCATTACAATATACAACGGTAATAACCACAAGTAGCTTGTGAGTCGGAAGACAAAGGAGTCAAGAATCCAAACAAGTATGAAGAAGATGGAAAGGCCGATTTGGATGATATGACTGCGCCGTGCTTCACCGGCGAGGTGAGTATGTTCGTGAGGCATGATTATTCACCTTATTATTTTAGGCACACCTAAATCAAGTATTTAAAGTTTCACGTTCTCTAATAAACCAACCAAATTACGCTACTAGGAGAGTGCTAGAAACTTACCGAGGAACTGGTTGTATAGAAAGGTTCAATGGAATGCCTTCATTTAGTCTAGAAAAAGGACTATCGTAAGGGTAACTTGCACACCCGTATCATGCCTGTTTTTCTTCGGGGAGTTCAGATGCGCTTTTACAAAAGAGGCTGAAGATGAAGCATATTCCAATCATGAAGGGTAGCCAGAGCCAATGTACAAGGACAAGACTCAAGATTATCCCAAGTGTGATTCCGATGATGACTGCGAGAATAATCCGTTGATACTGTGATACGCGTTGCATGAAGGAACCTCCAATGTGTTTGCCGGTATGCACTTTTTAATTTTATACAGGTTTCTCGTGGCTAGCAAAGGTGAGTAAGATAGAGTATTATCTAACCTTGCGATTATTTCCAATTGATTTGCTATGAGTAGGAAGAATTACACGCTCATTTTGCGGGAGAAACTCATTGATCGAGGCGCTTCGCTTATTGGAGTGGCGAATCTTGAGGGGCTTTTGCCCTCCTCCTTTGATCAATTTTCACAAGGAGTGAGTATTGGAGTCCGATTATCCGATAGCATTGTAGATGAGTTGCTCACAGGTCCAACAAAGGCATACGCTTATCATTATCACGCTGTGAATCGATTCCTTGATAATTTGGCAATTTTTGCGACCAATTTATTACAGAAATGGAACTATAGGGCATTTCCGATTCCAACCTCACAGACCGTGGATTTGAAGCGGCATAAGGCTCATCTTTCACACAAGATGGTGGCAACACGAGCGGGGCTAGGTTGGATTGGGAAAAACGCCCTCCTCATTACCCCGGAATATGGACCTCGAATTCGATTAACCACCGTGTTAACCGATGCTCCATTGCAACCGGGAAACCCGATTACCGAGAGCCTGTGTGAGAAGTGTCAACTATGTACAGAAGCCTGCCCTGTGGGCGCGATTCGTGGCGAACTGTGGATAGTAAAGAGCGAACGGGCCGATCTGCTTGATGTGAATCGCTGTGCAGTAAAAATCGATCAAGGAAAAACCGAGTTAGGTGCACCAGTGTGTGGAGTGTGCGTCCGAGCCTGCCCGAAGGGCGGAAGTCACTCAGGTTAGTTACTCGTTAGCAGGATGGCTTCTAATGCGAAAACATATAAGAAGAAGATGATGAGCACCCAGCTGATTGTAGGAAAAATGAGGGCACTGCTTATACAGCCTGCGCCTAGAGCGATTAATACGACAATAAGGACGCGGATTAACGTTTGTTGTTCCTTATTTTGAAACATTTCGCTTTTTTTCATAGTTTCCATAACGATATCCCTCATAGAAATTTGGAAAACTAGGGATTATAAAATTAACTGGGCATCGAAACCCGATTCTAAGGTAGATAGAGGGCGTCTACTGGTTTACTTGCGTTTTTCATCAGCACTATTGATCGAGGCACTGAGTTTGACAGTTCCATCTTTTTCATCGAGTTCGACGGTGATTTGGGCTTCGACCCTTTTGGCTTGACCGGTTTGGATGGGCAGGAGCATGAGCTCAGCGATGCCGTCTAATAGTGTGTTGTCTTCTGCTTCGGAACTCATCACATCACCCGCTGGAGATAATGTGTCTATTCTGTCTCTTGTGTGGTAATTTCCCTAAGAAAGCTGGTATTACCTTGTATTTATACCAGAAAGGCTTGAAAAATACGTAAACCTTTGTTTGGACATTAACTAGTTGGCTTAAGTACCAGAGAAAAGCGCTTCTGAGATTCAAAGTTAGTTTTTACGTCATTCAACCGGAAACACCCCGCTAAATGCCCCAAATGATGATAAAGAAACGGAAAATCCTGCTCCATAACGCAAGCTTTGGTATTACCAGCGGTTAAATCAGCTCAATAGAACACTAGTCGAGTCACGTGCTCCCTAGGTGAACCACGTTATGGAATATGAAGGTATGAGTGTGGAGTTCACTCCTATTCACAAACTCGTGAATGAAGCGATTGATCGTTTCACCGAGTATGTTGCCATTGAACGCGGGGGAAGTTACCAAACTTCCCGTGTTTATCGTTATGATCTCGAGATGTTCTTTCAATATATTGGGGTTCCACCTCAACAGGTGCAACCTCAACATGTGCGAATGTTTCTGACCCATCTGAAAACTGATAACGGATATGCAAGCGCCTCGTTAAGGCGAAAACTTGCTTGTTTACGATCTTTTTTCCGTTTCCTGGTCAAGCGACAGCTGTTACCTGCCGATCCAACAGCAGGGCTGATGACACCCAAGCTAGGTCAACATCTTCCCCGAACTATTCCCCCAGAGGACGTCAATCGCCTTCTCTGGGCGGCTCGCAACGTAGAGAAAGAGCCTATCCGGGCCCATACCATCTTCCAAATCCTGTACAGCACTGGGGTTCGCGTTTCAGAACTTTGTGACATCAATATTGAAGACATCGATTTCGCAGAAGGCAACATCCGTGTCCGCGGCAAAGGTGACAAAGAGCGAATCGTCTTCTTAACGGTTCCCGCCATGAATGCAATTGTTGAATACCTTCAGTTCCGTCCTGCAACTGGCCCGCTTTTTTTAAATCGCCGAGGTCAACGTCTCTCCCCCTTAACCGTTCAGCGAACAGTGCGTGTCGTTGCCCAGCACGCAGGGGTAACCATAAAAGTTACACCGCACGCGTTACGTCATTCCTTTGCCACCCATATGCTCGAACGAGGAGCTGATGTACGGGTTCTTCAGGAACTCCTAGGGCACTCGAATATATCGACCACTCAGATATACACCCACGTCTCGCTGGCCCATGAGCGAGCCGTTTTCCAACGTACACATCCATTAGCTGAATCCGATCCTGAGGGAGCCTACTAACCTTGTGCCATGGAGGGCTGGAGAACTAGCAGACTCTAGCGCTCCATATTTTTTATTAAGTTCCTTATTGAGCGTTTAGTGCTTCATAGCGGAATCGATGTAAAATTAGAATTAGCAGTTATCAATATGCTATATTAATCGTTTAATATTTTCTTTCTGAGGAAAATGAGTAATGACAGATTTATATTCATCGAATTACGTATAGTACAAACATTAACTATAATAAATAAATATTTATGATATCGTATGTTTATATTACCAAATAATTATAATTTTCGATATGAAGAAAATAAATGAGGTTTCAGATTAAGCTCAACATACTTATAATATGTTAAAACATTAATCTAAAATAATAAAAAGATTAATATTCACTTAAACAATTAGACTTTACCTAACCCTTACATAAGCATCAATATGAAATCTGAGCTTTTAATAGGATGCAATACTTATCATTGGACAGAAAGTCTAGTGTGACTTCGATGTCAGAAATCGTTAGTTTAGACCAGCTTATTCGTACCATGAAGAAGAGTCCAAACTCAATGGAACGGGCACAGGCGGCTCGTGGCATCGGCCACCTAAAGGATCCAGGGGCCATCCAAGCCCTCTTAGAAGCCTTAGGAGATTCTGATTACGAAGTACGCCAAGCTGTAATTTGGGCACTGGAACAGATTCGGGATGAACACCTAGTCGATGATCTAATTGATGATTTGAACCATGAGGACCCGGATGTTCGTCGGGGGGTGGCTTATGTGCTGGGTGAAATAGGTGATCGAGAAGCTGTAGATCCACTCTGTAATGCCCTAAATGATGACAACCTCTATGTCAGGAAATCTGCCATTGAAGCCCTAGCTTCTATAGGTGATTGGAAAGCGGTGGACCACATTATTTCGCGGTTAGACGATGAAGATTTATATGTCCGACAAGCAGCTGCGACTGCTCTAGGAGAAATGGGGGAGATGCGGGCAGAAGAGGCCCTACAACGCTTGTTAAGAACGGAGCAAGAACTCATTGTTCGCCATGCAATCAGAGTAGCCTTAGCACGCCTTGCTGGTGGCGATTAGGTAAAGGTAGTCTATGGTAACTATTATTTTTACTTCGTCTCAGCATAGAAGAGGAAGGAGCCCTCCAAGTTTATTTTTCTTATCGCCTATTATTTCAAATAAATATTAGAGTTTTTCTTTCATTAGAAAATACGTGACATTTGAAATTATGTTAAGAGAATAACTATAATTTATAGAATTGAGCAAATATATTCGATTGATAGAAAATGAGTGATGGTTTATTGATAGCTAGAAAATTAATTATTAATATCAATAATTAGTAAAAAAACTAATGTATTACACAGAAAAAAATGTTCTTCCTTTGTCTAAATTTATGCAGAACCATATTAAGGCTGTTATCATCGGTGATGTTCTTCTTTGTACGAAGTGATGCGAATACATTCAAGTTCGATCGAGGGCAAGTAACTCATTTTCATCGAGTATACAGTTATAGTAGAGATTTTGGCGAAAATAATGGAGTTGACCAACCGCATATAGAAAAAAGAGAGGAACAGGTGATTAAGAGAATCACCTATTCTAGGTTATTCATCAATTGGGTGGGCGTGTTTAGATCTTAGCTCCACAGGCGGGGCAGAAGCTAACCCCTGGAGGAATTGGTGATCCACAGTTGATACAAGTAACCTCGGAAGAGGATTTATCTGGATAGTCGAATTCGTCTGGAGGTGGGGGGTATGAAGTATCTTCAGTTGGTGGAGGTGGCGCTTTAGGACTTGTTGCCTTTTGTGGGCTGCGTCGGACAATTCCCAGCAGGAGTTTTATGAGCCAAATAATGGCGTAGATTGCAACGAGGAGGATGACGAGAATGACTGGGATGGACCAGGGAATGTCGCGCATTATGGCGATGATGAAGTCAAGGATGTTACCATAGACGACGGTTAGTAAGGCCTCATTACTCGATTTTATCCAGACTCTGGTCAAAGCGTCTTCGAAGGTGATATTTGCACGTTGGGCGATATAACTGCCTTCACCATAGACGGTGATTTGGTAGGTATGAACCTCCGTTTCACCAGGTGCAATAGAGGTCCAGTTGGCAGTTAAGCTGCCATCGATTACGACCAGTCCGGTGGTAAAGCCTTCATAGATAAGCCAGCTTTCTGTGTCGTCGAGATCGACGTTGTAGACTGTTTCAGTGGGATCGATGTTTTCAAGAGTAATGGTGACAGTTGCGGTGCCCCCGATGGTAATGAGGGGAGTAACAGTTTTTGTAATGCTAAGTCCAGGTGGAAAGTCGCCTTCAAAGCTGACGATGATATTCGGAACACTTGGTGTAGCTATCCAGAGGGCGGATGGACGGGCAACCATTGCTCCTTCAGGTCCGGTGGTATTAACCATGTCAGCTGGAGAATAGGAGGTAATGTTGACTCCGGCAGGAAATTGCATGATGAATTCAAAGGCTGTCATCGTAGAACCCATTTCGATATTGCCGCTGTGTCCACAGAAGTCATTGACATCGAAGGTTTGCTCGGAGGTGCCAAAGAATTTGTCTTTATGTTGGCTGCCCCAAGCAGCGAAGGTTATGGCTTCAGGGGGTTGCATCGCTGTTTTAGAAGGGGCTGACAAGAAACCACCTTCCATCACAGCCAGGTTGATGAACCCGGATAATCCAATGCCGCCGATGGCATCTTCAGCCAGGGTGGAAGTTACCAATTCAGTGCCACCATCTCGTGTAGAACCGAGGTCTTGCATATACGCTTGGAAATGATCCCGTCCTTGGATTTCTACTGGATCCGGGCCAGGGATCCCATAGAATCCATATGCTTCGATTCCAACGGTCATGTTAGGGAGTGGCAAAGCCAGTCCAAATATCCGTTCGAAAGGTGTTGTGAGGATTGCTTCGAATTCGAGGTGAATTGCATTTCCCCATCCTTGGATTTCTGCTGGGGAACCACCCGTGAAAATCATGAGAATAGCGTTGGAGGGTAAAAGATTCAGGATTTCATAGAGCGCATCCATTTCGGACCCACCACCACTGGTGTCGTTGGTGAGAATGGATAAGATTCCATCGAATACTGTTTGGTATTCACCCCATCGGAAAATGGAAATTGCCATCAGACACTCTTGATAGGGAGGAGCACTGGTGGTGTATGCCCCAACGTTGCCGACAGCCATCACGGTAGAGGTCATCGAGCCATCTGGATTCACAACAAAAGCGGTTAAATCGGCTTCACCTTCCAGTGTGAAGTTTTGTGCACGCATGGCGATGGGTATCGATGAAGTTTGAATATCAAAGGCGTCACTAGATCCGAGTTGTGGAGACTCGTCTGGTATGCTGAAACCAACTGAAATAAGGAAGCCGCTAAGAATGAACAGGAGACCAAGCGTGATGACGAGAAGCGTAAGGGGGAGTTGATGATTAAGCTTGCGTGTGTGAGTGATACGTGTACGTTTCATTACATGTCACATCCTTAGAAGGCTAATTCCGGACGGGGAAAAGTAAACGTCCGATGAAACCTCCGATCATCATTGTTACCACCAAGATGATGAAATTGAGCACTGCTGGGAGAACAATTATGTTCACCAAAATCGATTGCAGGAGCACAAGTAGATTGCTGGGATCAGGTATACCGCCTCCGATTAAGTCTCCAACTCCTCCAGTAATGGCGTTGATGATGGGACCAATTACTGGAGCATCTAGAACATCAAATAACGATGTGTTAGGGGGAATATTCGACAGCATCGCCAGAGGGTCGATACCTCCACCTCCTGCAAGGAGAAGCGGAACAATCATGGCAATGAGGCCAACGATTAGCATCAGAAAGGTCAAGGTGAAGATGACCATTGCTACTGGAATAGCACCCCAAATACTGCGAACGAACAGCCCGGTGATGAATCCGATTGCTGCCCAAATGCCAATGATTGGAAGAAAAGTCATAGGCGAGGCAAAGATGAGGAATAGATACATGAGAAAGAATCGCAGCCACGGTCCGAAGTAGGGCGCAAGCCATAAGATGATGCTATTGTACTCAGTGGGAATCATAAAGAATGCAATGGTAATGGTGAGGAGAAAGCCAAGAGAAAGCCCGATAAGTTTTCGTCCCATAAGTCTCATTCCTTACAAGTTAATGGTTACGTTTGTCTCTCCAAAACCACACCTTTAAGGTTTCTTGCCGACAAAAAGCCTCAGAGAATCTTATATGTTAATCTCAAGAAAATCATGTGACAGATTGCAGAGAAGTTATTTCCTTTGCTTCTTTCGGCGTCTTCGTCGAATCTTGCGAGCACGTTTCTTTTTCCATTTGTTTCGCATGACGCGCCCATCCACTATCCAGTATATGCCATTCATTTTGGGTGTATAATCATAAAAATAGTGTTAACTAGGCTCTTCTTTCTCGTTGAGTGGAGCCTTCATAAGGGCTTGAAATGACTCCCAAAGGTGCCTGACATACTGGGTAATTGTATGAGTAGGACATGTTGAACTAGAAACATAACGATCAAGCGTATTGCTAGCAGTCCAAATTCACCGAATAGTAAAAGAATCGTGAACTCGATCTGGCTGATAGGACCTGCAAAGAACTACGTTGCCGAGAAACTAACAAAATTTATGAGAAAGAGTCCAAAAGTCGATATGAAGCTTAGAAGCATTTGGATACTTCAAACGTAGAGAAACCTCTGACCGCTTCTGGAGCTTCTAGACATGGGAGCTTCTTGGGTTTAATCATTGTTGTAATGTTTTTGAACTTAGCGTGTACTTTGAATGAAAGGACGAGTTTTTTTCTGTTCTTGTTCCCATTTCTTTCGTTCAGAACGAAGCTTGAAGAGATCAATTTCTTTGTAGATGATCCCTTCCTGTCCTTTGGGCATTGTTCGTTCTTCCCGGTCTTTTTCCGGAGAATAAATGAGGGAATCTCCAAATTCAGCGACGTTAATGAAGAAGCTGTAAGCATAGATCGACCGTCGGGCGTCGAAGTGGATGGCTTTGAAATCTGCGGTGACGGGGGTAAATGCAGGATTGATAATAATATCAATGGCTGGCTCGAAGTTCTTAAGCTCAACACGAAGATCCATGTCCAAAAAGTCACGGCAGATGATGACAGCTATACGCCCGTACTCTGTGTTAGCAATCGTAATTTGAGCAGCAGACGGGCTTGTGGTGATACCTTCGATGATACGGTGTTTCTGGTAATGGATGATGGCTGGGATATGTTTGGCTTGCTCCCAGAGTATACCTTCACGGGAAATGATTGTGCTAACGTTCTGTCGTGTATCGGTTTTATGGTATGAACCAGGAATAATATACATGTTATGGGTTTTTGCGAGTGAGATCACTTCATCGAATAAAACTTTCGAGTTGAGGTCTATTGTCAATTCGGGGAACGCGAGAATCTTAATCTTGTCTTTTGCGGCAGCTTCAATCATTCTACGGACCGTTGATTGGATTTCTTTGATTTTGTTTTGGCGAATCCTAAATAGACCAGACCCATCTTCTTGGTAGTATTCGTGGAGAATATCGCCCGATTGTGATAGCCCGATTTGGGCAATACCGACTTTGAACTGTGTTTTTTCATGATCTTGCTGGTCTTTCAATAAATCCAGATACACTAGATTATATTTCTGTATAGGGGCTGAATCTATCGTAGTCCTTTGGTCAACGATATTTGTAACCGTTTCTTTAATCATCCGCTCAAGAAGTGCATCAAGCTTAGTTAGTTCAATCAGTTCTTGTCTAGAAGGTGCATCCTTCACAATGAGATCCCATTTTTTCATGTGCGAATCGAGGAGTTTCCTTTCGTTGGAGAGAACCTTTTCAAGTCTTTTTAATTTCATTTCCTCTGCAATCGCTTGAGCTTGGGTTAGTAGTTTGTTTGCTCGGCCCATATCCATTTCAACTAGGGCAAGTTTGGATTGCAGGAGATAAGCTTCTGCGAGTAAGTATGGAGAAGATTGAAGCTTGGCGATTTCAAGTAGTTGCTTTGTTAGCTGTGAGATATCACCGATGAGTTCATCTTCGCCAGTTAGTCTCAATTCTGTTAAAAGGAGGTCACAAAGATGGATCATTGCAGTCTCTTTCAATGAATGATCGACTACTTCTTCAGTGACAACTTCTTCGAGAATTTCACTTGCCTTTAGTTTTTGGCGTGTGCGCTTACTGGTTTTGAGGATGAGTGCTTTTGCAACACGATAACGTTGATCGATAACACGATTATGTCTGCGAGCATTGATCGCACCTAGTTGCGCCAGAGAGTGTTCTATGAGGGCTGAATCTTGTATTTCGATGCCTACTCTAACCAATTCAAATAACACAACGCTGGCTAAAAAGTCGTTACCGAATTCGTTGGAGAGAGCTAAACTTTTTTCGTAGCAGTCTTGCGCTCTCTGGTATTCTGCTTTCTTCTGATAAACACTGCCAATATTGGCTTGTAATAGTGCAATTTGGTCCTTTAACTCCAATTCCTCGTAGATTTTTAGGCTTCTCTGATAGTATTTGAGAGCTTCCTCGAAATCTCCTTTGAGTTCGTAGATGTCACCGATATTATTAACAGCTAATGCGATATCGGTCTGGATATTGAGCTCTTCGCCCAGCACTAGGCTTCGGTGGTAGTAGTCTTGGGCCTGGTTGAGATCGCCTTTGAATTGGAATATCACCCCTAGGTTCAGTAGAGACAGGGCGATATCATGCTTATTCCCAAGTTCTTCTTTGATTTTAAGACTCCGTTGGTGGTAGACTAGGGCCTTATCAAGTTCACCGATTCGAATGTAACAATTTCCCAGATTCGTTAAGGTCACACCGATGTTTCGTCGATCTACCAACTCCTCATTGACCTTTAAAGCTCGATGATAGAATGCGAGTGCTTGATCTATGTCCCCTTTTGACCAGTAGACTAGCCCTAGATTATTGAAGCTACGGGCAACACCTCTCTTATCATTCAGCTTTTGTTTGATTTCGAGACTTCTCAGGTGGTAATTTAATGCTGTATCGAATTTTCCCTTATACCAGTATGCAATTCCCGCTTGGTTAAGTAACGCCGCTTTACGCTGATTTATTTCAGTTTCTTGTTTCGAATCAATTTCCTTGAGGAGGTCTAACCCCTTTTGAGCAGTTTCCAAAGCCTTTGTCATTTCAGCTGAGCGCCAGTAAAGTTCAGCCTGTACAACCATCGCATCAATCGTCAGCAAGGGATCAATCTGAGGAGATTGGGACTGCAAAAGGTCAAACACCATCCTTTGAGCCTTCTCCACTTCATCAAGACTAAGTAAGAGTTGGCTTTCTAGAAGTTTATATGAAAATTGAATCTCAGGAGTCAATTCTTCGAAGGCCAGACTCCTTAGTTTTGTAAGGGCTTGTTCATATTCGCCCTCATCTTTCAATTGAGCGATTATTGCAAGTTTAGTCTGAATAACTTTAGCCAAGATAAAAGCCTCATGAAAGGCGAACTAGTTCTTTCTATTCATAATGAATCCATTTTAAGACTCCGATTGAAATAGGTGTCACTGTTGTAGCTATTGTTATCTTCTTTAAATAGAAGAAATAAAACTAGATAAAAGGAAAAGAGAGAAACTGTGGTGGAATTTTGTTTCACAGATCCATCTCATTACGAAAACTTGTTTTATCCACTGTATTATTCTTAGTCCTTTCCACTCTCTTTCCTATCACAGTATCTGCAGTACAATTTTGGAGTGAATATTTTGAGGTTGATAATATAGATTCCTTGGACGATTGGATTCTTCAGGGATACGAACTAGTTGATGATATATATTCTGAAGTCGATCATGGATTCATTATTGAGAATGGAACGCTGACTGCTGAAGATGTCTATTACTACTGGCCTAATGTTGGATACCACGGAGACCTGACCCATGTAAGAAGAGCGATTCATAATAGTACCGTGGCATATGGTACTTGGAGTTTTGATTGGCATGTATCCAGTAGTAATGTTTCCTTCGATTCTGTTAATTTTATATTTACAGATTTAGAAAGCAATTACAATTTATCTGGAGTATCTCAGGTTCCTAATATGGATGGTTATGCATTAATTTTAGACTCATTTGTTAATGGTGAAATCTACTTTGAGTTATTCCAAGGATTGGAGCGTTACATATTAGCTAGACACCCTATCATCACTAGACCTAATGAGGTATTTCATTTTGACATCATACGAGATTTATCAGGACAGTTTCAAATCAATCTCAATTCAGAATTAGTTATCGAGATAGCGGATGATAGAGTCACTACATCGGAAACATTCAGTTTTGTTTCTTTTCAAGGGAATTCCTCGATCGATAATATTGTTGTTAGTTATAGCATTGAGGGCGCTCTATCTGACCAGACCCTTAAGATAGTAGCAATCAGTATTGGCATTAGCTTAGTAGTCATTGCTATTGTCATTCTCTTGAAGCGAAAAACTTGATCTAAGTTGGGAAAAAAATGAAATGACCTAGTTCTGATATCTCATACAATGAACGAAACTTTGGTGTTATGAATGGCAGATATTTGAATTTGGACAGTAAATGAAACAGAATTGGAATAATACCTGAAATTCGCCACACATTTTAACAATAGGCACCTTTTTCATAACTATATGGATTCTGTAGCTCTAGTTAATTTCACTCAAGACTTTTTAAAAACACTAGAACAGGGACTTAAGCAGATCCAGGGATTTGGTTCGCTTGCTTCCCCTGTGATTATAAAACCCAACATCTGTACTATTAATGATAACACTGGCTATTCAGTAACCCATACCCTAGTAGTTGAGGCAATTGTAGACTTGCTTTTCCACCACAATTCTAACCTGTCGGTTAAAATCGTTGAATCTGATTCACAAAGCAAATGGGCTAATGAGGCGTTCACTAAATTCGGATATACTGATCTTGTAGAAAGATTCCAAAATAGGAAATATGATATCGAATTGGTTAACCTCAGTGATTGTAAAACGGAAGAATTTCACTTCCAAGGCGAGTACTTTACCAACCCAGAATTGGCAGATATGTTAAAGAAAATTGGATATATTATTTCAATAGCACAGGCAAAAACCCATTACTTAACCTCGATTACGGGAGTTTTGAAGAACCTCTTTGGTTTCCTCCCACAGAAAAAGCAGGGATTCTATCACCCGAATGTCAACGAAGTTATCGTCGATTTGAACCGGTTGTTTCCCATCAATCTAAGTATCATTGATGCGCGAGTAGGTGTTCATGGTTGGAACGGTCCCAAGACAACACCGTTAGGTAAGTTCATTCTGGGTCACAAACCTGTATCAGTTGATGCGATACTAGCCCAACTAATGAACCTAGAACCGAACCAAATACAACATCTAGTCCAAAGTCAAAAATATGGTCTAGGTACAATAAACCCAAAGGTAATTTATGATTCTGAGATGAATTCTTATGGTTGAAATAAGTAGGCAGACGATGTTTACTGACCTTGAGTTGTATCTTTGGAGATTCCGCTATTTGCCTAGCGAGGAATGGCGTCCAGAAATCATGTTGAGAGGTTCACCCAAAGCACTTATCGTTATGCGGGATGCGATTCGGTTGATGCAGGAAGAGTTCAAGGTGCATGGTAAGAGCACTCGCAAGTTTTTATGTAACCCTCCTGAGGATGTTGATGTACACCGTTATGCCAAGCTTCGAGATGCAGAAATTGAATGGCTCATCTGGTTAGTCCTGAGATTGCAAAAAGAGCCACCACTATTTGCTGAGTATGAAATTAACAACAAGGCCGTAACTATAACTCTGAACGAAAAGACAGTAGCACAGTTACTTAAAATTATTGAGAATGAACTTGATCCCGGAAAGGAATTCCCCAATGGCCAGCATGCGCCTGGAGGTCTGTTATTCGCTCCTGATTGGCTTGGAGTTGAATAAAAAAGTAAGGGACGAGAAGGCTGTTACCAGTCCTCCTCGTCGTCGTATTCTTCATCCCAATCTTCTTCGTCGTCTTCAGGACCAATCACATATGGGAGCATTTTTTCTTTCACCTTTGAGGTTTCAGATTGCTTTGTTTACAGTTGAGTGCTCAACCTTTATCCAAAGAACAGAAATGGTGGAACATCCCTGATCTTTGAGCAAGGATTGAGGCAAAGGAGCTGGACCCACCCAGAACAAGGGTTATTTCTTTCCCTTTTTCCAGGCGGGTATAGTTGCCGTTAAGTAGAGTTGCAAATGTAAGTTATTCAGTGAGAAAAACCTGATTTTAAAGGATTATTTTTTAAAAAGAAGTGCAAATTAAGCCTCTTTTATTGTAGATATGCATAATTTTACATTTTAAGTCGAATCAAGCACTAATTCCTTGTATAAGTACGAAAAAAGGCAAAAAATGACGGAATTTAGGTGTCACATATATGTAACCTATTTCGGACTCGGGTCACCGCTGATGCCACTCGATTTACAAATGGAGTAAGATCTATTCCAAATTCATTATTGAAGAACTGGGCCTGTTTTCTCAATAGGCGAAGCTGAGTACGTAACCGTTGAAACGACTTTTTGAATTGTGTTGATATACAGGCGTCATTGTTGATCGATTTCAGTTCCTGAAAAAGAGCACGACAACCATTAATAATCCGTTTTGCACGATTCTCAAACTGTGATTGCACTAGTTGAGAAATTAATCGGTGAGTATCAGAACCTATTAATTCAAGACGAGGAGCGTACTCAACCGACTCACTGAGGTCCACGAGCCGGGAAAGGAACTCGCTTGGGCGAAACAGAGCTGGGACATATTGACGAACCCGCTTTGTTCGAATCTGTGGTAGCAGGACGATTCCCGGTTTTATTCGAATCAATGGCGTGCGATGGAAAAGACGTGAAAGCTTTCTTCGCTGGAACTCATGCTTCACAGGGTCATAGACTACAAGTATGTATCTCCTTAGTTTCTCCTTCGTTACAGTGACTTCTGTTCTCTTTGTTTTCGTGATATCACGCCTTGGGATGAATATCAACACATCAGAAGAACCCCGTACAGGAGTGAAACGTGTTGCATTATTTGACCTAATTCGTGCATACACTTTGGGGCGTAACTGAATAATTCCAGGTTGATTCTGAAAGGCAGCTACGCTATTTTTCAGCAGGATGAAGATTCGAGAATAGCCTTTGAGCTGTTGAGCAGCAGTTGCCCCTTGCTCCGCTAGACGCTCAGAAGTGGAGTAAATCACACCATCCTTAGGGACTGATGTCATCTTCTTGAAAAGGGACAAACTATTGTTACTTTTGTCCCCACCGCTGCTGCTATATTACCTTTTCTAAATTGGTTGGTGGACGAACATCATATAGGGTTTTCTGGAAGTTTAGATAGACCGTACTGTCAAATAGAAGTATTTTGTTTCTGTGTGCACACCATCGACGAGTATGCGTAACTCGATGATGAATGTTGTCAGCAGTACCCCTGGATTAAGGTTCTTCGCATGAATAGTAATGGTTCCACCCATCAAATCCAGAGGATACATAGTAGACAGGCCCACATTATAGAGGTAGACACCGCCAGAATAAGACGAGGTCACATTGGCACCATGATAGTAGATATCAAAGTTCGACCCATAAGTGGCGAGTTGAATGACCACATCGTTTGTAGTCGTATTCCCGTTCTTGACAAGATAACTCAGTGTCGAGTTTTCACCCACGTTGATGTCAAAGGGATCAAGACTCGTATCCACGAAGTTAACTCCCGTCACCGTTTGGTTATAGCCAAAGAAGAATTGTGCATAGGCTTCTGCTGCTGTTGCTCCGTACGCGACGTGATTGATATCCTCAGCATCCACCATACCCACATAACGTAGAGTTTCAACAAGCGATTCACCTTCACTTTGAATTGCGTAAACAGGGAACAGGTAAACGAGTGTGCTACTAAGTGTCATGAGGAGTCGGTTACCGATGCGATAAGGTTGAATCAACACCAAGTCTGATCGGGCTTGCTGCTCAAAGCTATCAACTGCGGGGTCCACACCGAAGACAGGACTTGTTGGCACTGCCGTATCTGGGTCTACGGAGCCTGCCCTAGCAAATACACCCGTTCCCACATCGGGTCCGTTCTTAAACAGGTAGAAGCCAGCCATTTTCTGGGCTTCGTGGCGGATGTATCGAACGGCTTGGTAGCCAACCCAATGGAGGCTGCCATTGTAAGGATAAAGCACGTAGTGGATATCGGGTTGGCTATTGGGCTTTTCGAAGAAATCAGAGTAGTTCCGCCAAACCCAGGGTTCTGTGACGTGGTAGTAGAAATCAACTGATAATTGAAAGTCGATGAGATTTTCAGGGTAGCGGAGCTGATCTTCCAACCAGACTGGAACATCCTCCCAGGGATACCAATTCTCATATAATGACTCGATGAAGAAATTACCTGGATCAGCATTGGGATTTCGTACCCAGGTGATGTCTCCAGTGGCGCAGTTAATAACAGCGAATCCCAGAAGTCGCAAATAGGAGGATTGAGCGTATTGGAGTTGCAACGGATACCCACTGAAGATTGGTACACAGTAATAGGCTTCCCGGTCAAGGCGATTAAACACCAAATACGGGTCATAGTCAGTATACATGAAAGGCAACAGGATAGCTTGAGTTCGTTCCTGAATATCACGATGCATTAACATTTTAGCTGATGGTTCGCTGAAGGCAAGCCAGGTAAAGCTGAAATCTTCGATACCCCAGACAAGCTTTTTGAGAGCCAGTTCTGGGCCCGTTAGGATATAATCCGGGTTCCCTTCAAAATTATACACCCCTGTTTCTGGAGCGATAGCGGTGTCAACCAATACAAATCCCTCAAATCCATTGTTGAATTGACTTGGTGGGCTTTCGCCATAATAAATTGGCATATTGGCGTTGACCCCGAAAATGCTGAAGAATTGTCCGGGAGTGAGGAATTCGCCGGTTGCGCTGCTAGCGTCAAGGGCTGCAGCGCCTTCAGCGTGGGTATAGAGGATATATTTTTTGTGGAAGTCATCACGGCTGGGTGGAGTGAGGGAGTAAGGGGTTATCCAGTATTCACGGCCCCCGAGATAGACAATGTCACTGTCTGCTAGTGACATCCAGTTGGCGATGGTTTGACTCCGCATCTTGTTCCGGCTGGCGTCGAAATCCCATAGTCTTGCATGCCCAAGGACTTCGCCATCCGAGACACCAGAACTATTAACAAGTTGTTCATAGGGAAGATCCCTGACATCCGGTCCTCCAGCCCAGTTGGTAAATTGAATTTCTTTGGTTACTAGAGGATCCCAATGCCAGGGTTCCCACATTTGCCCCTGGATAGGTCCTGCGACAAGATATCCAGTATAGAGGGCTGGTCCGACAACCAAAGCGATGGTGATTATTCCTAAGCCTGCTATCACATGACGGTTCAAACGCGGTATCTCTCCAGCGCGACCGTAGCGGCCAAAGACAGTGAGTCCAAAAGAGATGCCACAAACAATCGCGAAGAAGACGAAGAGGATAAGGATTTGTATAACAAAGAATTGAGTACCTACGTCGACTTCAATATAGGGTACACCCAGTAGAATCCAAAGGAGGCCTAATGCGACAACAAAGCTCACTGAGGCAAGAACCCGGATCTCGGGGTACTCGGTGGAGCGGCCAATACGCCCGAAGTAGTGGATGAGGTCTAATATGACTCGAACAGCCATAACAGCAATGAGTAAGGTCATGAAGGTGAAGAAGATAGTATACTGCACCTCAATAGTCGGGATGAGACCAGCCACCACCTCAACAGGAACCATAGGATTGAAAATGAGTTGAAAGACTTGAGAGACTTGACTCCAATCACCGACCCCTGATGCAGAACTCTGGAAGAGCAAAGCGAGGTAACGCATATTCTCGGTAAAGATGAAAGTTAAGAGAAGATAGGAGCCAACGAAAAGTAAAGCTTTCCATCCAATAACCATATACCAAGAGGGAATCCGTCGACTGCTTACGCGATCACTCATATAGATGAGATTCAGGGTTTTCGATTCCCAGGGCAACCCAACAAAAGTAATGATTAATGCCATTGGAACGCCAACAAAGAAGAGTAATCCATTCAAGGAATAGGTGGCCCACCAGGACACCCCGGCCTTATTCAGATACATTACGTCCAGCATTTTCCAATCTAGCAACATGTTTTGGATACCAAATGCTGCGACAGCAATTACACCTATGATAATAAACATAACAATGATAACAGCAAGAATTTTGCGTCGTGATCTACCGATTGTTATGGTCCGTCGTGGTTCATAGTCCAAATCCAACACCTTTCAGGAAACCTAATCACAAAGGTTATCCTGCGAATACATTGGAGGTTCATGTTTAAGACTTTTGAGTAGCTGCTAGGGAGATGAAGATTGCAAAAGGGTTAAGTTCATCCATTGAAAATGGCTGACTTGAAGCGTTGGGATGAATATGAGGCAAAAATTGGTGGTCTCGGTTTCTGGCAAGGGTGGTGTGGGCAAAACCACTATCACAACCCTTCTCCTACGTACATTACTTACACATACACGGCACCAACTCCTGGTCGTCGATGCAGACCCGGTAATGAATCTACCTGCAATGCTCAATATTCCGGTTGAGATGAGTGTGGGGGAAGTTGCAACTAAGCTCCGGCTTGACATTGATGCCGGTGTCCTCCCAGCAGCGGCTTCAAAGCAAGACCGATTGGAAGGCGATGTCTACGAAGCGTTAATCGAAGGTGATCGATTCGATTTTCTACCCATGGGACGCACTGAAGGCGAAGGATGCTATTGTTTTGTGAATCGGGTTCTCACACAGATCCTTGATACCATTACAGCGAACTATGATGTAACCCTTCTAGATATGTCTGCAGGTCTTGAGCATCTGAGTCGGCGAACAGACCGCAACGTCGACGTCCTGTTGATCGTCATTGATCCATCGAAAATGGCATTTGATGCAGCGGTGCGCATTAAGGAGTTAGCAAAAGAAGTCCACATTGAATTTAAGCACATCTGGGTAATTGCCAACCGTTTTCCCTCCGCTATGATTGACGAACTAGCCAAAGACCTGGAAAAACGGCTAAACAATGAGGAACTTGAATTAGTAGGAATCGTGCCTGCCGATGATCAGATCGTTGAGTTCAACTTGAAAGGAAAATCACTTTTAGAATTACCTAATGATCATCCTGCAGTGCTGGCAGTCGATAAGATTGCTAAGCGTATTGGACTGCTAAGTGAAGAACAGCTATTGGAATTACTGGGTCACTCTTAATAGCTTTAACAGTAGCCCTCAAGAAAAGAGCCTGACAAACCAGGTAATCATAAGTCTTTTCTAAAGGGACAACAAGGAAAAATAGGATATTGAGGGTATTTTGCAAGTGGTTGGTAATTATGCCTTCAGAGATTTTTCTTGTTCAAGCAGATAATCGAGCAAAAGCTATCTCCCAATTATTTGATCAATTTGACTTGGAACAATTCGCAAAGAAACAGATTGCCTTAAAGGCCAACTACAACAGCGCTGATCCCTTTCCTGCCCAGACCCATCTTGAAACCCTAAAGTCACTCGTGAAGAGACTACAGGATGCGGGAGCTAAGGAAATCGTGATGGGAGAACGAAGCGGAATGGGAGATACAGAAAAAGTCCTCGAGAAAGGTGGAATATTAGACCTTGCCAAGAAACTAAAATTTTCAGTTAGCGTGCTCAACGACTTGCCCTTTTCCGGTTGGCTGCACTTCGATGTGGAAAACTCGCATTGGGACCGAGGATTCCTATTTGCCCGATTGTTCATCGATGCTGATGTGATTATCCAAACCTGTTGTCTAAAGACCCATCAATTCGGTGGTCATTTCACACTTTCCTTGAAGAACTCCGTCGGAATGGTGGCACGGTACAACCCCCAAGATGGCTATGATTATATGAATGAGCTACACGGTTCCCCGCATCAACGAGAAATGATAGCGGAAATCAACACCGCCTATGATCCTGCCTTTGTGCTCATGGATGGAACAACAGCCTTTGTGAAAGGTGGCCCTGCAGTGGGAACAGAGGTCTCTCCTAATGTGTTTCTTGCAGGGGCCGATCGCGTCGCTTTAGATGCAGTAGGTGTTGCTTTACTTCGCCATTATGGAGCCACACCCGAAGTAGAAAAGGGGGCCATCTTCAGCCAAGCGCAACTTGCACGAGCTGTCCAATTAGGACTAGGTGCATCATCCTTACACGATATCAAACTCGTCCCATTAGATGAACACTCAGAGAAAATCAGCGAAGATATTATCGCTCAATTTGCCAAATAGGATTACCTATCAGTCTAAGCTTTTTGTTTTGATCTTGCTTTACGATATTCACGCAGAAGCATGATGACCTCTTCATCGGAAACATCATACCATCGTTCGTAAGCATCTGCAACTGCAAATACTACACCAGAACCTACATGCGGACAAATCAACTCATCAACCCTTTTCCTGACTTTATAGACAGCACCAGCAGAAGCAGTAGGTACCGCCACAACTATGTGCTTTGGTGAAAGCTGTCGAACCGAGTCAATGGCAGCAAGCATTGTATATCCAGAAGCAAGCCCATCATCTACTAACACTACCACTCGAGACTTAGGTGAAAAAAGGCCTGCTAAGCCTTTGTATGCCTTTTTTCGATCGTCAATTTGGGTCTTTGTCTGTTCAATTACCACTTGAATTTCTGTATCCCGGAGTCCCATACGATCCACTAAAGGCTGGTTGAGTAGGACTGTGCCTAACGATGTTAGAGCTCCAAATCCGGCTTCAGGATTAAAAGGGATTTGGAGTTTCCTTACAATCAGTAAATCCAAATCTGCACTTAACAGCTTGGCTAGTGGTAAAGCTACTGCTAGTCCACCGTTTGGGATCGCAAGGATCAGAGGAACTTCTGGCCAATCCTTCGCCTTGAGATTCTTGCCTAACACCTTTCCCGCAGCTGTCCGATCTAGATATTGCGTGTTCAAGCTAAATACCCTTTGTTGGATTTGATACTAACCTGTGTAGTGGGATAATAAATAGCCAACAGACTCTGCATATGAACAACGTTAATCAGAGCGTTTTTGAAGTATAAGGCAACTGTATACCCAGTATATATTCTTGCTATGTATGGAGTGCGAAGCCAATGGAAGTCAGGAAAGTCATGCGACTTGGAATGTCATCCCTTGTCGTTTCCGTTCCTAAGGAATGGGCGGATAAGTACCAACTCGATCAAGAAAGCCGTCTTGTGCTCATACCACAATCAGATGGTAGTATTGCCCTCTACCCGCAGACGGTCCCGCGGGAGAAACCGCACACTATCATGCTCAAGACTACACCTGCTGATCCACCTGGTCTGTTAGAAGAGCGGATGGTTGCGGCTTATCTCACCGATTATGATGAGATTCATATCCAATCAGAAGGTGTCATTTCTTCCGAACAACGTGACCGCTTACGCGCGTACCTTCGGCTTCTCACTGGTTATCAAATCATGGAGTCCAGTTCAAGTCACCTGCTTATCCTCAACGTTGCACGGGTCTCTGAAATGGATGTGGAACGAGCGCTCTATCGGGCCCATACAATTGCCACTTCCATGTTGAAAGATTCGTTGAAAGCCCTTCAAAATCGGGATGTTAACATGGCTCGAACCGTCATTGGCTTAGAAGAAGATGTCAGCCAATTCTACTTCCTGGTCAACAAGCAATTGCGACGAGCTTTACTGGATCCCAATGTAATGAGCCGCATCAATATCACCGCTATCGACGCTCTTAATTTCAGTATGGTCCTTCATGGCATTCGTACTGCTGCAGAAGCCTCCAAAGCCATCGCCAATGCAGTTCTAACTCTTGGCGACCATGATTGCCCAGAAGATATTCTCAAACTCGCACTCAGGAACGGACAATTCGCCACTTCTATCTTTGAAGATGCAGCCAAGGCTTTCCTTACAAGAAACGATGTTCTTGGCAATCAGATTATCAATAAGGGTGGCATGTGTCCTCCCATGCGTCAGCAAGCCGAGCGACTTATGGAACGCCATCTCGTCACTATCTGCGAAGATATGCTCCCCTCACTCACACCCGAATCCTGTGCTTTGTTTGGTACACGACAAGTGGCCCTCACTGTGCTTGAGCAAGTGTTTCAAAGTAACAGCCAAATCGCTGTTGCCGCCGCTACAATTGCTGAACGGGCCATCTGGCGATCCGTAGAAACCCACCAACCTCCCATCAAAACCGCTAGGTCTAAGGCAAAAGGTCAGCGGGAATCTAAAACTAAGAAAAAGACCAAATAACTCATTAGCCAGTTTTTTCGTTTTTAGGTTATTCTTTGCTTGGGTAGGTCGATGTTGCGTTTTGTTATCTAGTTTATATAATTATAATGAATAATGCGTATCATTTATTTTACAAATGTCAAGGATTATTGTGCAGAATGTTAAAAGCTTATATATATCCATTGTATATATGATATCAGTAAGGGTCGTATCACAAATATACGATTCAACCCTTGGATGGAATCATCATGAGCGAAGGATTACGAAAGGTCGTGGGATTGATTCCTAAAGACCAACGCGAACCAGTATCCACAGCACTACTTGATCTGCTGCTGAAAACCAAAGCTGCAAAGAGCGTCCCCGCTCGGGAAGCAAAGATGGTCTTGCACCTGATGATGCGTGATCTCACTGCCACCGAGATGGGTCTGGAAACTCTCTTTACCTGTGCCCTTCGGGCCGAACCCATAAAAACCCTAGACGTTATAGGTGACGTTCTCGGTGGCGCTATGGCAGCAGAAGAAGTCATCAAGGCTTTATCCACCTTGACCGTGACGCAGTAACCCTGCGCCCTACTGAGTGCCTTTGAGGGATTTCCACACATCGGCGGGTTCCGGTATTTGTGGACCCGCTGGTGACTCTTTTTTATACATTTACCAAAAAAAGAAGATAGAGACGCCCAAAGGCGTCCAAAGCTGGTCATTTACTTAGTCCGTCTCTGCTGACGAATTAGAATACCCATACACAGTGCGATGATTGTTCCCAGAGCAATGGCTGCAAATGGGAATCCCGGAATTGGAGGAGGTGGTGTAGGCTTAGTTGGAGGTACTTCGTATTCGTAGGTAATGCTGAGTGAGGAAAGACGAGGACTACGTTCTATTTTGGTAGTCGTAAGAGTAGCACGCCAGCGTAGGTCATCGCCTGGGGTTGCAAAGGTGTGCATAACACCAGGTGTGACAGATTCCCAAGTAGAACCTCCATCCGCAGACATCTCAAATGCAATAGAAGTGCCAGAAGGTTCAAACGCTTTACAAAAGCCTATTTATAGGGTTATTTTCAAGAGCTAGAGGATTTGAAGTGATTAAGCTTGGAACTGCAGGATGGAAGTATGAGGACTGGGTGGGTAGCTTTTATCCTTCGAATAAGCACCAGTTCACCTATTTTAGCAAGATCTTCGATACAGCTGAAATCAATTCGACCTTTTATACATTCCCAAGTAAAAAAGTAGTTGAGATCTGGTCTCGTGCCCCACAAGAATTTTTTTTTACTGCCAAGGTGCCACGAGAAATCACCCATAAACTCCGTTTGGATGTAGAAAAAGGCGCAGATAAACGGATGAAAGATTACCTTCAGCTTATGGTCCCATTACTAGAAGCAAACCGATTGGGTCCCCTCCTCATTCAATTACCTCCCTCTTTCGAATTTGATCATATTGACATCTTAGAGACTTTTCTACAACCCCTTCCTCGGGAGTGGGAGTATGCAGTCGAGTTCCGTCATCTCTCCTGGATGCAAGATGATACATTCAAGCTGTTACGAAAATTCCAAATTGCATATTGCATTGTAGATGAACCTCTCCTTCCTCCCCGAATTGAAGTGACTGCCCCATTTGCGTATATCCGCTGGCATGGGCATGGGAAGAAACTCTGGTACTATTACCTATACAATCAGGAAGAGCTTAGAGATTGGGTTCCAAAGGTCCAAGACATAGAAAAACGAGCACCCAAAGCCGTTTACGGCTATTTCAACAATCACTGGCATGGTTTTGCCGCACGGAATTGCATAGAGATGATGGAGCTACTCAACATCCCTCATCACATGCCAAAGCATGTTCAAGAACGCGTCAACCGCGTCACTGATGAGCGTATTAAGCAAAAACCAGCGCAGCAAACCTCATTGACAGAATTCTCAGATGATTGAGAACATAGATTACTTCGAAATCCTGGGCTCAGATTTCCCACTGGATTTTGATTTGATTCTGGAGTACTTGTAGAACGGAGCCATAAGCAAACCACCAGAAAATACAGCTGTGATTGCTAGCAGTAAGATATCAAAGAGCTGTGGATGCACGCCAAAGATACCTTGAAGGGAAACAAAGACAATGATAATCGCGAATGATAAAATCACCTGGATGGCGTAAGTAAATCGATAGAATCCTGTTCGCACCTGAGAGAGATAATAAGTCATCGTTGCACCGATCCCCCAAATTAGACCAAGTCCCACTGCCCAAAGGAGGCTTAAGATATAGCCGAAATAAATTGTGATGAGAAATAGCACAGCCATTATCATCATTAGAATAATGACACCTGGAGTCCAAAGTGTTGGATTCTCATTTTCAGAATCTTCCAATTTGTACTTACCTCACTTGGTTGTTTTTCAGGTTGCTTAGATGATTCTAGATTTCTATGCGGAGTACACCATAAGTAGTGAGCCACAATCCGATGAGCATGAGAATCCGTCCCGATGTGATCACTTGGCAAACGGGGATAACGCGGGTTTCGAGAAGCCCTCCGATTAGTAAGAGGAATAAACCTAGAAAGACAATGAACGGTACGAGTTTGGATTCATAGCCTTTGAACTTACGATAATAGAAGTCAATGGCTAGACCTGTAAAAAAGGCTAAAGAGAGACCTACTGTCAGAATGACAATAATATCTGGGCGAATATCAGAGATAACCCCAGAACACACCCATTCAGCTGTAGCTGGATTGGATAGAAGCACCACATCGAGTATTACTATGAGCAAAGGAACGAAAAGGAGGATGACCCCCCATTTTCGAACTTCGAACCACATTGGATGGGCTAAAAGAATACTCCAAAATCCGATGAATGTCACACCAAGCATAAACAGGATCCAAAACCATTGCCAGTAAGGAAAGATCACGACAAGACCTGGATGGGTTGGGAAAAACGCTGCACGATAGGTCCATACAGCATGAGCGGCGAAAAAGAAGAGAAGCGCGATCCCAAACATAATCGTTGGTCGTCGTTCCGGACACCCTTGCTTTGATGCATGATAGAGCGCAATCAAACCCAAAAGGAGTGTAGATATCATAAAGAGAAGACCGATGGTAAATGTCGTAGCATTCGCCAAAATATATTGGAACATTAGAACATCTCCATAGTGTTGTTGTTCCGTGACGCTCCTATAAAACATTGACTAAACTTGTAAAGAAATAGACGAGTAGGAGTACATACTCTGAAAGAATGCACGGCGTCTGGGTTAGTTTCAAGAATTGCCCTATTTGAGAAAGAGATTCGCTAACCGGTATCCGAACCACAAGAGGATGAATCCGACAAGAATGACTGCACGGATACCTACGATTTCAAATGTAAGTGGTGTTATGAAGAGAGTGAGGAAATCGGCGAGGATACCCACGAAGATAAGTAATAATCCCAACCACATCATCATATCCTTCATGAAGACCTTTTGTCCAAGTCCACGGCGAGTTCGCATCCAAAGCCAAATGGAAATGAGAGGAACAAGCGCGAGGTAAAACACAGCTGATACTGTAGCCAAGACAGTGAACCCTATTCCATAATAGGTTCCAAGATTCGGGGCAATCCAACTCACGAACCCATGGACCACAACGTAGGGATGACTTAGGACTGCAAGCCAGATAAGAATGGCATAGCCTCCTAAACCAATGAGTGGAATGAGTGCCCCCCATTGGGAGCGACCAGAGAAGAATTCCTTATTGAAAATTCGGATAGCCCAAAAGACCATGAAGAAGGCAGCGAATGCTATGAATAGTCCCCATTGGACGGCCCACCCTTGAAGCATAAGCGCAGTGGCATTGGGGATTACTACTATTGGGCGTAATCCAACTGTAAGGTAGGCCAAAGAAAAGAAGATTAGCATAAATATCGCTAATAGCAAAAGAATGCGGTCTTGTTCAGGTCTGCGAATGTACTCGATAAAGAGGCTCAATCCGAAGATAAGTGTGATGATGAATATCGTTAAACTGATGCCAGCGTCTAAAATGATTGACAGGTGAAAACCTCCGGAAGCATGACTCCGCTTGAAGACTTATAAAAATGTAGCTTTTGTGACGATTTTTCTTCTAAGAAGGAACTAACCTTTCCTTTTTTATCGAGAGCCCTGTAATGTTATGCATTCTTCATACGTAGAGGTGATTTCATGGGTTCGAAACTCCGATTTGCAGTTGAATTTGTCCCACAAGAAGCATACTGGCAGACCACCGCATTAGGGATTTTAGCTGAAAAATATGGCTTCGATTTTTGCTGGATTACCGACCACTTTAATAACCGATCAGTCTACATCATTTTGAGCCTGTTAGCCAACTATACAGATCAGATTATGCTCGGGCCAGGTGTCACCAATCCGTACCTAATCAATCCCGTTCAGACTGCCTCTACCATTATGTCCTTGGACAACCTTTCTGGAGGACGTGCCGTCTTAGGCATTGGAGCAGGAGATAAGATAACATTGAATCTCTTAGGGATTGAACGTGATAAACCACTTTCAGCTGTGAAAGAGAGTGCTCAAATTTTCCGTACAATCTTTGACACGGGAAAGATCAAGGACTTTGAGGGTGAGGTGTTTTCCGTCGAGAAAGCAAAAGTGGCTTTTGAGAAGACCGGGGAAATCCCCATCTATATTGGCGCACAGGGACCCAAGATGCTGCAACTCGCTGGATCCATGGGCCAAGGCGTCCTCATCAATGCCTCCCACCCAGCCGATTTTAAGTATGCTATGACGCAAATAAAAAAGGGCATCAATGAGGTGAATCGGAAACTTTCTGATGTGGACATCGCAGCCTATGCCAGCGTCTCAGTCGACAAGAAGATTGAAAATGCCACTAAGGCGGCTACCCCTGTTGTCGCTTTCATTGTGGCCGGTTCTCCGTCAGTGGTCTTGAAACGCCACGGCATTTCATCTGAAAGTGTTAAGCCGTTAGCGAAGGCTCTTGGGAAAGGTGATTTTCCCACCGCCTTTGGAGCAGTCACCGATGAGATGCTCGAAGCCTTCTGTATTCGGGGTACACCTGATGAATGCACTGAAAAAATAAAAGCCTTGGAGAAAGTTGGTATCACCCAATTCGTCTTCGGCTCACCAATCGGACCTAAGAAACGTAGCTCCATGGAACTAGCTAGTAAAGAAATTCTCCCACATTTTACTTGAATACTCTAAAGAATTCTAAAAATCAAAACTGCATTTTAGCAGCTAAGTGGATTATAAATCCTGTTCCATATACGCTTGCCAGGAGAGTGTCGGACTATCTGATCCATCAGCCGACAGGGCTAAGGAGGTTACCTTCTTCCGAGTTAGTCGTCCTTCAACAAGGGTTTCCATAAACACTGTAAGATAATGAACGTCACGTTTATTCTTATCCTGATGCGTCTCAATGACCTTGACTAACCGGAAAGCATGATCAGGTAATCCAGGAACAGTGCGGGTTTGTGAAGTGATTAGGGGTGGGTTCATACAAAAGCCCTCTAATATATATTCAGTATCGCATAACATATATAGCTTGGGGCAATACGCGATATACCCCTCTACACAAATTGAATAATAATTATTATTTTAAATGTATATACACTTTTATGTCGCGTTATACGCATAACCGACAGAAGACGAACATCCAGAATCTCAATTTCGTTATAGGGTTTTAACGATCGCCAGCAACCGATAAGAAGCAAGGGAAGCCAAGTGAGCATGAGCTTCGGCATCTAGGTAATCACCAGCAGATCCATCCAAGAACACCCTTACACGGGCCGGGAACTCATCGTCTCCTTGCCAAAGGGCATAGGTATAGGGTACTCGTGGGAGGGCCAGAATGGTGTAGGCTACATCGCCAATTGAGGCTGGCGTTCCGTTGAGTCGTTGGGCTGCAGCTTCGAAGTGGGTGGGAACTGTGGCTAGATGTTTTTCGATAGGTTTGATAGCACGACCTTCAAATACGGAGTTGTAAACTCGACCACCAGGAATTGACTTGTAGCTGATATAATCGTTAGTTAAGGGTGTCTCCTTGGCTTTAGCGTATTGATTGAGGAGAAAGAAGATGTATTCGATCTTGGGATCAAAGGGCTGTTGAAGGGTCAAGTCGGTGATACTGCCATCTTTGAGGTCGACTTCCAGGTCAAGGAAACGCAGCGTGTCAGCGCGAGGGAACCCAAGGCGCCCTGGGAGAGTGAGAAGTGTTTCTTTGCATTTATCCCAGGTCCATAGGTTGAAACTTTTCATCTCATCCATCTACATCATCACGTCATATCCACGGTAGTCCGTTTACCATTATTTGAGCGAGGTTTTATGTATACCTCTCTTCCCGATGAGTTTTTTCGCAACGAAACTTCACAAGTAACGCGGTTTCCCGATACTTTTAAGGCATGATTTGGCGCCCTTATAGATAATCTGAGGTTCGAGATGAGTACCCCCGATGGCGAGAACTACAGTCCATGATGCAAACCACGAAGAGATACTTCGGGAAATTATCGCGGAGCTGGATCAGCGTCGTGGAATCAAGGGCTGGGCTATTATAAGCCAAGAAGGTTTGCTGATTGAGCATCGAATGCCCGCAGGCATCAATCCGCACCTACTGGCAGGGAACGCGGCCGCCTTGGCGCATTCCGCTCATGTTGTCATCGGGCAAACAGAATCAGGTCCTATGAACCGTGTGATACTCGACGGAGAACGTCACTTCCTCATTCTCGTGGGTGGAGAGAATCAACTTATTTTTCTTGTCATGGTGGAGCACAAAACCGACCTGAAGCCCTTGGGTGAATTCCTCGCTACCGCCGCAAACCGATTTCAAAGCTGAGACCAAAAGGCCACTTATTTTTCTAAAAAGTCGATTTTGACACCCGAGTCCCTTAACATCTGGATTCCGTCTTCATCAGGGTACTTACGCTTCACGACTACGCGGACGACACCTGCGTTGATAAGCATTTTGGCACAGATTGTGCAGGGGGAATGGGTTACGTAAAGGGTTGCCCCGCGACTACTCACTCCATGAAGGGCACACTGGATAATGGCGTTCTGTTCGGCATGAACACCCCGACAGAGCTCATGGCGTTCTCCGGGTTTAACTCCGGTTTTCAGCCGTAAGCAGGTTTCTGTGGTACAGTGAACCATATTCATTGGGGCACCATTGTATCCTGTAGCTAGAACGTGCTTATCACGTACAAGAACGGCACCGACTTGACGACGAACGCACGTAGATCGAGTCGCTGCTAGGTTGGCAAATTGTGTGAAGTACTCATCAGCGGTGGGTCGACGGCGTTCTAAACCAGGCTGATTCTTTGCAGGAACCAGGTCGTTGTCATGTGACGTGTTGGAGTCGGTCATTTTCGTGGACCCTAATGTATATACTCAGTCCTTATTGCCCTTGCCCTTTGCTAAGCTTTCGCTTCAACATGGCCTCAATAAACGAGTTGTAAAGTGGATGGGGTTGGTCAGGTCGTGAGGTGTATTCAGGATGATATTGGACTCCTACCATCCAGTATTTGTTGGACAGTTCAATTGCATTGATGATATGTCCTGTTTTATCTGTCGCTGAAATGACCAATCCAACGTCCTCCGCTTTTTTCGCGGGATCCCACATAAGGTGATAACGGTGACGGAATCGCTCTCGAACTTGGGTTTTCTTGTAAATACTCCTTAACTTGGTTGAAGCCTTGATATATACAGGATGCCCAGCAAGGCGCATGGTGCCCCCCTTTTCTTCAATCTCCCGTTGCTCAGGTAGCAGATCAACCACGGGGTATGGTGTCTTTGGATCCAACTCGGTGCTATTGGCTTTTTTCATTCCTAAGGCGTACCGGCATAGAGCCACAAAGAGGAGTTGTGCTCCAAAGCATATACCAAGAAATGGAAGGTCCTCTTCAACCGCAATCCAAGCCGAACGAATCATCCCTTCTGTTCCTCGTGTACCAAAGCCAGGCGTGAGGAGAATCCCATCATAAATCAGGAGCTTTTCTTTGGCATCATCAGTACTCCCCAACATTTCTGCATCCACCATATCAATTGTGACACCAGCTCCCTGATGAGCACCTGCACTTCGTAAGGCTTCGTTGATACTCACATAAGTATCCGCCATTGCCACATACTTACCGGGCATAGCAATGCGTAACTGAGTAGTTGGATTCATAAACTGGTTGACAACCGCCTTCCAAGCCGCCATACCTTCAGGTGGCCGTGCCATCATTTCAAGCCGCTGCAAAATAATGGCATCCAATCCCTGCTCGTAAAATTTAAGAGGTATTTCATAAATTTCATCCAAGTCGGGATTGGAAATGACAGCCTCAGGGACAACATTGCTATGTAAGGCAATTTTCCGACGCGCTTCTTCAGTTAAAGAAACCTGACTGCGTGCAATTATGACGTCAGGTTGAAGACCTAGCGCCTGGAGCTGCTTGACCGAATGCTGTGTAGGTTTTGTCTTCAATTCACCCACTGTCGGTAGCAGGGGCACTAGCGTGACGTGTACCAATAAGGTGTCACAGGATCGCTCCTCGAGCCGAAACTGCCGAATAGCCTCTAAGAAAGGAGCCGCTTCAATATCACCTACCGTACCCCCAACTTCTACCATCACCACATCTAACCCTTTCACGGCAGCTCCGACATCTCGTAACCGTCGTTTAATCTCGCTTGTAATATGCGGTATAATTTGCACCGTCTTGCCCAAGAATTTGCCCAAACGTTCCTGCAAAATCACAGCTAGATAGACTTGCCCGGAAGTGATGTTGTTTCGAGGATGAATAGCCCGCCCAATAAACCGCTCATAAGTTCCGAAATCCTGATCTACTTCTGCAGACCGATAATCAAAACTGGGGGCCGGAGAAAATTCGAATATTTGGTCTGTAATAAATGGCTCTCCATGCTCAATCGGGTTCAATGTTCCTGGATCTACATTTAGATAGGGATCGATTTTCACCAAGTCAATCTCATAACCACGAAACTGAAGCAGCTTAGCAATACTTGCGGTGGTGTGGCCTTTCCCGATTCCGGATAACACGCCACCAGTTACAAAGATGAATTTGGGCATGTTTCCTCCTTTACTATCCACTACATAAGCCTAGCGGTTTCCTTGCCGATGCCGGCGCCATAACGTATTTATGCCACATCAAGCAACTGCCCAGCTGAGGGATTGGACTCAATGTTTCGCCGTAAGACGACTAGGCTTCCATTCAGAAAAGCTTGGGCGCTCATCTTCATTTCCCTCTTAGTCCTGGTCGGCCTATACTTTGGATTTCATGCGATTTCAGTACCTGCCCTGACACCAGTTGACCAAGCCCGAGTCGCAATTCCCTCACAAGCCTCTCTTTCTTTTTACTCCATAAATTTTGAACCCCCCGACACATCGGATATGCTCTCACAGAGTCTGACGAGTTGGCTGCTTCACAGAACCGCGGATAGTTGGTTTCGTTCCATATTAGTTGCCCTCGCAATCCTCCTAATCATGCTGATTGTGATGGCATTAACAGCCGCCATCCTTCGACAGAACTAACTCCAGGGAACGCGTGGGTTTTCTAGGATGACGGGAAGCATCCTAGAAAGGCGGAACATACCGCTCGTACAGGCAGACCCTTTTTTTCGAAGCCTCCAACTCAGGTCTGTCTGTACTCAATTTTTCACCGTTTCCATTAACTTTATATATGTGTATCAATCGATATACATAGCGTGGCAAGGTATCTTGTGTAACGAGATTCTGTGCCTATCAAGGCGTATTGTCTCGCATATAACACAAGCTTGCTGCCTTCGACAACCGCTCTCAGGCGGAGAACATACATGACGAAACAAAAACAACTTGAAACATGGGAAAGTGACGTACGCCGGGGCCTCCTACGACTCCTGGTCCTCGCCGTCATCAAGGAAAAGGAGTCCAACTTCGGTTACGCCATTGCCCAAAGCATCCGCGAGCGCACTGCTGATCGACTCATCGTTCAAGATGGCACGCTGTACCCGTTGCTCCGCCGTCTCGAAGAACAAAAAATGGTCCGCAGCAATTGGGACGTCTCTGGTGAACGCCCACGCAAGTATTACCAGCTGACTTCAGCTGGAGACAAACAGCTTCTAACCATGCTAGAGTTTTGGAATGACCTAGTGATTTCGTTGGACCCGCTCTTCCGCAGCATCGCGGTGGGGCGTGAAGCAAACGGCGGCTACCAAGAGCAAGTGCAATTCTGCACGTCCTGCGGCAACCAAGTGTACCCTGGAGCAATCTATTGTGCAAACTGCGGAGCGGAAATCCAAGAAAGTGAGTGAAATGTCAAACAATCCTCAAGACGAATATTCGGGCGATGGGAAACCTCCTCACGTACCCTCACCGGGTGATGAGGCATCAGCTCGAAAAATCATAGCAGACTACTTAGATCAAGTAAAGGCCCGACTTCCCAAAGAAGTGGCCGACGAAATGATCCCTGAACTCCGATCCCACCTCCTCGAACAAGCCAGCCAACCTAGTGGACGCTTAACCACAACCGCTGCATGGGATGCCGTCGTTGCAATGGGTAGCCCCGACATTGTGGCACGGGAATTCCGACGAGAAAAGGAACAGAGCGACATTGAAATGGCTCGAAGCTTCCTTGATGTCCTCTCACCCCAATACCGCCAATACTTCTGGTGGGTTATCATTGGGATCGTAATCGCGGACCTAGTCCTCATTGCCTATTTGGTCACAGTAGTATTACTCAACATGAGCGTTGTCCCCATAACCCTACTCCTACCATACATCCTCTTAGGTGTAGTCGCTCAGGTCTGGGTCTTTGCAGGATTTATCATCTCCTATTTGGTGATGTTAGGCTTATCCCATCCCTCGGGTCCCCCGATAATCGAAATCATCCGTGGCCTCATTGAAGACCATGGAAGGAAAGAAGAACAACGCATTCCCCGCACTCAAAGGCGGGTCAATAAACGCGTGAAGAAATACAATGAACTAACTGGTCGAGGTCCATTATTAGGAAAACTCCTTGGCCATATTGTAGGCATCATTATTGCCTTAGTGTTCGCAATCGTTTTACCCATTATTATACCAACCTATCCAACCCTTGAAATCACAGTGCTCTACTGGTTGGCTTTCTTTGGCCTAACACAAGCGGGTCTCACAGCAGTACGAACCTTAGTCGGCGACAGCTCTCTAGCAGGCGCACGCCTCCTAGCATCCATTGACACCCTCTTTGCACTAGTTGGGATTTGGATTCTAACCCTATTCTTCTATGGAACACTGTCATGGCCTATTCCAATCTGGAACGGGGCCTTCTGGGGCCTCCTCCATTGGAAAGCATTCGTGTTTCCATGGATATGGTGGCTTGGTCCCCTACTGATCTTCATTAGCTTAGTCGCTATGGTGATCAACCTCGTACAAGTGAACATCTACATTCAACCATTAGCCAACGGTTACGAAGTCTGTATCGACGAATTCTAGCAGACATCATGTCCGTCCCCCTTGGGGTAGTACGCTGTTGGGTGCGTACTGCCCCACTACACTCTTTTTTGGTTCACAAGGCTTTTGTGTTCTGACACCCTTTTGCGTATGTCTGAGGGATTTCCATGAGTACTGAGAACCTAATATCCATTCGGGAATATACTGTTGAAGATTTTGTGAGTTTAACTAATTTGGTTGCTGAGTTTTTCACCTTTCATAATAGACTAAATGAACGAGGCCCACTCCCACCCGAGGAAGCAGCCACGATGATTCCCGAAGATATGCTACAGGAATCCTCGCATATTCTTATTGCTGAAGAAAAGCAAGAAAAGAAAGTTGTGGGTTTTTGTCGAGTTGAGCTACATGAGGGGGCATATTTTCTTCGTGAACTGGGAGTCACCGAGAATTGGCGAATCCGGGGCGTAGGTACAGCATTGCTTCGTGCAGCAGAAGATTACATCAAGAAGGCAGGTAAATCCAACTTGTATCTATCAGTGGTGCCACGTAATATTGATGCAGTGCGTTTCTTTGTTCGACGAGGATATGATATTATCAACACTCTGGAATTACGTACACAAACCCCTGAAGAGAAGATTCAGCGGAAACCTCTTCACTTCCTGGGTTTGCAATTTCGATACTAAGCATGACAATGTTTTAATCATAACAACTTACAAGGCAGTAAGGAAAGGAGCAGAAATCGGAGAATCGAACCTTGTGACGTCAGAAACTGAAGCGAAACCGGATTCTCGGTTAGAAATAAAGATTGGCACTGTCAAACTCGAGAATCCCACTATCTTAGCTTCAGGGGTCTTGGGTGTTGCTGCAGGCGGACTCATTAGCGCAGCTAATTTTGGCGCCGGAGCTGTAGTGACCAAGACTGTGGGATGGAAACCACGTTCCGGACATCCCGGTCCACGGGCTGTTGGACTCCACGGCGATAGCATGATGAACGCCATGGGAATACCTAATCCAGGAATTCGAGAGTATTTACCGGAAATTAAAGCCGTAGTCAAGCAGGAAATAGCTGTTATCGGCAGTGCGTTAGGCACTTCACCTAAGGAGTACGCTAGAGTCGCTATCCACTTGGCAAAGGCAGGAGTATCTGCCATCGAACTCAACGTCTCATGTCCCCATGTTGGGTCCCTATACCTGTTGGGGATGGATCCTGATGCAGTCACTGACGTAGTCAACGAAGTCGTGGCGCAAACAGATAAACAAGTACCAATCTGGGTCAAACTACCGGGCTCAACCGATTATCCTCGATTAATTAAGGTTGCGAAGGCAGCCCAATCTGCAGGAGCGGCAGCACTAGTCGCTCTGAACACCTTACCTGCCCTTGCCATCGATGTTGATGCACGCAGACCCATATTAGGGGCTGGCATCGGTGGTCTATCAGGACCAGCAATCAAACCCATAGTTGTTCGGGCTGTTTGGGAACTACACCAAGCCGGATTGAATATTCCGATTATAGGAGTTGGAGGGATTCTGACAGGCCAAGATGTTATCGAATACCTACTCGCTGGCGCTACTGCGGTCGAAATTGGAACCGGAGTATTAACACGAGGAAGGGCGATATTCTCACAAGTTTGTAAAGAAATCAGTGCGTATCTGACAAAATATAACATCGAACATGTGAGCGAATTGACAGGTCAGATGGCGAAGTTTGGGGTGAATTCCTAAGGATGGCTGTTCATGACCTCAAAGTAGCCAATGGCCGGCTAGTTTTACCAGATCGTGTTGAAGAAGCCGACTTGTTGATTGATGACGGGATTATCACTGCAATAGTTAAACCTGCCTTATCTAAGTCGGAACATGCCAGTGAAGTTATAGATGCCTCCGGCTACCTTGTCTTGCCGGGGCTTGTAGACGTTCATGTGCATTTCCGCGATCCTGGATTTCCTGCCAAAGAGGATTTTGCCTCGGGGTCGTTAGCCGCTGCTGCGGGTGGTGTGACTACTGTCATTGATATGCCCAATACTAATCCACCGACAACCACCCCTGAACGACTTCAGGATAAAATTGATCGTGCTGCAAGGAATTGTCTAGTCGATTTTGCCTTCCATGGCGGTCCATATAGGACAGATGATATCAAAACCTCCCTAACGGCTGAGGACGAGGTTATGGTCATCGATATGGCGCAGCAACTCATTGAAAGAGGAATTGTATCATTCAAGATTTACATGCCCCACCAAGAAGCCATCTATCTCCCCCTTTTAGCGCCTTTGGGACACCTTATAACGGTCCATGCTGAAGAGCCAAAATTGCTTAATACACCGACGGATGGTTCATCATTTGCATTTCTCGCGAGTCGACCACCGGAGGCTGAAGTACAGGCTATAGAGCAACTGCTGGCGAATCCTCCGGTGTGTGGATTTCATATTTGCCATCTATCAACGGCTGCAGGGTTTCGTCGAATTCTTGCTGCATGGCATAAGGGAATTCCTGTGACCACTGAAGTCACTCCACATCATCTACTCCTCACGGTCAAAGACTTAGCGGAAATCGGTCCAATCGCGAAATGCTATCCACCCTTACGGTCGAAATCAGATACAGAAGCTCTCTTAAACGCTTGTTTTGCTGACCAGATTAAAATCATCGCTTCAGATCATGCCCCGCATACCGCCGCAGAAAAAACCGGCGCAGATGCGGATTTTGCCTCAGCGCCTGCAGGCATCATTGGCGTTGAGACCATGCTTCCACTTATGTACACCAAATTAGTTCATGACGCCGAAATGACCATCTCACATCTCATCCGTATGATGGCCCTCAACCCTGCAGTATGGTTTGGGATTCGTAACACCCAATGGATTGAAAAAGGACAATTTGAAGTAGGAGCTGATGCGGATCTAGTGCTCTTCAACCATAAAACTCAATATTCCATCCGTGGTGATTTGCTCCATAGTAAGGCCACCCTAACCCCCTACGAAGGATGGAAAGTCAGGGGGAAAATTTGTCAAACTATTCTTGGTGGCCAAACGATTTTTGAAAGTGACCTTGAATGACACCTAATATAACGGTAAAAAAGAATCCTGCAAAGCTAATCCATGGCCTTCGGCCTTTTGTTGGACCAATTCAACAGATTCGACAGGAAACCCCTCGAACAAAATCCTTTACCCTTGAGGCCACTGATATCGCACGTGCTGCTGTTCCCGGACAGTTTATGATGATCTGGATTCCTGGAGTCGATGAAATTCCTATGAGTATCTCCGCAGTTCGAAGTTCCTCAGGGCAGGTGGAATTTGCTGCAGCTAAAGTAGGAGAGGCGACTGCGGCGTTACATAGAATGAAAGAAGGCGACCTCTTAGGTCTTCGTGGACCACTGGGACAAGGTTTCAAGTTCCCCCGATCCATCGATAAAGGACCTCTACTATGTGTTGCTGGTGGATGTGGATCACCACCCTTAGCCTTTGCCGCGGAGTGGGCGGTGAGAAAGGGACACGAGGTTCATGTGGCCCTAGGTGCCAGTACCCAGTCTGACTTGTTATTTCAAAAACGATTTGAAGCACACGCACAGAAGGTGATCATTGCCACTGATGACGGATCTGAGGGAATCCAAGGCACATCTGTAGATGCAGCAGCCTTTCACCTCGATATCGACTCTCGTTATGCAGCGTGTTTAGCCTGTGGACCAGAGGCGATGTTAACAAGTCTGGCAGAACTACTCTCCAAGTATCCCATTCCGTTACAGGTCAGTTTAGAGCGTTACATGAAGTGCGGTATTGGATTATGTGGCCATTGCATCATTGACAATCATGGAACTCGAGTATGCTTAGAGGGACCCGTGTTCGATGCAAAAATCTTGCGAAAGACTGATTTTGGTAAATGGAAACGTGACGGAACAGGAAAACGCTTACCCTTTGATTCTAATGACGAAAGCTGCGAGGGCTAGAAAACCACAATACTGAGGTGGCACAGTGAAGCGATCGAATGTACTTGCAGGCTATTCTTCATGGCTGCTCTTTCTTGTGGGAACCATCCTCATCATCGCTGGAGGACTTATCTATGCACTTCCCCAAAGCCTCCTAACTCCCTTTTCTCTGGCCATCATAGTCCTGGGTATCGTGCTTCTTTTTCAGACCTCCTGTGCCTTTCAGTCTAACAATGATGTGAAACTAATTTTAGCCATCATCGTGTCATCAGTACTTGTAATCTTTATTGATTTCTGGCCAGTTCAAATGTTCTATTCAAACACAACAGCAAGTCTTCTCCGGTTGGTGGGAATTAGTTCTATACAACAAAGCACTCCTCACTTTGGAGGAGTCCAAGTTATCATCTTTGTCCGAGAGGCAGTGACAAATCGGATTGTCGGTGGGGAAATCGACAACGGGTGTGCAGGGCTCATGGCCTTAATTCCCTGTTTGATCCTCCTCTTCTTGGCTGATACCTACCGTGAACCGAAACCCGAAAGACTCATTGTTGGAATCCTGGCAGTATGCATCATTGTCCTGGGGAATCTTTTCAGAATCTTTGTCGAATTATGGGCTCCGGCTGTGGGCCTAATACCCTTCGAGTATGTCCACTACCCACTTGCGTTTCTACTAGGCTATTTTGGCGTCACCGTTATCGCCATTCTTGGACAGCGAATACTAAAACGTGAAAAGAGTCAAACTTTCAAAAAGAACTAGCCTGGATTGGCTATGTAGGCTAGAATCTGTTTGGCATCAGCTGCTGATAGACGTTTTTCCATCTCGAGAGTTTTGATAATCAGAGAAATCGAAGCTAACTTGTGCAGCTTGATCTTTTCCTTTTTTAGCTGTTCTGCGCCTCCCTGCTCTCGATCAACTGCGACAAGCACGTCGGTGACCTTCGCACCAGCTTCTCGCAGCGCCTCAACTGCTTCGAGCTTGCTTCCACCGTCGGTGATAAGATCATCGATAACCAAGATCTGATCCCCCTGTTCAAAGACGCCTTCCACTCGTTTCTGCCTCCCATATTTCTTAGGTTGTTTCCTGATATACAATAAAGGCATGCTTAGACGGTTACACACAGCAGTAGCAAAAGAGATACCTGCAGTGGGAACTCCAGCGATTCGGGTGAATGTTACCTCAGGATGACCTGTAATCCATCCGGTGAACAGGTCGGCTAACTCTTTGAACTCCTGGGGAAAAGATGGGATAACGCGGAGATCTATGTAGTAGGGACTTTTTTTTCCGGATGCGAGGGTGAAGTCACCGAACTGGATTGCTCCGGTGTTATGGAGTAAAATCGCGATGGATTTTACAAACTCATCCTTGTCAGCTGGTTGAGGTGTTAGTTGAGGTTTGGTTGTAAAGGTTTGCTGGGCAAATTCTTTTGCTTTAGCAACAGGATTATTCGCAGCATAGATGGATCGTCCGATAATTTCGTAATTGGCACCTGCGGCAATGGCTGAACCTGGTTTTCCTCCCTGGGCACCAACACCAGGAGCCAGAACGAGTGGGGCTCTTCCAATCTGATTGCGAATGGCTCGGACATGAGCAGGCCGAGTGCCTGGGGAAATCACTCCGGTGACCTGCATTTGTTTTGCAAGGTCCACCATCCGGGGTGTCTCGGGGTGAATGAATTGCGCTGCCCCTGGATGACTCATATCCACGACGAGAATGACCCCCCTATCACCAGCTTTCTTCGCTTCTTCTACTACTGCTTGGATTGCATCACTTCCAATAAAGCCTTGAACGATGATTGCATCAATATTGGCAGCAAAAGTATGACGAGCAATCCACGCATTTGTGTTATCGATATCAGCGACTTTGAAATCAGCAATGAGAGGTAATTCAGGGGCGACAAGCTTCAACTTGTGCGCGATTTCCAACCCAACAGAAAGTACAAGCGGATAATTCAGTTTTATTGCAACAACATAAGGAGCTACAGCTGCAGCGAGATGGCAGGCTTGTTCGATAAGGACCTGTTTTTCGGAATCAGGAGCATTCGGGGAAAACGTATTAGCCAAGTCAAGGGCATGAATTACCCGTGTGTGATGAGATTCAACCCTTTTTTCAAGCGTTTGGATGAAAACTTGCCCAATCAATTTCGCCATAGAGATGATCCTCCTGTAGACTTACGGGATTAACTTGCCCCTTGCAGTTGCTCGATGAGATGTTCATGATGGGAAATGCGTTTACAATAGGAACAGCGGAGTGTTACCGGAGAGCGATCAACGACACTGAAATGACTCTTAATCCCGCGTTCATTGTTGGTGATGCAATTTGGGTTCTCGCATCGAACAATTCCAATAATTTTGTCAGGCACCTCAATACGCATTTTGCCGAAAATCTTATAATTTCGGATAATATTGATGGTGGCTTGTGGTGCGACAAGGGCAATTCGGTTAATTTCATCAGCAGTTAATTCTCGCCTTTCAACTTTGATGATATCCTTTTTCCCCATCCGTTGGCTTTGTACATTCATGGCGATGCTCAAAACATCACCTTCTTGCCCATTGATACCGAGGATTTGTAACACCGCGAGGGCGTAACCAGCGGTGATGTGGTCAATAACCGTTCCCGCCGGGATTTTTTGAATACGCAGCGTGTCATCTTTCTCCTCGGTTTTGGATTTCGAAGATTTCGGTTTAGTCGAGTTCATTTCACATTTGCCTCTAATAGTAGTGATAATATGGCCATTCGGACCAGGACTCCATGAAACATTTGTTGGAAGTATCGTGCATAGGGGGTTTCGTCGACGTCGGGGGCAATCTCATCAACACGGGGTAGGGGATGCAGGATATCAAGATTAGGTTTCACATCTTTTAACATGCTTTTGTCGATACGGAATACGCCGCGTACTTGCTCATAATCAGCAGGTGTGGGAAAACGCTCCTTTTGAATCCGTGTAGCATAGAGCACGTCAAGTTCGGGGAGGATGTCTTTCAAATCGCTAGTCATTATAACTTCCTTTCCTTGTTCTCGAAGGTCCATCACGATCTCATCGGGTAATTCCAATCCAGGTGGTGCGATGCAATAGAGTCGATTTGTGAAACGTGTGATGGCATAGGAAAGTGAATGAACGGTCCTACCGAACCGTAAGTCGCCCACTACTGCAATGTTCAAATCCTTTAACCGACCCTGACTGCGACGGATAGTAGAGAGATCCAGAAGCGTTTGCGTTGGATGACGGCCTGCTCCGTCACCAGCGTTGATAATTGGTACACTTGATACTTCGGCGGCCCATTGTGCAGCACCTTCCTGTGGATGCCGCAAGACGATCACATCCGCATAGTTGTCTACGGTCCGAATCGTATCCGCAAGGGATTCGCCCTTCGCTACTGATGAAGCGCCAACGTCCGCTACCGTGATGGAGGATCCACCAAGTCTAGCCATGGCAGATTCGAAGCTAAGGCGTGTTCGAGTAGAAGGCTCATAAAACAGGGTGGCTAGGATTTTTCCCGAAAGAAGCTTTGAAGGTTTCTCACCACGAACCAAGGGCTCCATTTTGTCAGCTAGGTCAAGGACTATGAGTATCTCCTTAGTGCTGAGGTCTGCAATACTGATTAGGTTCTTAACCTTGAGTGACACCATAACTCCTCTTTTACCGCTCAGGGCTGAGTACTAATAAAAATCTTCGCCCTTGCCACCTAACAGGATGCATGAATATTTTCCAAGTTATCGATCTTCGAGAATGTCACTAATTCTGGCAACATAGGTACGAATAATATCTCCCGTGGGTTCTTCTACAGGCATATCGCGCTGATTAGCTGTCGCCTTGTACATACTAAGAGCAGTATTTACCATATGGCGAGCCTGAACCATGTCAATCATTTTCTCGTGCAATGGAAGTTCCAATAATAGCGGTGGAAAGAATAAATTTGGAGTAGTCAGGAACACCTGAAGTCTGTGGATAGTTTTGTGAAGACTGTAAGGTAATTGCTGTTCATAAGCATCTGAAGATAACTGGCTTAGCAACCGTGCTAATTCAGATTTCGCGTCTTCACCGTGATTCACATCACCACTGGCAGCATATCTACAAACATATGTTAAGGCAATAAGGAGTTGACGAAGCTGTCGGAGACTCCGTTCAGTTTCTGTCTGCAATTCCTTGGATAGATCATCAAACAACAATGCTGCATGAGCGTAATCGCCTTTTTCAATGATGCTCAATCCATCCACTAATCCTACCAGGGTGATTCCAAACGTACTAAACACTGAGTAAACATCTGCAAGATCAGGTATTAGTTCAGCAGCTTGATCAAAGGCTTGTTGAACCTTATTGAAGTATTCTTGGGCACCACTGAAATCGCCTCTTAGGAGATGAATCTGCCCAATCCGCCAATGGTTTTCGCCCATGTCATGATAAAAGAAAAGTGTGGAGTATAATTCTGCAGCTTTAAGGTGTAATTTCTCACTTTCCTCAAGTAATTCGAATCTTATGGCTTCATCAGGAGTGAAATCTAAGCTACTTAGGAACAACAATGAATCTGCATGTTGGGTTAGAGCTTGTGCTTGTTTATGACGTTCACCAGTTTTATCCCAATCATCTGAGGCTTGTTTATAGAATAATCCAGCTTTCTCAAGGAGTTGCCTTTCTCCTAAAAGTATACCAAGATGTTTTGCTGCTTCTCCTGCCTGTTGAAATGCATAAGCCGTAGCAACGGGATCTGGTACCTTTTCTTTGAGTTTGATCGCTTGTTCTCCATATTTTTGCATTTCCTCATATAGGAGGCACTTTTCATTAAAGGCGGGAGATAATTCGGCAAGTTTTGTGCAAGCGAAAGCGGCATAGCTTAGTGCTACAATCTGCCCTCGGAGATCCTGGGTCTGATTTAATAGTTCAAGCCCTTTTTGACTCAATTCACGCTGCTGAAGAGCCCATTCTCGTTTCTTATCAGTCCGTGTTTCCAAATCTGAAAGAAAGCCACACATTTCACTAGCATTCATAGTAGCGTAGCCAGCACCACGAAGCCCCTTCGTTTTTTCAGCCAAGTTCTTTCCTTCAAGTTGGAGATTGTAAATTTCCATTAATCTAGCTTTTCTACTCTCTGGATTCAAATCAAACCAGGTCAAACGTTCTAGTGCAACACCCAAATTAATGGCAGCACGAGCCCGTAGTTGATACTGCTGTGTCATCTCCCCAATTCCTTGAGCTTTTCTGAGAAGGTCTTCCCCTTGTTTATACAATTGATTTCTTCGTTTGAAATCATGTTCAAGTTCAGCTATTGAAAGAAAACCTGTTCCAGCGAGAGTATAAGCATAGAGTAAATCTCCATATGCAGGAGTCTTTTCAAACGTCGATACTGATTGAAGAAAATGATCCTTAGCTTTTTCATACAAATCTTGGCGGAGTTCCGAATCCCGTTCATCCTCAGCCATTCGGTAATATGAACTTCCTAACAGTGCAAGCATCTTACCGCGAGTTTGGTTATCTGTTACGTTAACAAGAGAACGGACTAGTTCGTGAACGTTATCATGTCGAATCTGGCGAATGAGATCAAATTCAATTCGATATGGATGGAGTAAATCGACCCCCCTCAAAATCGCAATATTTCCCCTTGCTGAACGGTTCGGAGTCCTGGCTAATTCCTGAATGTGACCTAAAATTTCACGTAATAGTGCTTGTTTCTTGTCCTCCTCTTCATACAATAACAATGGTTCAATTAAAAGCAGATAGTAAGCATCCCTTCTTTCTGCGTAGAGCTGGTCAGCAAGCTCAAGTCCATATCTAGTCCACGAGACCTGTTGATCTGGTTCTAAGAATGCCATTGTACTTTCTAGTAGAGCTAGAGCGCGAGGTATATCCTTAGCTTTTATGAAGCTATTGATTGCTTGAATGAGGTTTTCGTGGTTAGGTGGATCTGAAAGCCATCCTTCTGCTTCCCAAGACAAAGCATTCAGATGCGCAAGCTGTTCAGAGTTGAGTGATAAGTTTCCTTCGATTTTCTTTAGTTGTGAAAAGAATTCTGACAGATTTGCCCTCATTTCCACTAAGCTATTCGCATTCCAAGCACTAGCCCAAAGGTTGTTGAAACCACGAATTGCCACATCGGAGGTTTTAGTTCTTCGAAATAATTTGAAGCATTTTTGTGCAGCATCGTAGTATTCAGCATTGCGTTCTAATATGGTGATTCGACGAAGTTCCACACTGACATCGTCTAAGGTCAACACCTTTCACCATTAGTTTGCCATTTCAAAATGAGACGCTAGTTGATCAATTGATTGCGAGAATTGATGTTCAGGTTCCTTTTCAATGAAAAGACTCTGACTCATATTTTCCATGACTTCACAAAAACACGGAATAATACAAACAACCTCAATCCCTAAGTCTCGCTTAAGTTTCTCTTTTAGTCTATGATAATCTTCGGTGCTTTCTAACATGCTACAAGGCACTTTATTTACAATAAGCTTAGGTCGCTTTCCAAGGGTCTGATTATATACTCCCGTAATTAGGTGTTTTGTGCCTATAATGTCTAGCTGATCCATTTTGATAACAATCATTAATTCATCTGCAGCAAGGATTGCATTAATGGAGCTTAGGGCAAACCCAGGGCTAGTATCAAAGATTTCAAAATTAACGTCATATCTTTCGAAGAGAAGATTTTTTCCATCTAACACAAGTTGAAGAACCCGTGCTTGCCACTCTTCATTGAGGCTATACATGGTCATTTCATTAATTGCGGTTCCACTTGGATTCGTGAATCCGATATAGAAGTGGCCTTTTGTTTTGAATTGTTCACTAAAATCAATCAATACTTCAGGTAATTCACAGCGTTGTGCGAGCCAGTCATTGATGTAGTATTCTACACCGTTTAGTTGAAATAACGCGTTCAGACTGGGGGCTCGAAAATCAAAATCGAGAAGGGCAACATTCCATCCTCGCTTAGCCAAATTGAGTGCCGTGTTAGCTGAGAGGTTCGATTTACCCGTACCTCCTTTGAAGCTGTGGATGGTAATTGCTTTATTCAGATTGTGTCTGTGCCTTCCACCCCCTTCTAATAGTTGTGCCATTTGGTTACCCCCTCATGCCATTTTGTGTAGGAATACTGTACTGGTAACTATGTTGGATGCGCACACGTTGTAGATAACCCAACCGAAATAAAGCACCCAGATAATTTGATTCAGCATTCTGGGATTTTCCAGTTAGAATCGCTACATCAGATGCCATCGCTTGTCGAAGCTTCAACATTGCCATTGCAGTTTCTCGATACCGCCGAGGAACCCGTAGAAGTACCATGGCATTCAACGGGACGGTTTGGGGTGGTCGTTCAATAGTTACGGTTTCACTGAGCTCAGTTCCACGAACCAAATATTGGCGATCAAGATATAGAATAAGCACATGCGCCGGATCTCCATGAAGATAGGCATGACTTACCGGATATGATGGTGCATTCTCTACGATAGCCTTCGGTAACTTGACTTGAATGTCCTGCTGACAACCATGACAGTAGGTCTGAATAGTCGCTGTGTCTATAGTCTCATCTACCTTTGACATGCAGTTCCCCGCTGACCACAGTGCATGTTCTCAGATTCATCAATCCGTTTGAGCTCTCTTAAACATTTTCTGTAGAAAAGACCTAACCGTGTTAGGATGCGGAGTTCTTAAGCTCTAAGAGAAATCTAAACAGCTCAACCGTTTGTACCAAAAAACATGTTTGGAAAAGGTTCTAAAGTTCGCAAGTCTAGCGTGAACAATTAACACAAAGCCATGTGAACGCGATTATGGATACAGTACTCGTCGTCGGATTCAACGTACGCCCACTTGCACGATCAGCGAAGAAAGCTGGATACCGGGTCTTTGCCATTGATTACTGGGGTGATATGGATCTTCAACAATGGGCTGATGCACAGCTTGCTGTCTTAGAGCAACAACCTGAGCAACGCCCTGGTCGCCCTCAGCACTCAACCGCGGAGTCTCTAATAGTGTATGCCCAACAGATGCTCGAAAGAAAAGGTCCTGTTGACTATATTCTCGTTAGTGGCGGATTCGATGATCACCTCAAAGCATGGAGACAACTGCACAGCCTTGGAAGGCTCGTAGGAAATTCTCCGCAGACACTACAACAAGCCCGAGATCGAGAACTAACTATTCGACTAGCAAAACGGTTTGGAGCAAATGCCCCCAGAAGTTTTGAGGTCAAGGATGAAAAGCAGTTTCATTGGGGAGCAAATCAGCTAGAGCTTCCAATTCTTGTAAAACCCAAGTATGGAAGTGGCGGTTTTCATACACGTATCATTCACACAGAACAGGATTTAGACCGATACTCTGCTCGACATCGTTTCTCGAAGGATGAGCCAGTCTTGGTTCAAGAATTAATTCAGGGAAATGATGTGAGCGTTTCACTTCTTGGTACGGGAGACAGTGCTATTACTCTCTCAGTAAATCGACAACTAATTGGACTAGCTGAGCTGGGTAAACATAGAACCAAAGCATATTGTGGCAACGTTGTGCCCTTAGATGCCCCTTCAGAAACCATTGCTCACCTGGCAAATATCTCAGAAGAGATATGTAGCCAATTGAAATTAGTGGGGAGCAATGGATTCGACTATGTTGTTGACAACAAGGGCGTCCCATTTTTTATGGAAATCAACCCACGAATACAAGCCACGATCGAAGCTCTTGAGCTAGTGAGTAATATTAACGTCGTCAACCTCCATATTGATGCATGGCGTGGAGTCTTACCCAAACAGCTGCCCACTTTCAAAGGGTATTGCACTCGTGTTATTGTGTATGCAAAAACTTCTGTTGAAATCCTGGATCTGAGTAATATTCCTGGTGTCGTAGATATCCCAATGCCCAGAAGTCATGCCGAACGAGGAGATCCTATTTGCACCGTAAACCATGTCGCAACCTCAGAAGCTGACGCACTAAAAGGAGCTTGGGAAATCGTGAACGCCATCTATAACTTTCTTACGCCTATTTCCACATCATCTTCCACTGAATAGTATTGCTTAATTATTCGAAGGACTAGGTGTTCTTCGAGGTTTCAATTATGGTTCGTGTAATTGGCATTGACCCCGGAACGCGATCCTTTGATTTCTGTGGATTAGAAGATGGCAAAATTTTCTTACAAACCTCGATAACTAGTGTTGAGGTTGCTGAAAATCCACAGAGCATTCTTGATGTCATTACCAAAGCGGATAACATTGATTTGGTAGCTGGGCCATCCGGCTATGGTCTGCCACTCCTGCCAGCCAACAAGGTGACAGAAAAAGAATTCTTCCAATTGGTTCTCGTCCGACATGACGATGACAAAATCCCAGTACTAGAAGCAATCAAGGATATGGTCCGTCTCGTTCAGAAAACCGATATCAATATGATCTTTATTCCTGGTGTCATTCATCTTCACTCAGTCCCAGTTTGGCGAAAACATAATCGAATTGACCTGGGAACAGCCGATAAGTTATGTTGCGCTATTTTGGGTGTATATGATCAAGCACGCCATCTGGATATTCCAGCAAACAAAACAGCATTCATTCTTGTCGAATTAGGATACGGATATCCTGCTGCAGTTGCTGTGAAAAATGGACTTGTCGTTGATGGAATCGGAGGAACTATCGGAGGTCCTGGATTTCTTACGCTTGGAGGAATGGATGGAGAACTGGCTTACCTTCTCCGGGGTTTCGCAAAAGGCACATTATTTCAGGGTGGTGTATTATCATCCTTAGATGATCCGAGCTTGAGCCCCGAGGCATTTGCCGAATTGTTGCAAAAAGATGATAAGAAAGCTCAGCAAGCATGGAATGCTGTTGCAGAAGGACTTGCAAAGTCTGTATCTGCCCTTATGGTTTCTGTTCCACATCCAAAGGAGATCATCCTTTCAGGTCGTCTAACCAGAGTTCCTGCCCTTGTTGAAGATCTTACTAAGCGTATGAAGCAGTTTGGATATCCAGTACGACGTGTACAACGACTTGGTGATCAATCAAAAGAAGCAGCCCAGGGTGCCGCCCTATTTGCTGATGGTCTTGCTGGTGGGTTCTCTGCCAGCTTGGTTAAGACAATGCGTCTTAAAGAGTGCAGTGGTTCAGTCTTGGATTGGATCAGCCTTCCTCAAGCCGATGCCATCCGCAATATGTACAAGGAAGCCTAATGTATGATGACCTTCGCCCCCTGGTTATTCACAGGAGTCGAAAAAACATGCCCACCTGACCCAGTTTCTAAAACTGCTTGCACCGCCTTTTTCACTTCTGAAACCTTCTTTGTTCCACGAACCAGCCCATAACAGGTTGGACCCCAAGAACTTTGCCCAGCTCCTAAAGCCCCAACATCTAGCAGTGCCTTGATACAGTCATTTATTACAGGTGATGCATATCGTCCTCCTTGTGCTGACGCAAACGCCTCTCCCACAAGAATCTGTATCTGTGTCAATGCTTCACCAAACCGTTCGATGTCATCGTCAACAATGGCAGGGAGCAATTTCATCAAAAGTAATCGACTAGCTATCTGAGCTGATTCAGGTGCAGCTACCGGGAGGTCACGAAACGCCTTTCTTTCCATCTCACCACTCAAGCCCCTCGCAACATTCGGAACCGCTATTACAAAGATCCAATCCTCGGGAATGGTGTGGTGAAAAATCAGCGGTGGCACCATATCCTTTTGGTTTCTGGTAGGTTCAATAACTTTCCCTCCATCGATAACAAACCCTCCAACCTCAAAGGTTGCTGTTCCTACACCAGAAACCAGTCCTCGCCAAAGGATGTTCGATAAGTCTCTTACACTCGTGTTGACTCCAACTATCGTTGACAGTCCTGTTCCAATTGCTAAACCTAATTGCGTACCTGATCCCAACCCAACATGGGCTGGAATGGTTTCCCGCACAGTCACCCGGAACCCAGTACCTATCGCCAACTTTGTAATAATCTGAGTGGCGATCGCTTTTACCTGATCCTGATTCTGCCCTGAAACCACTAGCCCGTCATCATTGGGTGTTACCTCAACAATACATTCGGGCTGTTGAAGTGAAACCCCCAACGAGCCAAACTTGCGTCCCAAACCACCATGCAGGTCGATGAATCCCAGATGAAGTCGCGCTGTTGTACGGACAAGAACTTTATCAGGAGTTGAACTAGCCATTAACTTCACTTAATCCATTTAGGCAAGAGTGCTTCCACCTTTCGAATGACTTCTGCTGCAGGAGATTGTGGGGCAATCCGTTCCACAAATGCATAGTACTCACCGATTTGATGAGCTAGATGCTTAACAGTGATAGGATCAGTTTTATGCAATGCACGAATTTTAGTCGCATATATCACACATTCTATAGCAGCACTTCGCGAGCGTGAAAACACCATCGGAAACTTCGATGTAATCTCTACATGCTGGACGGTGCACAAGAATTCTTTGAAAGGAACAGCAGATTCGGGTGAGTGCTTAGGCTTAACAGTAACCTCGACGAATGCATTGGCACCGAATAATCTTGGGGGCTTCACTGTCTTTGCTGAAACGTATTCAACTGATTGTAATTGCCGGAGTTCCTCTTTGAAGGCAAATGACAGGAACAGTTCTGGATTCTGAGATAAGTTGAGAACCGCCTCTCCAGTAATCTCCATATTGCGGGCGCTTTGCGTTTCCTGATAGGGCTTAAGAGCTAGTCGAGGACCCTTTTCAATCCATACTCCCATAGGGGCAGTATTGGGTTCCCCTTTCGCAGAAATTGTTGTCAGAAGAACCTCAACAACCTCACCGTTGATGAACCCTAGCTTCGGTAGCACAATAGAAAAATCAGTGATGTGAACACACCCATAACTGGTCTCTGTACACAATCGCAGTATATCTCACCTTAATGTCTTTTCTTAAAAGGAGAAAACACCTTAGGCAAAATGCCCAACGAAATGACTTACTAGCTATTATCAAGCATAGGATTCTCGATGGGCCAACCCATCGCATTCAACGCTAATCTGGCAAGATCACGGATAGCTTCCCAAGCAGAATCTGTTTTTAGAGTTTCTTCCATCCAAAAACGCGAGTTATCGGGGCCACTTATCTCATCCAATTTTTTATTCAAGTCTTCAAGAAGTTTCTGCGCTTTGACAGGAAATAAAGTTCGACGTCGTTTAATCACCTGGTACCACTGATCAAACTCAATAGCCAACTCGTCGACTTTCCACTCAAAGTCGGGGAAAAGCTGGAGTTGTATATCCGCTGGTGCAGCTAGAGCTTGAAGAGACCATCTAAACCGTACCATCGAATAGTCCATGTGACCTGCCTCCAACGTCGCATGCTAGTATGAAGTGTAGGATAGTTGACCCGATATATCGTCCGACGCGAACTGTGTATTGTTACGAATCTTCCTTATTACCATAATGGTGGCAAAATCGTCGACAGACTTATTTAGTCTCTTTTAAAAACATACTTGATGCCTACTCCCAATTCAGAAATCAACTAGTCCTTATAATCTCTACTTCAAGTCAAGTTTTTCTAATTCCGATTAATAAAATCGTTAATTCAATAAAATTCCACAGAAGCCCAATAGTACTTTCCAATACAAGTTTCATTTACTAGTAACTCATCAATTAGAAAAGACTAAAGAGATAGGGTATGACCTTGAGTGGGATGCTGACCAACAATGTCTCCTCGTGACGTCCATAACGATAGCCCCGATGTCTCCGTTCACGTTCAACGAGTGGGAGTTACAGGAATTCGTGTTCCGGTTCAATTTATTTTCTTTGATGAACAACCAGCCATTGTTGTACCCACCTTTGATGTCTTCGTTGATTTACCCGCATTCCAAAAAGGTATTCATCCTTCTCGGAACATCGAAGCGACAGTTGAAATCGTGAGCCAACATGCCCATAAGCTCCATTGGCTCGAAGATCTCTGTGCCGATATCGCCCAAGAGCAATTAATCCGACACAAGTATGCCCAAGAAGCCGAGGTTCGAGCTTCAGCCGATGTTGTGTTTGCACGAGCTACACCCCAAACAAACATCGAGACTTACGAGTCTTGCACAATGAAGGCTAGAGCCATTGCACGAAGAAAAGAAAGAAAGAGCATCAGTATCCGAAAATGGATTGGTGTCACCGTCTCCGGAATCGCCACCTGTCCCTGCGCCCAAGAAATGTTGCGCGATGATGCAGTGGCGAAACTCAAAAATAAATTTACCATCACTGAAACCGAAGCCAAACGAATCACCGAAGCTCTACCAATTGGAAGCCACATGCAACGGAGTTATGGTTCTGTCATGGTGGAAATTCCTCCCAAGTTTAAGATCAATGCCTTACAACTGGTGGATATCGTGGAGCAGTCGATGAGCGCCAGTACCTTTGAGTTATTAAAACGTCCAGATGAAGCCCAGGTAGTTCAAACCGCATTGGATAATCCAAAATTTGTGGAAGACGCCATCCGCCAAATGATAAAACGTGTCGTTGAGGCGTTTCCCAAACTCCCCGATGACATGGAGTTATCCTTTGAACAACGAAATGAAGAATGCATTCACCGGCACGATCTTGTTGCACAGGAAATGCTCACCATGGGAGAAGCAAGAAAGCAAATCCAAAAAAATAGCAGCCATAGCACAGTCTAGAGAACAACTTTTTTGGCTCAGCAAAGTATCAAGACGTGGTGTTGGATTTGAGCCCCATCAATTTAAAGGAGTGGTGGCCGCGTTACGGAGCCATTGTCGAACAATTCGGTTACGAGATGAAGACTGACCAAGAGGCTGCTGACCTCCTTAGCGGATACATCGTAAACGCAGCCATGCCTTTATCAGATGCTCAAGCAAAAGTAGAAGGTAAAAATGTCATAGCCTGTGGAGCAGGCCCATCAATCCCAAACAACTTGGTCGAGATCAAGGATTATGGATTGCTGGATGATGCAGTTATCTTTGTTGCTGATGGAGCCACCACTGCCTGTTTGGAGCAAGACATCACACCTGATTTTATCCTTACAGATTTGGATGGCAACATGGAAGACATTATATCAGCTCAAAAACGGGGCGCAGTGGTGGTTGTTCATGCACACGGTGATAACATTCACGCCTTGGAGACCTGGATCACTCGTCTCCTAGAAGGGCGAGCTTTGATCGGCTCCACTCAGATTCGACCACGCCCCGATGTTTACAACCTGGGCGGATTCACCGATGGAGACCGCTGCGTCTTCTGGGCAGAAGGGCTAAAAGCTGCGAAAATCGCGTTAGCGGGAATGGATTTTGGAAACATGATTGGCCGGTACTCCAAGCCTGAGTTACACCATGATGTGATAGCCAGTCCAGTGAAACGACAAAAGCTCTTGATTGCAAAAGAGTTATTATCTTGGCTGGCAACCTGGAGTGAAAGTATATTGTTCAATCTCACCGGAATCTATTCAACAATCCATGGGATTCCGTATCGAGAAATACCAACATTCACCTGGGAATAACCAGTTCCAGCCACCTGGGAGGACAATGGGCGATGAAGATATTATTAGTAACAGGAACATTGGCAGCCCCACAATTACGACAAATCATAGACGAGAATCCGACGGCTCATACTTTCGATATATTGGAATTACCCTTGGCTGTTGCCGCATTCCTTCATCCGAAGTATGTGCTATCACAAATCAAGCTCAGAGGTCCTGTGGAGGAGTATAACCTCATTCTGCTACCCGGTATGGTTTTAGGAGATACTAGCATTGTGACGAAGAGCATCGGCATTCCTACTTTCAAAGGCACACGGCATGCCGCCGATCTTCCGCTTTTATTTGATATCCTCTTTGATGCTGAAAACCAGCTATCCACCACTCAAGCTGCAGATCTCGTCTTCGCCGATAAACTTGCTAAGAAGGCGCAATATGACCTTACTCGGGCTGACAAACTTTTACAGGGCAAAATCCCTGAAGGATACCTCACGCTAGGCAGAGGAGATAATCGGCTCATTATCGGACCTCGCTTACCTATGCGAATCATTGCCGAAATCACAGATGCGCCACTCCGATCCGAAGAGGAGCTCCTGCTCCTAGCCCGTCATTTCGCGACGAGTGGTGCACACATCATTGACATTGGCATGGTCGCTGAATCACCTGACCCTACCGCGGCTCATGACATTGTCAAGCTAATGCGGAAACACCTTACTGCTTTTGTAAGTATTGATTCGATGAAACCAGAAGAAATCGAAGCAGGCCTGGATGCAGGAGCACATCTGGTGCTAAGCTTAGATCAGGATAACATGATGGACATTGAGAAGAAATATCGGAACCGTGCCATCTTCACGGTTATCCCTGCAGCTCAACAAGGGGCAGAAATCCCCAAATCGCTTGAGGAGCGAGTCGAATTACTTTCTGATAATTTATCCAATGCTCGGAGTCTCGGTTACAAGAAGCTCATCGCCGATCCCCTCTGTGACCCATTGATTACACCAGGACTGATGAACGCCCTGCAAGCCTATGCATTGTTTGGAAAAAGAGAACCTCATGTGCCCATGCTGATGGGCATTGGTAACATCACAGAGCTATTGGATGCAGACAGTCCTGGAGCCAATGCCCTCCTCGCTGGTCTAGCCACGGAACTAGGAGTCTCATTACTCCTAACCACAGAAGTCAGCCCGAAGACCAAAGGTTCAGTCTGGGAATCTCACCGAGCTGCACAAATGATGCATTTAGCCCGGCGCCGACGGGCCCACCCTAAAGACATCGGGCTTGATCTACTCCTGCTGAAGCCCAAAAGGTTTCCTGAACAACCCTTTGAACGAGACGAAGGCGTTGACTATCCAATCATAAATGTCACACAGGAAGCTGCAACCATCCGTTTAGATAGAGCGGGATTTTTCACCTTTCATGTCGACCGAAAACGTTACTTGTTAATCACTCGTCATTACACTTCAGAAACACGGGAGACCCCATCCCTTGAGTTAGAAGGCGCGAACGCCGAACAACTCATCAACGCCATCCTGACCCGAAAACTCGTTACCCAGTTTGATCATGCCGCTTACATCGGACGCGAACTTACCAGAGCCGAACTAGCCCTAATAACAGGACGACCTTATATCCAAGAAGCTCCGCTATTTAGCAAGTAGTTCCTGGGATGACTAATTTTGAGGTCACACTTATCGTCTCTTAAAGCTTTTATACCGTGGTATAATCATTCTAACTAATTCAGCCTGCATGCGGTCGTCTCCATCTCTCACTTTTCCGATGGAACGTCTTGATATGAGTGAGCTGAAGGAAGGAAACTAACATGAAAAATCTAAAAATTCTGAGTGTAGTGTTACTAGCGGTTCTTTGTATTCCCTTTTTATCTATAAATCCCACACCCGCATCTCAGTCTCATTTTGTTATTGAGACGGGTATGAGCAAAAGTGCTAATCCAGTGATTCCATCGCCCGAACCTCCACACCGTATTCTACCTATCCGATTACTGGTATATACTGAATTTGTGGATGCGTCTCCGGGTGGAGAATTTGAGAATGTAATGACCTCCATCAATATCACATATGGTACCGATTATTATTGGACCAACCTCTCATCCTATACGAATCTTGCCAGCGAACTTCCGAATCATGATGTCCTCATCATTCCTGAACAGGAAGCCGCTTATAAAGCGAATATGACGGTGGTTGGACAAGCCTGGGATCCCATTTTATCCAATTGGGTTCAAGCAGGAGGAATTGTCATCCTAATGGCTTACTGGGAGATGGAAATTGGTGAACAAGGCATCACCGCCCATATCTATAACGAAACTGGGCTCATTACGTATTCAAGTGCTATTCCAGTGACATTATCACCGATTTTTCTGGTGAATACTTCTGATGCACTTGCGCGAGGAGTTTCCGGGTCTTGGGCAGCTCCGGATGGGACAGTTGCTTTTGCTACTTCAGAAGGAACCGTCGTTGTTGATGATGGTGCCTTTCCAGTGGTGATTCACAAGGTTCTAGGAACTGGACATGTCATCCTATTAGGTGCTGATTTCTATCTTACAGAGCCCAATATGCAAGCATTACTGGCTAATTCCATTCGGCTCCATCGGCATATAATCTTTGACAATTCCCACAGTCAATATGAGAACATTTTTGGTGCATACAGCACCTTCGCTGATGATTTAGTGGCTCAAAATTTCGCAGTTTCGACCTGTAACAACTTTGATCCGATTTATATCGCCGCATCTGATGTGTTCATCGTTCCCTATTGTGCAACCTCATTTACTGCTTCAGAAAAGACCTACCTTGAAGACTATGTGATGCAGGGAGGCGGAACCTTTCTCCTAGGTGATTGGGGAAGTTGGGGAAATGAAATTAACGAGCTAACCAACCTTTTTGGATATAATCTTGATACTAGCGGTACAAGGCTAATAGACACAAATGATAATGAACCTCCAATAAATGATGTCAGCCAACCTTTCTATTCAGGGTCAAACATTCATAACCACTCTCTAACATTAGGTGTTTCAACCGTTCAGATGTTCTATGGAACCGGAATTACAACCATGCCTACTCACGCATTCAGTGCGATTACAGCGGATCTTGATGGAACAGCTTACTGGTTAAATGCTACTCCCGCAGACGGAGTGACATGCTATGCTGCTTCAACCCATGGATTAGGACGAATTGTGGTCTCAGGTGATTGCAATTTCATAGAAGATGATAGCGACTACGATTCTGATGGTACTTTTGACTATTTTGAACACGACCATGACACCCTTTTAGTTAATACCATTCGTTGGCTATCAGCTGCAGGCATAAAAGAACGAACTGTCCTCTTCGATGACTCTCACAGCCCCTATTGGAGCTTCAGTAATTACGTAGATTTCACAGATTATCTGACCTCTAATGGGTATACTGTTCATTGGATGTCAACGTTCTACTCGAACCTCGTGACTGCCGCCGACATTCTAGTGATTAGTGGAGCCTCTGTTCCCTATTCACCAGCTGAAAATGTCACAATACGGAACTTCGTATCTAACGGCGGTGGATTAGTATTATTAGCAGATTGGACCTTCTTCGGAGATAATCTCCTTCCGGTCGCTAATGAATTTGGGATGAGCCATAACAACACTCATGCATATCTTTCGGATTCCGACGATGGATCAGGTGGTGGAAATTCGGCTATCACCTATGAGGGAAGTAATATAGGTGTACACCCCATTACCACTGGTGTTCACGAGATTTATGTGGACCGAGGAACTGGCTTGATTAATCTCGGAGGTGGCACTGCCTTAGTGATAACGGATAATGATGGCACCTCCCAATGGTACGATGATAGCTCATTGTACTGGCCGGCACCTTCTGTTCCAGTCTTTGCAGCAAACACCTTTGGTTTGGGTCGAATTGTCTATCTCACAGATATCAACTTCTTTGACAATGCAGTCTTCGATCGCGAGGATAACAATCTCTTCTTAGTGAATGCGTTCCAATGGCTTGCTGTGAATCGCGCACCGACCGTCACGATAACTTCACCTAATGGTGGTGAAGTAATTGAAGGGGCCATAAACAGCATAACTTGGACAGCCCAGGATCCCAACAAGGATTCCATGACGTATGACATCCTCTACAGCATCAATGGTGGCGCCTCTTGGACGCCCATCGCAACCGGCCACACAACAACAAGTATCAACTGGGATGCTAGTAGCGTTCCCGAAAGCATGGATGCACTGATTCGCGTGGTGGCCCACGACTACGAACTCTCAGGTCAGGATGACTCGGATGCTATCTTCACCGTTGAGAGTGAAGGCCCTCAAATCAGTAATATCCAAACAACCCCAGCAATACCATTGGCGAGCATTCCTGTTATTGTTTCAGCCGATATTATTGACGCAAGTGGCGTCGCTTCGGCAGTCTGCCAAGTGAGTATCAATAGCGGTTCGACCTGGACCGACTTCACTATGACCGTTAGCTCAGGTTCCACCTATGAAGCAGATATCGGAGCTTATACTGCTGGAACAACAGTTGATTATCGCATCGTGGCCACTGATTCGTCTACTGCCTCGCGCATACGGACATCGCCAATTTCTAGCTTCTACATCCCAGCATTACCACCAGTTATTCCTGGCTTTCCGATCGAAGCCATTATCTTAGCGCTTGCAGCCGGTTTGGGCTTCATTCTCCTCGTTCGTCGGCGTCGCCACACGGTGTCCTCCTAAGAGGACACCCCCACACCTTTTTTGTTTAGATTGAAATTCTAACTAATTAACTATTAAGAACTCCACTTTGGAAAAGAAATTATCAAAAGCGGGACGTAAAAAAAAGAGAGGAGGTGGAGGAAGGTTCCTCCACATTGGTTTCTATTTGTTTGAACTCCGTCGTCGCATGAGTAAGTAGATGACAATGACTACAATGATGATGACGATGACCAAGGCCACAATCCACCACCACCATGGAAGACCTGGAATCGGTGGAGGCGTGAAAGGTAAGGGAATAGCTTGAATGTCTGCACTAACTTGTGCAGCGGAGTAAGTCGTTCCCGGGAGGCCATAGTAGTCGGCATCAAAGAGGAGAGTGAAGTTACCCGCTCCACCGACGAGAATGCTCCAGACGATGTTCTGGCTTCCACCTGGTGCAACAAAGAACGGAAGCGTTGCAGGGGTTGAAAGAGTTCCGAGACCAGGAGGAACCGTCACCGTAATTTCGCCCTCAACAGCACCTGTGAGTCCAAGGTTTTCAATGAGACATTCGAAGTTAATAGCAAAGCCAGTAGTAGCAGTCACTGGTACGTTAGGAATAAGGACACACCGTGGGGCCATCATGTAGGCGATTTCATTGATCCAAAGCTCAAAGCGATCCTCATAAGTGGAATCGTCTTCATCTAATCCAAAGTTATCAATGAGATAGCCATTAAGTAAGGTCTTATGGTCATTGCGTTCGATAATGAATGCTCCGGCGGCAATAGTCGTGGTTTGGTTGCCAGCTAACGCTGTCGCATTAGAATATACTGTGAATTTCGCCCCATCAGTGGAATAGCTAAAGGTTGTATTGAAGTTTGAGATTGTGAACAGATGAGGAATCGTAAAAACATCGTGCGTTGGATCCCAAACGAAGACCTGAGGATCACCAGAAACGTAGCTTTCAAATGCAACGCCAAGCCGATCCCATAAACGATGGGCAGAATCAGTCCCAGCAGTCCAAGTTGAGAGGATGAGTGAGCCACCAGCATCTAAATAATTCACAAGATCGTCATAATAGGTGTCGAGCCCACCATAATTGGCGTTATCGACGATGACAAAGTCCCAAGAGTACAGGTTGAGTGAATGGTTGAAGTACTCGAACCGGGGTGAATCGTAGGGTCCTGTCAAGTAAAACTTGATGCCCAGATCATTGAGGGCTCGTGCGACAGGAGTTCGATAGTAGTTGATACTGAAAACTTCATCGGTATAAATCAGTACCCGTGCCAGTGATGAGCTGAGCCAGTTGGCCATGTTAAGAATTGATTGTCTGTTATTGGCTGAACTAAAGGGAACGCCGTCTTGGATCCAGTTCATGTCCGCGACTAGTACTGCACGACCGCTTCCGTAAGTACTTGTGGCTACGACAATATTGGGTCCATCATACCACACGCCGGTAGCTGAACCACTGACATTCACTGCTCCATAGTAATCGAGGTAGAAACTAGAACAGCCCTCAGTAATTGGGTGCATGGTAAATGTGCTTGTGGTTAAAGTTGTGGCTCCCTGGAATGTATCGTTTATGGTTAGCCCAAAGGGACTAAGAAGCATGCTAGTTTGATGATTTTGTGGAGTAAACCAGATGGGATCAGGATAATCGCCAAAAGCTAGAACTGATCCGCCGTTGTTAGCCCAGTTTTGAAATGCCGTTCGATCTCCCGCAGTATAGTTGTAATCCGGTACATTGACGACCAACATATCATAGGGATTAAGCCGTGCCAAGGTGAAATTGTCACCGCTGGCAGCAGGATAGAGTTTGTCGACTAAGAATCCGTGGGAAACCCATTCATTGCGCATCTCCGTATATGAGCCAGGATACATTGAATAGGGAGAATCCCAGGGATCGATAGACCGTCGGGGAAGATGAGACAAGTCATAGACGATTCGTCCCTTGGACCGGGGACAAAGCCATTGAACCGCATCGCTGATCATTTGATGAATACCTGGAAGCGGTTCTGTACTTCCATCCCACCAGAAGTGGACTACACGGCCACCTTCAACTGATGGATCATAAGCGAGAACGGTAACTTCGTCTTCATTTAGTCCATCATGTGCAACTCTGGTAAAATCGGAACCATACACAGAGGCCACAAGAGCGGTCCAATCCCATTCTGCATAGCCATACGGTGAAAGTGTGTAAGTGTCCCCGACTGCGTAGTTCTTTGAAACAGGGTGTCGAGTCGTAACATTGGCACTATTACCACCGTAGGTCCAATATCCAGGATTACCATTGGTCCCTGTGGTTGCTGGGGTCATAATGCCCATGTAACAAGAGTAAACGGCGAAGCTGTCAAAGCCGAGGAGGGCCCCACCTCCAAGCCAGTATTCATAGATTTGGTTGGTGATATTCTCACGTGGTAGAGTATCGGGGATTACAAACACATCATAGTGTGCGGTCAACAGTTGATGATTGTAGATATCGTTCGTACTGAGCATTGTTGTTTGGTATCCAGCAGCTTGAAGGATGGATGCAATCTGACTGGATGAATTAGTATTAATTGAACCAAGGCCTCCTTCATAGGAAGGAGAGGTAGTGTTGGGTTCATTGTATATCGCAACACGAATCGCATCCGGTGGTATCGTCACCGCCAAGGGTTCGGTAAAAAAGCTCGGACCTATAGCTGGTTCGAAAGAATCCTCAGCAGGAGTCGATGTTGGAATGTAGATTACAGGTACGATGAACATTGGAAAAAGTAGAGATACCAGTAACAGTACTGAAATGAGCCTAGAATTTCTCATAACAGAATACTCCCAAAATTTTGGGTTATAGAGCAATTAGGATTCTAGGCTATAAACGCACCGTTCAGCTTCTACATTCATTCTATAAATTGAACTTACAGGCACTCGAACGGCTAAAAAAAGGGAGGAAGGGAAGCGGTGTTACCGCTTCCTGCGTCGATAAAGTATTCCAACTGAGAGAGCAACCATGGCTCCAAGAGCTATAGCTTCGATGGGGAAGCCCGGAATTGGCGGTGGTGGAGGTGGTAAGCCACCAGTTATGGTGATATCTTCCACGTTACTCCACGGTCCCCGTGCACCATCATCGTCAATGGCACGTACACGGAAGTAAAAGTCACCCGATGTTGGGGCAGATACATTGTATTCGGTTTGTGTCGTGGGATAGGTTGCCAGGACTACGGTGAAGCCAGCAGTATTGGAACTCTGAAGTTCATAGCTGTCCACGGTTCCATCAGGGTCAGTGCTAGCTGACCATGAGATAGTAATTGTTCCTGCAGGAGCAGTTGTACCAGGATCAGTGAGGACAGGAGCAGTAGGAGGCTGGGTATGCACATAGCTGATGGTAATGTTGAAGAGGCGAGCACTGACATCATGCCGACCAGTTCCAAGGATTGCCCTAAAGCGGAGGTCGGAGCCTTGATGATTGAAGGGGTGAGGAACTCCGAGTGTGACGGCTTCCCAGTCAGTTCCTCCATTGGCTGAAAGTTCCCAACCAATCGTAGTATCTGTGGGGAGCATGGCCGTCATAGTGACTGTTGCTTCCACGATGACTTCAGTGGTCGAGTCCACTGCCAATGATTGGGCGACCGAACCGCCGGTGTTGTAGGAACTTGCGATACTCTCAAAGAATTGGTAGATTTCGAGAGAACCCCGGCTAGCCACATAGACATAATCTCCGTGCGTAATGAGCTGCGTGGCATGGGAGCCTGCTAAGGCTGTGCGGATGACTGGTGTATTGTAAATGTTAGTAGCATCGAAGAGGCTGATACCAGCGGTGTTGTTAGCGATGAACATGTAAGGCCCGAAACCCCACGTTCCAAGAGCAATATCGGTGCTAGGGTTGGCAACTGACCATGTGATACTATACGGATCTGTCATGTTGTAAACAACGGCGAAGCCAACATCTGTGACGTATGCAATATCTCCATCAACGTAGATGCTGGTATGGTTTTGTGTCATGGAGAGTATATCGGTTGGTACGATGTTGGATAGGTCTGTGAGATCGAAGACAGCGATATTCGAATCAGATGAAGGGGTATTGGAAACGGCGTATAGATGATGCCCCTGGACCCATACTGATGTCACATTGGGTACTGTGCCTAAATCGTAATAGCTAAGGAGAGTGGGACCAGCAAACGGATTGGACGCATTTAACAGATATACCCCATAGGTACCATCTGCGACGAATATGACATCGCCGGCGACGGCAACATCATATGGATAGCTCAGTGTATAGGTACTCAGGTATTGGAGATTCGATGGATCAGAGATGTCATAGACGCGAACACCTCCAAAGGGGGCGTCGCATACAAAAGCCAAGTGGCCTTGGATATCTAGGCGGCGATAGAACCGTCCAGGTGCAGTGGTATGATTATCGAGGTAGACTGGATGGGCGGGATCACTAATATCAACGGAGAGAAGCCCACTTTCGCCAGCGGCGATGAACGCCACGTTGCCTTGGATTCTGATATCGTTGTAATCATATCCGCCAGCAATGCTGCCAATGTGAGCGAGGCTAGGTGTGAGGTTCCCCACCCGATATGTAAGTACACCAGTGTCTGCTCCAACGACGAGAACACCCGCATACAAATCGAGATCCCAGACCATGGGAATACCTATCGTAGCGATGTGAGTGGGATGAGCGGGACTGGTTACGTCGATAATTTGGACACCACCAGTTTCGTCTGCGACGAAGAGCGTGTTGCCATGAAGCGCTAAACGGCGTGCATTTCCGGGAGTATCAATACTTCCAATGATACTGATATCAAAAGGATTTGTAACATCGACAACTTGGACACCGCTAGGACCATCAGCCACATAGGCGATTGGACCATCGATGAGAACATCTGTTGCGTTTCCGGGCGTATCAACGAAATCAGGTTCGTAGACAACATAGGGATTTGATACGTTGCAAAGATAGAGCCCGTACTCGCTTTCGGCAAGATAAGCGATCTGTCCATCAATAGCAATTCCACGAGTCGTTACTGAATTCCAAACTGATGGCAATAGGACAGGATTCAGTGGATCTTCAAAGTCAATAATGCGAAAGGCATGAGTGGAGCCAGATCCAACTGCCGTGGCAAAGACGAAATGGCCTTGCACTTCAATATCGGTGGTCATCCCATCGAGAAAAACTGTTCCAAGGAAAGTCGGGCCTAAAGCATAATGATAGGGATTAGAGACATTGTACCGTGCAACTCCACCTGAATATCGTCCGGCGTAGAAGATGTCACCGTCAATTCTGGCACAAATCAGATCACTCAAGGAAGTTCGTGATGACATAACCTCAAGATTCGTTGGATCTGTAATATTGAGGATCCTGTTGCTGTTTGCCAAGGCTCCATAGTGTACATAGTAGACCTTACGGCCTTGGACATCCACTCCCATCACTGGATAAGTGGTCGTGAAGTTATCGAGCAGTGTAATTGTATATTGGCGTTCGCTCGTGATAGTACCCATTCCCCATCCAGCAGCAGTAGAGGCTCCACTATCAAAGAATGTAGTGGTCAAGAAATCCTCCGAATAGCCACTGGTCGTTCCGGGGACTGGGATAATAGTAGCAAGTGATGTCATTTGTGGGTCACTAGATACTGCTGCGAAAAAGATCAATGCAAATATAGCTAAAGCTATGAAAATGCGTGATTTACGAGGAAAATTCATATTATCCCTTCGGAAAATCGGTAGCTCTTCTATATGACTGGCAGCATAAAAATATGTTCGCTAAACTCTTTCGAAGCTAAATAGAGTAAATGGAAGAAGCTAATTCAAAAATCTCTGGAATACACAGAAGTTTCTGAAAATGAATTTTTCGTAGCACGACATATGAAAGCTATGGAGAATTAATCCACAGCTGTTTATAGGCATCTGTAATACCTAGAATGTTTAGAGCAACTTAGATGAGATTTTCATGATGAGAAAATGGGGTTATGCATGGCTCGTAGTGACGGGATTTTTCATTACTGTAGGTATAGGGATAGCTCTAGAAGGTCATATCTTTGCTGAACGAACCTTTTACATCGGAACCCTTGTGGAGATATTTGGTATGGTGCTGATCATCATATTGAATTCTGCAATTATGATACGGAGCAGCCTGGAACCTTCGTTGCTAAAAACTGATAAATAGATTGACAGGATAAGGAGGTGATTCAATTGGCAGTAGCAGCTTATGCAGCATGGGTATTGGAGCGTACTAAAAAGACACTCAAAGAAGCGGGAGCCATTTCTGAAGAGACTGCTAAAACACCCAAAGAACTCAAACTTGATGAAAAGTGGCTGAAAATGAGTGTCAATACAATCATACCTTCTGGTGTCGTTGCAACAAAGGACGAAAGATATTATCTAACTAGCTAGATTCTAGTTGACTCAGGTTAATCAATGAGAGGTGCTTTCCGAGATTTTTCTCCAGTTTGTAACTACCTAGTATATTTTTTTATTTTTCTTGAAAGGTTTTTTATTATTCAGAATAATCTTCGTTTTCTATGGAGTATCTTTTCGAATTTGCCTGGTTCATTTTATAAACATGAATTAGAAAAGGGAATAGGGAAGCGTGGTCACCGCTTCCTGCGTCGATAGAGGATTCCACCTGAAAGGGCAATAATCGTACCTAGAGCTATAGCTGCGACGGGGAAGCCTGGAATCGGAGGTGGAGGAGGTAAGCCACCGGTGATGGTGATGTCTTCCACGTTACTCCAGGGTCCGAGTGCTCCATCATTATCGATGGCACGTACACGGAAGTAAAAGATCCCTGATGTGATTGCAGTTACGTTGTAGTTGGTTGAAGTTGTGGGGTAGGTAGCCAGTATAACAGTAAAGCTAGGATTATTCGAACTTTGGAGTTGATAGCTGTCTACGGTTCCATCGGGGTCAGTGGCTGCAGACCAGCTGACCATGATATTCCCGGCTGGTAAATCGGTTCCAGGATCAGTGAGAACGGGTGCTGTGGGTGGTTGGGTGTGAGTGTAAGCGATGGTGATATTATAGACATGAGCACCGTGGTCATTACGGCTTGTGGAGATTTCTGCACGGAACCGTAGATCTGAGCCCTGGGTAGCAAAGGCATGCAACACACCTGGGGTAACAGATTCCCAGGTGGTTCCTCCATCAGCTGAAAGCGACCAAGCGACGCTAGTTCCTACGGGGATATAACTGGTTTGCGTGAGTGTTGCACTCACAATCGTCTCTGTTGTAACGTCAATAGTTGTAGATTGGGCAATCGTGTTTCCCGTTGTGTAATGGTATCCTGAGCTGGTATAGATGCGGCAGATGTGAAGACTATTATTGTTGGCGATGTAGGCGAAGTCACCATCAATAGTGACAGCGACGGCGGTGGTTGTACCTGTATATCGGCCTATTATTTTCATGTAATCGATATCTGATGTGTCCCACAGATAGGTGCCATTACCATTCATGGCATAGAGTGCATAGGGACCATATCCCCAGACACCCCGTGCATCCCAACCTGTGGAGTTGGCAATTGTGTCACCGATTTGTATATTATTGGGGTTAGTGACATCGGCGGACCACACCCAAAATTCATCTGCACCGAGGAGATAGTTGCCGTCCACATAGAGATCTCTATGGGTTACGACGGACCATTCTGAGTCAGCTAAGACTATATTGGTGTGATCAGTGACATCGAAAGCGTAAATCCCATCTCCGGCTTCGTTGTGGGTAACTACATAGCAATATTGCCCCTGAACAGCAACTGCTGTCGCGTTCGCACCACCAATGCTAACAAAGTCCTGTAAGGTGGGAGTGAAGGGGTTCGATATGTTCACGATGTAAAGGCCATAAGTTCCATCTGCCACATAAGCTATGTCTCCAGCAACGGCAACATCTGTAGCTTCACTTAATGACCGTTTACCGAGGTAGCGAAGATTAGCAGGTTCTGAGATGTCGTAGATTTGTAGCCCCCCACCACTTCCATAATCAGCGACGAAGACTTTGTGTCCTTGTATGTCCAATTTTCTGTAGGACCTACCAGAACCTGTGACATGTTCATCGAGATAGGATGGATTAGCAGGATCGGAGATATCAACCGAAAGAAGTCCGGAAGCACCAGCGGCGATATAGGCCACATCATCTTGAACCCGAACATCGAAAACATCGTAGCCTCCTGAATAGGTGCCCCAATGTTCAGGGATTTGGATGCCAGCACCAAGTGATAGCGTATGGACTCCGAGCCCGGTACCAATTACTACATAGGGACCATACAGGCTAACATCGTATGTATCTGCAAAGTCGATACTATCAACGAAGGTCGGATGGGTGGGATCAGCCACATCGAGGACAACCAAGCCACCAGTATAATCTGCAACGTACAAAGTGTTGCCGTGCAAAGCGAGGCGTCGCGCAATTCCCGCTGTATTATAAGCTCCAAGTGGAACAGGACCTGATGGATCACTGACATCGAAGATAGCAACACCAGCACTGCCACCGGCTAAATAGGCTAGGTTACCATCGACTAAGACATCATAGACTTCCCCAGCTGTTGGAGTGGTACTTATGAATGAACCACCATCATAGGGTGTGGTGAAATTCCAGATGATAAGACCACCACCAGCATGTGCCATGTAGATTAGATCCCCATCAATTTCCAACCCATAAAGGGGATAGGATTCACTTGATAGGGCATACACCTCAACCATGTTAGCGGGATCTTCAACATCATAGACGTGGATAACATCATTAGGATAGTCGAGAGCAACGTAGAGAAAGTGCCCTTGAATTTCAATGTCGAAAATGATTCCTTCTGCTACGTTAACATTATCTAATTCAACAGGGCTGGATGGATTACTTACATCCCATGAACGCAGATAAGAGCCCTCATTCCCAAGATATACAACAGGGCCATTCGGTTCGGAAGCGGTGATATAGGAGGCAGGGTTTCCGTAGCCAATTCGAACAAGATTGGTTGGATCTGTGATATTGAGAATATCCAATGCCCAAACGCCTGTGGATTTGTAATTCATAGCATAAATTTTACGACCATGCACATCTAATGTGTGAACTGGATAAAGTGTGTAATTGTCAAGGGACTCAAGCTGATAGTCTCTTGGGCTTGTGAGTGTGCCCATACCCCAGCCCTGGGCTGTAGTAGCACCACCATCACGAAAAGTCTGAGAGCCAAAATCCTCTGCATAGGAAGTGGTTGTGCCAGGAACTGGTACCATTAAGCTATTGGCTCCAGAAGCCGGAATTGTGGGCTGGAAAAGAAAGGTTGCCATCGGAACGAAAGCAACCAGAAGTAGTAATACAACTAGAGCCTTGTTATTTCGTACCACAGGATATCCCTCACGGAAAAGTGGTATGAAATATTATTGAATAGGTTTCATAAAAACCTACGCTGGAGGCTTTTCCCTTGCTAACTCATCAAATGAGAAAAGCCAATTTGTATGGCGTTAACTGCACTTGATGGCAGGTTCAAGATGCCGGCGAAATTCATTAGTTAGTTCGCCAACAATGTTCTTGATCTCCCCTCGAAGGTCGAAGCGACGATCAGCAAAATACTCGGCGAGTAAGGCTTCTAATTGGAGAATGCTTTTGGTGAGGACTTCGTGTTCATCGAGCCCCCCTTCAGCGAGGAGTTCCCAGTATCCGTCAGTGAAGGCACTCAAGAAGGCGCTCAGGGTATGAGGGTCTTGTTGTTGAGCGATGTGAAGGGCTTCGAGGGCATTCGAAAATGTGATGCTCGCCCGTCGGTCTAGCGGTAAATCGGCGATGGTTTCACAAAGCATACCATCGATAAAGGTACGACCCCGACAATCCTCCAAGTGGGCGCTGTGGGGTTCGAGGGTGCAGTGACTGAGCACAGACATATCGTAGAAAGGGCATTCACCTGGAGGGGATGTATGCTTCTCCATGATGGTCTCGATGCGCTTCCGGTGGTGGAAGAGCTTGAGAAGTTCACGCGCTGCTTCTATTCGCTTAAGCTCCCTTGGCATAATTTGACATCCTACCCTCGATTGGTAGCCTGCAAGCCGACTGATTCTTGGAGATTCTCGAATTTAAACCCTTTGATATCTTCAAGTATCTATTCTTAGAGCTTACGGTCTCGAAGACCTAGCGCTCTCCGAACTTTTGACAGTTTTTTGGTGTAGAAAAGGAGGAAAAATATCGGAACGAGGATGATGAAGTTGTGATGCCAAATGCCTGCAGGTGCCCCGAGTAGAAATAAGGTCATGCTAATCACACTATATAATATACTCTCATCGTAATTGGGTCGATGAAGAACTTGAATCAGCAGGATAACTGTGATGATAAGAGCGACAGCGCTAAATACAGTGCTAATACGAATACCAGCAGGTGGAAATACACCTCGTGTGGCAATTTGTAATGGATCCCCGATTCCAACCCATAAGTCAGGAGGGATTGTTGCTAGACCCAGACTCGCCCAAATACTGTTAGCCACAATCCAATAAACGTTAAAGATAACCGCAGGGATGGAACCGGTCCAGCTCCACCACGATTGGATATGCAGTGGCCAAGGTTCATATCCGCGACCAAATTGCTCAAGTAAAAGGTCATTAACCATAGCCCAATGTCTAAGAGGATTATTATGAACAAGGGCCTCCAACGATGCCCATAACTGAAAAGCGCCAAAGATCGCAACGGCAGGCAGAACTCCAAGGATCCATTTGCGATAACTGCGGAAATGGTAAGCTATGGCGAAGAGCAGGAGGAGCCCGATGTACTGATAGGTGATAGCCCCGATACCTAGCCAGAAAACGGACCAGAAAGGATCCTTCCATTTTTCGTATCCCATCCATAAAAGGAACAGAACGATCGTCATATGAGTGACGAAATCTAAGGTGACCATGATCGGGTTAATCCACACGAAGAGAGCCGCCAATCGATTGTCACTTCGCATCATCCGGTCGAAGAGCAGAAAACCGAAGAAGCCATGTAGGATCATGAAGCTGGGTTGGAAATCCATACAACCAGCCAAGTCAAAGGAGTAAGGGTAAATCATAGCAGGAATATGAAAGAGTAGGCTTCCAGGGCCATAATTGATGAAGTTTTGATAATATAGGTCACAAGGACCCTCCGCTAGGGCGGTGAGCCAATAATCCCGATTATAGGGATTCAATCCGCTGAACATATAATTGAGCCCTTGGGTGAGAAGTTCGTTCATATCATTGACATCAGGAAAGGTAGGGTTGATACTAGCAATGTAAAGAATTAGAATGAGGGTGAGGAGCCGAATGAAAATACCAGCCCCGATCTCTTTCCACCACTGCCGATATAGCTGAAAACTATCCACGATATACACACTAATTCGTTGAACCATGGATGGCTTAGCATCGGGATAGGATGGCAAGACTGGTTCAGTCTCTTTTGAAGATTCGTTCATGATGTTCCCTCTCTATTTGAAACAGTTGTTGTTCGATTGAGTGAATCCTGTGTGTTTTCAGCTGCATATAAAGAATCACGATGTCTCCAAAAAAGGAAGGGTAATGTTATGCAAAGCACCCAATAATGAGCCAATCCCTCAGCTGTACTAGCTATGAAAAAGGCTAAGAGGAGCCCTGGGATGAGAATGGCTTGAGCCCAATTAAGATTCTTTATGAAGTATACCAACCCAAAAATAGCGAAAACCATTACCATCAGCATCATCACATAAGCGATTTGTGGCGATAGTGGAGGGGGAAGCCCTAAACCAATTCCGATGTTGAAGACCCAGGAGGGGATTGAACCCATGAAAAGGAATCCCAACGGATAATACCGGTTGTAGTAGGGGCTTAAGCTGTTGTTATCTAGCCAATTGATATGGGGCCGTCCGACTTGCATGACCAGCAGGTCACGAACAAAGAGAATAGGATTCCAGAAAAAGAAGAGAAGAGTAATGAGAAGAAACGGTAGCATACCTAAAAAACTCCAGCGCAATTGACCTGCCTTCCAATGGTAAATGAGTATGAAAGGGATGAAGACTGCCCCCATTTGATAGGTGGCAGCGACGAGCACCGCATATGCTCCGCTTCGAACGGGTTTATCCAAGTTGATCAACATCAGGGTTAGTAGCATTAGAGGAAGCGACATGAAGGTAATGACGTTAACAAAAACAAAGAATGGATTCATCCAAATAACTTTGGAAATGACTCGGTGCTCATTTTGCCACAACCGATAAAAAGTGACGAAATCAAAGAACCAGTGGAGCAAAAAGAAGGCAGGCATGAAATCCATAGTGCCAATGCTGTGTGGTCCAAGCCACAAAGCTGTTGGTAAATGGAACAGGATGGCGAAGGGTGGGTAATTGAAGTAATCTTGGGTGTAACTACCTGCAAAAGTGGAAAGAAGATAAGTTTGACCATAGGGATTGACACCATGGAGGAGATTCACCATTCCTTTGAAGACTAATTCATTCATATCGGTGAGGTCACCCGCTACATTTAGGAACATGTAAAAAGCAAAGAAGGTGGCCAGCCGGACAATAATACCAGCCCAAAAATCTGTGGCCCGAAGAAGGCGTGGAATATCATTGAGATTCAGTGTGATGCTAAGTCGTTGCCAAAGTGGTTTCTGCGGCTGTGGCTCAGACTTTGGCTCGCTCAGACTCGACACACACCTTCAACTAAAACAGACTGAGAGTGTAGGCTCTGTTACCTTTGCCCAAATAAGCCTTATGCCAATTAAATGAAGAACCAAATGTCTTGATGAGAAATACAGGTTGACCTAAAGGTAGCGTCGGAACATCTTGCCCCATTCAGTTTTCATGATTCGGTCAATGTGTTTCTTCCCTCGTGTTTTCAACCAAATGTCGCGAAGGTAATGGCTGATTTTCACGTTCACATTGAAGAATGCTGATCGCATCATGAATGGCTCCAAGAAGCTGCTCCGGAAGAAGCGGTCAAACCGAATAACAGGGTCGAGTTTGGTTTCGTATTCAAAGCAGACGCCATCAATATCGTCGCCTACAATCTCTTTCGTGCAGAGATCCCCATTACCTAAACCCTGTTCGTGTGCCATCCGCACGTGACCAATGTCCATGGGGTTGTATCCAATCATTTGTGCACAGAGGGCATCTAAGGCTACCAGATCTCCGCTAGCGGCGATATAGTTTTGTACATAAGGGCGTCCGGTGCGTGGACCTGCACCATCCATCGCGATAGTGCTGTCAGCGAAGGCGAAGAGCGGACCACAGAACTCTTGTTGGATGCGCAGCAAGTCGACTAAGATTTCATGGATTCTGAGATGATAATGGTGGCGAACCGTTCGCAAAAACCCAAAGGCATTTTTCATCGAGCAGGTAATCGTACTGTGACCATGGCATTTGAAGGTGGGCAAATGGATAATTTGTGCGTCGATGATGGGTTTTGGCATTAGCATATCTTCTTGACCAAAGACCATGGGTTGGGATGGATTGACTTCCACCCATTCCTCGTCGACAAGAATCGTCCATGGAACATCAAATTTCTCGAGTAAGGGTACATAGCGATTCTTGTACATCCCTGTTCGAGCATCAGTAACAACCGTCATATTCTCCAATGCGAGGACATCTGTGAAGTTGCGCTTAGACAACTCCCGGAGTGTCGCATCAAGCTGGTAGGGTTGAGTCGAACAGGAGGGAAAATACTCTTGCCAAGAAATATTGAGCTTCATTACAGTTCGTGCTTTGGGATCAAAGAACGAATCAAGCTTCGCTAGGCGGAAGAGACGGGCGACATCATCGAAATAAGTTTCAGGAGTCGTTTTAACAACAGCGAGAGGCAGTTTGCTTGGGTCTATTTTCTTCATACTGTTCACCATTACGCCCAGTAAAAAACACGGGGAGTTGTATCAGCTTTAACCTTTCGGTCTATCAACCTTCTCTGGACCTTGGGTTTCAATATATTGTGGTTCTTTCTCATTCTGAAGCGATTGATAGCCCCGTCCCATGGTGGCTAGTGAAGGCACCCCTAAAATGGACAGCCCGATGATATAGATTATACCATCAAGCAATGCAATTCCTGCAGCGTGTGTAATCCCAAATCCAGGGAGATAGCTTTGCAAGGCAAAAAATTGGAAAAAGAAGATTCCGATACCTGCCGGAATGAGAATTGCAAGTAAATGTCCTGCGGTATAACTGATTGAAGCCACAAAGATTGATTCAAGAACTGTTAGAACTTCAGAAAATGCGGAGGCAAGAAATGCAAGTTTCATGGTCTCTATAATCCAAAGTGGCACGCTAATTAAAAAAGCAATTCCTGAATTCCAGCTACTGATATCAGTTCGCATATCCGCAGCGAAATTCTCAACAAACGTGGGGACCTCATCTTTGAGTCGTTTTGAAGGTTTGAATAGGCGTCCTACAATTCGGGAAAACCAACTAACAAACCGCTCATTGCGAATGAGAATGAAGAACGCTACAAAGGCAATTACCAATACAATACCGCCTAAAAGTGATGAAAAGGCTTGACCTGTTACTGCTCCGAATATCATGAAAGCAGAGAATACAATGATTAGCACAAGACTCGCGAAATCTAATACTCTAGCAAGTAGTATGGATGACAAACCTGCTGAAAATCGTGTCCCTGTTTTTTCTCGGAGCCAATAGGGAGTGGCAATATCTCCTGCACGCAATGGAATGACATAGGTTAGGAAAATCCCACCAACCAGCATCGGGAAAAGCTGAAGGGGATTGTCCTTGGTATTAAAAGGGCGAAGGAGAAACCACCAACGAACTGCACGAAGAATATATGCAATGGCAAAGAGACCAAAGGCCGGAAGCATCCAAAATAAATTGGCAGTCATTAGAGTTTCCACTAGCGCAAATATTCCTCCCTCTCCATTAATGATTAGAGCAATATGAAGCCAAAGAACAATAAGTACTAGACTGACTCCAGCAATCAGATAGTACCATCGTTGGCGCATTGAAAACAGCTCTCAAATTTGAGGCTAGCGTCCAATCTGCCCATATTCTAACCTAAATAGTTATCCCAGCTAAGAAAAACCGAAGAATGTTCCTAGTAACCTTTTTAGAAGATAACAAAGATGACACCACCATATGCCTCCAAGATATGTTGTGATTCCTGCGGCTGGTAAAGGAAGACGTATTCGACCCTATTCTGAAAAAGTGCCAAAACCCATGATCCAGGTCTTTAACCGCCCGATTCTTGCCCATGTTATCGACCGTTGTAAGGATGCTGGAATCACGAATATCATCTTAGTCGTTAACCCCGAATCCAATGCTGTGGAAAACTACTTCGGGGACGGAAGTGAGTTCGGAGTCTCGATCGAGTACGTGAGGCAACCCAAACCTGAAGGTATTGGGCACGCCGTTGGTTTAACTGAAGGGATTGTTGAAATCCCCTTTGCGGTGTACTTGGGGGATGAACTGTATATCGATTCAGATCATCGCGGGTTTATCCGATCATTCGACGATACCGGATTTGCAGCCTCGATTGGGATCATGCGGGTCGAGGATGAGAATCTGATTCGCAAGAATTATTCTGTTGAAATAGATCTAGAAACCCATATCATCCAACATTTAGTCGAGAAACCCGTCGAATTGACCAACAATATCCTCGGGTGTGGCTCTTACATCTTCAATGAAACCGTGTTCGAAGCGATCCGTCACACTCCACGTTCGAAGAAGAATGAAATTGAAATAACCGATACCCTCAACACTCTTCGGGAATTGGGGTACGTTGTCGGTGGGTATTTTCTTGGCGGTCACTACCTTAACGTGACATATCCGGCAGACATTGTTGAAGCAGAAAAACTACTCAGCCGAGACCAAGACCGGATTTTATAGATTCAAAATGACCTTGATCATTTGAAGGCCATTTCGGAAAGCTTTTGCTTTGGAGGTTGTGATTTTTGCCTCGCCTACACGGGTCAAGTAATGGACGGGAATTTCCTTCATCTTCCCACCGTACCGAAGGACTTTCACAATCATTTGTGGTGAAAGTGATGCCCCTTCAGCATCTAATTCTGGAAGAATCGCTTCCAACATTTCACGTCGAATCACACGAAGCGTGCACCCGACATCAGTTAGTGGGGTATACCCGTGAAGTAGCCCAAGTAGCTTAGCCACTGCCATATTCCCGACGACCAAAAATAGCCCCATATTAGCCCCTTCCTCAAGATAAGGAGTTGCTGTCCGAGTACCAACCGCAAAGTGGCGTGTTCGGACTTCCCGTAATAATCGAAGGACATCGAATCCACGGAAGGTTTGATCTGCTTCGGTGATGATTATAAAATCATAGTCACGGTCAAGAGCTTCACGCAATCCACGGCGAATTGCTGCTCCATACCCTTGGATGGGTTCAGGAATAACTGTGGCACCAGCAGCTTTGGCAACTTTGGCTGTGCTATCAGTCGAGTTGTTATCGATGACAATGACATCATCAACTTCTTTGGTCTTGAAGTCTTTAATTGTGGCAGCGATCGGCTTTTCCTCGTTCCATGCAGGGATGACGACGCACACACGCTTTCCAGCGTACATAGCAACTCACCAGTAGTAAACGTTCTTAGAATATAGCCTTTCATACACTAGGCTTCCTATAAAAGAATTAAAACTCAGAGACGGGAATTACACCATTTACACTTTTAGCGAATAAGCTGGCTTAATAACACCTTCATCGGTTGCTTGAAGCATTTTCTCTGCTAGAAACTCGAAGAGAGTAGTGACATTCACGCCAGTTCGTGCACTAACAGGCATATAAGCACGAATCCCATAATTTTCACAGAAGGTCCTGATTTCGGTTTCCGAAGGTCCACCTTCCATATCCGCTTTTGCGCCGACAAGGATGATTGGAATCCCATTGGTGCTATTATGAATAACATCCATCCAGAACTCCAGTTGAAGAAAGGTGGAAAAGCGAGTAAGGTCAAAGACAACAATAGCTCCATGTGCACCCAAACAAAAAATCGGCATCAATTCGCGGAAGCGTTCCTCTCCACCGAAATCCCAAATTGATAGCCCCACTTTTTGGTTTTTGATCTCAATATCCTGATAAGCAAACTCAGATCCCACAGTCATCACTGGAGACGAGCTATCTTCAAAGAGGTAACGCCGGATGATACTGGTCTTCCCCACTCCTCCTTCACCTGCAACAATGACTTTGAAGATTGGAGTCTGAGATTTAATCACAGCTGATTGGACCACAGGCTCGGAACTACCATTGATTTGTTGATTCGTAGCCAGTGTTTACACCACTTCGGGAGCCATTTATGGCTTAGCCACTCTCTGAGCGGTTGCCACACCTTTCAAGTCAATTACAGGAGACTTGATTTTTATACTATCGGGGTTCTTCGACCGATTATCGAGTTCTTTGGATTTTTCGCAACTACTTTAGGTGAAAAGAACTGATTATTCGTAATTCACATTTTCTGGTGAGTGTCTCACGATGACTGATTCGGTTGCTGTATTTTATGATGAACGGTTCATGAAATACGATTTGGGACCACATCATCCGCTCCATCAGAACCGAATCTTGTTGCATCATGAGTTGAGTCGAGTGTTAGGACTATTCTCGAGTAAGGGAGTGAGTCTTCCTAAGTTCCAACCAGCTACGGATGAACAACTCCGCTTCGTCCATACCCAAACATACATTGATCAAGTCCGAAATTTGAGTCAGCGTAGCGGGTATTCATCGTTGGATATGGGTGATACCGTGGCTTTTCCCGGTGCATATGATATTACTCGCCTAATGGTGGGTGCGACGTTGGCAGGTGTGGATGCTGTGATGAGGGGAAAGGCGCATCACTCTTGGAATTCAAGTGGTGGTCTCCACCATGCTCATGCTGACCGGGCTGCAGGATTTTGTATCTTCAACGATGTAGCAATCGCCTGCCATTACCTGAAACAAAAATATAAACAGAAGCGCATCATGTACCTGGATATTGACGTTCACCACGCTGATGGGGTCGAAGAGCAGTTTTACCGTGATCCTGAGGTACTCACGCTTTCAATCCATCAGACAGGTCGGACCCTGTTTCCCGGAACCGGTTACACTCATGATTTTGGGGATGGCGAAGGAAAAGGGTATGCAGTGAACCTGCCATTACCACCATATACTCAGGACCAACAATACCTTGATGCCTTTGAGGCTATTGTTCCCCCGATTATAGAAAATTATAAACCTCAAGTCATTGTGATGCAAAGCGGCGTAGATACCCATTTCCAAGATCAACTTGGAAACTTACTTTTAACGACCCATGCATTTGACCAAATCAGTCAAAGAGTACATGAACTCGCACACAAACATTCTAGAGGACGGTTGATTGCGGTTGGTGGAGGTGGTTATTCGTACTACTCGGTTCCGCGGTGCTGGACTATTATTCTGGCCCGATATATGGGAGTTGATGTCGATAATAACCTCCCAGGGGAGTGGAGAGAGTTCTTCAAAAGTATTACTGGATTGGAGGCTCCTAGGTTCCTTCATGATAAGGAGGTGCCTTCCTTATCAGAGCTTGATCAGGCACGGGTTGGCCGGATAGTTAATGAAAGTGTATCACAAGTTCAGGATATGGTTTTCCCACTGCTTGGTATTTCGAAATGAATACAGCTTCCAGAAGCGCTATCCTTCTGCTACGATAAGTTTCCTCGATTTCCCTGAATCATAATCACTTCGGGAGCTTACTAAAAAAGTCTAACCTGACATTCTACAAATGTTCTTTCTGGAGTGAGGAAATCACAGAATCTAAATATTTAGCCACTTCTTGGCTTTCCTTTGCTTTTTCTTCAAGTTGTTGTATCAGGTCAATAGCCGCGCGTTTTCGGTCCAGGTCATTGGGAATACCACGAAGCCGTTGAGATAGTATTAGAAGCTGGTGGATTTCCGGATAACTCCGTTGAATGACTCCTTCAATTGTGCGTGGCTGCTGTGAACCCGGAACCACTCGGACAATTCGAATGCCTTGTGGAGTGATTTGCAGAGAGACCCGTATACTTTTCGCGAGTCGATAGTATTTACGAGGTGGTCCGCGGATGCTTTCGTCTTCATAGGTTTCTAGGAATCCGCGTTCGATGAGTTCCTGTAGGTGGCGGAGAATTGCCTGTTGGTGGGCGGCTAGTTCTCGGCTGAGCTGACCCAGAAACATCGGTTCTAGGGAGATGCGTCGAAGAATTTCGAATCGGGTGGGATTGCCGAGGAGCCAAAAGAGGTGGATAGACTCATCGTTGGAATTGGGTTGAGACATCGGGATCGTGTCCGTAGGGGTTAGTCACCATGTGTTAGTGACAGGATGAGAGTATTTAGTCTTGTGGTCATGTGGAAAGGTTTAAAAGGAAGTATTACTCACAAACTATTAGTCACAATATGTGAGTAAATAGATGCGAATAACTACAAGGAGACCCACTGCTATGAGTTTCTTTGATGACAATGACGATTTTGATGAGCTCTTCAAGCGCCAAATGCAGGCTTTCCGCCGTATGTTCAATGACCTGCACAAATTCGAAAGTGCACCTTCCCCACGAGTCGAAGACCATGATGGGGCTCGAACTATGCAATTTGGACCCTTTGTCTATGGGCGAACCACTTACATGGGACCCGACGGGAAGATGCATACACAAGAATGGAGCAATCTTCCTCCCGAGGCACAGAAAGAATTCGAAGAAAAGCTGCACACACGAGGCCTTCCCTTTCAATTTCCTCCACAACCTCAAGAACGGCGTCCCTCGCCGATTCCAGATCCCTTAACCCCGGATCGCCCCTTTCCAATTCCACAAACTCAGGTTGAACTCAAGCCAGATGATTATCCCATCGATATTCTTGATACTGAAGATGGGTATACTATCATATTCGATACTCCTGCCACGAGCGCCCACGATGTTAGGGTTGATGTGAATGGGCAGCACCTACAGTTGTGGGCTCGAGGCGATTTGTTCCGGGAATTAGAACTCCCTGTTCCAGTTCAGCTTATCTCGCTCCAATTCCGTAATGGAATCGTGGAAGTGCAGCTAAGATCCAAGCCAGAGGAAGAGCCCAAAGCCTCCGGGGAATAGACCGAACAGACGGCGTGAGGTCGAATGGACGGGTTGCCAGACCCGTCCTTCCCCACTATTTTTCCATGCCAACGTATTGTCGGAATGATAGCCCTTCCATCAGTTTTTTAGGGTACACCTTCGCTGTGCCTTTTGAGGTTATTTGGCGTGGCTCATGAGGACTATGCCGAGGAATTAATGAGATTACGAGCCCGATATGGCATACCCCGAAGAGTTAATTTTGAGGTTGAGATGCTACCCGATGAATTTGCACTCGTTCAACGATCACAGAAGCGGGGGCGACAGCACGATGTCACTGTCTTTATTCAGTATCAGGGCAAGTTTGTTGTAATCGAAAAACACGCGTATGCTAAGACCGGAATAGTTCGAGCCCCTTCTGGCGGTGCACGACCGTCAGAAAGCCTGATTTCTGCAGCCCAACGGGAGGCTAGCGAAGAAACTGGATTTGATATCGAAATTGATCGGTTTGTATTAGAAGCCCACGTGCTGCTAAAAAGCGGAAGCCACCCTGCGGTGCCTTGGGTCTCCTATGTATTCTTGGCTCATGTTGTAGGAGGACAACTCGGTGCAAAGGATTTGGAAGAGATTTCAGATGTCCAACTCCGTTCGCGAGAAGAATTACTCAAAGATGTGCGCCCTCTTATGCTCGCTTCTGGACTTGGTGGATTCGAGTATCGGGCAAAAATGACTGATGCCTTCTTCGAGGAACTGGATGCTCTGAATATTACGCTAAAATAAACCAGGATTAAAGTGGAGCACCGCAGTGTACGCAAAATCGTGCATCTGAGGCTGTTACGCGTCCACAGTTGGCACATATTTTTCCAGCTTCTGCATCCTGTTGTCTGGATTTTGGAGTCTCAGTCACAGATTCTGGCTCTTCAGGCGCCTCCGTTGACTCGATAACTTCGACTTCCTCATCACTTATAGAAGGTGAAAGTTTGGAGTCAGCAACAGTCGTTTCTTTGACTTCGAACCGGGTAATTGGTCCATTCCGCATTGCTGATTCTTTTTTCAGAATGTGCTCGCAAGCAAGAAGAGCATAATGGAGACGGTCAGCTTTTTCAGTAAGGGTAGTCTTCCTTTTCTCATTCACCTCGGCATCTTCGTCTCCAATGAGAAGTCGGGCGTTTAAGGTATCGAGTTCTTCTTTCACTTCAGCATGATCAAGTTGGACCTGGGCCTGATATCCTTGGAGTTGAAGAACACCATTCTTGATCTGTTCATCCATACCTTCAAGTTTTTCTTCATACTCTTTGGTCAAACGGTCATAGACTCGTTCGCTGACTTCGGCTTTTTTATGGAGGTCTTCTAGTCGTTCTAACTCTCCACGTTCATTGATATAGCTGTCGATGAGTTCTTCTAATTCGAAATCGCTATCAGCAGCTGCTTGACTTAGTTCCTCAAGGAGTTTATCGGATACTGAACCATTGTTAGCATATTCTTCTTCCAACACTAGCTGACGGCCTCGTGCCATTAGACTTGCCAGCACTTTTGTGGGAACTGTGATTGGTTCAACCGTCGAAATCCTCGCCGTTGCAGTGGCAGGATAGGGTGTTTCATCCGCTACTTGTTCTGGAGTCTTTGCCGTTCCAGGGATATCGCTACCACAATAGATACAGAACTTGGAACCAGGTCTTGAATTGCGTCCGCATGAAGGGCAGGTGACTACAGAAGTCGTTTTGACTGAAGCTGATTTCTGAGTTTCAAGTTCCTGTGTTTCTGGAGCTGGAGTTGATAGGACTTGCCCACAATTAATACAATAATTTGAAGATTCGGGATTATTGCTAAACCCACAAAGAGTACAGACATTCGATGCTGAAGTCGAGGTTATTGGGGTAGCTGTTGGTTCAACTCGATTGCCACATTTGGTACAGAACTTCATACCTTTCTTGAGTGTCGTTCCGCAGTTGCTACACTTCAGCAGGTCTGGTTTCGCTTGAGGTGTAGGCACTGGAGGGGGTGCGGCTCTACCTCCCCTTGTGGGGGTGCCACAGATGGTGCAGAATTTAGCTGATTGTTTGAGGGTTGCTCCACAGTGGCTGCATTTCTGAGTCATTGTCATCCTCACCTAGATGTAATGTTGTTGAGAGCTAATGAATCCACCCTTATTTTGTTTTGCACTGGTCTAGGAGAAAGGCGTGTATTGTTGTGTACAGTAGAAAAGGATGCCCAAAATCATGCTTTCGAGTGTAGCTATTTCTTTGCTTTACTCTTTACTTTTGATTTCTTCTTTTCAGGTGTGACATCAGCTGACTCCGTGGTGATTCGGAAAATGTCAATGAGTTCGCTGACATCAGCTTCTGCGATGGCATCTCGTAGACCATGGGAGTCCTCTTCGCTTTTCTTGAGAAACTCTGTGGCGAGGACTCGACCGTCTTCAACCAAAATGCGGGGTGTATAGTGGCCTCCGAAGAAAGGGCCATCAGGAAGGGTGCGGGTTCTTTCAAGTTGAGAAGTTGTCTCGGTTTTTCCTAGGAATGTAACGGTTCGATCAACACTAGTGAATACCTCTTGCCCAATGATTACCAACTCCCGGCAATAACCTGGGGGAGGTGAAGTATTGGAAACACGTCCCACAATATCATCTTTGGCAGGAACAGGAATCATGCTTGAAATAACGGGACGTTGTGGCCATTGTTGCTCTGCGCCATTGTATTCGGTGCCTAATTGCGTCGATGCTACTGGTTCCGGTTTGGTTTCGGGAACTTTTACTGGTGTAGCTTCTACTGGTCGAGGTTTCGATGCAGTGGCAACCGGTTTGGGTGGAGGCGCATCTGGTTGAATTTCAATCGTTTTATCGGGAAAATCGACTTTGACTTCAACTTCTCTTTTGGGTGCAGGAGCCTTCGGTTTGATCCCGAGAAGGGAGAGAAAAGCATCGGGTTCTTCGCCCCCATCTATTGATAGGACTTTATATACTAATCCGCATTGGCTGCGAACAGCTTGGCCTTGCCGGGCCGCAATGAATTTCTTGCGAACACCAGCTTCAGCGCCTTTCCAGAGCCAGATTTTGCGGTCATCGTTGTCAACTATGATCAATACTCGGTCAGCGTTTAATTCTGATTGAAGCTTGTCTGGAACAGATAGCTCCATGAGTTCCCCGGTTTCAACGACATCGTATACTTGTAGGTGGGCGGACAGTACCCTCACCTTCTAACCCTCATCATTGCCTCAATAACTTTTAAAGATGGTGTCCCTTCAAAATGAGCTAAAATCACATTTGCGGATAATTTAGGTTGCTAATTTCGTAGGGGCACCAATTCCTTCCTATTTTGGATGGTTGTAGCGTTAGATCGCTCAAAGGCTAGGTTTTTGTATGGTTAGATAGCACACCGTCCATAGGAGGACCCTGAGCAGTGTTTCACACCAAATTTCGCGATGTTATTCTTGAAGAGCTCTCAGGAACCATCGCCAAGGATTATGTCTCGGAGATTATTCGATTTCATCGTATCCAAGCATCACCTGGTTTTCACGATGCTATCTATTATGTGAAGAGCATTATTGACCAATTCCCTGGAATCCGCAGCGATGTTGAAGTATACCCAGCAGATGGAAAAACAAAAAGCTGGCAATTCGTCGCACCCCTGGGATGGCGTGTAGCAGATGGTGAACTCCATCTGGTGAGCCCAAAGCAAGAACTCCTCGCTCGTTTTTCTGAAACCCCAGTCAGTGTTATTGCCCACAGTCAGCCAGTCGACATCGTTGCCCCTCTCATCTACCTTGAAGAAGGCACTGCAGAGCAACACTATCGACGCATTGATGTCAAAGGCAAAATCGTCCTGACATCAGGCAAGGCGCAGCAAGTCCAACAAGAAGCGGTGATGAAACGAGGAGCGATAGGGTCAATCCATTTTCCTCCCTTAGAAACACGGACTAAACAACCGAACCTTATCATGTATCAAGGAATATGGCCCAATGCTGCAGAAAAAGACAAGATCGGATTTGCCTTCTCAGTCTCAGGACAAACAGGTTCCAGACTTCGACGATTGATTCAAACAGAGCCTGAAGTACTCGTTCATGCCAAAGTAGATGCTGAACTCTTTGAAGGTGAACAGCGTGTTCTCACAGCCGTCATCGAAGGGACAGAATTCCTCCGAGAAGAAATCGCCCTCATTGCTCATCTTTGTCATCCTCGACCTGGAGCAAATGACAATGCCAGTGGCAGCGCCCTCCTGATAGAGCTTGCCCGTGTTATCAGCACCCTCATCAAGGAAGGAAAGCTTCCGGCACCACTGCGCACCATTCGATTCATTTGGGTACCCGAATTTTATGGTACTGCCGCTTACCTAAATGCACACCCAGAATTTGGTCCACGAACAATAAGCGCTATCAACTGTGATATGGTGGGTGCCGACCCCTCACTTGTTGGCGGCTCATTAAATTTACACCGAACGCCAGATTCCCTTCCAAGTTTTGTAAATGACCTCCTCGAATATCATCTATCAGCTGCAGCTAAAGAACCACGACTGATAGCTCCTAATGGTCAGAATCGACCGTTCCATTATGAAATTAGGAAGTTTGACTGGCGTAGCGACCACTTCATTTTCGTGGATCCAACTTTCAGTGTTCCTTGCCCTATGCTAAACCATTGGCCTGACGCCTTCTATCATAGTAACCTGGATACGCTGGATAAGATTGACACGACCCAGTTGCAACGAGTAGGTTTTGCAGTGATCATGACCATCCTAACCCAAGCCTATGCTGAAGCTGATGATGCCATGTTCTTAGCAACACAAGTCCATGCCAATGCGCACACACGAATCACGCAGACAACCCAACGATACGTGCATGAAGCAATCGACGCTATCGCGAAAACCGAACGGGGCGCTCTCCTTACCCGTATTCTACGGAAAGCCATGGAAAGCATTCGGCATATCACTCGAAGAGAAAGCGTCGCCTTGCAAAGTGTCAAAGTCCTCAGCCCCCATGATTCCGAATTGCACAACTTCATTGATTTGATGTTGGAAGATTTAGTTCAAGAACGCCAAGAAGAGGTGCGCAAGCTGCGTCAAGTTGAAGACCTACTGTCCCGTTCAATTGGCTATAGCCCTCTTAAGCGATTGGTGATTCGGAAAAAGGAAAGCAAGGCCAAGACCCTTGTACCTCGTCGCAAGTTCCAGGGACCCCTCTATTTTAGAGAGCTCTTGCGATATACGAAGACCGAGGACACAATGTGGCTTCGGCACCAGCAGGAAGACCACCCTTTCTTTGTGGAAGTCCTGTTGGAACTCACCAACTTCATGGATGGCCATCGAAACCTCTATGAAATTTTGACCGCCCTTGAAGCAGAGTTTGGTGAAAGGGCAAATATTGACATCCTTGATCGGCTCATCACCATCCTTCAAGATCTAGATCTGGTCGAGATAGAGAAGGTTAAGTCCATGTAACGAGTAGTGTCTACCATGAGCCAGGACCAAGCCTTGAATTTGCAGAACCGCCTTGAAATCGTTGTAGACCAGTTTGCAATGGAAGTGGCAAACATAGAGAAGATTCGAGCTCGAGAAGAATTGATAGCTGTTTTAAATGCCGCAGAACAGCTCCGGGTCGCCCTTACCCAAGTCAAGGCCTACTTCGTGGAAGTTCGAAACCAACTATCAACTGTCTCCGGAATACCTCCAGCAAAAGAACTCGCACAACTCGTCATCGGTGCGTCCACAGAGGCCCTCAGCGCAATTCGTGAAACCCTTCACTACCTCGAAGATATCAGAGATAAAATGAAAAGCCCAAGAAAAACTCCTCTTACCCTGGAAGAAACCAATTACGCCAATTTTGGCGCAACCGTCGCTATTCGTAAATCCCGTTACATCATCAATCGTATCTCGGAGCAGGTCGAGAAGTTACCTGAACAAATATAACAGGAACAGAGTGCTAATGAAGCTAAACCGACTAGTAATAGTTAGCCTCATCAGTATTGTCCTTACAGCATTCATGATTCTTCTCTTTTTCATCATCCCAGGATTTCCATTACTTATTTTCCTCTTTTTTCCCCCTCTGTTCTGTTGGGGACTGCAAGGCCAAGAGACAGAATCACCTCCCTCAACCTACCCAGTACAACAAGTTCCCCGATATTGTCCGCAATGTGGAAAACAGCTGCTAGAACCTTTCGAAACCTATTGTCCCAGATGTGGAGCCCAGCTACCCCACAATGACGAGTAGCCTAACCAGCTTTTATCTTGGACTCCCTATCGTGCTTTTTGCGTTTCCTTTGTTTCAGCCATTTCCATCCATATTTGGAAACACCATAGACTAAGAGGAGTAAAAACAGAGCCAGCAGAATGACATGAGTGAAGTATCGGTGGATGGCAAAAATGCTAACACTCGCTAGTCCAACTAGAACGAACCACCAAGTAGTAACGTTATTGACATTGCCCAGGCTCAAGTTCTGGAACCGATGAATGATATCCAGCAGCCAAGGAGGGAGAGATGCCATGTATTTCGCAGCCCGGGATTGCACGGGACAATGTAACTCCTGTACAGGAATTAGTGGGCCTTTGAGAATTGCCCCAAAGAGGATAAGAAAAGGAAGCAAGGCTATGAGATAGAATTTGAAGATGCCACGGGCCAAGAAAATGTGTGCACTCAATGAGAGGAGGAGCGCAACCAGGAGAAGCTGCTCACGGTAGGTTGAAAGAGGTTGTTCAGAAATCATATATGAAATGATCCAGAGAGACATCAATGCAATGATAAAGGGAATCTCGTAGTAAACCAAGTTAAAGATAACGGCTTTGAAAGGTTCCGGCCAGAAGAAGGCTAACGTTGAAACGGGAATTGGATGCGTCACTGCAGGCAACTCATCATAGAACCAGTAGCCTCCTAACCCAGCCGTGAGTGCCTCAATGTATGTTGCAGGATAAAGCACAAGATACGGCAAGGAGAGCACGATTCCCACAGCGGCTGTGATCCCAATGGCTATGAGCAGCTGCTGTAACCCTCGTCGATACTCGAGGAACCAAATCACAGGAATCAGCAAACCAGCTGTCTGTTTGACCATGGTGGCCACAGTTACTATCACAAGCGCCCAGCGAAGATTTCCTCGGATCATAAAGTAAAAACCTAACACAAGAAAGAAGGTGTGAATTGGTGTGCTCAACCACAGATAATTCCCCCACCATAGGGAAACTGGGTTGAGCGCAAAAACCAGGAGGGCTACCAGGGGTATAACCCGATTCTCAGTTAGGCGTTTTGCAGTTGCATAAATCACGACACAGGTCGCTAAATCAAAGATAATGAAAGCAAACGCAACGCGGAGAAAGTCAAGGTCACGGGCAAGTACAGCCGCAGTGAATTGAATATCGGGGAATAGTACTTCAGCTGGAAAGAAGTAGAAGGCACTAAGAATGTACACAAACAAAGGAGGATAGATGTAGACCTGAGTCCCTTCGACGGTATAAAGTGCCTCTGTATAGGGGAGGTTCCCCTGGACGAAAGCCCGCACAAAGTTCATGTAATAGTAGGTAAAATCAGAATATGCTTCAACGACCTCAAAGTCCATGTTGAAATACGGATGGTAACCAGAAATGAGATATTGAGAGGCTGCGAAGTGGAAAATCCCAAGTTTGAGGACAACGATGGGTATGAAAAAAGCCAAGAACAACCAATCTGGATGCCTCAACCAGTTAAGCAATTTTAGTAGTGGTTCCCATTGCAATTGCTGTTCAGGTGGCATCCCAATTCATATACCCTGCTCCATTTCTGCTTTTTAGCGTTTCAGCCCCTAATTTGGGGGTAATAATGATTGTATCAGTCCTTCTACCATCCGTCAATCTTAATAAGCTTCATCACACAACACAAGGTCACATCAATGATTCGTGATGTTTACGTTCTCCGAAGAACAGGTGAGGTCCTCGTACACAAGGCCTTCAGTAAACGTGGTGTAGATGAAGCCATTTTCAGTGGATTCTACAGCGCCCTCAGTGCCTTTGCAGAGGAACTTGGACATGGAGGAATCGAAACTATCCGAATGGGGGATGTCAGCTTCTATTATGAGCACAGTGACGACATGCTATTTGCCCTCGCCACCGATAAATCCCACAACACCAAAGATGCTCGCATCATCCTAACCGAAGTGAAACGCCAGTTCGCTGACAAATACGGTGACCGACTCAGCGACTATGATGGCAACCCGGCCCCCTTCCAAAAATTCACCAATGAGATCGAAAACATCGTCTCCACAAAGCGGAATGGCGATGGTGAAGACACACTTTTCACACTTCCCTTTGCACTTGATGGGACAAAACTCAAAGGAAAACAGCTAGCAGAGGCAGATATCGACGGTGAATGCATCCTCGATTCCCGGATAGAGCTGGCAGCCGTCCACCTCCTCCTTGACGACATCCGCCGAACCAATCCCGGTTATAAATCCCTTAAAGAGGGCTGTTATGAATTCATTACCAAGCTGTTATGGCCCATGTGGGTCGTAAAAGGTCATGATAAGCGACTTCTCCTAATCGACGGCCTCAAACTCCTGCAACCCCACGTCGAGCGGGGGTTTGTGCCCCCTGCTGCCCGCTATGAGGCATTACTTAACGTCAACGCGTCCCCCGAATATCTGGCGGTCATGGACAAACTCACTGAAGAAGTCCGCACAGCAGCTCGATCCTCACCCATTGAAACCCACGCCCTTCCCGCAGAGCTAGCCCGACTTGTTAGAGCCCTATCGCGTATCACCAACGGCGATAACGGCTTCGGCATTCAACTACCCCACCGGTTAAACTACAACCAAGCCAACAAGGAAGCAGACCAATTCTTCGCTGAAGCTCTTGACACCCACCACGAAGCTGCCATTCAATGGAACGAGTTTCGCACATTTTTTGACAACGATGTGAAAAAATGGACAGAGCGCATCCACACTGAGATAACAACACTGGAGGAGCATTATGAAACTCGAAAAACCACCCTGAAACAAGACATCGATAAAGCTCTCACCGATCTGGCTAAACAAGAAGAAAAAGAAATGGCAACGGTTGACAAATGGCATCAGGCTGAAGAGAAAAAACTCCTTGCCCCCCTCAAGACCCGACTCGACCCCATTAGTCAAGAGATCAACAGCCAACAGGCAACGATTACCCAATTTCTTACCAGCAATCCCAACGAAGACCTCCACGCTGACAAGTTCATTACGAAGCTGAATGAGACGCTTGACCAATTCAACACCTTCGCCAACGAACTACGAAATCAGGCGAAAGAAACCCGTCGACAGATTGAGCAGACAAAACGTGGAATCGATTCCCTGAAACGTGAAGCTCAGGACCGAAAAAGTAAGGTCAGACTGACCTTTGAAGCCCAAGAAAAAAAGGAGATCAAACGTCTCGACGAACTTGAAGATGAACGCCAGATTCGTATCCAAGAAACCAAAGACCGCCTTAACCAACTAGAAAGCCACGCCACTGAGATCGATAAACTCATCCAACAACATATTATTCACAGTCAAGAGCAACTTAACACATTTGAAGAGTACCTCCAAGAAGCGAGTGCACCATTGACCGGAGAGCTAACCACCCCCATTTATCTCCCTGTATATATGGCCGGGTTGAAACGAGAAGATGAATCAACCCACCTTATTATCATTCCACCCCTCACCATCCCTGCCACTAAAGAAAACGAGACCATGTCCATTGGACAAAAAACGGCTCCCATTGGCGTGCTCTCACCAGTATTGGTTCAGTATTTGAAAGAACCACTAGAAACCGCTTTAGCAACTGATGACAAATTTGCCAAACAGGTGACCCGCATCTCACCTCGACAAAACCTACTCCTTGACCCCAAGATCGAAAGTTTGCTTTACTCGGGGCTCCATGCACTGTGGCAATCCAAGCTAATTCCAGAACACACCCATACTCAGGTAAAGCTAGCCTGTATCGATATTTACCGCAGTACAAATGGCAACACATGAGAACCTGACTGTTAATTACAGGTTGGGCATAATTTCCTGGGCAATTGTTTTAATATTATATTTCATCTTTGAAGGGTGTACCAGCTGTAGAGCACGATGAGTGGCTCCTGCTTTAGCATACTCGTTGATACGGGCTAGACAGTCTGAGGGAGCTCCAAGGATGGCTCGAGACTCATCTAGTGGTTTCCCCCACTTAAGCAACTGCTGCTTAGCCTCTTGCAAAGAGGTCCCAACTTGAAAAAACACTGGCAATAATTTCCAACTCACTTAGTCGTCACCCCTGGAAATTCATCATTTCATCCAAAAGCCGTAAACGCCGACTAGCCCAGTTATGGAAAGGGCAAACGGCATCCAACCCTGCCCAAAGGTTACTATCAATTCAAGCACCCGAATCGAACCTCCCCCAATAAGAACGGTGGATGTGGCTGTTGCATAGGTTTGGGTTCACAGGTTACATCGTCTACCTGATAGTACGTCCCCTGAAATGTAATCACGTTTTCAGTCCAGTAACTTCGAAGCAGTTGGAGACCTTCTTCGGTCTGTGAAAGACGCTTCGAATGGGGCAAAAACAGTACATCTATCCAGTCAAATTCCTCCCGATGCCATCCTGCCCCCACACCAAATGAACACGGTGCGAAGTTATATCAGCCTTCTCCCTGAGCCGGCAGAAACCCCGTCACTCGGAGTTTTGCAGCTTCTTCCCTTCAGAACCTACACCTCGTCGGGAAGCCAGATGGCGCAGCAAACTGACCGTGGTTCGTAATTTCGATGTCTCCTTCAGAATCAGGGTCTCAGCAGCCTCATTATTCGAGACCATATTCGCTCTAGTAAGCACCTTCTGCATCCAAGCCAGCTGTTCGGTATCAAAGGCCGAGTTAGTAATGGTCTTGGAGGCGACATCGATGGTCATCAGCTGCTTGGTCGAATCAGGAAGCCCAGTATATTCTTCCTTGGTCACCATATACAAACAGGCCCCGATGTCCACACTATCCGGTAACACCCGATCCATGAAATCACGGATGCCCACCGTAACCACCAAGGACCCAATGAGCACAACGGTTTGCTCGCTAACCCCCGCTGTCAACAGCGCAGATAGAACATCAATTCCAAGATTATTGTAAGCAGTCCGCACCGTAAATTTCACAGGTCGAAAATCCTCGGGAACAGGTTCTTCTTCAGTAGGATAGCCTAAAATGAGGCCGGCACGTGAGAATTCGACCCGGAACTCATGCTCGCAGATTTTTCCAGCAACAACCCGGCCTGTAATGGTGTTACCTTGAACCTTGTCCCAAGCCCCTTCTGGCACCTCTAGTGTACCTTCTGTGTGGCAAATGGGACAGATGACTTTTAATTTCACAGGTACACACCTTGCAATGACAACCCACTGAGTCCAAGGCTAGGTTCTTGCTCAAATATCCTTCTTTTTCTATAAATAGCTAAGGAATGCTGATTTTCCTCGGTTGCATCTCACTTAAAGGCTTTTATTACTACGAAAACCTAATTAAATAGCATTATAGTTTAAAATTTTTCCTTTTGATTTCATTAAAAAACCTCAAGGATCATCGAGCTAAAAACCAAGTTAAAGCCATGAAGTCACCTATCGCTCCGTGCGGCAAACAACCGAAGAGTTGCACCCTGACTGAAGCCAGAGGGACAGATTTCTGTGATTCTTTACTAGCATTATTGTTTAGATAATAGTACAGCTAAATGTATTTAAGGCGTCTCATCGCCGTCTCAGTAGCGGTTTGGTTCATTTCCAGACGGAAACCAGGGATACTCAGTGGCATATGATCAGACTATGCAACCCATTTACAACGCTTGAACGCCTTGAAACCGCATACGAACCGCAACCTCAAGGTCGATATGCATGAATCGTCGAATCCTGATCTGTGTGACATTTTTCGCGTTATTCTTATTTTCCTCTAATAGTGTGGCTGTACCAATTTCGGACACTTTTGGGACTTCAGCATTTGGAAAGGCAGGTGAAGGAGTCGAAGCGAATTATGTTCCTTCCCCATCAATGCCTCCACCGTTACCTGAGGGACCCATCTATTCAGATGGTGAATTCCAGTATGCAGGACTGGGAGCCCCACTTACCACAAAGGAGTATGCTGAAGGATCCAACCGCTCCTTGCAGATTTCTAATTTTAATTATCTTGACAATAGATATGGCGAAGTCCGATTACCAAGACAGTGGACAGGTTATCGATTAGAAGCTGATGTATACAACCTATATGACCAACCCTATTTTGTTCAAGGCATTCGTGAAAATGGAACCTTTGAATCAATCGCTGAATGGGACACTCAAAATAATGGCATGGGAGACAATACTTCGAACCCCTATTATGGAACCAGATGGGGTTCGGCTTATGGTTATTCAGGAAATGGTGTACAAACTTGGGTTGAATGGAATACGGGATGGACCTGGAATGTGAATTCCTATGTGGTTTGGCGAAACAATATTACCATTCAACGTGACGACCCTGTCTATGCCAAACTTACCTTCCGCGTGCGAGTAAATCTTATCGCAGGTGCTAGTGAGGCGCGAGGTCGGATGGTCATTTATGCTGAAATCGCAGGTATTGTCTATCGACTACTACTGGATGAACATTGTCCAAATAATGGACAATGGTACCAATTGAGCATCTCAGTACCAGCTGATGACTTACTCACCTGGTCTGTACCTGATATCATCCAGGTTCGCTTAGGTTTGGGATTCACAGGTTTGCAAACATCTTGGGATTATGAGTATTGGGGACTGAATTTTGATGATGTAACCCTTGAAGTGCGAGGCCTCGTTAACCCCAATGATACCACCTGGCTGGATTTAGTAATGAATTCCACAATTGCACAAACGGCAGGATATGGATATGGATCTTATTCACTTGTTGGAACCTGGCCCAACCCTACCACAGAGCATAAGCGAGTCGTGGCGCATTGGCAAGCCACCGATACGGATGCTCGACTTGTTCAATTCACGTATAACCTTACCTTATACATTACCCGAGATTACACAACCGAACAACAAACCGGACCAGATGGTTCAGCTTTTACGGCAAAGAATGGCCCAACTGCGTATTGGACCACTTGGATGTATGCCTATCAGCCATACTTCTTTTCACAATACAACCTTTCCATGACCAGACCCACCACGGAAACTTGGACGATTTCTAATGTTACAGACCCACTCTTCACAGATCGAACAAGTGCAGTTTCAGCAAATTCAACCCACTTTCTTCTTTCAAGTTCTGCGATCAATGACATCTATGGCTGGTGGAACTTCACGTTCTCCTCGGTGAATCGCATCACATCCATTAGTGGTCTTGCTTCAAATTATTACATCGGAGATATTCTTTCCATCGATGTCAATCATGATACGGTGACCTCTGGCCAATGCAACATCACTATCTACGATTCCAATCACCAAGTCGTCCATGAGGAGTCTAAATCGTTGACGGGGTCCACCGTCGTCTCTTTCAGCAAACTCTTTGACAGTGGCGACACGTTCGCCGCTGGGCTGTACACCATCTGTGCCACTTACGATAATGGTGCCACGGGGTCCATGACCAGTGCTGGATTCGTTTCGTCAACCTTCAAGATCATTCATACCACCGACATGACCATCGAAGGAGGGGCGTTAACTAAAATCGTAGACTACTCGACTTTAACCACCTTCTTCATACGCCTCACCTATGACGATTTGGACAAAACCGTCAACCCGTGGGTTGCCAACACCACTGGAACTGTCCGAATTAACGGCACCGTCGATGGCAACTTCATAGAATTCCAACAATTCGGAAACCTCTACCAAGTCGAAATCGACAACGACCTGATGATTCCCGGGAATTATCCGTTCGTCATTCAAGCAGATGACCCCTACCACGATTATACGACAGATTCAATTACTCTGCAGGTTCGTAGCGATGCTTCTCTCAGTTCACCTCAATCCCCAGGTTTTACCATTGCCTATGACGAATCCTTTACAGCTGCAATATGGTATGAAGATGCAGCTCACAATGGAATTGAAAACGCGCTCATCACCACTAACTGGCCAGGAAGTCCCGTTTCCACCCTTAACGGATCAGGGTGGTATAATATCACTTATGATACAAATGACCTAGGCTTTCCGCAAACCTTTGTATTGAATGTCCAAGCAGAAAGGAATTACTATACACCACGGAGCATTGTCCTCACTATTGTTGTGAGAGAAATTGCGACCTCCATTACCTATTCGACACCGGGGTCAGTACCCTACGGCGAGGACATAACTATTCCGTTTAATTTCACCGTAAATGATCCAGGGCATAACCAGGATGAAGATGGCATCGGTTCGGTCCAAAAAAGCGATCTTACACTCACTCTAGACGGTTCAGGCCTTAACCCAGCCGATTTCACATTCGCCCAAGGTCCTCAACCGGGCATGTATTCCATCACCATTCTCTTTGCGAGTACTAAAATCAGCTCAATCAAAAGTTATACCCTTCGATTGGCTGTTGCGGCGCCATCAGATGAATATGCCGATGCGTCAACCTCTATTGGGTTCAGTGTGCGGCGTTTACGATCTTCTTTGACCTACGACGCTCCGGCCGCAGAACCATGGGGCAATGACATGGTAATTGTCTTCTATTATACAGTAGACGACCCTATTAGCGGAAGCGATGGAAACGCCATCACTACATTAGGTCTCTCAACCATAAGCTGTCAATTGAATGGCTCGGTAGTGAGTAGTTTTGGTTGGACCCAGCCGATTAGCGGTCAATATGTGCTTACAATTTATTCCTCTGATATCACCCAGGTCATCAAATTCCGCCTTTACATCACAGCCGATAATAGCACAGACGTTTATGAGGGAGCAGCGCGGACACTACATTTCGTTATCCGTGCCCATCAAACCCAAGCCATTGTCGATCCGCCCGCTGAAACTGTATTAGGACAAGATACACCGCTTTCGGTTCAATGGGTAGATCTAGATGCTGGAGGCGATGTGCTAGGAAACCTTACAAGCATTGTTGTGTCGAACTGTCCGGTTGGTGGCGATCAAACTTTTGGCATACTAGCTTTCACTTTGGACACTGATAGTTGGCCTGTTGGCACACATGTCCTCACCTTGACTGTTAATCCTGATACATCACCCGGTTGGTACATAGGTGATAGCGCCACCGTCAATGTTGTAATCCGTATTCATTACACCGGAGTTACGATTCAACCACCTAACCCCACACCCCATGGGTTCAATACCCAAATCACCGTAATCTGGACTGATTTAGATATCGGTGGAAATGTTCCTGGAGGCGAACTCTTTCAAGTAATTGTCTCTGATTGCCCGGTTGGCGGTGACCAGACTTTCACCAGCCTCGCCTTCACCTTGGACACCACAAGCTGGACTATCAGCAGCGGCTATACCCTAAATGTCACCGTCTATGCAACCACCGGTCCACGGTCCTATAGCGATGCATGGGCAGTAGTCTCGGTAGTTATCCGCATCCACCGTGTTGAAGTCGTAATCCCGACCCCGTCACCTACCCCATGGGGCTTCAATACACCCATGAGTGTAACATGGCGGGATCTTGATACAGGTACCACCATTTCAGGAGCTAATCTAGATAATATTACAGTCACAGATTGTCCCGTAGGTGGGGATCAAACCTTCACCAGCCTCACTTTTGCTCTCATCACCATCACCTGGAATACTGGCCAGTACGCTCTTAATGTCACCATATACCCTGAAATGAGCCCCCAAGAATACGAAATCATAAGCTACCAAGTAACTGTGACGATCCGAGCCCATTATGTCAGTGTCACCGTCGATCCACCAGCTCAGACCCCTTGGGGATCTGACACAGACCTGGTTGTCACTTGGCGAGATGTGGATACGAATTCACTCATTTTAGAAGCAAACCTAGATAATGTGACAGTAACGGGTGGCTTTGGGGGCGATCAGACCTTCAGTAGCCTAGCATTTACACTCGATACAGCTAGCTGGAGCGTTAATCCCTGGAGCCTCACTGTGTGGGTGTATGGAACAGCTGATTTTATGCCTGGGAGTGGTCCAGTCACTGTGACCATTCGTGGGCACCAGACCCAGACCGTCGTGACTCCTCCACAGCAAACACCCTTCGGATCTGATACCTTAATCACCGTTAGTTGGCTTGACCTTGACCAGGGAAGTAATCCTGTGCCGGGTGGTAACCTTCAACAAATTGTCGTTACTAATTGTCCGGTCGGCGGTGACCAAACCTTTGCCAGCCTCGCCTTCACCCTCGTGACTGATACCTGGAATGTGGGAACCTATACGTTAACTGTAACCACTACATCATCATCAAGTTCCTATCTGGGAAGTAGTTCAAATACAACAGTTGTAATCCGGATCCATTATACTGGCGTCACAGTACAACCGCCTGACCCCAGACCCTGGGGCTTTAACACACCAATTACCGTTACCTGGACAGATTTGGATCTGGGCGCTGCGGTGCCTGGAGGTAATCTGTTCCAAGTGATTGTTTCGGATTGCCCGGTTGGAGGCGATCAGATTTTCACCAGCCTTTCTTTCATATTAGACACGACGAGTTGGGACATTAGCACTGGTTATACTCTGAATGTAACCTTATATGCAGCTACTGGTCCACGGTCCTACAGCGATTCCTGGGGCTCTGTTTCCGTGGTCATTCGGATTCATCGTGTTGAAGTCGTCATCCCCACCCCTCCACCCACCCCATGGGGTTTTGACATCACCGGTATGACTGTGACTTGGAAGGATTTGGATGCTGGGAGCACTATCGCGGGTACGAATCTGGATAACATCACCGTTGCGGATTGTCCCGTTGGGGGGGATCAGATATTCTCGACTCTGACTTTTACCCTGATTGCTAGCACTTGGAGCCAAGGTGCCTATACTCTGAATGTGACCGTGTATCCCGATATGAGTCCCCAGCTGTATGGCATAACGAGTTATCAGGTCACCGTGACCATTCGAGCCCATTATGTCAGTGTCACCGTCGATCCACCAGCTCAGACCCCTTGGGGATCTGACACAGACCTGGTTGTCAC
>JBHLMI010000004.1:0-123081 GCA_048938295.1 Promethearchaeota archaeon
CCCATTCGACTTTCATTAGTCACGGTAGTATTAATTTCAACTAATTTACGTAATAGGTTGAGTTCATATGCAAGTTCTTCTTCCATGACCTGCTGACCTCCAGATGTATCTGCAGTAACGGAGTCGGTAAAAGCCTACAACTACCATATTTGATACAGGTAGTATCGGTAGGTATTGCAACGTTTTTGTGAGAAATAGTGAAGTATCGGTATTTAAGAACGCGTTCGAATAAACTAGTACCACTATGCAAACGGCAACGCGAAGAATTGTAGGCATCGGTAATAGCCGCGGTATCACCTTCCCACACGATTGCAAACACCTCGTAGACGACTCCGTTCATCTCCTCTACAATGAACGTTTCATATTAATTCTCCGGCAAGACCAAAGTCATCTCTTGGAACCAGCGGTTGGACAAATCGTGCAGGAAGCCATTACTCAGATCGTGCAGGATTCACTGAACCAGGAGTGTGTACACCTTGACTCGACAGGTGAAAACCCAACCGGCTAAGGTGCCTAGGGTTGCTGTGTGGTTACCCAGAGAACTCTGGCAGACGCTGATTCCCTTTCTGACCAGCCAGATCGATCAAGTGCAATCGAATCTTGTGCGAGGCCGGTTGAACCACCGGATTGTGCGCCACCTCGAGAATCTGGAGCTCATTGACCGGTTGCAGGCCATTGAGAATGCGCTCCGAACCCAATTCTATGCTGCGAGGAGGGATGACGGATGAGCGATGAGGAGACGCCGCGAAAAGTTGGTAACGAAATTGTGACAAAGGGAGATTGTAACGATATTGTTACGATTGAAGCTCTCTGTAGAGCTGTGTATGAAGCGAGAGCGGTAACACCACCTTGTAACATTACCACAACCACCACCACAACCCACCACCACCAGGAAGAAACGAATGGTCACGATATTGTTACAAGCTTGCCGGTGCATTTAGCCTTCAAACTCTGCACGGATCCAGTGTTGTATCGGCTCTACCATGGAAAAGCGGCCAAGGAAGCCGCAGCCGTCTTATCATATTTCACACTGTACCGAGCCGCTGCCACCATTCACAGCTTAGGCATCTTGGATGATAAGATTCGTGATGGCATTTTCGCGGAACGTGAAGAGGTGCACCGGGTCATGAGGAAGCTTGAACGACTCGGGCTTGTCACGATATCGTTACATAAACCGTTTCAGGGTGGCCGTGACTTCGCCCTGTTCACTGCGGTCTGGGCTACTAGCGCTGATGTGCAGATGGCTCTCGAAGAGCATAACAGTTGGCTTGAACGGCACAAAGACACGGGTCTCCCTGCTCAGATTCCGGATGAACAAGCCTTGATCGGTGCCTCATTACCTGAGCCATCTGAAGTGGAATTACGCCAAGAGCGCTTACAAAGGATTGCCTACTACGAATCCCGGTATCACCTCAGCGATGCGGATCAGCAGGTACTAGCCCGCCTCAAGAAACAGGTCGAGGAGGTGGATCTGAAATGAAACAGATACCTCATGACCGAACCACTCCACCAACCACTTGTAAAGGAGATAATCAATAAGAATGCCAATCGATTTCAATGATCCCCGAATAAAAGTAAAGGAACTTCGAGGCGAAGGCAATCTCAAACAAGAGTACTGGTATTATTGGATTGAAATGGATCATGCCCATTTCTCCTGTAAACCAGATGGAACCGTCATTAATGAGTATCTGCAGGTTCCTTTCAGCCAGCGCCTCACTAAGAAGCAAATTCAACGATTCAGCATGTTTGAGTACTGGCCAGGCATTACCAATCCCGTGGATTTGGATCCAGATATCATAATTGAGGCTGAACTTGAGCATTACCTCGAGAAGATTTGTCGGTTCCGTCTCACTGACTGGCTCTCCTATTTCAAGGATCACTGGGAGGTTTATTATCGAACAATCCAAGAACTCTATGAACTGGTCTACGGTGTTCCCTGCGACCATCATCCAATTATCAGCCCGAAGGAGTATATCCTTCAGAAAGCTCAAAGTGAACTCCCTTCGGAGGAATTTCGAATCTTCAATCTCTGGGCCACTGGGTCTCAGCAACAGCAAATAGCCGAACAACTCAAGAAGAGCATCGGCTACGTGAACACCCGGCTCCGCCGAATCCGTGAGGGCCCGATGGGCTTCTGGTATGAGGACTTTGTGAAAGGCGAAGGTCACAGGTCGGGTCACGGTGAACCAGATTTCATCGCCAAGGATGGTGTCCCCGTGAACCTGAAATGTGTGGGTGACAAACGAACCAGTAAAATTAAACGTGATAAACTGGCCCCAGAAATCATGTATGCGAAGACTCATACCGCGAGTGTCCGAGTTCAAGTCTACAACATTGTGCATGACCAAGAGCAGGTCCTCGAGTTTCCGCCCTTGGAAATCCCCATCGAAGTCCAGGTAAACTGGTGAAAATAATTTTCTTTCAGATTCTTAGGAAAAATGATGATGAAAAATAAAATCGAAAAAGAACCCCTTTCTCATGACGCGGAGTGCTGGTGAGGAACCGAAAAACGGAATAGTTTTATTTTCTGTGAGCTGTTTGTTTTCTAATTCACATCGGAGGTGAAGGAATGTCATTAGAACGCACACCAGATGAAGTGATAGCTGAAATTTCAGACACTCTTTATCAAATGCTTAGGGTAATGCAGGAAATCAGAGATCTTCTAAGGCGACTATAGAATTGCGGAGGTGAAGGAATGTCATTAGAACCTACAACACAAGTTGAAATCTTACTCTCAGAAATCTCGACGAAACTAAGTGAGGTGATCGAAGAGAGCCGCAGGTTGTACACACTCCTAGACATGCGAGTTGGAGACTAACCAAACACCCACAAGTCTGGGGTTTTTCTTCAGCTTACGATGATTGATTTTACTTAGGTTTTTGGAAGCTTTGGTCACCTATCTTGAATATTGGGCTGTGAAGCTCTTGTTCATTCCCAAATATTTGCCATGCTTCCTTTGTGAATATGAATTTAAACCTAAATAAAGTGCCCTTAATCTCTTCCAAGTTGATTGGTGGTCCTTTTGGTTTTAATGATTTATATTCAAGATGTTTTATATCGTCAATTTCTTTGATTCTCAAAGCAACATACACATAACTAGCACTCTTGGGCGATAAAGGAAGGCTTCTCAACCTCCACATCGGTCCTTGTGGAGGATTCAAGTAGGATTCAATGCTTTGCTCTGGGTCCCAATCCGTGAACCGTTTATTTTCGAAGAAGTCTATTTTGATGTATTTAAGAACACCATGAGTTGAACCTCTATTTTCCACTACAAACTCATATTGGGCATCGAATTCATGAGAGCTAATTGGAACGGGTTTGCTGGAATGTCGAATAAACAAGATCTGCCATGATGCACCTGGCATTTTACGAACGAATCCGTACAGTTGAATACTAAATGGAAATAATGCAATAAGGATTCCAATAAGACTAAGAATCACTGGGAGACTGATTGGCAAATCACGAGCAAGTTGAAATATAAACCATATGATTATAGCAAGAAAAGGGCAATAGAAAGCCGCTGCAAACAAAATTGCTGCAATTCGTGCTCTCGGATGAGCATGAATTGGTTGCTTCTTCTCTTCTTCGGTTGATTCCCTTCTCTTTGCATCCGCCAAAAAAATCACTTCTAAATATTGTTATTTTTCTTGAATAAAAAGAGCTAGTCTTGAGATTTCTGGTAGCGAGTATTATCTAGAGAGTACAGTATATGCTAACAACATGAAACCCACAGCTATGATCTGGAACCATATCCAGGCTATATTCAATAATATGAAGGAATATACAAAATTAACGTTAAGCATTATCATAAGAGAACCAGCCCCAACCAAGAGGCCAGATAAGGTTACAATAATGTATAAAGTGGCAAATTCAACAAATGTGCGCTGATATTCTTTGAGCATAGTCTCTGTCTCAGTAGTGTCGGAACTATGCAAACGAGCTAGTTCAAAGAATATTGTGTCTAATGTCTTCATTTGATATCCAATCAAAACGCCAGAAAACCCCAAAAGGATTCCTTTAGCTGATATTAGAATACCTAGAGCCTGTGGAAAAACAAGCAACAATCTGAAGGCTTGATCTGGCGTTAATGGGCTCCCAGGAGAAAATAATTCGATTATCGAATTGAAATTAAATATTGAAGATATGGCAGCAAAAATTAGAATACCTAATATGATTGGAATCCAAATTCTAGTAAATTTGTTTAAGATAATTCCCTCGATTATACTTTGGCTAAAACAGGTATATGTTATTACCGATTTTGCGGTTAGAATTCTGGAGCTTCCATAACCAGCTATTTTATAAATAAAGTGATTTTACTTCAATCTATCAAGGAAGGTGATGGTTTTGCAGTTAGAATATATCTTACTGATTAACACATTAATTCAGATATTAGTAGAAGCTGCGGGTGGCATCATAGCTGGTATTGTAGCAGCAATATTTGCTGTCTATTTCACGAAGCGGTGGGAGAAGAAAGCTCGGATTGAAGCATATCGAAAGAGACTAGTTTCGGAGATTGAGCTATTCCAAAAAGCTTGTCACGTTTTCGATGAGTCTGGACGAGGAACAGATCAAGCCGACGTTGTTAAGAACTTAGCCCTTCAAACCGCTCAACGCACAAGGGACACATTTACGCCTGAAACAATGGACAAATTTCCTTGGGATCTTCTGTGGCCATTCATCGATGAATTGATTCGTTTAGCAATCTTGGGTTTTGGCGAAATGAAATGGTTTCTTGATCAGGTAAGAAAATTAGAGCAAATGGCTGATGAGATTATTAAAAGACTCAATGTTATCAGAAGCGCTACTGTAAAAAGAAGAGAACCGGAACCCCAAGGCCCCGGATAGGTGTTGCAGAACCCAAGTTATGAAACAGGAAGAGAGAACCTACCCTAATTCTTTGATGCGCTGCCAGTTCTCGCGAGCCCATTCAAAGTCTGGGAATCGTTCCCGCGTGTACAAGTCGGTAATGCGCTGTCCAACAGCTGTCTTGATTTCGTGAGTGATGGCTCGCACTTCTTCCCGGAAATCTGACAGGCTCAACTCTTTGTTGTCCTTGTTCTCTATGAGAAAGTCAGCTAACTCGTCAAGGAAGAGGTTGATCCCATCTTGAACAGCGCAAAGCCACTTGGTATCCATTGGAAAACTCCTAGTTCCCATGAACAACACCTTGGAACCGAGAATGCAATTTTTCACTAAAGTGGAAAAAAAGGAAGAGTGAGAAGGCGTAAGCCCTCTCAGAAATATGTCTATATTGGTGGAGCTGGGTAAAGCGGGGTACAGTAGGTGGCAAAACATATCCACCACCAGTTCGGAGTTCGGCAATAACGGTTATAGCCTCCTCCAAGGGCGAAATTGATGAGATCCACTGGTATGAACTGATCAATAGAACCATCAGGATTCGCGTCTAGTTCCCTAATACGTGAAATCCCTAGAAAGAACCCTCCGATGAGTATACCCACAACTCCGCCAATTGGACCTGAAATCCAAATAGCCAGTATGACACTTATTACAAGCAAAATGAGCGTCTCAAGAAATCTCAAGTCTTGTTGAAGCATCAGATAGACATCGTATGCAGTGTAGTGTATGTGTAAAGCGTTAGGATTGTAGAGTAGATATGGGGTCCATCCAATATTTATGCCCTCAGACCAAGTCCAAGCCATGGCTACGAGGGGTTTCTGTGGTTGGAGAATTTTTTCTGGTCCATCTGCATTAATGAAATCTTCGACTAAGGTTCTAGGAATTTCTCCAATATGGAAATACGACCAACACATTGTCAGAATAAATGCAGCTACATCAGCATCGATAATCGTTGGAAACCCGACTACGATTTTACTTGTTATAGTGTAGGCAGCAGGAGCAGAAAAACACGCTGCAAAGTAATGTTCACCACTAGGAGAAGCCTCTATGATTTCTGTTATTTCATCCCAACACACTAGTGTCGATCCTATCGTTAATCCCGCTTCTATGCCATGCCCGACATAGAATATCTCTCCAATCGCTTTTCGTAATATTAGTTCAAATTGGACCTTATCATCTATTCTTAGATGCTTCGAATTAGGAATGTTATGTTCTAATTGAACGGTGGAGGCCTTAATTGCCACGTCATCACCAAAGGAAAGAATTAATGGTCCTGTTATAGGAATGCCTTGGCCGAACACCGTTGGTAAGGCAAATAATGTTGTGCAAAAAGTTGTCACTAGGAATATTACGAAGACCTTTTTCTGTAAATGAGACATTAAACTAACTTCCAATCAGGTAATTTCCGTTATTCTTAGAGCCGAGAATTTGCTGAGACCGAATACGATGAGAAACAAAGATGTTGTTGCTAGTACGACAGAGAGAATCGAAACTATTATTTCATAAGGGCTAACCAGAAATAACCAGCATAAGATACCTGTAAGAAGGGTACCACCCGGAATGAATAAACCTGCACCTAGACCTCTGCCTTGGCTATTATTGAAGTCGAAATAAAAAATCAGAATACCTGTTATGGATACTATCAAAAAGAAGGAGGGAAGAACTAGAAACGCAAAGAATCCAAGTAAAATCGCTGTGAACAAGACAATAAATATCCCAATAGGGAAGAAATATGTTTTTGTCACTAATCTGAAAGCCTGATACCAACGTGTATTCTGATTTTGTCGAAAGAACAAGTAAGCAAAGGTGCTCGCCGAAATAATCAAGATTAGATATATTAGTTCAGTTAACCAATCTGTCATTAAACCAATCCTCCATTCGAAATATCGAATGACTCGAACTAAAGAGTGATAATTCGAATGACTCCAACTATAATTTGCTACCCTCAGAACTTAAATATTCTCCTACTTTCAAGAAATTAAAATAATATGAACATTTTATCATCCTCACCGGGACTAGTACGGCAAGTCTAAGTGAGATAAGATAAGGGCAATATCTTATTTGAGCACCTCTTCTTTGACAATGGTGAGGAAGCACTTGGTTGATCAGTAGCTCCGATAGACCTTCCCTGACGGCACGCTTATGTGATATCCAGCCTCATAGATGATGCCCCTCCCACATTCATCGCATTGCATCTCATACATTTGAGCCAAGGGTTCCTCGGATTTTTGTGCCACCATTTTATCACCACCTTTCAGTTGTAAGTTGCTTACAGCCTACGTTTTCCTTTTCTTTTTCAGACGTTTCTCTATAAGCGCTGCCAACTGATCAAGCTCAGTTTCACTCAATTCTTCCAAGCGTTGTGTTACGAACTCCTGGGTTTTAGGATCCTCTGCCAATGCAAGCAAGAGTCGGCGCATCTCAGGGTTTTCGTCGATTTGCTTCAATGTGGGAACAGCTCGCTCCTGATCTTCGAGCACTTCCTTTAATCGGGTTCGTTCCTGTTGGAGTTCATCGATTAACGGTTGTATCTCTCCACGAATCCTCCCTTCAATGGCTTCAAGATCATAGCCTTCAGGAACCGCAAGAATCCGGGTGAACCCGTTCTCATAGAGGTGACGTACACTTTTGAATAGCTGGTCAATGGTAGGTTTCGCGTAAGCCCCATTGTAGGGCACGCTGTGGGCCATGAGAATTTGTTTATGTGTATAACCACCAGGGTTATGATCCAGCTGAGTGCCAAACCAACTCCGCAGCGCTCGCAACGATAACGGATTCTCACGCTGATCAGGGAACACCTTCTTCCCCAGCCGCCGCAACATTGCCCCAGCTGCGTTCTTGGTGAGCTTGCGTTCCTGTTCGTTCGGTTTCTCAACGAAAAGGTAGCTTTCAGGGGTGAGATCGCTTCGCGTTTTGAGATAGCGATCCAAGTGCTGCAAAGCTTCCGGGGTTATCCAGCTGATCATTTCAATACCGGTCTTTTGGCGTGGCTGATCAGGATCGTGGATGAAACCCCAATTTGGAAACTTACCTCGATCAATATCACCGAGTTTGAGCTCTAGCAGATCAGATGAGCTACGACCGGTTGTGGCCGCAACGAAGATTAAGGCCTTAGCACGAACATCTGCGTATTCAAGGACTTTCGCGATTTCACCGGTGGTCAGGCCACCAGCCACCTGGCGCTGTGATCGTGTGAACCGGTGAAGCTGGGGAAGTGACACGTCATAATGCCGATAGAAGCTCTTGATACAGCCCACCATGCGGCTAATCGTGCGGCGGGTCTTCTTAGTGAATGGTTTTTCCCCTTGCGCGTAAGGCCCTTGGTCAAACACTAACACATGCTCAGGATGATCCTTGAGCAGCCATTGCCGGAAATGTTCGAGTCGATGTCGCCCGCTGAGTGACGAATCACGATTGAGCACCGGTTGCTGGCGGTAAGCCTGTTCATCTTCAATCAGCTGCTTCGGTGTTCGCTTGGTAAAGGCACAAAAGTAGAGCAAGGACAGGCTGTAACTCGGTGCGGTTCCCGGTGAAACGGTGGTCAACCAATCCACAACAAGGGAATCCTGTTCGAAGGACGCGCGGTTATGCCTGGAAATACGTGGCATAGTACGTACTCGTTCGAACTCGCATAAATATATTTCCTAACAAATCTGTTAGAAGTCAAAGCCTACCGATACCTCAGCATTTTCCATCGGTAACGTTATTTTTGCGAAATGCCAAGGTTAGTCCAAAAAAGAAAGATTGCGAGAATACCGACAATGATTGATAAGCAAACTTCACGGAGACGGCTATATGGATTTATACTCTTTAGCATCCTCGAAGAAACGATTATTGCAGTCATTGCTTTTATGCTACTATTAGTATTTCTCCCCTCTTTTCTCATCTCAGGAATAATTATTGTAGCGATCGCCCTGATCCTGTTCAGCTTAGTTAAAATTTATACATATTGGTCATCTTCGAGAATTCCTATTTACGATCCTTTGATTGGCCAAGAGGGAATAGCGATTACGGAATTTGAGATTGGAATAGATAAACACTGGCTAGGAAAGGTCATTGTTCGAGGAGAAACATGGAAAGCCCAATCTTCAGAAGTAATTGCAAAAAATGCTCGAATATGGGTCCATGGAATCAGTGGATTATCGCTTCTGGTTAAGACAACGCCATTCGAGCCAGAAGAAACCAAGAGCCGCTCCTAAGGGGTCATCGAATTGTTCCGCATCTGCCTTTGGGCGAAGGCGCGATCTAAGGCTTGGTTGGCTAGTCTCAGAAAAGCATTAGATACTCCGATGGCAGTTGCTGCTGAAGTTTCAAAATAAGGGATGCTCCACCATCGTTGTAACATTTGCGCTGCTTCAGGTGGAACCATTCGTTTTTCCGCGAGATCTACTTTATTCCCGATAAGAATAACCGCCCCTTGGGGAACAATGCGCCGAAAGTCATTATACCAATTCCATAAGGTCATAAAGGAACTGGGTTCGGACACATCGAAAACGAGTAGGGCTCCATGGGCACCGCTGTAATAGTGCCTGCGGACTTGTCGAAAAGAAGGTTGACCAGCAACATCCCAAATCACCAGCTTCACTTTTTGTTGTTTTATTTCCAAATCTTTGACAGCGAAACTAGCGCCAAGGGATTGCTTGTATTCGGGTGAGAAAGTGTTTTGGGTATAACGCAGAACCAACGAAGTTTTGCCTACGGCTCCATCGCCCATCATGACTATCTTTATACCGAAATCTGTGGGCCTGTCTATGAATCGTTCGTGGACATCAGTGGGAGCCAGCTTCTCTGACACGGTCACCCTTTCCCAGGTTGGTGCCTAAGCTGTAGTTGCCAAAAAGATGCATAAAGGTTTCGTTTCAGAATATAGATGTTTTACTAAATTGTTGGAAATTGAGTGAATTCTCAGAACACGAATGGAATAGGAATTCCTAAGGAGACCACCATGAATAAGCCAATCCCAATGGGAACAAGTGCACAAATCATCGGAACTGGTAAGCCCGGGATCGCTCTATTGGGATAGCGCGCAACGATTTGGGTGTTTAAGAGACAGCCAATGGTGATGGCAACGAAAGCCAAACCTGAGAAAAACCAGCCCAGATATCGGAAGGCATAGGCGACAAGTGCAGCATAAACAATGAGATCTCCCACACCCATCACTAAAGGCCCGATTACGAAAGTAAAGGCGGTTCGGACATGATGTTTTCGATCTGCCTCAATCATTGTAGGTCCAAGGCGAATGGCAAAAAAAGTATCCTGTGCTGCAAGAATAAGAAGGATAGCTAATGAGATTACCCATGTAAAATTCACAGCTAAAAACACTCCAAGAATGATCCCATATCCAGCAAACAAAATATTGCGTGCCAATTCTCCGAGAGCGTCGGTAAAGATGAAAACGATTGAGAAAGCTGAAAACATGATGGATGCAAGAGCAAGCAGTGATAAATGCAGAAAACTTAGTCCCTGAAAGAGGAGTAATAGAAAAATCGCCTGACCAATAAAGACCGTGAGAATGAAAAAGAGGGGAGAAACAAAGGCAGCAATTAGGATTCGATGAACTCTCTCGCTACCCCGTTGAAATATAAGGAATGTGAAAAAAGTCGCTAAACCACCTGTAAAGCCAATGACAAACAGAACTAACAGGGTTTGAAACACATCCATTGTAGGGGGGAAAATGCCTGGTTGCAGAAGAGGGTTTGCAAGTATCACCAGATAAGCGATTAAAAGAGAAAAGACCATTGAGAATATGGGTAGAGTAATGTAATAAAGGCGTTCGCGCCAACTCAATCGAACCTTTACTTGATCCATCTCAAATTGTCCCTGCTTTCCTTCCGCAATTGACTGGGCATTCATAAAGCCCTCAACAACGAGACGCGTTATAATGTTACCGCTAGTGGCAGTGAATCGAAATCTGTTTTGAACTGAAGCGATAGTAATTTGTTAGTGAAGAATGAGTTCAAAAAAGGGGGAGGAGGTGCCATAATGGCACCTAGTAGATATTATAGAATTTGTCCGATTACTTCTTTCGGAGATACCAGACACTACCAAGAAGCACTACGACAATAACCAGCACTCCGACCCCAATGTATAGGGCTAGATAGCTTGGTCTTTCAACTTCTGCAGCAGTGTGTCCAGGTATACCAAAATGGTAGTTCTCCCAGAAGACCATCTGGATGAATTCACCTTCAAGCCGTTGGTCCCACATGAATGGACCATATCCGACAGGTCGCGGATTGGTGAAGGTGATTGGGCTAACAACGCCCTCCCAGATGTGCTTAGGCAGAATATCCCAGCCAGCGATGTAATCGAATGTGAAGTAGCTCTTGCCGTTGCTGATGATCCGTACGTGCCAATCATCAAGGGCGACACACGAATTGAGATAGCCAATACTTGTGACGTATAGCGGTATCATGTTGTCCTTAATGTAGTTGTAGGAGAATTCTACATCGTGCGCAGTCACCATACCGCCATATTCGCCACCCATATCATGCCAGTAGGCAGCTGGATGATCCGTATCACTTCCTACAAGTGTGAAGTCATATTGTAATCCATCGGCTAACTCGGTCATAGTCCATTCCCAAGAAAGGCCACCATTTTCGATTGGTATGTGTTCAATGGGATCATTGGCAGCAAGTCCTTCAGAATAGATATTGGCCATGACATAGTTGGTTACAGCATCTTGCGAAGTCAAAGGATTCTGTCCAGTGATTGCTGAGCCGATTTGGCTGACAAATGTTCCGCCAGTACCCGTGGTTGGATTACGTCCAGGTTGACCTTCTTTGAGTTGTACAAAGCGGCCAGTCCAGCGGTTCATGGGACCGGTACCCCAACCCGTGGCGACTAGATAGGAATCTTGGTCCCATTTGTCGATGCGTTGACCGTTGATGATGAAGTTACTGTAGAAGGGAATGATTGGACAGTTTTCGACGATGATGTCTTGGGCGAGATAGGCAGCATCAAGCACAGTATCAAAGTCGGCAGCCGTCATCATGGTCTCGATTGCATCGTCGTAGCTGGAATTACTCCAGTTGCAACGGTTACCGTTGGGTATAGGGATGTTCTCGGTTGTGAACATCTCAAGGAGTGTCGGATCAGTGCCGGTAATCCAGGCATAAGATACTGCATCGTAGGGTCGCGGAATAGCGTCTAGGAGTTCTCCTGACAGGTAGGTCCAGTCAATCGCCGTTGTCGTTATGGCAAGACCTGCTTGAAGACAACGAGGTTCTTGCGCAGTGAACGCAGCACCCCATTGAGGAGCAGATGCACCATACCAAACATCCAAGGAGAACTTGCTTCCGTCGGGGGCTTCTCTGACACCGTCACCATCTAAGTCAACGAACCCTGCAGCATCAAGTTCTGCAATAGCAGCAGCCACGTTGGGTTCCTTAAAGCTTTCAGTCTGGTTGTTATACCAGATACCAGATGATGGTGGTAGTGGAGAGTCGATGGCATAGCCCACACCTTCCTTCATGATTTGTGCCATTTCGAATTTATCGAAACAGTGAGCATAGGCTCGGCGGAGGGCGGTGATGCCGAATGGGTAGTTGAGACAGTTGATAGTCAGATGACCGAACGCGAGACGATCGGTTTGTGACAAGAAGATATCGGGATTTGCCTGTAGATCCTCAAGGTAGTCGAGTTGAACATCATCAGTGAGATGATCAACTTGACCAGAGACCAAAGCAGCTGTTTGGATGTCTTCTCCTACAATCACGCGAAAGATGATTTTATCGATATAGGGACCCGTAGGATCCCATTCGGTGCGTTGTGTAGGAGCGGCGGCAGTATAGGGAATAGGTTCATTCCCTGTATATGCCAGAAACATCGGTACTAAAGAAACGAGGATCAGAAGAGCAAAAATCCTGTAAATATTTTTTCGCTCCAATTTGGTTTAAACCTCTTGGCGTTTTTCTGAATCGTAGCTAATGCTACGATACCGTCAAAAAAGGATGCTTGTTCCTTAAATCACTTACCGTTAGGGAATATCCGAGACGTTTTTCAACGACAGGAGGAAAGAAAATTTTCTCAATGAATATGAAAAATAACTAAAAAGCCAAGGTAGTTACTCAGAAATGTCAAATCAAAAATAATGATTTTCGACGACTCATTTTTACTATATTCTATTTTACTGAGCGATTTGATGATTATTCATTAAGTCGTTGATAGAAGAATCAGTAAGATTTTATGTTTGAGTACATCTATTCCGCTACCTATTGGAGTGAAGAACAATGTTTGGCTGGATGGGAAAACTCCTTCGCATAGATTTGACAACTCAGCAAATCAAGGAAGAGGGAATTTCTCAGCGCATACTAACACAATATATCGGAGGGAAAGGACTTGGAACCTATTACCTTTACAATGAGGTACCAGCCCGAATCGATGCCCTCAGCGCTGAAAACCGGTTTTATCTCGCCGCGGGACCCTTACAAGGAACTCACATTCCCATCACAGGGCGTTGTTCAGCTGTTTCGAAAAGCCCACTGACCCAATTGTACATCGATAGTGCCATAGGCGGCTATCTGGGTCCTGAACTAAAACGGGCAGGATATGATCTCCTAATTATCCAAGGTCACGCTAAAAAACCGGTTTGGATTAACATAAACAATGATGGGTCATCTATCGAAGACGCCTCCTCTTTCTGGGGTAAAAATACCCACGAGACTGAAGCTAGTCTTCGGAAAGAAAATCCAAAAACTCAGGTGATTTCTACTGGACCAGCAGGAGAACGCTTAGTCCCTTTTGCATGTTTAACTCACAACTATTTCCGTAACTTTGGTCGTGGCGGGTTGGGAGCAGTATTCGGTGCTAAGAATCTGAAAGCCATTGCAATACGGGGTACAAAACGCAAGATTTCTACTCCAGATCCAGATATCGAACGCGAGTTAGTAAAGCAGCTTTCCCAACGCGCCCGAGCGGCCAAGGAGAAAGGACACTCTCTCCACTACACCGGCACACCTTGGCTGGTTGACTATTCGAATAGTATCGGGATGTTTCCCACTCGTAACTTTCAAACTACTCATTTCGAAGGACACAAGAAGATTAACGATGAAAGCTTAGAAAAGGTGTACCATAAGAATAAACGGCGGACACCCTGTGAAGGATGCGTTATAAGCTGTGCCTGGACGGTGAAGGAGCCAAATTATCGATGGGTCGATAAGAATATGCCCGGAATTGTGGCACTTCCCGAGTATGAAACGCTTGGTCTAATGGGAGGCAACCTTGGCATTGATGATCTTGCAGCGATTACCCATGCAAATTATCTTTGCAACCGTTTGGGATTAGACACAATTAGCACAGGAAATGTCATCGGCTTCCTGATGGAACTCACCCAACGGAACCTTTTACCAAAGGCATTCCAAACTAATGGCATCGAATTTGGTGATGCAGAGGGTGTCATCAAACTGATACCACAAATTGCCAGACGTGAGGGAATTGGTAAACATCTCGCTAAAGGTGTTCGTGAATTTGCCACCGAACTTGGTCCGGAAGCCACACGACTAACCCTTCATACTAAAGGTTTGGAATATCCTGCATGGGATCCCAGAGGAAAATTAGGATTAGGATTAAGCTATGCAACAGCAGCTGCTGGTGCGAGTCATCTGCGTGGTTGGCCCTCAACGACTAAACCTCCTGAGACAAGTGCTGTTACTGTCTTGGACTCGTTGATTGAACAACAGAACCTGAAGATTTTGAAAGACTCCCTTGTTATTTGCCATTTTACCCATTCCATTTCACCACGTCTAAACATTACCGACTGTGTGAATCTCTATTCAGCAGCCACAGGAGAGGACACCAGCTTGGAAGCAATTGAGCAGATTGCAAATCGCATCTGGATGCTTGCTCGGATGTTCAATATCCGTGAATATAATGAGACCCCCCGCAAGTATGATGTGTTGCCTTACCGGTTCATGCACGACCCTATTCCTGATGGCCCCACCAAGGGTTATACCGCTTTCACGAGCCCACAGGACTTCGACGACTCCTTGACTGAGTTATACCGCCAACGAGGATGCGATGCCGACGGACAACCCACCAAACAAGCCCTTAACGACCTTGGACTCACTACAGTTGGAAGCAAATAAGAAAAAATCCCCTCAACATTCATATTCATTGAGGGGCGTCTAGGGATTGTGAACTACCCGGACCTGACGGACGGGGGTTCTTGCTTTATCCTATTGATTTGTATCAACTGGTCCACAGGCTCTACTCGCTGTTCCAGCGATATTGCCCGAGTACACTAGACAATCACCCCAACTCCGAATATTATGCCATCTTGTTGTTCACTTCACAGGGATTTCTCGATTTGCTGAAAAGTAAATGACCTATTCCTATCGACTTTTAAAGACCGACCACTATGAGGGTCTGAACGAGGTGTACATGTGCCAGAAATGCCATCCCAAGATGCCATGTTCCTTCTTGACCAGCAAAAATGTGTGGTAGCTAACTTCGATAGCTCAGGGTGGATCCTTGATATCGGCGGAGGTGGTGAAGGTATCATTGGACGCCTCAAAGGCTCCAATGTCGTAGCCATCGACATTAGACGAGAAGAACTGGATGAAGCCCCCTCCGGACCCTTAAAATTGATAATGGATGCGACCAACCTTCAATTCCTCGATCACACCTTTGACACGGTCACCGCTTTCTTCTCCCTCATGTATTTCACTCATGAAACCCGCCCCCAAGTCTTCCACGAGGTGGCCCGCGTCCTCACACCAGGAGGCAAATTCTACCTATGGGATGTCACGATTCCACCCGCAACGGACCCGACAAAACGCGTGTTCGCTGTCCTTCTGAACATCCAACTTCCTCATGAAACAATCCAAACCGGCTATGGCGTCACCTGGCAAGACCGCGAACAAACCCTCGATGATTATCTCCAACTCGGACAAGAAACTGGACTGAAAGTCGTCTCCCAACAAACCACTGGTCACCTCTTCTCAATCAAGTTCAAAAAATAACAACCGTCTAATGAAAAAAGTAGTTGTCCACTCAAGCTAACCATTACAGCACCCGTGTTTTTGGTATTAAACGGTATACGGATGGTTGCCTGTTTTCACTTTCACTGAGGGGTGTTAAACGATTATAAGGTTCCAGTTCGGAACAGGGGAAGAGAAACACTGGGCTGGGCATTCCCGCTGGAAAACCATTAGCTATAATAGGGGACACCGCACACATCTTCACCGAAGACCTCCCCTTCGGCTATGCCTCCGAATACTTTCAGCGAGGTCTCCCCATCCAATGTATCTATCATACACACTTGCATGACCTTTCGGAAGGAAGCACCATGCCCTCAGAACTTGAAAAAATCGAGGGCGTCGGACCCACCGTCGCCCAAAAACTCGAAGAATGCGGCTTCCGCACCATCGAAGGAATCGCCGCTGCCTCCGTCAAAGAACTCACCAGCCTAGCTGGTATTGGGGCTAGCACTGCTCAGAAAATCATTGAATCCGCCCAGCGGCTCGCTAGCATCGGACTTGAAACCGCAGATAAGCTTTGGAAGAAACGCCAAACTATCGAACGCATCACAACTAACAGCCGTGAACTTGACGCTCTCCTCGGCGGAGGTATCGAAACGGGCAGCATGACCGAATTTGCTGGCGCATTCCGTTCTGGGAAAACCCAGCTATGCCACCAACTCGCTGTCAACGTCCAACTCCCCCCAGACCAAGGTGGATGTGACGCCACCGCAGCTTACATTGACACCGAAGGCACGTTCCGTCCCGAACGCATCATCAACATGGCCCAAGCCAAAAACATCCCCCCCAACCAAGCCCTCAAAAATATCATCGTCGGTCGCGCCTACAACAGCGACCACCAAATGCTCCTCGTCCAACAAATCCAAGACAACCCCCAATTCGAAAAAGTCCGCCTCCTCATCGTCGACTCCCTCATCGGCCACTTCCGCGCCGAATACCTCGGCCGCGGCATGCTCGCCGAACGCCAACAAAAACTCAACAAACACCTCCACGACCTCCTCCGCGTCGCCGAAATCAACAACATCGCCGTCATCACCAGCAACCAAGTCCACGCCCAACCCGACGTCTTCTTCGGTGCGCCTGACCGTCCGACCGGGGGCCATATTGTCGCACATGCTGCACAGACGCGGATTTACTTGCGTAAAAGCAAGGCAGAACGTCGGATTGCGACATTAATCGATTCACCCTACTTACCAGAAGGTGAAGCCCTCTTTACCATTACACCCCAGGGCATCGCTGATGCTTAATCTAAAAAAAATTCAAGCAAGTGATAGGCTGGATTTACTAGATTCGGATGGTCATCCATCGAACACGTTTTGCCTTCACCAACTCCGCAATATTTCGTTCGTTCGTACTGAGTTGAGCGTTCCCTGTTTTGATGTCAAGAAGGACTACTTCAGTGGGATTGTTCCTGCTGTAGCCATCGAAGACAATGTAATCAACGGGCGCACCAATAAACCGAGCGTCAGCAGGCTCGAAAGGAAATGCAGCAAGTAGTGGAGCCATTTGTTCGCCGATCTTGCCTTTCAATACAGCACGACTTTTACTCAAGGCATCTTTGCGGATGCGGTCGGTTTCTTCTTGGATGCGTTTGCTGACACGGAGTTCGATTAGTCGTCTTTGATAGTAGATGTAGAGAATGAGACCAATGATGACGAGGATTAGAATTCCGATGGTGAGTTCGAGGAGCATGCTTCCACCTCTCTGGTGAAAGGGTATTCCCAGCGGGATTGATATACTCCACGAAAGGTGCTTCAGAGAGGGTTCCAAGGCTAGTCGAGAAGGCGTTTTTCGCCTTCAAGCGCGCGAATGTCAGTGACGTCTTGTGTGACTTCTAGACACCCGATATACTCATTCTTGCTGTCATGAACTGCAAAGTATCGGATGTAGATGAGACGATCTTTTAGGTTAATCCAGAATGCAGCAGTCTCCCGTTTACCTGCACGGAAGTCGTCAAGGATCTGTTGAACTTTGTGGAGGCTCTTTTTGGGGTGACAGGCTTGGACAGTACGTCCGATGACGGCATTGGTTCGAACGAAGATTCGTCTTCCAGATTCACTATAGAATTGGACTTTATCGTCTTTATCAACGAAGGTGATGTCGACTGGCAAAGTATTGAAAATGCCTTGAAGAACCTCATGTGACAAGGTTCCAGTTTCAAATTGAAGCAGTTTCTCCATGATTTTACTAACCTCAGGTTTTTTTAGTTGAGGTGTTTCGACGAGGAAAGGTTTGGGAGTGAAAAAGCTATAACCAATTTCATCAAATTCTTGACGAATCTGAGACCACTCCTCAGCAGCAATGACCCGGAGACCAGATGGAAACAGGATGTTGTTTTCCTTTTGAAAATGACTGGCGAGCTTCTCAGCAAGTTCTAAGGAAATATTATCGAGTTGAGAAACGAATTTACGGTGATCGGTCTTGTCAGGTGACTCGATAAGAGCATAGAGTTGTTTTTCGATAGCGCGAATTTCGTCGTGTTCAGCCCACATGATTTTCGGAGGCTGGGTGATTCCATGTTTCTCAAGGTAGGGAAAGAGAACGTTCTCCTCTCTGAGATAGTGGTTTTCGGATTCACGGAATCGTGATACTTTTTTCTTCAGTGAGTCCCATTGTGGTTTCGCCTCATCATGAGTGTCAAATCCGAAAAGTTGTTTCGTAAGTTCTTGTACCGAGAAGGCATTCTTTAACAAAAGATTATGTTCTTCCATGAGAATCCAGATCGGATGAGAGGTGTCTAGATCGAGGTGAGTTGATTTTAAAGCGTCTTGGAATGCAGCGAGATGAACATCACATAATGCACGAATTTCTTCTGCGGGCATTCCTTCCTTGATGAGTTCTTCTTCAATTTGAGCTATTTCCAGAGGGCTGCAACTGGCGAGTAGATCGCCAAACTTGGATTTCATCTGTTCAACATTAGCCCCATCATGCAATGCCTTGATGATTCCTTTAAGAGTCTCTTTACGTCGATCCTTGGTCATGTTATTTCATCCAATCAAACTATCTAGCGGTTAACTTTGCATGAAGTTGAATTCTAAAGACACTTCCGTTTTATAATACCTGCGGAAATCTTAGGGAGGCTTGAGGGAAACGCCACATTTGTGACAGTATTGAGATGTGGCATCGATTGTTTTGGCTCCACAGTTCCAGCAGAATCTAATCGTGACATCATTGTCAGTACTTGGAGGGGGAACAGTGGGCTGTGGTGTAAAATCCGTCTCGACAGGAGGGGGAGAGAAGAGGGGTTGCTGTGCTTCGACTTGCATGATGGTGTCATGGATTACAGAGGAGATTTTACGTTGTCCGGTCCCATGTTCTGGACACCGGATATCTAGCAGTTTGAAGCTTCCTGAGGTTTTGGTACTTTCAAGGGTGACTGGAGTGCCACACTTGAGGCACCGCATTAAGTTCTGTTTGATGACAGGGGCGTAGGCAGGGAGGTTTTCAAAGAAGAAAGAATATTCTCCCTCACCTGGGTGATCGGGGCAGACGAGCTCGAGTTTCACTAATCCTTCATTACGCATCTTCGCTTGAGCTTCAGCAAGCTGGTTATGAATTTCTCGTTGGAACTCATCAGGATCTGTTTGTGAGAGTTTGCGGTGTTCTTTTTCAAGAGCTTCACTGGCGGTTCGTTCCATGAAGCTAAGTTGGGTTTTTCGAATCACTGCCTTGATGGCGCGTGGATTTCCGCCCTTCGGGCACGCAATTTCTTTCACGATGGTTTCTACGGACATAGCAAAGTAACCTGAATACCTCTATTGATTGATTTAGGCTATAAAAGCCGTGGGTGTCCTGCTGATTGAACCTGTTAGGTTTGTCGCCGTCGAATCAGGACAACTGCTACTACACCAACAACCACGGTAGCAGATATGGCTGTGACACCGAGTATCAAAGGCAGTAACTGTGGTTGATATTGTGCTGCGGGGATGATATAGTCTTCAACAAGATGCATTGGGTTAAACTCTGAACTTCGGGCAGTGAAGACGACGACCATATCCTGGTCTGGAATGACGTAGATGTGTTGGTTCAAGTGGCCATGTGCGGCAAAGGATCCGATGTTGGGGTGGATCCACCATTGGTAGCCGTATTCAGTTTGACTATCTACAGTGGCATGGCCAATTGAGGAAGCAGCTACCCAGGAAGCAGATACGATTTGTTCTCCATCCCAGGTGCCGTTATGGAGGTAGAGGAAGCCAAACTTAGCCATGTCTCGGGCTCGAAGTTGGAGGGCTGAGCCACCATTGACATTGCCTTGTGGATCTCGGGACCAATAGTAATCCGTGATGCCAAGGGGTGCAAACAAATTTTCCTCAGCAAAGTCCTGTGTGGACACGCCGGTTGTTTCATGAACAATGGCTGAGAGGAGATGTGAACCGCCGGTGTTATAGACCCAATGTGAACCGGGTGTATAAGCCATAGGTCGATTAATGACGAATTCCACCCAGTTGAGACTTGTCGTCATGCGATCCCAGTCATTGTTTGGATTTCCATAAGGGTAGGTCCATTCATCCCAAGGAAGGCCAGAAGTCATTGTCAATAGGTGTTCAACGGTAATCGCTTCTTTTCGGCTGTCCAGGTTTTCAATGGTGAGATGAGAAAAGATATCCACAAGTCGATCGTCAAGATTTAGATAGCCTTGATCGATTGCGATGCCGATGAGAGCTGAGCTTATACTCTTGGTGCAGGAATAGATGTTGCTGGTTATGTTTACACGGTCTGGGAGCTCCATGTAGTTTTCATAGATAAGATAGCCGTGGCGGACAATGAGGATGGACCGTAAGGTGAAGCTCCATAGTTGACCATCAAGGTATTGTTCCATTTGCCGCAGCACGATAGAATTTACGCCCTGAGACTCTGGAGTCGCCGATAACCAGTCCTCAGTGGGCCAATAGTCAGGAACAGTTGATTGGGCTTTCGCAGGTACCATTTCAGGAACGATGAAGAGTGAAATAAGAAGAAGCAGGAGAAGTGATCCCATCACAAATCGTTCGAGCTTCATTGCTATCATCCATAGTTTTGAGGGTCAATCCTCAGTGATAAAGTTAGAGATAGTAACTGGTTGGGAAAATAACAAGAAATCCATTAGCTGATACCCATTTCCGCAATCATCGGTTCGGAAAGCCGAATGGGTTCACCAAATTAGAGGTAGACGATCTGAGTGGGTTTCTGGCCAAATAGGAGCATGTATCGGCTATTGGCAGGGATTGGTCCCTGAGCGAGATCCTCTTCCAATCGAGTAAGTCCAGCCTGGAAATCTCCTGGAGAGATGAAATGTAAACAGGAAAACGCCTTGTTCCTATACGCTTCAATGTCTGTCAGCTCATACGAGAATTCTGCCTGTATCTGTTTGATGTTGCGAAAACCAGCGTCTTCCATGCGTTTCCGGAGAACGAGGAGTGATGGGTATCGTTCGAGGTCAATTGTGATTGTGTCGGGAAAATAGAAGGCAAGCGGGCGACGAGTTCGAATAATTTCTTCTGAATCAGTGACTGTACAAATACGTCCTCCTGGTTTTAGTATTCTAAAAACTTCAGAAAAATATGGAATAATATCTTTGAGGTGGTGGATTAAATCGACAGAGAATACAAAATCGAAGAATGCGCCCTCGAATTGAAGGGAAGAAGCGAGCCCCTGGCTAAAGACAATATCAGGAGACTGCTGCCGGGCTTGAGTAAGCATTTGTTCAGATGCATCGACTCCCCATGCCTTTGCAGCTGTTGCAGTGTGGAAGGCATGGATGTAATTGCCTGTTCCACATCCAACTTCAAGGACATTTGAGTCATGCTGAACTTCGCTAATGGCAATGAGTTGTTTCAAAACCTCAGGATGCACCTGACGATGGCGCTGATATTCCTGAGCAAATTCATCGTAGTTGACCATCGAAGTTCAGATAGTAAAGGTTCTTGGCTTCTATTTGGAGTTTTGGTCAAAGTATCTAGTATGATGGAAAGTATGTTCAATTGAAAAGACTTAATCCCCTCTTGTTGCTGCTGAAATCCGAGGAAGAATAGCAGATGACGTTTGAGAAAAGTGAGTCTGATGAGTTCATAATGTATGAGGAAGAACCGTCAAGGCGTAGAAAAGCAATCGGCTGCTGTGCGATTCTAATAATCATTATTTTCTTCGTTGCGCTGCTAGTCGGTTACACACCCTGGTTTCGACCCTTCTATCCTTAGCCAGCGACTCCTGACCTATTGACAGTGTATATAACAAGAATGGAAGTGGAACGGCTCCCAGGACACCCGAGTTGGACCAAGAGGTCAGGGATTGGAGCTTTTCGGTCCAGAGATCCAAGGTTTTCCAATGCTTGGGGCCTACTGCTGGTGGACAACGGATTTTCGGAAAGCCGGAAATTCGGATGTCCGATGGGAGCCGTTGGAGGAGTCATGTTGAGGGGGATAGCTTGTGTCTCCGCCAATACAGGAGATACACACTGACCGCAGAGACGGTGACGAGGATGGCTATTGCACCAATGATTGCCGCAGTGATCAGGTTTCCATCAGGGGGTGGGCCTCTACTTACGGAATATCCTGCTGCAGGTAAGATGTAGTTTTCAAGGAGGACATCATCTTGAAGGGAGTTTGTCTGTGCGGTAAAGACCACGACCATACTCACCCTAGGGAAAACGTAGATGAGTTGTCCCAGGTAACCACGGGCAGAGTATGATTCAATGAGAGGAGAGGTCCACCATTGATAGCCATAACCTGTGTCAGCACTCAGCGTCATATGGCTAGCGGTGGCGGTGGCAACCCAGCTCTCAGGCACAAGTTGTACGCCATCCCATGTGCCATTATTCAGGAAGAGGAAGCCCAATTTAGCCATATCGCGGGGTGTTAACCGGAGATTGGCACCACCAAACGCATTGCCGTCGGGGTCTTCACCCCAGTCATAATGGGTGATTCCCAGGGGGGTGAAGAGCTTGTCTTCTGCATACTCTTGGGTGTACTGCCCTGTGGAGATATTGACGATGGTTGAGAGGAGATGAGAAGCACCTGAATTGTAATTCCATACTTCACCCGGTTCATGGGCCATGGGTGTGTCAAGGACATATTGCACCCAATCTGTACTGCTTGTCATTTGAGTGTAGGGATCTATAGCATGATACCCGACCTCTGGCCAGTCAAATCCCGCTGTCATTGTAAGGAGATCTTCAATGGTCATTGCCTCTTTTCGGGCATCCACATTTGCAATCGTTCGATCCGTGAAGTAATCAAGGACTAGTTCATCAAGACTACTGATATAACCTTCAGAAAAGGCGATTCCCACAAGGGTTGAAGTGAAGCTCTTAGTGCAAGAGAAGATATTTCGCCGAGTTGTTTCACCGGATGAACCATAATAGGATTCATGGACAATATAGCCATTCTTGACGACAACTGTGGACACCATGGCAAACCCCCAATCAATCGATTCAATGTAATCATCCATGGCAGCCAGATATGCTGAATCCATACCCTGAACTTCTGGCGTTGAAGTTTGCCATCCAGTGGTGGGCCAATAATCGGGAACCCAAGCCGTCTGAGATTGCCCTCCACTGACCGGTATGATGACCATGAAGAGCAGCAGAAGAGGGATACAGAGGAGGCTTGAGCGTTTCAGTATCATCGAATCTCTTCCTGACCTGAGTAAGCTGAGAGCCTCTGATTAGTTCAGGGATTAATACTCGTGGAAACCGGCAGGTTCGAAAAGTGTACCTCAATTCCCAGAGTTCAACAAGAAAGCGAACTGCGAGGTTCAAATATCCTCGAACAGGGTATTATTCTACTATCTGAGATGAGTCGTGGATTAACTATATCCAGCTTTTTCGAGTAGTTCATCCAGGCATATTTCACGTAGCCCCTTGAAATGGCGTTGGGGATACAAGACAAGAGTTTCAACAGATTCAATCAGTGGGCCTTGTTTGAGGGATTGATGGATTTTTTCAAAGGTACCAACAGTCTCAACGTTGAAGGTGCTGAAGACCATTGGTTCAGATGCCGAGGCATAAGAGTACCAATGAGCCACAGGATATTCTTTGCGTAGCCAGGAATCGACATCGACGGGATTACCTTGGTCTTCATCGTAAGTGAGGCGAACAGCATATGAGATACTGCCTCCAGCGTTTAGGTTCCAGATGCTTCGGAAATGAACGGGCTCAGATGAGGCGCGTTCGTTAGGAGGTAGATTGTCTCGAACGACGAAAGCTCGGGTCGTTGCAGAATTCCCTCCTAACTGGTCTAATACACGACGAATGGTCCGGGCTGTTAATCCGGTACGTTTTGCCAATTCTACAATGGACATACGAGCGTCTATTCGAAGTTCATTTAATATCTTCATTTGAAGATCTGAAAAATTGACCTTGCCACCCTTATCCGTTAGAAGAGTGTGAATTTCGACATTTGTCACGCCCTCTTGTTTTCGGAGAAATCGGCTTAGTTCCCCTAGGCCTTGAGCGGTTATGTATTCTCCGAATGCCATTATCCCGCCATTGGAAAGTGAGGCGGTCCGATGAATCATGGGATTGTTTCCGATGGTGTTGATTAAGTGTTCATCGTCTTGACTGCCGTCTGTATTAATGAAGGCGACAATCATCTCTGCATCAATCATGCTCAAGCTTAGCCAGACGGAGAATGCCTTGAGTACTCCAGACTCTCTGAGTTTTGTCACTCGTTTTTTGATAGCGTTGGCGCTGATGTTGAATTGTCGTGCTAGAGTTTCATAGGATGTGCGACAGTTGCCATCCAAGGCATAGAAGATGCCTTTGTCAATTAGGTCCAATGAAGACACCACGCAGCAGGGGAGAGCACCCATTCGAGTAGGGGAGATAGCTAATCCGTTGAGTTCCAGCTTTTCAACGAAGGCTCTACTCGTAAGCAGCATTTGTTCGAAACTTCTTGCATTTAAAGTAAATCATATCTGCACAAACGGGCAAATACTGCTTAGGGCGGAAGGAGTCTGTCGAAAAGTTCACGATCAGGAAGCTTGGAAAATGTACAAGAGGCGGTCCATAAACAATCGTGTTTGATAACATCCAAAGAAAATCCAGATTGGTGCAATGAATAAAGATATTGAAGATGGGTAATCATTTGCCCTAACATTTCACCCAGTTTCTCATTTTGTGTTTTCCCCTCGGTCTTTGAAAGGGAAGTCAGGTCATCATCAGAGTAGGAACCCGGTAGCCACACCTCAACTTCAAGCGTCACGTTTTCAGGATCAGCTGTAGTCCGAATTAATAGGATTCGTAACGAAGAACTTTGATAAAGCGTTTCCACCGATTCTCCTGATTCGTTTTCTAATGAAGGAACAGCCATGGGCTTGGTGGAGAGTTGATGGTATTTTTTCATCAATTCTTCGGCATTCATTTTTCATTCCTAAATTAACCGCACTGTAGTGCGTTATTTATTCATGGCAACCAAAGGGTTCGGAAAAGACCCAAGTGAGTGCAAGCGAATGAAAAATTAGGATTCGCGCGGTTCAGATTTTCTATTCTTAACGCGTTGCATTGTCAAGCATGTACCAATACCTGAACTTTTAAGGAGATGCATATCGAAAGGCAGAGTAGTAAGCCAGGATGGGTTCAAATCGATGTCAAAACCAAAGGAAACGCCCTGTCTCTCCGATCTGGGAGGGCTAGTCCAGATTTTCGGTGGAGTGCTTGTAATAGGGGCACAGATAACCATCTACTTTGCCATCCTCCCCTTTCTTGCAGAAATTCCATTATATCCCATAGAAATTCGAGCAATCTTGGAACTCGTGGCTCAAATGCTACTTATCATGATTGCTGTAATGATTCTTTCTGGAAGTATCGTGATTGTCGCGGGTGTGATTTCCTTTTTCAAAAGTGGAACCATCGGTGGGTTCCTAGCCCTATTTTTTGGCATAGCTGTCGTCGTGGGTGGGGTTTGGATGATGTACGGGGCACTCTTTTATCCAGGGATTGCTCATTTCGCAGGAGCCATTCTCGCAATAATTGGAGGCGTGCTGAGCATCATTCCTGCCATGAAAGGTCCCCCCAAACCGAGAACGCGCCGCGAAAAAGACATTGTTGAAAGGCAAAAGAGGAAGCGGTGACGTAGAGTAACACATCAAACGAAGTTGGAGGTGGAAGAATTCCAAGCATGACCCCATAAAATACTAAGGTGACACCAAATGAGAGAGGCGTGCTCAACACCGGCACTAGTCCCACCCACCCTACAACGGTTAATGCATTACACATGAATCTTCGTCGGTATAGTATCACAATCCAGACAATAGACTCAATGTAAGTACTTCATGTCCAACTTACATTAAGACTTGTAAGAAGAACCAATACCCCCGGATAATTCCAAACCAAAACCCCATTCATCATCTCTAGCAGAGTCCCAACTCCCTGAGGGGTAAATACCTTACAGAGATGGAAGGTGTATTCTTAATTAACTACTTTACTATATAGGAATCGTAGAGAGGCAGAACTAGCTGGTGTTATCACAAATGAGTTTGGAGGAATACAAGAAAAAACGCAACTTTACGAAAACCACTGAACCCAAACCCGAAGTGAAACCAGGTTTAAATCAAATCTATGTAATCCAACGCCATCAAGCCCGAAACCTGCATTGGGATTTACGTTTGGAGCGAGATGGCGTACTCGTCAGCTGGGCAGTACCCAAGGAACCACCGAAAGAGAAAAGCGTTCGACGGTTAGCAATCCAAACAGAAGATCATCCTATAGAGTACGGATCATTTGAAGGGAAGATACCCGAAGGTGAATATGGAGCGGGGACCGTTGAGTTGTGGGACACAGGGAAATATGAGACGGAAAAATGGGAAAAGGACGAAATCATTGTTGAAATAGAAGGCAGGCGATTACAGGGCAGGTATTGCCTGATTCGGTTTAAAAGGGTTGAAAATGGTTGGCTTTTCTTCCGGTGTGGCGAGTGATTTTGTCGGTAGATTGTCGTGGTAGGGGCAATTTTTTAGGGCTGAACTACTGATAATTGATGAGTAGTAGCAGGTAGTTCTTCATTGGAGAGAAGCTAACAGGTGAAGCTGGTCAGCTACGCAACGGATGCCGGACCGCGTGTGGGTGTTTTAGATAATGGAGAGGTGATACCGACTCCAGGGATTCCATCCATGCTCGATTACTTGAGTGATCCCTCTCTCAAGTCCACCATCGAAGCCGCGTTGATTGGTCGTATCGAGGCGAAACCAATCGATGAAGTGAATTTGCTCGCTCCACTTCCACGTCCAACAAAGATCATCGCAATTGGACTGAACTATAAGGACCACGTGAAAGAGACCGGAAGAGAGATGCCGAAGACTCCAGTGCTTTTTTCGAAACCACCCACGGCAACGATTGGACCTGAAGCCTTCATTGTTATCCCGAATGAAGCGTCCAAGATAGATTATGAGGTTGAATTAGGAGTCGTCATTGGGGCAGGTGGTCGTAATATTCCGAAGGAAACCGCTTTGGACCATGTGGGTGGGTATACAGTGTTCAATGACATTTCCGCCCGTGATTTCCAATACCGCGATGGTCAATGGTTCCGCGGAAAAAGTTTTGACACTTTTGCCCCAATGGGTCCAGTACTCACTTTAACCGATCAAATCCATGATCCCCAAAACCTTCACTTGGAGTTACGCCTGAACGGGAAAAAGCGGCAGGATAGTTCCACAGCCAATATGGTGTTCTCGGTAGCTGAACTGATAGCCGATATTTCGAAGATATTAACCTTAGAGCCAGGAGATGTAATTGCAACCGGTACTCCAGCAGGTGTGGGCTTTGTTGCCAAACCGAAACCGATCTTCTTGCAGCCAGGTGATGTGGTCGAAGCAGAGATAGAAGGCATTGGGATTCTTCGCAATCCGGTTGCCAAAGATGGGAAAGCCGGACGGCTCAAGAAATAAATTAGTCGTCTTCTTCTTCATCGTTTGTGAAGTCGACTAATCGTTTTTGATGTTCCGCCTGTCTTCGGGTTTTGAGTTCCGCAAATTCTTCACTGAATGGTTCACCGACGTCATCGGAAAGATAAGCATCGAGATGATAGGATGTTTGACTCGGAAATTTAATATCAAGAGGGACTAGAACCTGTTCAAAAGCCATTGCAAGTTTTCTAACATAGTCATTGATGTCGATTTCTTCTTTTGTTGCCATCTGTGTAGGTTTCACGGTGAACATCCGGGGGCCATACCGAAAAGGATTCACTTTGACAAATCCGATTTCAGCACGTTTTTTGACTTTAATCCCCTTGTCACTGAGTTGTTGAAGCGCCTGATAGGGTTGAGCTAACGCCGCGTTCTTACCTCGTTCTTTATCAGCTTTCCAAACCTTGACCCGATATTCTAACTCTTCAACTTTGAAGCTGCGTCGCCTTAGCCGAGTTATTTCCCGCTGTAAAATCTCAATAATTTTCTGAGAGGCTTCTGTGAGTTTTTGGGGAGTGTCAATACCTGCAAGAGGTTTAACTGCTTCTAGAAAGATTTCTCGGAATCGCAGAGGGGTACTGGATTTGCCTAGCGTAATCCCTTTGATATCAGGGGTTCCGTCGGGGAGGATGCCGAAGTATGCTTTTTTGGCAGAGCTGAAAACACAGAGGGAATAGACTGCATCCACAGCGAGTTTCAGTTTCAATTCGTCTCGAACAATTTCAATTAGCCAGTTGATTTGTGGGGAGGTAGGCTTATCGAGGAAGATTGAATCGGTATCGCCATATATTGGATGCATCCCATGTTCAATGGCTAGATCCCAAGTTGTCTGAAGTGCCCACCGACCATAGGCCATCATGGATTCCGCTAATGGGGGGCTTGCAAGCCCATGTATCCGGATGGTCACGCCACCACTACTAACTAACAAGAATTTGAGAAGATCGGAAATGGTTTTAGCCTTAGCGCGTTGGTCTGAATCGAGGGTTTTGTGACGACTCTGTGGTTTGAACCAATGAATCCGTAGATCCTTTAGAGCTCCAATCAGGGCACTGAAAATCCCCCGTCGATGATTACATACGTAGTGGGGCTCGTTAGGGACCTTGAATGAGTAACAATCGCTATGATCACAGTCCATTGTTTCGTAGGAGAGGTTGTAAGTGTCAATGAGGCTGGGGTAAAGAGATTCGAAGTCCAACACAGTCATGTTGTAATAGACCCCAGGTGTAGGTGCAATGGTCAACGCTCCTTCAACGCGATGAGGAGTATGGCCCTTTGTTAATTCGTCAGGATTGGGGATCAGAATACCTAATTTGCGGTATGTGGTGTTAAGCATGGAGCGAATCCAGTCGGAGACACTTCGGCTAGTAAGCGCCCGTTTGAAAGGGATGTTGGCAATCCGCGCAAGCATCCAGGCCCACAGCATTTTAGATTCATCATAGGTGGAATCCAAGTTCATGAGGTCTTGGGGAATGTCGGGAACAGGTTGAACCATATACCGAAAATATTCCTTCAGGAATTCGTATTTTAGTGGGTCTTGATCGGCTGTCTCAACAAAAACCGATTCGAACTCCTTCAATTGTTTTTGGGGGAGTTGCAAATCGAGTTTATATCCTGTTTCAGACTTAACGTGGGGGCACCCAAACCGTTGATCTTGATCGTAGACACAACTGAGTCCGGGTTTGATATCTTTCTCCCATTCTCGATCTGCTTCAACGGTAGCCTCTAAGGGGATGCGCGCAACGTTGATGAACTCGTCTTTCATCAGATCTTTTCGTTGAACTGATACACCCAGACTTGCAGGCTGTACATAGTAATAGGGTTGGAAATCTTTTTTGACCGTTGTGAGGGTATTTGAGGGAGTTTGGAGGAAGGTGAGTAAGACCACTTGGTCGGCATCGGAAAAAACTGCATCTAATAACCAGTAACGATTCGCCGACACGGTGCGTGCACCCAGTCTAATTTGTTAGGGGAACTTCTTCAGCTTTAACCTTGTGCTCATAGTCCAATAGTGCTCTTGTTTGTGAGTGGATTTACATGATGGGAAGGATGGCAGCCATGAGCCATGCGAAAAGAAATGCGTTGAACAAAACCGCAATATAGAAGCGATTGCTCAAACGGTAGGACCATGCGAGATAGGTTGTGGATACTGCGTACATGGGAATGAAGATCCACAGGAAGAGTAAATAGAAACCAATGAATCCAGAGATGAAAGGACCACCGATAGTTAGACTAGCGATAATTTGGATGATAAGAATGATTGTCATCACAAGGATCTTAATGAGGATGGCTTTTATTGTCCATGAGGTCTGAGTCTTCCACCAATTCTCCATCGGCTTCGTCCGAAGGTACCCCATTATCCAGAGTCCATCAATTAGGGTGATGGGTAGGAAAAGAATGAAGTAGAGAGGGATAAAGAGGGCTCGCTGTGGGGAAAGGGCTTTCAGGAAGGGGAGGAAGACACGAAAGTCCAAGGCGAGAAGCAGATCTACTGGCAGGACCCAAAGGTAGAGCCAAGCGATCCCAATGATCCCGAGTAGGAATCCGAGGCCGATGGTCTGAGCGGTCTTGCTGTAGCTTTTCTGTTCGCCTCCGTTAAAACCTCCAAAATCGTTCCAGGTGGGAGTATCACTTTTTCGATTTAGGATGTATTTAATTCCGAAAAGCAGGAGCCCTGCAACTAGACTTCCGATGAACAGTCCCAAGATTACAGGTAAACCTAAGCTCTGTGGATAAGCAATAGGGAGATCAGTAAGAAGCATAGCGAATAGAGCCCCAAGGCCAAGGAGACCATAAAGGAGGCCCATACCTAGGTAGAGAGGTGTCCGAGCATGATATGCTGAATCAGGTTCTTGTTGGATTTTGCGAAAAACAGGGAACCCGATTATGATTGTGAACAGAGTAAAGACTGAAAGAATCGCTCCAAGACATGCTAAGAACCCACCAGCAACCCAAATGGGATAAAGAAGATTTTGGCTCGGAATCCAAAAGGCATCCGGAGCTCCTTTGAGGCTTGCCATGAGCCACTCAATTGTCGAGCTAATACAGGCGGTATCAAGGGTTTCGAACAGATGATTGGTTGGAGGGAGAATAATACCACGAGCGGTCCCTGTAACAAAATCACCATAGAGCTGTCCAGGAACCACAGGTCCTGTTGTGTTGAAGGGACCTGTCAGGGTGTTTAGAAGTTCTGGCACATCAAAAAGCTCATCATATAGACCTACCACAAAGAACAGATTGCGGGGATAGGTGGCGTTTGCCCACGTCGCCATGCTGCCACTGCTACCACCCACAAGAACAAGGCTATCCACTTGAATGGAAGACTCGTTGATAGTTTGGATTGCTATTCCTGCACCCATGGAATGGCCTATCACCCCCAGAGTGCTCACATAGGAGAGGTCGTTCAAGTATTCCAGGGCAGTCAGACCTCCGCGATCAGCATTTGGGTCTGTACTAGACCCGGAATTACCATGTCCTACGGCATCGATAGTGAGGACCACGAATCCTCGCCGGGCTAGTTCGATGCCAAAGGCCATGACCCATTCTTTGGATTGAATGACTCCGTGAATAACGACAACACCGGGGAGGGGTGTGGCCCCAGTGGCGGCAAGGGGACGTTGAAGGATGCCAGAAATAGGGACCCCGTCCGAGGTGGCTAGCGTGATTTCAGTGGCTTGAACGGTTCCGAAGTTATTTTGGGCAACCCAAGCCATGCTGATACCACTCACCATCATGATAATGCTGATAAGAAATACAAGGTAGCGAGGCCGTAAACGTCCCATCATACTCAACCCAAATTTAAGTGAAACCATGTTTTGTTTAGATTCATCTCTTATTGTTTATGGAGAGGTAAAATCTGCCTCAGAAATGCTACTGACTTAAATAGTGAAACGGAATCGCCTCATGAGCTGATAACTCATGAAATATGTGCTATTTGTTTGTATACAAAATGCGGGACGCAGCCAGATGGGCGATGCATTTGCGAAAAAACACGGTGAAGGGAAAATCACTTCGGCCTCAGGTGGAACACACCCAGCAGATCATGTGCATCCTGGGGTTGTCAAGGTAATGGAGGAAAAGGGCATCGACATCTCTGAAAACGTCCCCCGGCGAATAACCGTCGCTGAGCTGCACGAAGCCGACACCGTCGTTGTCATGGGTTGTGGTGCAGAAAGTTTCTGTCCAGCCCCCCTGTTAGACCGAGTCATCGATTGGGAATTAGACGACCCCGCAGACCAACCTATCGAAAAGGTGCGAGAGATTCGTGATGAGATTGAACGCCGTGTCCTTGAACTCATCGAGACCCTTAGTACAATAGAAGAGGGGTAATGATTCTTTGATAACTTTCGGTCTTCTTACCGATGAATCGATTGAAGTGGACTGTCAACAGTACGAAAATCAGAGGTTTTTATATTAGTGTGAATTGTCTTAACACTACCCTAAAGATATGGAGTTCGAAAATATGCAACCGATAGAACACCTAGCCCAAGAGCATCGACTGATTGCGAAGGCAATACCAATCACAAAGTCCTTCCGAGATGAAATTAGAGAGGGGGGCCCAATACGCCCTCGCCGGTATTGGTGGCTCATCGACTTTTGGAGTACTTACGCTGACATTGTCCACCATGGAAAGGAAGAACAATGGCTGTTTCCTGTCATCATTGAACAAGGTGGCACCTCAGAGTTTGGAGAGATCATCGACAAACTCGTTGAAGAGCATATGTATCTTTTAGCCTACATCGCAGAACTCCGACGCTTTGCTCGTCCAATGTTCACTGGCGACCGTCCTGCTCGTGAAAGGGTCATCGACTGTCTCGATAAATACATCGACCTCATCGAACCCCATATTAAGCTGGAAGACAACGAATTGTTTCCTGCTGCTAATCAACTATTATCTAAGGAAGAAATGGATGAATTAGCCAAAGAGTTTAAGGCAATGGATACACGAACGGGGACACAAGTTCAATCGTATTATAGTTCTCTCCTGAACAAGCTCATGGAGAAGTGAAAGAAACGTGACAAATGAACGGCTAATCAAATTACTTGAAACCCAACTCACTTTGGAAAATGAATCAGCACGCGCACTGCGGAAAGAAATGGAAGACATCGATCATCCTGGCATCAAGATCTTGTTTGAAATCTGCGCCGCAGATTCAACGAAACATGCAAGCATAGTTCAGATGCTACTTGAGACATTAAGAAAGGAGAAACTTGCACACGAGGAAGCTGAGGAAAAAACCTATGTAAGCACCTGGAAGCAACGAAACCAGGGAATTGAAGCCATCAAGGGCCACATCGAACGCGAAATGAAGATGATTGAACTCCTTAAAGACCAGATCCTCGCAACGGAGGATAAGACACTCAAGATCATCCTCAAATTCATCGTTGAGGACGAAAAGCGGCATCATAAGATTCTCAAAGACGAGATTTGGAAAGTCTAAAGGGTTACAATGCGAAGAGGAGAAGTCTTTTTAATATGTGAATCTCAGTTCAGAGTCAACGTATCTGATGGTGCGAAGATCATGTCTGAAGGCCCCCATAAAGAATTACTCGATTTTATTCAACGAGCTATCAAGGTTGAAAAAGAAGCCGTGAAGCTCTACAAGGATACAGCAGCAATGATTGATAACGCGGCGGTTAAGCTCATCATTGATGAGTTGGGTATGGACTCTGGTAAACACGCAAAGATGTATGAAACCATCGAACGAGTGCTGAAGAAACAGCCTTACTCATTCAAGGATTTCTATGAAGAAAAATGGACTGACAAGTTGGTGGCAAAACGTGACCTACAGAAGCACATCAAGGTCGAAGAACACATGATTGAGCTCGTGCAAGAGCAAATCAAAATTGTCAAGCAACCAACGATCAAGGCAATCCTAGAACATATCCTCGCAGACGAAAAACGTCATCACAGCTACCTCATGCAAGTGATTAAAGGGCTTTAATACGACCGGCAACTGATGCACACAAATTTGAGCCCACATTGGATTCATTTTGCAATTCACTTATTTAGGAGATTAAGCTGACAGCTGGTCTCATGGATATTCATATTCACTCCTGGGATGATGTCAATTCAGACAAGATTGCTGAGTTTTCAAATCAGGCGAGACAGCGAGATAGCCTTATTATTGAACCCCCTACGATCGACTCGTTTTGTAACGCAATCGAATGGTGGAAGAACCGCACGCGAAGCGTTCCGATTATTGCATATTCAAACGACCAGATTGTGGGTTGGTTAGTATTCTTTTCCATTACTTCAACAACGGCTACCATCGGTCGGTGGCATCCAGTCGCTGATCCAGGACAAAGACAAACTGAGATTAGTGAACAACTTCTCCAAACGGCAATCGCGTATGCAAAAGAACAGAACTTTGAGCGTTTTGAAGCAGAAATCACTGGAATCACACCACAAAACGAAGCAGTGTATGAAGTATACAAGAAATGGTATGAAGCTCAAGGAATGCACCTGGCAACAGAGGAACTTCGTCTGGAACTTGACCTGACACAGCAGGCAAGCACTGAACTCAATTTTCCTCCGCAGTTCCAACTTCGTCCCTTGGCAGACTATTCTAACGAAGACCTTGAAGGGCCATTCTGTGAGATGTTTGATGACAGCAAAGACCGGTTTTGGCTCGATCAAACGATGAAACAGCGAAGGGAAATCTTTCAATATTGGTTTGACCGCGAACGTCCCTTTATTGAGGAATCGACAGCCGTCTTAGTCAAAGACAAGGAGATTGTGGGATTTACGATTGTTCGCCTTATTCAGGACGCGGGAATGTTGGGACCCATTGCGGTAAGTTCCCGTTATCGCCGACAAGGCTTGGGTCGAGCCCTTATGGCTTTCAGCCTTCGGGGTGCCCTACAATGCGGATTGACTAAGATGCAGCTTGAATTCGATATCATCAACGAACCTGCATATCAGCTCTATACAAAGCTAGGGTTTTCGCCTGTGCATCGTCTAGTGCTGTTTGCCCTCAGGTTGTAGTGTTGTGAGTTGCGAAAAATTTCACCCATCTTCCGTTTAAACTCGAATTTACGTAGGAACAGTTAATTTTAAATGGGGTAAGCGCATAGTAACGGAGTGGAGACATCGACTTTGCCAGCACCGTCGACCTGGTCACCAAACCGTTTCATTCCTTCCAACCGTCCCATTTTGGGTGCAGAAGAGATAGCAGCGGTGACAGATGTACTGCAATCAGGCATGCTGACGCACAAATCAGGAGCTGGGACTTACACCCTTCGATTTGAAGAAGCATTTGCCAAGTTTGTAGGTTCAAAACACGCGATTGCAGTAAACACTGGAACCGCTGCTCTTCATGCAGCCTTACTAGCTTTTGATGTGAAGCCAGGCGACGAGGTCATCGCTCCACCATTCAGCTTCATCGCCACGACCAACATGGTGCTGTTGACGGGAGCAAAGGCAGTATTTGCCGACATCTCGATGGACACCTTCACCTTAGATCCCGAAAAAGTAGAAGCCGCCATAACACCCCGCACAAAGGCCATCATCCCCGTTCATTTGTATGGACACCCAGCCGATATGGATCCCCTTATCGAGCTGGCTACAAAGCATGATATCAGAATCATCGAAGATGCTTGTCAAGCCCATGGATCTAAATATCGTGGACAGGATGTGGGCACCATCGGAGACGTGGGATGCTATAGTCTCTATCCTAGTAAAGTCATCACAACCGGTGAAGGTGGATTACTCACCACCAACGATGAGGATCTGGCCGAACGGTTACGCCAAATCCGTACGCATGGCGAAATCAAGCCCTACGAGTACGTGCAGCTTGGACATAATTATCGGATGCCTGAGATCCAGTCTGCCATTGGTCTAGCCCAAGTAAACCGCCTCTCCGAGTTCCTCAATGCCCGGAAGGCGAACGCTGAATATTTAACGAAAAATCTTCGTGATATTGAGGGAATAATATTACCTACTGAGGCTTCATGGGCAACGCATAACTGGTACTTATACACGATTCGGATTCTTTCTCCTCGAAAACGAGATGTTGTTCAGAAAGCCCTACACGAAGCACAGATAGGTGCAGCAGTATATTACGAAGTCCCTCTTCATCTTACTCCAATTTATCGTAAACTCTTTCAGTACAAAGAAGGATTAATGCCCGTTTCTGAACAAGCAGCCAAAGAGGTATTATCGCTTCCAGTACACCCCGCCCTCACTGAAGAAGAGCTAGAGTATATCGTGCAGCAGAGTTGCCAAGTCCTCGCGTAGCTGGATTGAGCTGTTGATAGCCAGGCGCAGCAGATCCGGTTACGTGAGGATTTGGTATTAATATCAATAATGGTTAGTGATCGATAAGTTCCTGAAGTAAATCTCCAATCTCTTGAGCGAGCGGATGATTGGGCTCTTTCTCCAGCAGTTGTTGAGCCCTTTCAAGGGTGTTAATCGCATCAAAGGTGAATCCAGTTTCGCGGCGATGAATGGTTGCATTTTTATAGAGTAGTTCGATGGCAAGTGAAAGTTCGTTGAGTGCAATTGACAAATCAATGGCTTTTTCAACGGCTTGGGTGATTGCTATCCAAAGGTCTTGATTCTTTTCACGAACGGCGAAGAAGGAGTTAGCTGCTGCAAGATATGAGTCACGAGCTTCGCTTTTCCGTCCTTGTTGGGCTTCAAGGTCAGCAACCCTAAGGAAGCTATGACCTGCTTCATATGGCGCTTCTGCAGCCGTGAAGCCTGCTGCCGCATGTGCCCATAATTGTTCGAGCTGACTAATTTTCTCAGCTGCCTCTAGTTTCCCTGATGCCTCCTCGAATTCTAGAAAGGCACGTGAGCGTTGACCCTCACGGATGAAATCTTCAGCATTCTCAAGATGTTCTTCAATTGCTCGACGGAGTTGTTCTTCATCGCTCATTATAATCCCCCGTTGTACTGGAAATTAAAGGTAGGTTCTACAAATAGGTATGCTGATAGGTAGAAACCTGAAATAAAAGAAACACGGAGTCCTGAATAACAGAACACAAAGGAAAAAAGAAGAAGCCCGTACAGTCAGTAAAGGAATTTAAAAAGCACCTACTAAAGCGATGTATGAGGATTTTGTGTTAACATGTCTCGACAAGCACTGAGTATAGCCATCATTCTCTTCATAATGGTCGGTGGATGGAATTCCTATGCGTTACAGGCATTTCAGGTGATAGCCTATGTTCCAAGTGAGGGCCATTTTACGACCTATGATTATGGCTTCATTAACGTTCTTTATAACCAATCCGCGGTCCAGATAAATCAGTGGACTGAGCTCGTTCTTGATCCTGGAAATTATACCATGCATTGGCATCAGCATGTGAATTTGTCGATTCTGGTTATGCAATTAATTCCGAATGGTGCCGTTTTCCAGGCCTATTACAATTTCTCGGTTATAGTCTTCAGCAATGTCGTCACTGTGTCGAATAGTAGTTCCTGGCAAACCATAGTCTCTTTAAATGGATCTGTTCCGGCTCCAGCTCCAACCGGAGTGAGTTCCGGTCTTGTTGACTACCCCATGACACAGGGGCTTCCAGGATTCTTCCTTGACGACACTACCTTGAGCACAATTACTCCTGGGTTAAATGTAATCGTTGGGGGAAGCTCTTGGCAGTCCATCACTCACACAGCATTTACACTGGGAGATGACGAACAATTGTGTTATCGTTTCTTCAACCAAAGTTCTAGTCAAGATCAAGACACTGAGACCACATACGTCATTGACCACGATGTGGGTATCTACTACCAAGCAAATGAAACCCGGATTACTACCGTCGGCTCCTCAATCGTCTATCTATCATATTATTATCAAGTACTTACCACAAATATCTCGTTAATCCCTCCGCCAAGTCCCTTACCTATTTACATTGCGGCTGCAATTGCGACCATTGTGCTGGTTATTGTTGTGACCTTAATAGTTCGTGCGTTATGGTTACGCCGCAAACTTCGCGGCTCCTTAACAACGGCTTCAGAATCGACCTATTCTGAATTGCGTTCTATGGATATATCTCTCTAGGTTTCGAAATTCAGTGGAAACCCATTTATACGAACTTACGAACATCACAACGGGCTTGCTATGATACACCAACTGTATCATTTTCACAAAAGTGGACTCGTGCTGACTTCCATTGGATTCGGTCCAATGACAGTGAACGTAAGCCCTGAACTCGTCTCAGGATTTCTCTCAGCCCTTCGAATGTTTGGACAAGACCTTCTTGCGGATGATGTCACAACCATCGAAACGGGTAATTACCAGTTCGTCTGGGATTTCGCAGATCCTGTCTTGAGCGTGGCCCTCGCTGACCGAGAAGACGATGACGTCTCAATCATGGCCGTGCTCAAGACCCTCAACGCCTTGTTTCTAGACCGCTATCAAAAAGAGCTACGTCGCTGGACCGGAGAAATTGCACCCTTCCGGCATTTCAACCCTATAGCTAGAGAGGTTGTGCAAGATTACTTACCAACCTTCGAAAAACCTCCGGAAACTGAAGCCCTCCGCCCAGCAATTATTAGGCTTTGGCGCCGCTTTGGTCAGGGATTAGACATCCTTTTATATGGGCTCCTGCGGGGTATGCCAATCCTTGCAGTTGGACGGAAATCAAGAAACCAGTCAGTGATTCGAGCACTTCAGACGATGCGTGGTCGACGAATCCCTGTAATGTATTTTGATGATGCAGGTGCAGCGCTGCAAGTGCTAAGAGATCGACCACCCAACATGTCATTCATTCTTAGTCTCCCCAATCGCGCTTATGAGGAAACCTTTGCAGATTCATCCAATATGGGACTCACATATACCTGTCTATTAGTCGAAGAACACATCGTGTTGCCAGTGGGCTTTGATGCCAAATCATTGGGAATAGCTGATACCGTCGCACACGCCGAGAAGGTGCTTGGAGAAAGTGGGGCGGAACTGCGGAATATTACTGAAACGGCGTTTCTCACTGTCCGAGAAAGAATTAGAGGAGTAGCTAAACTTCTTGCACAGACGGACAAGATCCCGGATGATGAGGCCGCTAGACTCCTTCGATTGGCAAAAGATGATTATTATATCTTCAAGGAACTGGCAATAGAAGGAGGTTATGTGAGACGTGCCCGAAAATGAAGAGACTGATAAGAGCCGCATTGAGAGAGAAGCTCGTACCTATAAAAAGATTCATGCTCTCCCAAAACGGTATTTTGACCTGATGAATAACGGAAGCACGCTCGCAAAACAGGGGAAATTTTCAGAAGCTGCAGAGACATTTGCTGAAGCCCGAGGAGAGGTAGCTAAGATTCTGCAACAACTCCTTGAGATGCCTAAAGAGCCCAAGACACAGATGTGGCAATTCTTTGGTATTCTCTGGGCATTCAAGCTCATCAAGAGTGTGTTCTATTATTTCCTTGCCCGAAGCGAGGCAGTTCAGACGACAAAGGAGCGAGAAGCCCTACTAATGGCAGCTTTAGGTGCCCAACGCATTGGTGCAGATATGATCCCAGCCTTTGAAACACTGAACCAAAGCTTTACAGGTGAAGATCAAGACCTTCTTCCAATGCTGGGTGAAGCGATACGAAATTACGAAGAGAGACAGCGGATTTTAGAAAAAGCTTTAGCCAAACAAGGTTTGGATTTCCGCATCTAAGGAGACCCTTTTTTCTGAAAAAAAGCCGATTTATATACTTTATAAGGCAAAAGAAGGCGACAGAAATCTTTTTAAAGCAAAAGTCGCCTAACCTCACTTTAGCGGCGTTTCTTCTCGTATTGAAATGGGAGAAGAAGCCGTGTCTTCAAGTTGGAGGATACAAAATTGGCTGTTGATAAAATCGTAAAGAAAGCAATTTCAGCAAAAGCCCACAAGATGGGCTTCAATGTTTCTGCAGACGCATACAAAGCAATCGATGATGCTGTTGAAGCACTCATCACCAAGGCCACCCACCGAGCCAAAGCCAACAAGCGTAAGACCTTGATGGCCTACGACTTCTAGCAATCCTGTGATCCTATTATTGAAGTAAGGACTGGGACAATCTCGTCGGCGAGCAGTTTGCGGGGGATTGTCCTCTTCTCTTTTTTAGGACCGCTAAGGGGTAAGCCCCTCATTTTCTGTGGTTCTTAACATTGTATCTTTCTTCCGTATCCTCTGATAAAGAGGAACAGCGAGGTAAGTGCGGATGATTAAGTATAGGGAGAGAAAGATCCCGACGAAACCAATTGCAATGGCAGCGAAGTAGGTGAAGGCGGCAATAAGGCTGGGGCCCCAGGCAAATGTGTGTATCGGGATGGCATACAAATGGAGTTGAAGCATAATGAGTAGGGCAGTAGGTGGTGCAAAAGGCATGATGAGAATAGGGACGAGTGCAGCGGCAATGAGGATTATGGATACAATGATGAAGGCAATAGCTAAAGGAACAATTGCTGAATCAAGAGATATTCCCCTTTGTCCGATGAGGAGAAGAATGTGTTCATTGATATTGACAACGAGGGTCAAGACGACTGTGGTCATACAGGTCCCAATAATCCAGCTGAAGATATAAACAACCCAAGAAGCATGTTCGGATTCAACACCAAAAAGAGAAAGAAAGGATTCATTGTACTTGAAGAACCAAGGAAGATAACGACGAAGACCGAGGATTAAAACAGAGCATATGATTAGGACTGCCGTTGTAATGAAGAACCAAATTTGGTGGAGAGCCAAGCTCATAATGAATCACTTCGTGGTGTGGACACTGGTGAGGAAGGTCTCTAAAAGCTTACGTGTTTGGAATCTTTTCAAAAGAAATACGGAAAATAGCCTGCGAGCGGAATTTATAAGCGGTTACGCCAATTAGAGAGTATTGCAGCGGAGTGATTAGCAAAAGCGGTGGAAGTGGTATGTCTTCAACGTTGGATTCGCTAACAGACATCTTAGAGGAGCTTAATAAAACGGGTCGAGTGAGTGCAAGCATAGTCGCAGATGAAGAAGGATTCGTTATTGCTTCAGCGGTTAGTCGCGGTGTCGATGAAAAAGTCGCTGCAGTAATGGGAAGCATCGTTTTTAATAACGCCGATAGAGCCAGAGACGAGTTGAAATTAGGCTTAATGCGCGACATCACGATCCGATGCGAAAAAGGCTCTTTGGTGTGTAAGTCTACGCCATTAGAGGACGGTAGACCTGTGGTCTTGGCGGCTTTGGTCCCACGAGCCACGAGATTCTATATCCGACAAATCAATAACTCATTGCGAAAAATACAGAATGTTCTCCGCGAACTGAATATCTAACCTAACAGGTTTTTAGAATTTTGTGGAAGGTCTGGGGTGATTGTCTGGTTTCTATAAATGATGAAGAGCGAGTGCTTTCCTCATTCACGAATGGATTTCAGCTCCGGAGCCTTCTGGTTGCAACGAAAGGAGAATCATCGTTTCAATCAAACCACCTCGCCCAAATTATTCATGACGCTGGATTCCTTCGTTCTTTAGAATCAGCCCAGCTACTAAAGAAGGATGGAAACCAATTGAATTTCCCAGGTTATGCAAAAATTCGAGTTGCCATTCGTGCATTGCAGTTGGGAGAACCCAACCGTCCTATACTTACCGCATTGACTTGGCAAGAATTCGAGGAATTTGTTGCCCATGTTCTAACCTTTCACGATTTCACGGTTCTGCATCGGTTTCGGTTCTCAACGAACCGCCGATTCGAGATTGATATTGTTGCGCATCGTCAGTCAGTTCTGTTATGTATTGATTGCAAGCAATATGGCGTGAGGTCAGGGAAAGCGTCAAGCCTTCGAACTGCGGCTGAGGAACAGCTTCATCGTACAAAGGTATTAGCTGACAACTTCGCTCGATTTCAAGCAAATCTTGGTTGCCTTGACACAGCGCACCCGGTCTTAATTCCATTGCTGGTTACCATGATGAATGAAGACATCTTATTTCACGAGCAAGTTCCCATTATCCCAGCACCCCTCTTCAATGCGTTCCTACTAGAATATGAACGGCAGCGAGATTCGCTGCGAGTTGTGCAACCAAGTTCTAGCCGGCAGAGCCGGCTCATCTGAGAAGCCGAGGATTCCCACCATTTTTTGCTAAAGCGCAATTTAGAGTCCAAAGAAAATCTTCAAGGAGTAATAGCATTTGATCAAGGTTTTGATGGGATCCAGAGGAAAGCATTGAGCCACTCTCATTAATAATCGAATGCCCCTCTTGGATAAGGATAGCATGTATTTGCTCAAGGCTGTGGAAGAGAGCGGAGAGGTCATTTAACCGTTCCTCTGTAAGTCGCTTTTCCCCAATTCCTCGACCAGGTCCGCGTCGTTTTGACTGTTTCACACGTTTCTCCGATTTAAGGAGCATTGGACCGTTGGAGGGATTATAGGTTTCCTTCATTTTTTTCTCCTGTGTTTCGGTTAGGGGTTAAAGTGGATCGGGTCTGGGTCCTGTAACTCACCAGTATGAGATTCTACGTGATCGAAAGCTGTCGGGAAGTATTCCCGGAACCATTGCCACTGTTGCTTTTCAAAATCGAATTGACAACGTTGATGAACCTTTGTCGGGATGAAATCCTTGGCGCCGTTCCCATAGAAAATCGCAGCGTCAAACTCGCTTTGATCTAAAAAGAGATGGTTGAGTTCCCGACCCATTCTTAGGGCTAATCCTGTTGGTAAGCCAAAGGCAACGATACATCCTGGGGTAGGGTGATGAAATATCGAGCCTCCATAGAGAGGGGCTTCACGACAACCAGCAAGAAAATTGTGGACTATCATATCACTACCCTCCAGGATGATGAATAAGGTCTCGTTGAGCCCTAGGTGGTGCATACTGAGATCGGGTCGCTCAAACAGCGCCTGTTGCGTGAATAGGGATTTTATTCGTCGACGAATGACGTGTGAGGACTCACCCAGAAGCATCCCCAAATCCTCTGCTGAATTCTCGGGGGTGATGTGGGCAAGCAGTTGATAATCCAGTGGATCTAAGTCAGCTGGTTCTGTGTTGGGTTCACTATACTCATAGATATAGGGTTGAGCCAAGATTTCTCCATAACCATCTCGAATCAGGACATTGCGTAAATACCGAATCCAAGCCACCCACCGGAAGCGCTCGGCTACAGGGACATCCGACTCATGGGCAAGATAGCTTCGGAAATTATACCCGTTGAACACACCGCTTAGGGGATAGAAGCGATAACGGAGTAAATGGCCCATTGCGACGAGTTCTTGGAGCCATTCATGGAGGCGGCGAAGGCGTAAGCGAGGTAGAGTGTAACTGAGAAGATAGGGAGCTCCAGCTCCCCCGAATCGGTGGATTTTCCGAAGATAAGGACACTGTTCGAGATAGCGTTGTACGTGACTGCCAGGTGCTGGGTAGGCGAGAACTGCGACATGGTTCAAGCGTATCCGTGGATAATTCACTCGATAGAATTTCGAGAACAGCAGTCTCTCACGAAAACTGGTCATATAATTGCTTAAGGTGCCCAATGAGTGATGGGATAGCTTTTGCAGTTGACGCAGAGATGCAGTAGGATTTTCTTGAATCAGATGCAGCACACGAAGCTCCTGTTCAGTAAGAGGTGACGCATAGTTCAGCATGAAAGTTTCAAGGAGGTCGACGTATTCACGGGAACTTAAAGGTGTCATCGCAGGTTCTAATTCGTCAAAGAACGGGAGCACTCGACGAAGGAAGGTGCCTTGAGTGACTTGGTTGAAAACTGGAAAGGCGAGAGGGGCGTTATAATCAACATCGCCATAGAATCGTCGAGGGGAAACCACTTGCCACAAACGAAGGAGTTGGTCATGATTTTCTTCGGAGGTATGCTGGAACGCACACAGGATACCCAGATCACCACTTTCGGGTACAGCCCGCACCACCGGTGGTAGCAGTATAGTAAACATCTCTCGGTAGAGCACAGTTTCAAGGAGTAATGACCGATTCAGTAGCTGACTTGCCACACGAAATTTTTTATCTTTATAGGACCCACAAAAGCTTGGACACGTGAGGGCATCATCTCCATAAAATAGGATCTGGTCAGGGAGCGGTGGCGAACGGTTGGCCAAATGGGTGATGTCGGCTTGAATTCTTTTGAGTTGCCTTAGGATCTCTTGCCGATGATAGCGGCGCTGATTTGTACTGAGTGTTTCATCCTCATGTTGTTGTGTACGTGCCGGAGTCGCCAAGCTTTGATTCGCCCCCTGCTCGGCGGTTGCCCTTGAAAGAGGGAAAAGTCCTTGGTGCGTATTTAAAGCCCACGAAGAGTCTCGGAATAATGACTTTAAATCGCGTTATTGTGTTTTCTGAGCCTCTTTTCGCGCTAAATTGATTTTAAAGTGTTTTCCACAAGTTTCCGAGTAAAATAAGCCCCTAAAAGGCTTTAAATTCGTCATCTAACTAGTGTTGGCATTATACCATCGATAATTCTTTCATATGGAAAAAAAGTCCACTAAATATCATTATCAGTTGGAAAGCGAAAGAGACTTGCCAATGGCTGTTTAGGGTATGCGTCGGGTCAGTGGGTGGACTTCACAGGTACGATTTTTGCAGGTAGTGCACTCGGAACTTTGATGCACCCAATAGTGGTCAAACCGTTCGACGAACTGCTTAACAAATTCCAAGTTGTTGGTCCAAGTAGCTTGTTCTCCGATCCCTGAGAGGCCTTTATTGGTAAAGTTAGCGCTCCCTTCTAGAACCTCTGATTCATCGATGATGAGAGATTTGATATGCATTTGAGCGCAGACTAGTATTTCGATCTTGGGTGCATCACTGAGAACTGTCTCAACGGCTTCTTGAAAGTGTGTGGCTGCAGCACCGAAGGCTTCGGGTTCCCGAATGATAATACGAATTTTAACACCTTCATTGGCTTTTGTTGTGAGCCGGCTGAGTAGGTTTACGTCGCAGGATTCAGTGCCTACGTTAATGGTTTTAACATCGGTGAAGTTCTGGACCATGATTCGGATACTGTGGCTGGCGCGGTCCAGCATCTCGACAAGGGTGCAGGCAATGGAGATCCCTTTGAGAAGTTGATGATGGTTTGAACGAACCCCTTCCCGGTATTCCAAGGGAGGTTCCCCAGTGCTATCTGTTTCCAGCTCTTCGTGGAGATCATCACCTGGAATGGGTTCCCCATCGTGGGTGATGGGTTCAGATATTGCCGGTACCTGGTTATCGGGGAAGAAGCTATCCAATGCATCGACCAGATGCATGGGAAGGGGTTCTTCTCGCCGTAGGACTTTGGTAATCTCGACAAGAGTCTTTGCTCGTTGATAGGCGAGTTTTGAAGAGGAGCCTGTAGAATGTTTTGCGATTTCGTTGAAGGCTTCAGCTGCTTTGAGTGCAGCATCGGATGCACGTTGAAAATCTCCTTGACCCATGAACTTTCGGATGAGCAAGAGTGCTTCCTTTGCCACACGGCCTAATCGGGTAGTACTCACCTGTAACCCTCAACGGTTTGTTAATTGTAGCTTGTCGTCAAAGCCATAAGAAGTTTCGTAACTCAGTGTTTACTTGGAGCTAAGATTGGGGAGAACTGGGTGAATAGTTGTGAGGCGCAAGTGGGCATTAAGCATTGGTGGTTGATGAGTTGGAGTTTGTTTAGATTCTTTATTTTGCACAAATTTTCATATTCATCTAAGGAGTAATATCAGGGAGAGGGATGAGAGCGAGGACGAAGATACTCAATTGCTGGTTATGAGTCACGTAGATCTCCTTCCTGGTTAGCTGGTAAGGTGGATTCAGAAAGGAGTGTGAGAAGGCGTTGGATGAGCCGTCGGTTTTCGCATTGAAGGACAATGTGTAGCTCTTGCCCCTGTTTCTCCCAGGCTAGTATTACTCGGTCACTCAAATAGCGATTTGTACTGGTATTAGTCAATCCAAGCCGGTGGATGATTTGCGTTAGTTGTCGTTTGACATCAGTATTAAGTGGAATCCGTTGCTGCTGAGTTTCGGCCTCAGGGCTACCCCAGTGGATCTGAACTCCATCGATTCCAGGGAGGTGCAGCTCAGGCTGAACAGAGCCTGATTGTTGTTGACGACGTTTCCCATTACGCATCCAAATGATACCAAGCACGCAAAGCCCAATAAGGAAGGCTAGTGGCAGGAGGGAGAGGATGAGGTTCACCGTCGAGTACCCAACGAGGAGCAGATGTTCCACTGAGAGGATATAGTGGTTATCTGACAGCAGGCTAAGGGATAATAGACGGACGCCAGTATCAACGACGCTTGCAGGGAGGTATTGAATTTGAAAGGTGATTGACCGAGTTTCGTTGCTTTGAACAATGACTTGTGCGAACCCCCAGAAATTAGGCACTGCTACAATATCGAAGGCCCGTGTTTGTGATCCAAGGTTGGTGAGATTGATTGTGACAAGAAAGAGTTGATTTTGCAAAGCCTGATCTGGAGTATCAACCAAGGCTAGAATGAAGGCACCTTGCACCGTGAGAGGCACTTGCTCGAAAAGCAAAGTAAGTGGATGGCTGGTAATAAGGAGTGTGAGGTTGAATGCCTGCGGGGGACAGCTCGGAAGGACTTCCAGGTTGAGGTGAAAAAGGTTTTCACCGGGAACAAGGATGAGGTTCGTTTTACTAATGGAACCAACATGAACTTCAAACAGACTAAGGTTGATGGTTGCAGCGGTAGCCCAGGAGGAGTTAATGAAACAGGAGACAGCAAGGTATTCTCCTTGCTGGATAATTGGAGAGTATTGCAAGTGAGCCGTACAGACGGGATGGGAAACGAGATAATAAAGGCCTTCTAGTCCTGAATTAGAGTGGGCGTGAACTGCGTACGTGGTTGGTGCTGCCAGGTATAACTCAAGTTGAGCTGTGCCTGTTTCGTTGGTGACGACTTGATAATCTTCCATAAAGTCCAAGGCGGTGATGTTGAGGTGGACGGGTTCTAATACGTAGCCGGTCCAGTTCGTGATATCGCCTGCAAAGACGTAGAGAATAGGTGAGCTACCAACTTTGGGAGCTATTTGGTTTAGTCCCATACAGATGCCGGTGGAAGTTTTTTCTAAGAGCCAGCGTAGACCCTGTTTAGCTATTTGACTGACGATTGGATATTCGGGGGAAGGCACTCCTAAAAAGAGGACAGGAGCTTCAGTTAGACTTGGTGGATAGAAGCTGAGGGAAGCCCATGTTGTGTTACTGACCAAGGCGAGCCCCACATCACTTGGAGTGACTGCGAAGACCGATGAACAGTTTTGGAACAATTGGGTGGCTTGACCTTTGAGAAGGGATGGACTTTGAATGACGGGATGAAAGGCTTTGAGCCCCTGGACTTCAAGTGTTTGGGTTCCTCTTGCAGTGATGCTTAGACTAAGGGTTTCTTGAAGAAGCTGGCCACCCGCATATCCCAAGACCAGTAGGGGCTGGGAAAGGCTGGTTAGGCGGTTTGCAAGAATACGGTCGACGGTAATGAGAGGGTCAAGTACAAGTGCCTGAAATGTGGGCAAGAGAGGATTCAGGTAATCGGTGATGGTGATGTTGGCTACATCCGAGAGAAGGGGGATCCACTCAGTTGCAAGGGTTGGAGGATTGGAGGGTAGGACAAGGGTAAGCTCAACAATAAGACCTATGATGAGCTTGGTTGTGTTCACTACATTAATGAGCGCGCAGTGAGAGAGACCATCATAGAGAGAATGTTTGTAGGGATCGGGGTATTGGTTGGTTGAAATGGTTATGGAAGGAATGTGATTGGTGTGTAGTGTCCATTCGGATATACACCATCCAAAATCATCTTGAACTGATGCCAAGTTTTCTGCACGAGGTCGTTGAAAGCCAATGAGTTCAATATCAAGATTATTCGAAACAGTGGTGAGTGAACTGTGAATAACTGTTACGTCCTCAGTCATGTACTGATACATGGCTAGAATGGTTGGCCAGATTGTTCCCTGGTATGCAATTTCATCAATATTGAGGGCTAAGGAAGTAATCGGATTGATACCGAGTGCATTCAGCCCATGAGATATTAGCTGGTTGGAGCCGTATAACGAGAGAGTGCCATTGCCTTCTTCACCTCCCAGGAAAGCAAATAAGACATTCCACTGCAATGTTGAACTGTGGTTTTGAGAGAGGATATCTAAGGATTCCAGCAGCGAGGCAATACCGGCAGCGTTATCGTTTGCGCCTGGAGCGTTCGTGGGCAACATCCCCAGTAGGTCGTGTTGTGCAGAATCAAGATGGCTAGTGATGATCAGGCTGGGAGCCGACGGGTTGATACCCCATGGTGTGATGTATAGATTGCGAGTCCAGTAATACTGGTACACATAGCGGGTACCATTCCAGATTCTTTTGGGAATAGAAAACCAATCATCGGTGTATGATATGCCATTAGAGGTCAGATAGGAGCAGACAAAATCAATGGATGCGTTGCCATCACTGGTGAATGGATGGCGGCTGTTGAAGTTTGTAAGTGAAGTGAGAAGACCCAAGAGACGCGACTCGTTCACACACATCGCTAGTTCGCGTTGCCAGTAGGCGAGAGTTGAGACGTTGGCCACGTATGCAATTGATGGAGGGGACGATTCGGGTGAAGAAACAGAGCGGGAACGGGGAGAGGGCAGGGTCGCATTCTGTGACCACACATCGTGGGTAGCAAGAGATGCAGAGAAGGAACCTTCAGTGAGAGGGGGCACTAAAGCAACACTGCTGATTAGCAAGCTAACGAATACCAGCGTGAGAACATATGTGCATCTCATGGGTTCTTCGTTGTGCTGGCGGATTTTGGTTTCTTTATATGCATTATGGTGGATGGCAAGGCGGTTAGTGGCGTGTTAGCATTGAAAGAATCGAAGTTACAAAAACGAATATGCAAAAAATATCATCTATTGGGTAACGGGAAATTTGCCTATTGGTTGGATTAATTGAGGGGAACGGCACGGATGGTGTCTTCCCTTTTTTCGAGAAATCCTTCGGCTTTGAGGACATCAATTGCCTCCTGTACTTCCTTGGGGAGAAGTCCCGCTTCGATACACTGTTGGTAGATTTCGTGGATCGGAAACCATTGTGGGCAATCGGTGCGATGGGAGCGAAGGATTTTGAGGACCTGTTGCACAGGCCGGAGATGCAGAGTAGGAGTTACGAGACCATGAAGGACGTATTGCCTTTGTTGCACTCGGATTTGTGCCTCCTGGAGATTGGGAACAATAACGCCTTGCAACTCGTGAAGGGCAACTTTCTCGTTACATCGAGGGCAGGTATTTCGCCAGACACCTATGGGAATGTAGGTGAACTCGGAGCAGTGGGGGCATTGGATAATTTTGTACCTCCGTCCCATGCTAGTTGTCACCAAAATCAAATATATTTTCAGAGCTTCTTGGGGGTTGGTCAATGTCTTCTGCAATTTCAGCCATCGAAGATATGGGTCCATCCTGAATGGGTTGCAGGCGTTCCAGGAAGGAATTGAGGCGGTTCTGTAACCGTTTGAAGAGGAGAGCCCCAAGAATGAGACCGGTAATCATTACCGCAAGTGAACTCAGCAAAAGGGGGGAAAAGATGGCTACTATGGGATTGTGAGGGGGACGCACTAGAAAGGGAGTGGTGGCCGAAGTAGGAGCGAACCCATGTTGACCTTCAAAATATGCCGTTACAGAATAGATACCCGGTAAGGGAGTCGTGATAGTTAATTGGCCTATTCCGGACAAATTAGTCCAGATTGTAAAGTTCGCAAGTAAGCTGCCTTCCTGGGAATACAAGTGGATTGAGAGATTTGCTACCAGCCCATATGAGGATGAGCCATTACGATAGGAGAGCCGTATGATGATTTCTAGGGTGGGTTGGAGAAAGGCGTCATCAACCTCGAGGGGATTGATCGCTAGTGTGAGGTTGGGTGTGATGATGCCTTGCAAAGTGACCTTAAATGCAGCTGAGGTTTCTGAATAGAAATCTGGAGCATCTAAGTGTCCAAAGCGTACAATAACCAAATGCTCTCCGACCAACTCAGAGTATGAGGTTGAAAGGAGTATGGTGCCTGTTCCTTGGGTGATGAGGATATCTTGTCTCCAGGCTCCATCCCAATATATGGAGGCAGTGCCATTGGGATAGTCTGAAGTAGATGTGGTCACAAGCACTTCGAAGATGAGAGATTCACCGATATAGACCTGTGTCGTATTGCTCGTGAGGGTGATGAACGCAGTATCACGTATGAGATAATCAAAGGGTGCGGAGAGGAATGGAGCGTGAGTTGTCGTGCCCATGATTTCAATGTGTATTGTTTTTACCCCGACCGGGGCTGAAGCGAACCACTGGCAGATGGCTCTGCCATTAGCATCGGTGGTGTTGGACGTAAGGAGGATGTCGTCTTCATAGATGCTGATAACTAAATATGGAATTTGGGATCCGTTCAATTCGTCTGAGACTTCAACTTCGATTGAACTTTGATTGCCAATGAAGACAGAGGAAGGAGGTGGTTGCGAAATGTTACAGACTAGTGTTCGGCGATTGACCGTGATCACAGTTTTACTTTGACAAGCAGCGTACATATCTTGGCCTTGAAACCTATAATCGATCTGCCACGGCCCAACCTCAGCTGGCTCCCAGGAGCAAAGGGCTAAACCGGTTGTGTTGGTGTCGACTAGCGTTGTTTGAAAGGGAGCAGATTCACCGGGACGTGTAACGTTGAAAGCCACCTGATAACCTTCTAATGGAGTGCCACTGTCATTCCACAATCCAACTACTATGGTGGTTGGGTCAAAGAGGACCGGGGTAGTGGGCAGGATCTGTTCCAAGGTGAGGTGGGTATCAAATACAACGACCGACAGGGGGACGGTTTCGGTATGAGGAGTGCAGTAGGGGATACTGGCGTTGATACGAAGGAGATGGGTGATGGGAGCGAGTTGCTGGGTTTCGATTGTGGTGCTATATTGGTTTGGTGCCTGCAGGGATGTAGGGTATACGTCAGATGTCGTTTCGACGGTGATGGTAACTTCTCCCATTCCAAGTGGGTCTGTAGAATTCTCACTTCCCGCTAGACCCACCTTAACAGTTACATTAACTGGGATGCTTCGAGGCACCATTGCACTCGGAGTAAATTTTGTTTGGAGGGCTAGGGTACCCCAGCCAAGGCAAATGCTAGGATTGTAGTAAAAGTGGGGAATAGCGCCTGGGGCATATGCAATGATGCTGAGGTCTTGGGGACCGAGGGAAGATGATGAAACCGGCACAGCATCTTGCAGCTCATAGTATCCCGGGATAGCTTGACTACAGGACTCAAGGTAGCTGATATTGAAGATTGCAGTTTTTACGAAAATAGTGTCTGGCAGGTGAGCCCAACGCATTTCTATTATGGACGCAGAGATCTCAAAGTTAGTCCCGACAGAGAGAATGCCTGTTGGATAGGTGAATTGTGTGAGGTTTAGGATTGGATTGACATCGAGATGAGAGCGGAGTTGTAAGCGATCAATTAACTGAACACCTAGGTTGATCAGGTGAGGCATCCATTTTCCTAATGGGAGTGACGAATCGATAAAGAGGCCATGATAAGTGAACCGTTCAAGGAGTTGGCCTCGAACCCCATCCCAGTCGAGAAGTGTTAGGGCATCTGGATTGAGACCGGTTTCTACGAGGAAGTAGAGAATTTCTGTAGCATAATATGTAGTAATCAGAGAGCTATTTTCGTGGAGATATCCAGCTGCGTAGCTTGCAAGTCTTTGTCCGTCAAGATCAGACATGGAAGGGTTGAGGTACCTATAAGCTTGGACACCAAGCCATGTTTCAGCGAGATACCCTTCAGCCTCTCGCCATTGAGCTGATATAGGAATCGTGTGGACGAGATCGCGAAAGTATTGATGAGAAACGTTCGTTTGCAGGCAACCAACAAGATAAGCGAGGGCCGCTGTGGCATTGTTGAGTTCAGCCGGAGTTCCGCCTAGCGATTGATGGGCGAGGAGGTTCCAGCAGGTGGTATCGAACCGGAACGTCCAGTCGCTTTCATGTCCAACGTAGAGATGATGGAGCCCAAGCATTCCATAGTATCCAGCGGCACTGCTCTGACAGTTGATAATTTCCTGTCGTAATTGACTTGCCCGGGTAGTCCAAAGAGTAGTTGTGAGGTTAAGGACAGGAACCAGTTGGCTATACATATAATGGTAAAGGGGTCCAAAGGTGCAGGTTTCTAATGCGATGCGGTCAGGGGTTGATGAGTCAGTGTCCGTGCCAACGACGAATGGGAGTTGATGGGCAACAAAGGATGTCCGACTTGGGGACCAACAATTTTCGAGAAAACTCAGAAACGCTGTGATATTCATGGACTGTAGAGCATCGACCTGGGCTAGCGCCATGATGATTTCCACACTGGTGAGGAAATCACCGAAGATGGCTGGTTCTGTCGCCCCACCCCATTCTGTAAGGCAGCTAGTCAGGTATTGGATGAGGTTCGATTCAGTTACTCCCAATCCGCCGGTCAACCCTAGCGCACTTGCACAATACCAAGTTTCATCTGGGGAGTTATGGAAATCATGCAGATAATCGCCTCGACCCCAACCACCATTAGGATACTGGTTTCCCATAATATAGGCTCGACCCGCACTGGTGTCGTAAAGACTTTGGGCATCTAGTATTGTGAGGAGCTGGAGGGCACAGGCGGTTCCTAGCACCCATTCATCAGAGTCCAGGGTGTATTTCGTATCAAAGATGGAGCTCTCAGCAGGATCCTCGCATGATCCGATAAAGGAACGGAGTGCTGTTTGGTTGATGGCATTCAATTCAGAGACCACTTTCAGAGCGACTAGAGCGTGAGAAGCCTCAACAAGGCTAGCGCTAATGCCTCCAGCATCTGAGGAGTAGAATCCACCAAACTCCGAATCCAAGGGATTCAGTTCTTGACAATTGGCGATATAAACAACGGCGGCTGGTAGATTAATTGTGGACAGCTGACCCAGCACCGCAAGAGCTTCGAGGGCAAACCGGGTTGCCGTTAAACTGGTGTGTGTGGCTCCATATTCTGTGAAGAATCCACCCGAGAGTAGATCTTGGCAACTTGCTAGATAGGCACTAATAGCGGCTTGATTTAACTGATTGAGTATTCCAAGCCTATCAGCCATGAGAACACTCATCGCCGTGGTGATGCATCGATCATGGAGTTGCACGCTTGCCAAATCCTCGAAGCATCCCTGAGTTATGTTATATCGACTTTGTAGCCACACCCCGAAGGTTGATAGATTTAGAGCTAATCCGTGGGTAGTCATCATATCCGTTACGTAATATGACAGACGAAGAGACGGTTCTAACGGGTAACCAAATCCACCTGCGCCTTGGGTCTCCCAATAATCTCCGCTCATACCCATTTGGAGCTGCCATGCAGCCAAGGTTTCGCCTAATCGTTGTTGGAGTGTTGGCCGAATGAGCCAATGTATGAGATTTTCACACATCTGCCATCCTTGGCTGTTCAGCTTGCTAGCTTGATTAATTCCCCAATAATAGATGTGGGGATTACCAGAGTGGGCTCGAAACCAGAGAAGCTGTGCTCCAGTGCCATCGTAATTAGTTCCTAACACTTCAACCTTAGTGGGTAGGCTTGAGATGCGATAGGCATCATAACTGACTGGTTCGGAATATAGACTGAACCGGCTGTCTGTAAAGGGAATCGTATGGGGAAGTGAAAAAATTTGCAGCTTCGCATCAGGAGGCCAGAGGTATCGTTCTATACAAGGGATGAAGGCTGTGACTGGATGAAAGTTTTGGAGCCGGTCTAAGACCTCATGAGCGTATCCTAGAAGCAGAATGGGTTGTGGGGAACTTCCTATTGCTTGTGCTGAAACTAGAGAAACCCCAAAGGATTCATCACTAGTGCCCACGCTAGGTGTGACGACAATCAAATCAAAGTCCGATGATTGGGTGAAACTATCGATATGACTAGTTGAGGTGTTAAAGCCGAGGGCATTAAAATGGGCAATCCAGATTTCAATCGATTCCTGACCTGATTCGTTGACATAATCACCATACAGAACAAGCAGGTTGCCTAAAGCAAAATTGGTTGGCAATTCATTGGGAAAAGGTATTTCGCTAGACTGAATCTCCGCTTGAGTGGAAAGTGGATGAGAAGCCTGTAGTCCAGAGGAGGGGGCTCCAATACTCCAAATTGGGGAGTCAATTGAGGAAGAGTGCAATGCATTAGCGGCGGAAATAGGGGTAAGCGCAGAGGGAAGAACAGCGAGTGTCATGGCTATGAAGAGCCAGAGGATGGCAGCGTTACGTATCTGATTCTGAAGATAATGCATAATTTCGGTTCCCTATTGTACGATGGCAGAGCGGGGTTTTTGGTTTCTTTTTATGAATTTCGGTGAGGGTTGAGAACCTGCCAAAGGAGTAAGGCGAGTAACCCTCCACCGAGGATTGCTCCTGAAAATATCAAGAAAGAGAAGGTTGTTTTTGTTAGGGCTGAATAGACAAGGTAGGCGATGCCTGTGATAAGAGGGAATGAAAGCAATCCTAGTTCAAGGAGTGTTTGGCTAGGACGATCCCTAGCTACAGACACTACTAGTTGGACATCAGCTTTACTTGGTGAGAGGCCGATGAAGAAACAAAACGCAAAATACAGGGCAAGGACTCGATGCATCGGTAAGAATTGCCAGAAGGCGATGAAAAGGTACAAGGCGACCGCGAGGATGATGAGGGGCGCAAAAGCGACTAGGAACCCGCTCGTAAAGGTTTGGATTTTTCTGGCATCAACGATGACACCTCCGACGACACCTTCCTGCTTCCCCAAGAAGATCCGATGTTCCACGATGGGAACTCCTGTTAGCCGGCAAAGCAGGTAATGGCAGACTTCATGTAAGACGACTCCGGGAAATGCTAAGTAGCGAATGAAGGTGCCCAACTTGCTGCAAATTAGGTCAATAAACTTCATGATGAAGAGACTAGCGAGCAGAAAAATTGGGATATAGATCATGGCTTCGAAGAGCAATCCCAATGCGAAAAGGTCTGGACTGATTTGCATCAATTCACCCTTGTTCTCTGATAACAGCGGATTTTGTCTTCCGTTTTTGTTGAGCTTGATTCACGGATTGATTGGGTTCTTGAACAACAGGAATAGTAATGGTATTTAATCGTGGGACAATCTGAAAAATTTGAATCTCCCAGGTGGGAGGGATGGCATGCTGTTGGCGTAGCAGCCTAACGGAATAATTCATCAAGTGTTGAGCCTCATTGGCAGTTAGGGGGCGGTTTTGTCGGGTTTCAGCGAGACGGTGAACCCAACCACGAAGCGAACGTTGGGTTTCATTGGAGGGAATCTGCTCAAGTATCTCGCTCAAGTTGTCTGGTGGAACCGCACTGGTACGTTTGAGTATACTAACCTGTAACCCGTTGATCAAAAAAGCCCGTACACCTTCCGAGAAAAGGGGCCAATTTTCGGCTTGGTATGCAGCGAGGGCATCATGCATGGCTTTTTCCATGGAATCATGGAGGTAGAGGAACCTGTTAGCTGTTGACCAAAGGGTGGTTGGAGAGGAAACCGGTTGGGTGATTTCTTGTTGGGGAGCCATTTCAAGGGCTACTTCTGTCTGAATGGGTTGAGTAGTCTGGAGAGTTTGCAGTTGAACGGTTTGAACAAAAATGGAATTGTGAAGTTGGAATTGGGTGAACGCGCCACGAGCTTTGCGAAGAAGAAGCACGCATCCGAGAACTCCGAGCAGACCTGTAAGGAGGGCTAATGGTAACAGTCCTAGGCTAATACTGATGCCTGTGAAGCCGATTATGACAGGAATCAGAAGAAATGCCAGTCCAAACATTTGATATGAGGTCCGTAAATGGTGGATAGTGGAGGAGGGTCCGGGGTGCTGAGATAGGTGCGTAGGCAGATGCTGAGCGAGAAAAGCGTCGAGCTGGCTGTGGTGAATGATGTGGGCTGGTGATGCCGATGCTCGGTCGCTGACCGAAGGAATGAAGTCATCAGACTGATTGATGAGGACAGCTGTCATTTGACAGTGCACCATGTGGCCATTTGGCGTGGCGAGTACGTGTGCCTTTTTACCGAAGAGACTGATGGTATGGCTTTGAAAGGTGGAGTGAAGAGACTGAGGATTGCTGGGGAGAGTGGTTTGAAGATGGGAGAGCGTTTCAACGAGGGCAGTAACCTCCTTTTGGAGCGCCTTACCCGCCCCGTTGAATTCCCGATAAACAAGTAGATCGCAGCAAACGACACCCTGATGCTCATGATTACGAACGGCTACTTGGGTGCCATCTCCTCTAGTCGGCAAGGACACGAAATCACATTGATGTAGAATTTGCCATAATTCACCCGTGGACCTTTGATTCACTCTATACACTTCATTCAAGCCAATGACGATTTTGGGCGGCATTTGAAGTTTTTTTAAGGATTTCTATTCGTGGTACTATTAGGATTAATTGTGGGTGTTAAACTAGCTCAACTCCGCAGGATTTTCCAATCCCCTTTTGTGATCATTCAAGAACCACAGACTCGCCCTCCTAACATAGAGACGGTTTAATCGCTTCTCATCCAGCAAGGATTCATTGAACAACGAGCCCTTTGGACACGAAATCGACTCTTAACGGCGTATCATACCAACCGAACAACTCAACAATTCCTCTCATAGCCTAAAGGAGGAGCAGTACTAGATTGTTCAGAAAAGCTAGCCAAAAAATGAACACCTTAACAGATCCGCCTCAAGCTACCATCGATGTTTATTGACTGGTCTAGGTCGCTACCAGTAGCTTCTAGTGCCTCTCATTCGTTCTTGTAGGAACGCAGGATATGAACAGGGTTCAGCAATTTGACCGAATTACTGAACATTTCTAAGTGATTATGATTTTCTAGAAGGAAACAGCGCTGTGTGTGGTTTAAGTAGCAACTTCTGAAGAGGTTAGAGTGTGGAGTATCGACGGAATGAATGAACATCAGTGGTTGATCAGCTCAGCCATGCGACGCGTTGCTCTGCAAGCGCGAGGGCCCGCATTACCTTTGGCGAAGAGTATGTTGGAGCAAATCCCTCAATTCATCTCAGCAGGTATGCCTGTGGAAGTGGCCCTACGGGAATCACTTCTTTTAGCAATCCATTCAGCTCGAGTTATGGTCCGGCATTGTGTGGGCAACGAACGTTTCGCGCTTGATGATTTCATCACAACCTGCTTACAATTGGAAGCTGAAACCGAGTATCTCCTCAGCGTCTAGCATGTTGGAGGAAGCCAATCTTGGGCAACCTTGTCAAAGGTCCGTACAAGTAATTCTAATGGAACGCCACGGACCGTCAATAATTCTGTGATTTGAACCGTCATCGTGGTTCAGATTCGCGCGGATTTTGATTCCTTTAAGTAGCGTGGAGTTAGCAATGAAGAAGAAAGGCTTTAATCACAGCTTGATAGGTGAAGACAATAATAACGAAAACTGATGGTGAAACCGATAACAGTATCTGCATTTGTCATGTGTAAGGTGTTCATGGGGCACATCGATAAAGTGGTTAAAGCCCTACGCGAGCTTGAGACTGCCACCAGTATTGCTGTTACCACAGGTGATTATGATATCATTGCTCGCTTCGATCTACCAAACCTGGAGTCCCTTTATGATCTCACTGTGAATCATATCGGAAAAATCCAAGGTTTAGAGAGCGTTACGACATCCATCGTCGAAAAAGAATTCTAGGATCCAAGGAAAAAAGGAGCGTGTAACAGTGCGGGCAGCAATGGAGCGACGAGTTAGCTCCCAACGCAGTAAGACCATTTTCTATTTCCTGGCGCTCATTTCGGGAGTCTTGTACGCCTTCTCTGTATTCTCAGATGTCTTCATATACCGAGTGTTTTTTCATCCCTTTCTCACCGATATCGTCTCATCTGTTGCCTTCGCCCTGGCAGAACAATGGTTCGCACTCCTATTCACCGTTATTCTGCTCATCGTTCTAAGCATTCCCACCAATCGAAGCCACCGCCGAAGCCTTGGAACAAAGATCGACAGCTCCTTCTTCCATATCACGTTACCTTCTCGAAAAATCTTTTTTGGTGTCATCCTCGCAGGAGTATTTGCTGGAATCTCTTCTTTCGCCTACTACTATGTAGCAGGACAGAGTAGTGACATCTCCGCTGTTATCCCCTTCTCTCGGCTCTCCCTAATTTTTCTGATGATCGGTGACCTAATCTTAATTCGTGATTGGCCAAGTACAATCGAAGCCCTTTCCATCCTTGCCATTACTTTTGGGGTTCTCCTGGTGGGGATCACGCCGGGGGGATTCTTTGACCCCACACTGTTATTGTTTGTCATCACCGTTTGGGCTGGAGGTGTAGCAATTAGTATTTTCTTCCAAAGCCGAGTAAAACGAACGGAGATACGTCCAAAAACGACGACCGACTCGCTAAACCTACGATTATGGATACTGCTCTTCCTTAATCTTACTATGACGTTATTCATGATCCCATTCATTACCCCAGAGGTAATTGGCTTCCTTGTCATTCAATTTCCCTTGGTTTGGGGCTGGCTGTTATTTCCGGTTGCGTTAACCTTCTTCTCATTGGTTGCCTACCTTCAGGCCCTTGGTCGAGGTAAAATGTCGGTGGTCCAAAGTATTGGCTCTATCTCGATAGTTATTGGGATTCCACTCACAATGATGGGGGCTTTCCTCTTTCCCAGTGTGTTTAACCCTCCTGCCACCGATTTCTTGTCCTGGATGCTGAAATTCACGGGAACGATCTTTGTCATTGCTGGTATTGTCGCCTTGTCTACTGCCACATTTCGAGGATACGTGTTCGTGAAGATACGACCTGGAACTGGAGATATCATGATCCGATTACGCCGAATCCATGGTGTCCGCTGTGTCTCTGCGGTGTCCGGTCGATGGGACTATCTTATTCGCATTGAGATTCGAACCCTTAGCAGCACCCGTGTAAAGACCCTTCATGAAATCGAAGAAGTCGAAGGCGTCATCGATCTGGAAACAGCTCTTATCCTCAAGGAATGGCTGTAACCCATTTCCTGACCCTGAATTCTTTATTCACCGGTCTCCGCAAGTCTTTTAAAACAACCAAATTCCGCCTGCTTTTGATTACTATGGAGCCAAGTACCCTCTTACCACTTGAAGGGATCAGCGAAGGTTACGGCCTTCGAGATGATGCCCTTGACCAAATGCTAATGACCACTGGTTACAGGGAAGTAACTTTGCAATATCGCGCTGCTGTTAAGCATATCCAAGATGTGTTTTGTACGGATATTCGGCTACGTATTGTATCGATGTCCTACGATGATGAAGAAGAAGACCCCCTTTGGCCACATATGGCCTGGATGCCACTGTGGTCAAACCGGGATACCTGCGTGTTAGTGGCTGATCCTCTGAAACCACCGAGCCATCACGATTCTAACTATCTACTGCCACTGGGTTTTGCCCAGTTTTTTGCCCACGCTCAAGAGGAGTATCCTTATTACATGCCATTGAGCACCCCTGACATGCTACTACCCCAATATCTGGAATGTCAGCTCATTCGGTTAACCCCCATGATGGCATTGAACCCACAAATTCCCCATGAATCCGAAGATAGTGAGCCGACAATCTTCTCTTTGGTTTTGGAAACCATATTTCGCCTTCGTGCGTTCTTAGGTGACCAAGTACTAATCGAACGTGGATTCACGACTGGAGTTGCCTATCAGCATACCAGCCTTCTTTACGAGTTGCCGCTTCCAGCTTACCCCGAGGTTATCGAAACCCGTTGGTCTCTTCCTTTTCTCCTAATGGATGCTGCTCGAGCAATCCTCACCTTGGGTCAGACAGACTATCTCACCTTTACAGGACTACAAAACCTCACAAATCATGCCCGGAATCGGTTAAACGAACTCGATCTCTTGGTGGGTAATGTCTCCCCCAATCCGACCTTTGTCTCCCTATTTGATAACATTCGCCACCACTTCACAGGTCTGCACAAATCCTATTTGCGAGACCCCTCGGAAACTAACGTGTTCGTTTACGAGTTATTGGAGAAGGCTGAAATCTTCCAACAGGAAGAGGGCTAGTCTTCACCGGACCAAGTTATCAGATATTTAACGAAACCAAATCCAGCACAAGGAACGAGAAATACCTCCAAACAAGCCTAACGCAGCAACGCAGTATGAACATAGGTCTACTCCATCACGCCCACAAACTAGGACACGATTCGAAGGATAGCTAGCAATAATTGGAGTTTAAATGCTTAAAAGCCAAAACGAATTACTGATGCCACACAACCTCTCTGGTGAATTCACTCATGCAATTTCCCTCTCCGGATCCATTATGGTTATTAGAACTCGCGAAAGTTATCATTCTTTTCGCGTTGGGATTTCTTCTCCTCATTCGATGGTTTCGTGCTGAACGCCGCTTCTATACGGATATCCCTTTTCTTTTCGCAATAGGATTTTTCATCCTGGCAGGAGCAGAATCTGTCGATGTGCTAATTCATTCAGGTCTCCTTCCTCCCTTTGACTTGTTTACATACAAAATCCGAGCTGCTTTTACGGCGATTAGTTTAGCTTTCTTCTTGTATCCAACCTTACTCATTTGGGTGAGTGAGCGTCGACGACTCAGAGATATGACTCCGATCATTTACATAATCTTAGTGCTCCTAATAGTTGCCTTGACCCCCACAGAACTGCTCCTACGGCTGCTGCTTATTCCCTTTATGTTAGTTGTGTACGTTGGGTTTACAATCTCATTCTTCGCTGCATGGATGATGGGAAGGCTAGCTGAGGTTCACGGATTGATAATCAGCATCGGTGGAACGGTGACAATCCTTGGACAAATTCTCAAGGTATTTCTCCCTATCACATTAGTCTGGGTTTCAGAAGTTATCGAAATACTTGGTCTGATCATCCTTTGGGCTGGTCTGAACATCAAATCTGGGAGGACAAAATTACCACCACCAACCCAAAGCCCACCGGCGTAAGGGTCTCTAATAGAAGTGAACCAGAGGAATCTATCTGAATCCCCATTGAGAAAAAGAATAGATTCCTGGTCCTATCACTTGTTAGGGAGCAGTCGCAGTTGCGACAATGAGGTGTTCTTGTGCTTGGTCAATAGTTGTAATTCGTGGCATTTTCGTTTGCCCAATTGCACATTGTTGGGATTGTAGTCTGTTGAATTCGTAATCATCGAAGCGTCCTGTGGGAACCGAGTGAATGACCGCAGGACCAATAGTCTTTGCTGTGCGAACTTCCCAGTAGAGGCGATTTATCTCTTTGAGTGCTGAATCGAAGCCCCTTGTGAACCCTCCTAGATCCTGGGGAGCACGATTGAATTCGACGAAGAGATGATAACAACTATTAGTTGGACTCACTAACGGAGCGACAACGAAATCGCGGACTAACGCATCTTGCTCCTCACTTGTAATTTTAAGAGCAGCGCTAATATGTTGTTCAGATACCTTTTCACCGCTCAAATTCAGAATGTTTGTACTTTTACCGAGGCACCGGAGGGTGAGTGGATTTAGAGAGGTAAACATCACCACATCGTGCAAGTCATACCGCCATAAGGTGCTGGGGGTCGTAACGATGATACGATAGGGGGTGTCTTTCTTCACTTCGCCAAGAGGAATTGTCTCAGTATCTGGGGCTAGTGAGTCTTTCTGCATACTTGCAAACTCGAACACAATATCATCCATCATCGGGACGACACCCACATGGTCTTCAAATAGTTGAATTCCGTAACAGGCCTCTGTCCCAGCGTAAACTTCATGGATATGAACATCACCTGCAAGATCATGGATCATTGGTTCGTATAAATCGCGAACAACCCCGCCATGAAAAATCACTGAAAGGTCTGGCCATAGCGCTCTGATGTCTAAAGTACCTTCATCGATGAGAGCCGCTCGGAGTCGCTGCCGTGTTTCTGGAGACAGGGTAGGATCGGTCTTTAGCCAATCATAGGACTCATATTTAATGCGGCGAAGGAGTGCGAGTATGAAGGAGGTTATTCCACCGCATGCGGTGACTTTGGGAGTGCTTATACCTTGGCGAATCGTTTCATGGAATTTGAGTTCCCAATCGGTGATGTCAAAGACGTCGGTCGTTGGTATGACTTTACTTCTAATAAGTCGACTTCCGCCCTTCATCGCTTGCCCAGTTCCGTAACCGACCTCCCAATCACCAATTTTAGTGTACACTGCAGGAGCAACCATGACGAGGATTTTCCCATGCAGGAATGGCCGGATTCTTGCTGCGGCCGCAAAGGACATAATCCGAAGGCGTTTGAGTGATTTCAAGCAAGTCGCTGTCTGGGGGATAAGCTTTGGTTTGCCTGTACTCCCACTCGTTGACAAGACCACCTGGATGGGTTCAGGATACAGCGTGTTATTGAGTCCATCTAGTTCCTGCTGAATATATGGTTGGAGATCGGCATATTGGTTGATTGGGATGCTGTTCACAAAATCTTCATAACTGCTGATGTCGCTGAATTGGTGGCGCTTGCCATAAGCTGTCCCTTCCGCATAACGGAGTAGCTCTTGAAGTCGTTGTTCTTGCGTTGCCACAGGATCTTCAATTGTCTTAAGAAATGGTGTGAGTTTCATATGTTCAAGGATTTTGGATGCGAGCGACCAAATCATAATCTTTCTCTCCTTTCTGTTTGAGTCTTGGGGAATGAGAGCAGAACAGTGAGTCTGGTTACTGTTTCCAAAATTCTGGGTATGCCACACTCGCCCAGAGCTGCTGACAAACCCAGAATCAAGGATTTTAGTAGAACCTTGGTTTTCGTGAGTTCTCGCTCCATCAGACTTGCCGCGTGAATTCAGCTATTTTTAAGCGATATGGTGACAGGTAAGGCAAGTAGATGGCAACTCACACCAGTTGAAAATACCCTGGAACGCCAAAAGAGAAGCCTTCCTGCAATTGTTATGCACTCATGTTAGAATGAAGTGAAGGCATTCGTATTGTCAGCGTTGAGTTCGGTAGTTTTTTTACTGGGTCAAAAATCGAATCAAATAATTTTCACGCCCCTGCAGAGAGAGCCAGGATTTTCGTCTACGAGTGCCGGAGACTTGGTTTAATCGCTTTACAGTGACGCTGGGCAAACCCTTGTGCCATTCTAGCGATGGAAGTATTTGACATAACGCTTTTAAACTAAGCAAATTCCCCGCGCCAGTGGACACAACCCCCCTTACATTGAACAAACAAAGGTGCGGAACGATATGGACCCGAGATCCGATGGCCCGATCTTACCATGTTAAGACCATAGAATTGCTAAACACTCTGGGATGCGCAGAGAACTTATCACTGCCATCCCACTTTCTTCTTTTTCCCTATTTTTTCAGTTCTTTCAAAATATAGGTGATAATTTCTTCAGATGCATCGACACCTGTGGCTTTTTGTAATCCGCTCCAGTTCGGTGCAGCATTTACCTCACTTACCACAAGTTTATTGTCTGCTTCCAGAATATCAATCCCTGCGAAGTCCATTTCCAGGGCCTTGCTGGCTCTTAAGGCTAGCTTCTCGAGCTCAGCTGAGACTGGGCATTCTTTCGGTTTAGCGCCTCTTGAGATATTCGTCTTCCATTCACCCGGCTTCGCATACCGGTACATCGCCCCAATCACGCGTTCACCAACTACAAATGCACGGATATCACGAGCTGGAGTTTCGATGAACCGCTGAATCAAGAGGGTTTGATTTGCTGTTTGGAGTATTTTGAAAAGACGAAACGCCAGATCAGGGTCCTGTAATCTGAAAATGCCTTGGCCCTGCGAACCCCGTAGAGGTTTTGAAACAATGTCGTGATACCGTTTCGTTGCAGCTACAGCTACAGCCAGTCGCTCGGTTAGTGTCGTTGGAGGAATAGGAATCCCGTGATGTGCCAGCCATACCAAGGTGGCAAGTTTATCTTTTGCACGTCGATGACTATAAGCCCGATTGAAGACTCGAACCCCAGATAGTTCCAGAGCTTCCAGCATCGAGATCCGACTCGTGATTTGATCAGTTGACCCGCCTCCAATGCTCCGGAGGATAATTGCATTCACATCTAACGGGCGTCGGCGTGGCAATAGAAACTGCATCTTTTCCGAATCCATATGTAGTGACAGATTCTTCAGACAGAAGGTAATGCCCTCACAGTCTTTAGCCTCTATTGCTCGAATCAGGCGACGAACGGGCCAATTTTGTCGCTCGCGACTCATGGCAATACCAATTCGCAATATGTGCACACTCCAAAAATCCTAGAGTATGCGTGGCACGCCATAGCATATAAAAGCGCACTAAGAATGATTACTAACTAGACTGGGCGAGTGCTTCGAATGAAATGCTCAAAGATGGTTTCACTTAGGGAAAGGGGATAGGGGCGTGGAGGCGCCTTGAAGCCATAGGAACACACGGCATCAATGGGCCCGGTGAACCCTCGGTCTATTCCAATTTGCACTCCGCGTATAACATCGAGCAGAATGGAGGTGCTATTAGGAGCATCTTCACTGACAAGGCGGAGATCAATTATGAAGTCTGCATCTCCGATATACTGACCACGGAGATAGAAGTAGCTCTCACGACGATTACCTAAGAAGTAGACATAATCAGTTGAACCAGCAGTTATGGGTACCTGATAGGGAACTTCCTTTGAGACAATGCTGGTTTTCAATGACCGTTTCTGATCACGGGCGCGTGTTAAGGATTCAAGGGATTCAGTCCCTCCACCGACATCGAGTGCATAGCTTTCCTGGATCCTGACCCCACGTTTCACTAAGAAATCAAGCAGAGCTCGATGCAAGGCGGTTGCACCAACTTGGCTCATGAGATCATCGCCGACTACAGGTAATTGGGCATCATGGAATCGTTGAGCCCAATTCCGGTCGCTAGCCAACATCACCGGAGAAGTGTTAACATAAGCACATCCAGCGTTCACCGCCGCGCTAGCATAATGATTGGCTGCTTCACTAGCGCCGCTGGGTAAAAGTCCTACCAAGATTCGAGCCTTACTTTCTTTTAAGACGTTTGTAATATCAACGGGTTTGGCGTTACTTTCCGTGACAAGTTCTTCGAGGTTGGGTGTGAGCCCATCCAAGGTGGGACCACGTTGCACAATAATCTTTGAAGCGGGTACATCGGTAAATTTGGGGGCATTGTTCGGTTGGATAAAGATAGCCTCACTGAGGTCTTTCCCGACTTTCTCTTGGACCACATCGAAAGCTGCAACGACGTCGATGTCACTCACCGCATAGTTGCCAATCATGGGGTGCGCTAGTCCAGCACTTTCCGTAGCCTTGCTGGGGTGCCCATAGTGATGTAGAGCCTGCACAAGGCTGCACGCACAATTACCGATACCTGCAAGGGCAATCTTGATTTTTCCCAAAGTAGATGACCCCGAGATTACTTTATAGTCATGAGGTATATAGCTGTTAAGGGGCGTTCTGCCTTGAATGGATTTAAGGGTTTCTCTTCTTAGGGAATGCTCTGTATACTCAATGGAAGGTGATATAATGGTGGATCAAATCATACCCTGTGTTGGCGCAGTTATCCTTGACGAAGAGCTCCGAGTTCTGCTCGTGAAACACGTCCCGGAAAAAGGCGGATTTTGGATTGGTAAGTACATCTGTCCTGGTGGTCGCCTTGAATTTGGTGAGTCTCTCGAAGATGGTGTGCGAAGAGAAGTCCGCGAAGAAACTGGATTGGAGATTGAGATAGTTACTTGGGTTCGTCCAATGGAACGAATGATTCGGAGTGCTGATGAGTCCATCCAAGAGCACATTCTATATCTTGATGCGGTTGCTAAGGTCAAGGAGGGAAATTTCAAACCGGCATCTGACGTTGGAGAAGGCAACTGGTTCACAAGAGACGAACTTATAGAAATTCGTGATGAAATTCATGAAGATACTCAAATGCTCTTGAAAGAAGGGGGATTAGTAGAATGGGAAGAGTAAACGGTTATTCAAGATAGTCTTTGAGGTGTTCTTTGATTTCAGATGGATGGCTAAGAATGGTTATTCCCTTCATGGCACGAAGCTTTTCGACATTCTCTAAATCGATGTCACGGGTCATTAGCTCCATCTTATCGCCGCTAGGCAACACTGTGGTGACGGTACCTGGTTTCTGATCCACAGGATAGATGTAGATGGGTACAGCAGTTTTCATGGCTTGGGCAACGGCGTTAGTGATGAGAGTGTCGGCGATACCGTAGGCGAGTTTGGCCACAGTGTTTGCTGTTGCTGGCATGACAACAATGAACTTGTGGGTTCCCTTTTGGAGTGGGCCAGCAATGAAAGGTGTATTTGCATCAATTTCTGTTCGGATTTTGGAAGAAATCGCTTCCAAATCATTTGTCAACTTATACCACTTGATAACCTGCATCCCCGCCTTTGAGAGAAAAATGAGGATTTCAGCACCATATTCTTCAACGATTTCTTTCATGACCTGCACGGATTCAGTCATGTAATCCCCCGCACCAGTAATTGCCCACGCGAATTTCAAAGGCATAGCTGATCACTCCATAATTGCTGTATTCATAGAGCATACAACTTATTTGCGTTATTTCTTTTCCTAGACAGAACACCGAGACCTTTTCGATAATCAAAAGGATAGATAAAACGGAACAGTACCCCTAGAAGTGTGAAGCCAATGAATACTAAGAAATACCGAGTTCTTGGGATATCAGGGAGCCCACGCAAAGCCGCAACCGACTATGTCGTCCAGGAAGCCCTCAAGTATCTGAGGGAGAACCACCCTGTTGAAACCAAGTATTTCTCCGTGATGGGAAAGGAGCTGAAATTTTGTATTCACTGTGACCATTGCATTCGAACCAAGGAAGGCTGTGTATTCAAAGACGACATGGTGGAAGTCTATGGGCTAATGGAGTGGGCTGATGCCTACATCCTCGGATCCCCAGTCTATCAGGGCAATATCAGTGGCCAACTGAAGACCCTCTTAGACCGTACTCGAGCAATACTTGCACGGAACCCCAACGTTTTCGAAGGGAAAATCGGTACGGGGGTCGCTGTTGGGGGAGACCGCGTTGGAGGGCAGGAACCAACCCTGCAAACGATTCACGATTTCTATATCATTAATCTTATTTTCTCAATTGGTGGGGGTGCTTTTGGGGCAAACCTTGGGGCCACTATATGGTCAAAGGACAAACGAGCCCTTGGTGCAGAAGCGGACAAACGTGGACTAAAAACTCTTTACAAGACCATGGACCGGCTTTTCATAGTGTTGGAGAAGCTCCGATGACAACTAGCTGCCGATGTTCTTTGTTGATGGAGAGCTAACTACAGTATAGATAAGAAGGCAAATAGTCTAGTAGCAGCTAATTCGAAAGCTTACAAATCAGCTGATTAGGAAGAATCGTGCGAGAATCTTACCCAAGAGGTAATTAAACAGAATCCCAATCCATAAGCCTGCAAGACCGGCGAAGTGAGCGATTTCGACTACATAACCAGCGAGTGCAGTCATAATCCAAAACAATCCAAAGAGCGCGATGGGAATGAAGGCAAAAACAGCACTAAGCAATCCGACCAATATCATCTGAGTGATATGTTGCCCAATTTCAAAGCCGATGAGTCGACCCCCACCAACAAATCGTGTGAACAATACAAGTGAGATATAGGCGGACACATAGACTGCTGGGACCATTGAGAAGGCAATTAGAAATGAGACTGGATTAGTAAAGGGTTTGATGAGCGCAAAGGCCAGTACAAGGACTGGAATGATGACTGACATGAGAGTAATCAGATGGGCTTTAGCCCGGAGAATGCGTTCAGTGGGTAAGGGAAGAGTCATGGTATAGGCCATTCCGCGTGCTTCTACACTTAGAAAGAAAATTGAGAAGAAGCCCAGCATAACAGTGGGAATGACGATAAAGGTGAGGACATCGGAGACATGCACAACACTCAGGTTGAATGTGAATTGCAGCATCACTGGAATCATTGTTAGAAAGGGAAGAAAGAACATAATCGCCTGTCCTGGGGTTCGAGTGGCAATTCGAATATCTTTCCGGAGAAGAGCAACCCCTACTCGACTCACCTTAAGTGATACTGGGCGAACCACACCTGTACTTGATACTGCAATATTTCCGGTCCCTACACCTTGAAGGAAATTCCGTGCCCAGCGTACTCCCAGTATTGCAAGCCCACCATACAGAAGCACTACTAGGAGATCTATCCATAAGGGAGGGGTACCAGGAATTCCTGAGGCGAGAACGACCAAGGTGCCCATGGAGAAGGGATACCCGAAATAGAGGATATTCCAAAGCGGTGCCAATTGGATTGAAAGACTGGCAAGCAGGGGGATGATGAAGTTGAGTAGTTGGAAAGAGAGGGAGAACCCCATTATAGCAGCCACCCACAGAATGATGAAGAGGATGCGAATGATGTTGTTAAGCCGAGAGCCACCAGATGTTTGGATGCGGGTATAAAAATACAAGGCAAGAATAAGCATGACTGCAATAGCCATACCCACGGTTGTGAGTAAAGCAACAAGACATGCAAGCGTTCCGAGAACCGCAGGGACCGGGGAACCAAAAAGAAGGTAGATTACGATCCCATAGGCTAGAGGAAAGAACACGACGAGTGAGACCACTTGGGAGTCGAACAATCGGATATACCCAAGTAACGCAAGCTTTCCGGTATCTGCACGAGAAACCGGGAGGTAATGGCCAATACTGGCTGCATTCGTTGAAATGAAAGATGTCGACACCATGATTCCCCAGAAGATAAGGAACGAAAAGCCCATTAAACAGAAGATAGACACAGTAAAAGCCACACTAATCCACTGAAATTCGGGCGGAGCCCCATAAGTTCCACTGAGCGTCAACCAAATGATAACGCCGAAGATTACGGCCAGTATGCCTATAAAGATGCTGACGGTGAATTTGTTAAACCGCGCATTGCTCCGAGCTCGATCGATTTGCTTTTCGATGGTGTGTGTCATTGACCCCGCATTCATTGCCATGGCAGACCGGAACTGCACCTCAAGGGCAATCCTTCCTGCGATTCCCCATGCTTCACGCCAGCCGATTTTTCGAGAAACCTCAACAGTATCAGACAAGTTCGTAAACCACTCCGGGATTTAGCGTTTGTTATCCCTTGCAAGGGCTTTGCGGAGCGCCTGAACAGTTTCAGCGACTTCCTTGTCTTGTTGAACCGCTCGAAGAAAAATCTCTTCAAGTGATCCGTGGGCTTTCACCATCTCTCCAAGTTCATCGACTGTTCCCTCGGCAACCATTTTCCCATCATCGATGATCCCAATCCGATTACACAAACTTTCAGCTACCTCGAGAATATGGCTACTGAATAAAATACCCCCACCATTTTCCAGGTGGATGCTCAGAATGTCTTTAAACACCCGGACGGTTCGAGCGTCCAACCCACTGAAAGGCTCATCGAGAACTAAAAGCGGAGGATCGTGGATAAGCGCAGAAATGATACTGGCTTTCTGACGATTTCCATGACTTAATGCTGCAATCGGCTTATCGTAATGCTCTCGGAATTCGAAGGCATCGACTAGCGAAGTTATGCGTTGCTTTGTTTCCCATTCGTCAAGTTGTCGAATGGATGCAATGAAATTGAAGAATTCACGGGGAGTGAGTGATTCATAGAGAATATGGTCTTCGGGGACCAGACCAATCCGGCTCTTGACTTCGATGGGCTGGTTCATTGGATCGAAGCCAAATACTTCAACTTCACCTTGAGTCGGGGGTAACAAACCACTGACTATTTTTACGGTGGTTGTTTTTCCAGCACCGTTGGGACCAAGAAGTCCATAGATTTCACCTGCTCGCACTTCAAAGGATAAATGATCAACTGCAACGGTCCGCCCGAAATTACGAACTAGATCGTGGGCAATGATGGGTCGACCATTACCCTTCACAGTTTGGGTCATATTGACTCACAAGAAGCCTTAGAGAATCTAAGGCTAAATAATTTCTGAAGATAGCAGATTCTTGATTCACGATTCCTGTTGCCGACGATGTACAAAGATGATAAGGAGTGCAGCTACCACACTAAAGAGTGCCATGAGGAAGAATCCGGCAACCCAAGTACCGAAGATGAAAAAGCTCAATGTTACAAGGGGAATCCCAAATAATGCACCGAGTCCAAAGCGGGTGAAGAAACTCCACCCAAAGACTTGGCCACGACTTTCAGGATTTGATAGATCCGCAACCATGGTGTTGGTGGCAGCTTGAGCAGCGAAAAATGAAAAACCAAATAGCATAACCGCTGCAATGAGTAACAGGTCACTCCAAATAATTGGAACGTATGGGATGGACAGGAGAAGCAAGGCACCACCACATAAAAGCGTCATTCCCGCGAGGGTTCTAGGCCAGCCATATCGATCTGTGAGTCGTCCACCGATTTCTTGGCCAAAGATGCCGCCAACATATACGAGGGTGCCGATGAACCCTGCAATGACAAGTAGGGCACCCAGCTCCAATGTGATATAGACTGGGAGGGCAGTTACTGTTCCACGGTATAGCATTCCTCTTGCAACAAGGATCACGGAAACAACAAGCATTACAACGGGAGTTACAAAACTAAAGAATCCTCTGCCTTGCTTTAATTCCGAATTCGGTGGGACTTTCACATCATAGACTTGAACCCGAACACGGAGAGTTACAAAGGCGATTACGATTCCAATTGCAGCTAAAAAAAGAAAAATGACCGGCCAGAAAATCGTGCTTAGAATTAATGCTGAAATGAGCGGTGCCATCATTTGCCCAATACTTCCTCCAATGCCATGGCGACCCAACGCCTTCCCTCGGTTTTTATGGAAAGTATTAGAAACCCACGTCGTCCCCGCAGGGTGGTATAGTCCTGCCCCAAAGGCATAGGTCATAAAGAAAAAGGCGATCACACTGATACCCAATGGCCAAAGAAAGAATAGTGCAATACCTGATAGCACGGAGAGCATTAAACCCATGGCAATCACTTTCCGGGGACCAATCCGGTCACACAGAAAGCCTGCAGGAATCGCTCCAAACCCAAAAACGAAGTAGGCTGGGGTATTGAGCAACAAAACGACCAACCACTCAGAACCAGGGAGAATCGGAGTCACAAGAAGTAACTTGGTAGTAATGTAGGGGAGTGCAAGCATTAGCAAGTGAACCAGACCATGGGCGGCACCCGTGATTACCAAAGTCGTATTTTGTTGGTTCACCGTTCATATCCCCGAATAATCAGTCTAAGTAGGTGCGGGCTATTCAGTCTGCCCTTTAAGTTTTTTCACATCAATTAGGACTGCATGGATGAACACCTTTGAAGGTTTCCTTAAATGATGCAAAGAGATTAAATCGCAGAATGATTGGGTACCCCTACTATCTGAGGGTATACCATGGAAGCTAGTGCAGAACCACCAGCAGCAAAGCCCTGGGCGGGTCGTGATCGGGCAACCTACGCTATTCTATTCATTCTAGGAATAACCATCGCGGCAGCCAGTGCCCTCTTACCCCCAATGACCGGGATCTTGGTTGTGAGTTTAGGTGTTCCTTCAGATGCATGGATTGCCCTCATTGTCACCATCTTCCTATTGATCTCGGGGTTTGCGGCTATCCCTTGGGCATATATGGCAGATCGGTCCACCCGACGAAAACTCCTAATCATTAGTACATTCTTCTGGGTGTTTTGGTTCATCCCCATTCTTCTCCCTTTTATCACCTATTGGCAACTCCTGCTCTTCTACAGCCTTGCAGCAATTGGTGTCGGTGCCGCCGGTCCCCTTTCGCTCTCCATGACCATCGATTGCGTACCGGCCCATTATCGCTCCACAACAATCGGATTACTGGCTACTGCTGCTGGGGCAGGTTACGGTCTTGGCTTCATCATTGCAGGTCTGTTAGTCGAAGCCTTTGGCTGGCAAACTCCATTTCTTGTAATCACTGTTGTCGGATTCGTTACGGGATTACTTCTATTTCTTACACGTGAACCACCCGTGGCACAGCACGAGGAATGTCTCATTGATTTACAATCCACCGGTACCGTTTATAGTTACAAACTCAATGTGAAAGACTTACGCCGTATGTGGCAGAAACACTCCAATATCTGGCTCATTATCGTTGGAATCATCGCCATCATTCCCACGGCCGCATTTGGAGCTTGGGCTGTCCGCTGGCTAAATGTCGATCACAGCCTGAGCATCTTTGTTGCCACAATTTTCATGACCCTTGCGTTGGCAAGCCAAATCATCGGAACAGCCGTCTTTGGCAGATTAGGTGATTATTTCTACCAGAAGAATCGGCGTGGCCGAGCCTATCTCATCCTTCTGTGTTGCCTCGCCGCAGGACCCATCTTGATCGTCGCAAGCCTTTATCCTTTCACTGTTGCGCCATCAGCTACGATTTGGGACCTCTTCTTCAACCCACCAACCTTTGTTTTTTTCCTCCTCGTGTTTATTGGTACCTTCTTTGATGCAGGAATCAGTCCCCTGATTTATGTCAGCGCCAGTGATGTGAATTCTCCAGAGATCAGGAGCACCGCTCTCTCCATCAATATGCTCGCTCATGTGGTCGGTGTAGCCCTTGGAACTCTAGTTGTTCCCATCTTTGCTGTAGGATGGTTTGTTGGATTTTATTCACAAGCTTTTGCCATCATCTGCCTTTTCTTCTTCGTTAGTGCAGCAGCAACTCTGCCCATCATACGTAGTGTTCGGAAAGACATCACAACGACCGAAAAAGACACCCGACAACGGTTCGAATACCAATCAGGGAAAGACGGGTTAGTGGAAACCTAATCAGGTTTTTAAGCCATAACTCGACCCTAACATTCACTATTCTTTATCCACCCATTGCAAAGGTGTCCACTCATGACAAAATCAGCAGTAAAGATGGGTCTTGTGAGTACCGGAGTTTACCTACCCAAGCATCGGCATACCGCCGCATATATCTCCGAACAGACTAGAATACCTGAAGACATCCTCAAAACGAAGTTCGGACTTACTAGTAAAACGGTAGGTGGCCCAGAGGATGGACCAGTCACTATGGGAATCCGGGCAGCCAACACTGCGTTACAGAAGACCAAGGAGATTTCTGCTGAGGATATTGATGTTGTGTTATGGACTGGCGAGACATTCATTGAACGACCAATGCAAGTCGCTGGAGTTAAACTCGCCTATGAGATTGGAGCTACGAATGCCTGGGCCTTGGATCTAAGCGCCCGGTGTGCGACGCTCATGGGCGGCATCCGGCTTGCAAAAGCCCTCATGGCGGCTGAATCCGATGTTCGTACGGTGCTCCTGGCAAGTGGCTACCAAAACTGTGATTTAATCAATTACAAAAACGAACGGAGTCGATTCATGTTTAGCCTGGCAGCAAGTGGTGTCGCAGCCCTCCTCCAACGCGATTACCCCCACAATCAGGTATTAGAAACCGCCATCATCACCGACGGTGCCTTTGCGGATGATGTGTACTGTCCAGCCGGAGGAACGGAGATGCCTGTTACTTGTGAGGCTATTGAACAAGGATTACAATACCTCGATGTCCCGGATCCACCAAGCATGAAAGAAAGGCTAGATAAGCTGTCCATGCACAACTTCCTTCGTGTCGTCAAAGAAGCCACGGAACAAAGTGGTTATTCCATCGCGGATATCGATTATCTAGCCCTCCTCCACATGAAGCGCTCCGCCTTTACCTATGTGCTCCAAGAACTCGGTTTGACGATGGCTCAGACAACCTACTTTGAAGAGTGGGGTCACATGGGACAAAATGATGCAATTATCTCCATCGAAGAGGGATTGAAAACCGGAAAAATCAAAGCCGGTGATTTGGTAGTTCTGGCTGCTGCAGGGATTGGATATACATGGTCGGCGACATCGATCAAATGGGGCTAGCGGATAACGCCCCTACATCTGTTTCAGATGGCGTTCCAAACAGCTGAGTTGATGCTCAGCACCTTCAAGATTCCCCTCTGCAATAAATTTCCGAGCGGTGGTCACGTGTTTCAGGGCACAGCCCTTGAAATCGTTAGTATAATCACATTTCTGGCATTTGTCTTCTGACATCATAGAATTCACCTAGTCGTGCATGGAGCATAGATGTTCCTCTTATGCTTTATGCGTCTTCGGATTCTGATGGAGCGATTCCTACAAAGCAAAGAACACCAGAGTCCATGGCGAAGGCATACAGCGTCGGAAAACACTTCAAGCCCTAGGCGGGCAGAACTCTGATTGAACAGACACCAGCAACCTGAACATGGAGTGCAACAAGTTGTGGATTATCAGTTTCTTCTAACGATAAATTAGGTGGATCCACTCGATAACCTTCAGGATAATGCAGATCAGGAATATAGAGGATGGTGGGTGCATCGATGTTGGGATTTGCATAGAATTCAAACTGGAAGACCTTCCGTTTCAACGAGAAAGACATGGACAATGGTGTACCAGCGACAGCAACAAAGTGAGGACGACAGAACCCCTGTATCGCTCGCCCACCACTGTCAATGCCTGCTGGATCGGTTTGCTGGGAAGTACTAAAAATAGAGAAATCTTCCTGGTTCCACTGATCCCCCCAGGTGTTCTCATTATCAGCAGTGTAATTCCACAACATCGAATGGAGCAAGTTGGTATCCATGGCGGTATAATACATCGAGAGCGCCTTGATGTGGTTTTGCCAGGCCTTCTGTGGTTGCGTCTTCCATAGCCGAAAAGCCTCTCGGTTGTTAAGGTCAAAGCTGAGGCCAAATTCCCCAATGATTGTCGGAATCCCTCCACGCACCTCACGGGATCGAGCTTGGATTTTGGCAAGTTGCCGGTTATACATCCTTTGCACATTACCAGTTCCAAGCACGAGTTTGTTGCGAGTTGTATCATAACTTAACCAACCGCGAAAGCGTTTCATCCCCACCATGATCTCATCATACCAATGGGAGCCGCTCAGACTGTTCTCTGGTGGATTCCTGAAGAACGCTTCTCCTCGCATACCAGCTTCAGGAGGAGGCTGAATCCCTATCAATGTCTCAGGGCAGATGCTTCGAATCTCATCAGCAAACCTGTGGACAAAGGGGGACAAAAACTGCTCCAGAAAATCCACAGGCGCACCCTTGTGAACTTGGAAAAAGTCTCTTTGCAGAATCACAGGTTCTCCATTTTGGTCAACCTCCCAGACCCCATGTTGCCGCCAGATAGGCTCGTGACCATCTAGCCAGCAGGAAATTCCATTGGGATTAAGAACCTCTCGGCGAACCTCTCGCACAGCGAAGCGCTTGATGAGACTATAAGGGATTTCACGAGGGAAGCCTGAACCCAACGCCATAGCATCGAAGGGTTTGATGCCATAGAAGAGCTCACGGGAGATGGCAAAACCTGCACCTTCCACCCCTGTTCCAATCCAGCCCGGACTTGGTTCATTCATGACCTCGAAGCCGATCACAAATGGATTGTCACGAACACGGTTTGCCACCTGCTTGAGGGCAGCAATGTAGTGGTCTTGGAGATAGTCCTGAATTGGGACACCAGAAACCTTGCATAGGTGAGCGAATGCATTGCCACCAAAAAAGAGCGTGAACATGGTACAGGTTGCAAGGCGCCCGTAGTTTTGAAGCCAAGACATTTGTGGGTAGGCATCTGGATCATTGGGATCATAGCGATTTTGCATCACGAACGCCGCGGCGGACTCGTCGAATTTCGTAACATCAAGGCCGACCTTTTCAAAGGTCCATATTGGAGCCCCGTCGCCACCTGCAGCTCGACTCCACACATCCTGGTGCGGATCAATGAAAGAATAGAGTTGATGTTCTGCGGCGATTTTCAAGACCTCTTCAACGTAATCCAAATACTCCTTATCATAGCGTTTGGGACCAGAGTGTTCAATCGCTTCCCAGGTTACGATGAACCGAAGAGCATTGAAGCCCCAGTGCCGGATGCGACGGAAATGCGTTGTTGCATCTTTGAGTGGAAATGGGCGACCAATGAAAGAAACCTCATAATCAGTGAAATCAGTCTTGCGATGGGTGGCACCATCTGGTGTGAAAGGCACTTTGGAACTGCCTCCAAGGTTTACACCCCGAAGCAAAACCTTCCGCCCAGCCGAATCTCGAAACCACTCATTTTCGATGGTAAGCATCCAGATTAACCCCGTGTGTGTTCATTTCTTACCGATTGCCGGAATAAGTCTACTTTTTGTATAACTTACGTATTGCTAATTCAAAGTAACGGAGGTTCACCACAATGACTAATTGGATTAGAACCGCCTTTGGCGATGCCCTCCACGGAAAAAACGCCCATTACGATGTCCTCAAAGCCCTCCGTGGCATCACAGCTGAAGACGCCCAAAAACGACCAGTCGCAAATGACCGATCCATTTGGCACCAGCTCTACCACATTGTCTTTTGGCACGATATCACCCTACAAGTGATTGAAGACAAAGACATTGATTGGAAAGCCATCCAAGACACAGACTGGCCAACTGATGACACCAAACTCACCGAAAAGGGTTGGGAGGACCTCGTAGAAAGCTTTGAAAATCATGTTGTTCAGCTCAAAGAAATTGCTGAAAAGGCAGATTTGGATAAAATCCTCAAAGGACTTGGAAACACGCCACTTGGACGCGGGATTATCATCGAATTCCAACACAACAGTTATCACATCGGGCAAATCGTCCTCCTCCGAAAGATTTTGGGAATCTGGCCACCACCAGAAGACGAGAAAGCGTAACCTAACCCAGTATCGTAAGTGGTGCTCACGCCCGACGAGGTGCGCTATAAGGCTGAAAGAAGAATAAGGGGTAGAGTAGACATTTCCTCCATAGGATCACGCCCCATATTCGTATAGCCTCATGACCGCCGCACTCTAACGGTAGCCCTCAAAATCCTCGTCTCAAATAACTGGAAAGATCTCTCCATGATGAGAGTGCTACTTGCCATTAGGAAAAGTCTTGAAAACCTGCAGTTCCTGACTGTAGAGGGTTAGTCTGCAAAGTCCACAGCTTGTTTTTCCAGCTTGCGTCGATTGATTTTTCCAGTGCTCGTTAATGGCAGTTCATGAAGGAAAATGACTCTCTTGGGAACTTTGTATCGAGCTAATTTCGACCGCATATATTCTTTCAACGCCGCCTCAGAAATGTTTCTACCTTGCTTTATGACAACGAAGGCGACGGGAACTTCACCCCATTTTTCATCTGGCATCCCGACAACTGCCACAGCATCCACCATCTCATGGGTGTCCAACACTCGTTCAATTTCAACCGGAAAGATGTTCTCGCCACCACTGATAATTAATTGCTTCTTTCGTCCCGTAATGAAGACCAAGCCCTCGTCGTCTTGCCGGGCAAGGTCACCGGTGTGCACCCACCCATCGGGTTCGATGGTCTCCTGGGTAGCCGTGGGATTATTCCAATAGCCACTGAACGCGTGTGGGCCACGGAGTAGGAGCTCTCCGACCTCTCCTTGGGGGAGCTCTTCGAGGTCTCCGTTAACAATGCGAATTTCATTATGGAAGAAAGGTAACCCAACAGCCGTAGGTTTTTGTCTTGATACGCCTGGGGGCATGTAGAAGTTATTGGGACCCACCTCGGTGAGTCCATAGCCCATGGCGAACTCTTGGTCCCGTTTCCAGAAAGATTCCATGATTGAGACGGGACAGGGTGCGCCGCCACTGAGCCAGAAGCGTACTGAGCTGAAATCCGTCGCGTTGAACTCAGGGGTATTAATCATCATATGATACATAGTGGGCACGCCAATGATTATGGTGCACCGTTCCTCCTCGATTCGCCGCAGCGTGTCGATGGCATCGAATTTTTGCCATAGGAGAATCCGTGCACCCACATGGAAGAGAGGAATAAGGAGAACATTCCAGCCACCGGTGTGGAATAATGGGAAAATAACTGGGCTTACATCGGTTGGGCTGAGTCCCCAGTTAACGATGGTGTTGATGGAGTTCCAGAAGACGTGGCGGTGTGACAGAATGGCCCCCTTGGGGAGGCCAGTTGTACCGCCGGTGGGGAGGATGAAGAAGGGATCTTCAAACCGAATTACCGGACGTGGAGGTGGATTGGGAGATTGCTTCTTAAGAGTTTGACCATAGGATTGAGTATCCGAAAGCGTGGTCTTATCAACAGCGAAAAAGTGGGTGATGCTGGGGGTATTGGGGCGAATTTCTTCGATAACCTTGTCGAAGGTGCTTTCATGGATGAGAACCTTGGGTGTTACGTTGGCGATGTATTCCTTGTGTTCGGCAGCAGCTAAGCGGACATTCAGGGGGACAAGGATAGCGCCTAGTTTTCCACAGGCAGCGAAGGCATCGATGCATTCGACGCGGTTGTTGAGCATAAAGGCGACCCGATCACCCTGGTGGACACCAACTTTTCGAAGTTGATTGGCAAGTTGGTTGCCCCGTTGGTTGAGTGCATCGTAGGTGTAGCGTCGATTGTTGTCAACGTCGAAGAGGGCTTCACGAGTGGGAGTGAGGGCTGCGCGTCGTCCGAGCCAGTCACCAATCCAGTGCCAGTCTTCAGGAGGTGAGATGTCCATCATAATCCATCACCTAATCAGTCTGAACATTTCAAGATTAGGTTCTTCCATCAATTCCGGCTAGAAAATCTAAAACGAGCTGATTAAATTCTTCAGGATTATCAACAGGCGTCATATGGGAGGTACTCTTCATCACCACGAATTTCGCATTTGGTATCCAGTCTTTCAATTGCTCTGCATGCCACATGGGAACAGTCTCATCTTTCTCTCCTTGAATAATGAGGGTGGGAGCTTGAATTTCCTTCAACTCATCCGCAATGTTAAATCCTGCAGTCGAGAGAATCGCTAACCGATAATCAGTTCGATTGACTCTACGAATCATTTCCCTTACATGGTTCTTAGCTTCATCCGAAGCCAAGCGAAGAATCTTTTTGGCGCCCCAGTTAGCAAACCAATTCATATCATGTTCAGAGATAAGGGTCAACCGGTCAGAGACCGCGTAATCAGCGATCATCGCGGCAGAATCTGCTAATACAAGTCCTTTGACTAGATGAGGGTATTTGATGGCTAAAACTTCGGCAACCATCCCACCCATCGAAAGGCCACATACATAAGCTTGGGTAATTTTCAGCTGTTCTAAGAAATAATTCAAATCATCAGCATGAGAATGAACCCGATATTCTCTTTGAGGCTTCGAGGACTTGCCAAAGCCTTTCAAATCAACAGCAATCACATGATAATGCTTTGAGAAAGGGTCGAATTGGTATCGCCAACTTGTCAAGTCGCTTAATAACCCGTGGATTAATAGGAGTGGAAAACCTTTGCCAGCTTCTTCATAATAAAGCGTAATTTCCTCGTTGATTTTAACTTCAGGCATGAAAACGCCTCAGAGACTGTGTTGTAGGCTAAATGGGGGTGTTCCATTCATGCTTATATATCTTAAGCGTAGGAAGGAGTCATTACAACCTCGCAAACGAGAGTTGATCATATGGAAAAAGATGAATCCTTAGAAAAACAGATGTGGCGTCCAGTTATTACAGAGCGTCGATGGAATTGGATTGTATCAGGCCTAATCAATTTCATCATAGTGTTCATAGTAGCCCTGGTACTCTGGTTTGTCTTCATGGACTGGCGATTCTCCATCTTTTACTGGTCTGGATGGCTGTTTCTAGGGTCAGCGATTGCTGGATGGGGAATACTTGTTGTTGTCCTCCAAATCTGGTTCGATTATTACTTATCTTCGAAGATGAAGGGGTTATTGACTCAAGGTATAGTAGGTTCTCTACTGAATTTCGTGGGTGTTGCACTCATAATCCTCTGTTTCTGGTTCATTGTGGGTCCGTATATGATTCCGATGTTCAGCCCCTATGCATTGATGAACGTTACTTCGATTGGAGGTGACTGGTGGCTCGCGCTTTTTCTGTCATCTGCTGCAATCGGAACAATCCTCTCCTGTGGTTTCAGCTTTGCATCAATTTGGGCTGCTGGAGGCATATATTGGCCATTCACAGAGCTAAAACAACCAAAGCGTGGTTTTGCAGTCATGTTAATGGGAGTAGTAATCACTACCATAGCATGGCTCTTTCTTTACTGGCCTTTTCAGATTGCAACCTCTCTACCCCCTACTACGACAACAGTTAATTGGACCATTTGGACCGCCTGGCCTTTCTGGGCATTTGATCCTATTGCAGGAGAGGTCAATAATGGTGGCGCATATCTTTCCCTAGCGATAACGCAATGGATTATCATGTTTGGTTTACTTAGCCTCATGACTTGGGAGTATCAGCCATGGAAATTATTCAGGAAACAACCCTGGATTGGCTTAGCTGCACTGATTGGTTGCACACTCCTTGGTTGTCTCTTCGCTCTGGTAATCATGCCCTTTCTACTGTCAGGAATATTAGTAACCATGGGCTTTGCTGCCATGCATGGCTATTCTGCTTGGATTGCGGTGTTCCTTATCCTCAACGTCTTCATCTGGACTCAATACTTTGGTAACTGGCCAACCCACTTCAATACAGGTGTGAACATTATAATTCGAACAATCCTTGTCGTTCTCTTTGGTGTAATCAGTCTGTTTGCCTACTTCTTCGTCTCACCAATCCTATTAGGAGACCTATTGCTCACTGGAATATACAATCCTGTCAATTGGGTACTTTGGCTGCTCTGGTTCATGTTACTTCACGTCTACATCTGGAAACGTGCTCCAGGCTGGAGAAGCGTTTAGGATATCAAATGGTCAAAGAACCAGTGATTATCCAAACGCTCTCCCCCTTTCTTTTTTACTAGACTAGCCTATCCAAGGCCTAGGAAGAATCCGAGCTGGAGAATCGCTAGAGCTACGAAAATGATGCCTAGAAGGTCTCCGACTGTCGTGGTGATGGGAGGAATGATGCTGTCTGGGTCACGACCTGAGCGATAGACAATACGAGCAGCGAACAGGCCAATCACACTGGTTACCATGGTGGCAAAAACCCCAGCTATTAGGATGGCCCCGAACAGATGGGGAAAACCGAAGGCGGGAAAGATAGGTAAGCCAAGTAGTGACTCCAAGATGATAGTGATGCCGATCACGCATACACCGAGGAAGGCATAAGCAGTGGCAGAGACCACGAGGATTGCTATAAGATTGGTGAGGAGCAGACTGTAGGGCTTGAATCCTTCATCCAATTCACCAGTATAGAGGTGGCTGGTGACCCGGGCACCCACGACAGCGGCCAAATCTCCGGTGACATTGATGAAGGCGGGAACCATGATCAGGATAAGAGGGAAGATTAGTTTGAGGCCGTCTAATGTTTGATCCAAGAATTGCCCTGCAACCAATGCGAAAATTAAGACCAGAACTAAGATAGGGAGGCTCTCGATGAGAATCTTTCGCATTGTATATTCAACCATGTTTCTCACCTCTATACGATGACCGGAACGGGGGGGATCAGTGTCACCGCGATAATTATCCCAATGATAAGGCAGCCAATGGTGATTATATCACCGATTGTAGCAACGATTGGGATAGTAATATTATCCGGGTCAAGCCCTCGGACATGGGCGAGTAAGACTACGGTCACGGTGATGGTTACTTGGATGGCACTCGCCAGTGAGGCAGTGAGTAAGGCGATAATTAGGAAATGGGGAAGCAAAAGCAGGAAGCCACTGCGTGGTGCGATCAGATGGATGACGGTGGAGATAAGCCAAGCGCCGAATCCTAATGCAGTGGACATGATGATTGCAAGAGAAAAGGCGGCTTTGATATTAGTGCGCAGAGATTCATTGAGACCTTGTTCCCAGGAAATGGTTCCTAGGTGTGAAGCAGAGCCCAGTCGTTGGGCTAGACTGGTGGAAATATTGCCACGAAGTTGCATGAGACCGGGAATTAGAATAAACAAACCGATGATGCTGGCGAAAGCTATATCGAGATTAAGCAGAAGGACTCCAGTAAAAAGCTCCGCTATGACTGTGAGAAGTAAGACTGGCATCGCTTCCCGGTAAACCCGCCAGACTAATGTTCGCCCGTTTGGGCTGCCGTTGGCCGTCCCCATCGTCATCACCTTGTGGGTTTGTGGAGGTCACTGTCGAGGAACGGTGGCCGTGATGAATGTAAGTAGCCATTTGTTAGTCACCCTTTTGGAGCTTTGTATTACGCACCCTAAATTTAGGCACACTTAACGGCATAAGCCTGAGCAATTCAATAAATATGTTTCGCCTGATACAGCAAAGGTCTGGTCAATCTAAAGGGAAAGAAGATATTGATGGATGTTACGGGCAGCGATTTTTCCTTCACCAGCTGCTGCAATGACTGTGCCTTCACCACCGGTGATATCACCGGCAGCCCAGACATGAGGGATGGAGGTTTCGAGGGATTCGGGGTCAACGATGACATCACCCCAGCGATCACATTCTAATCCAGGTGTACAGCGTGGAACTGAGGGATTAGCACTTGCGCCAATGGCAAAAATAACGGTATCAATGGCCATTTCAAATTCAGAGCCTTCAATGGGTTCGGGAGCACAACGTCCACTTTCATCGGGTTCACCAAGGCAATTGCGCAGACAAGTCATGGCTTTGATGTGTCCTTGATCGTCGCCATGTATTTCAATGGGTTGCGTGAGGAATTGGAATTTGACCCCTTCTTCTTTGGCGTGATGATATTCCTCTTGGCGGACCGGCATTTCATTTTCGGACCGTCGATAAACAATAGTTACCTTCGAAGCGCCTAAGCGGAGTGCGGTCCTAGCACTGTCCATGGCTGCGTTCCCACCACCTATAACTGCGACAACTTTCCCATGGATTATCGGAGTATCAAATTCAGGAAATTGGTAGGCACGCATCAGATTTACGCGGGTGAGGAACTCATTGCTACTATAACTGCCGACCAAATTGACTCCCGGAATTTGGAGGAATCGAGGGAGGCCTGCCCCCGAGGCAAGAAGAATTGCGTTGTAACCCTGTTCGAACAGATCTTCAAAGGTGTATAATTGCCCGATGAATGCATCCAAGTGAAATTCGACACCCAGTTGTTTCAGGTAGTTTACTTCGGCTTTAACAATCATTTTGGGGAGTCGAAACTCAGGAATCCCATAGACTAGGACACCTCCTGGTTCATGGAGACTTTCAAAGACTGTGACTTGATGACCGAGGAGTGCTAAGTCCCCAGCAGCCGTGAGACCTGCTGGCCCGCTGCCAACAATCGCTATCCGGTGACCGCTTGGTTTTGGGAGTGGAGGTAACTCAACACCATTGTCGCGCTCCCAGTCGGCTAAAAAGCGCTCAATTCGACCGATTTCAATAGCATGCCCTTTCTTGCTCAAAATACAGCCTTCTTGGCATTGGATTTCTTGCGGACAGACGCGCCCACAGATAGCGGGAAGACTGTTCTTTTCCTTAATGATGAGAATTGCTTTTCGATAATCACGATTGCGAACGGCTTCTAGGAATCGATTGATTTCGATTTCGACAGGACAGGCACTAACACATTTCGGGTTTTTACAGGCCATGCAGCGTTCAGCTTCTTGTAGAACCTGCTCTTCGGTATATCCCAAATTAACCTCATCAAAATTTGTTATTCGAATCTTTGGATCCTGTTCTGGCATCTCAGGTGGTTCGATTAGCCAAGGACGCGGAAGCTCAGGTGTTTTTTGTTTGTTGTTGGGAGGTGTCATATCTAACCCTTCAGTGTGAGAGCTAGTTATCGGGAGGGCACTTATTACAGAATTAAAGCCTTCCGCATTTCAGTAAATGCTAGGCGCAGGAAACAGTCCTAGTCCTTCCAAAGATCCTGTTTCACATCTTCTAAACCAAGTCTAGCGAGAAGAGCGGGACTGGGTTTACCGGTGGTAGGGTCCCATTGACTAAATTGGTAAAATGCGTCCAGTTGGTGTTCAACATTCGGAGCCTTGCCTTCGTTTGATCCACTTGCATGTGGTCTAAGCAGTGCTGGAGGAAGCGCATCATCGGTTGCTGTAATTCCACATCGGATATTAAAGGCACGTTTCAGCGTCATGGTTCGCTCCCCTATTTCATATAACTGCTCTATAGTGGTGTCCCTGCCGGTAGCAGCCCGATAAAGGGGAAGTAATGTTGAGGGTTGTACTATAGCAAGTTGACAGACAATAAGGGAGTTTAGCACTGTTTTCCAATTCCGGAGTTTAGCCATCAAAGTCCCCCTGCCTTCATCACTATGACGATCAAGGGGTTCAATGTCAAATTCATCAATTGTAACGCCCATGTCTACAGAAAGCCCTTCACCCTGCATATGATTAGCACCACATGGAGAGACTGCATAGGTTAACGCTAAACCAAAGAATGCCCGCGGATCATGCATGGGCACTTCAAGCCCTTTCACATGAACAGCAAGTTCAGGAACTCCAAATTCATTGGCTGCGTGTCTTACCCCTTCAGCAAGAACTGCACCAAGTCCCTCGCGCTTGGCAATCAACTCGATAAGCTGAATAATGACATGTGGATCACCAAACTGGAGATTCAGAGAACCAACTAAATCCTTCGGAATTTTACCTTTTTCATGTGCAGCTAGACTAAAGGCTATGACGTTCCCACAAGAAATCGTATCAAGCCCATACAAATCACAAAGATGATTGGCCTTACATAATAAGGCTAAATCATCAGTTTGGCAAAGGGTTCCAAGCGAAGCTATGGATTCATATTCAGGACCAAGCACATCTTTCAATGAGACAATGTCTGTTTCCACTGTGATTATTGGTCCACAACCAATTGGACAAATATGGCACCGAAACTGACCTGAACGGTATTCTGAAAGAGCTTTCGCGTTGATTTTTTCAACATTCATCGAAGGTTTAGAAAAATAGCGAACGGGCATATCGTTAAACACGTTCATGAGAAGATCAACGGAGTAGGCAGTCCCATTATCACCAAGGATGGGTATGAAGGCTTTCAGAATCTCGGTTAGCATTTTGGACTGTTCACGGAAGACTTCTGGATCAGCCAATACTGGAGTCTGTGTTCCCTTAACCGCAATTGCTTTGAGATGTTTTGAACCCCAAACAGCCCCAGCACCAGCACGAGCACTGGCACGTCCCAAATCATTCATCACTGCTGCAAACCGAACCTGGTTTTCTCCGGCAGGACCGATAGAAAGAACACGTAATTTGGTCTCGTTTGCATCTGCTTTGAGGATTCTTTCAGTTTCAGTGGTGTCCTTACCCCAGAGGTGGTCAGCTGGTTTTATCTGAACCTCATCATCTGAAATTTTCAAATATACCGGTTTGGCTGATGACCCAGTGATGAGGATGCCATCTAGTCCAGCGTGACGGAGTTCTGCACCGAAATATCCCCCACCCGTTGATTCCCCCCAGATACCTGTTAATGCGGATTTTGTACAAATTGCATGCCGACCGGTGCATGGTGCTCCAGTCGCTGTAAGGGGACCGGTAAAGATGGCAACTTCATTATCAGGGTGTAGAGGATTAAGGGTTTCAACAGCTAATCGATCATACAGTAAACGAGCGGCATAACCTGCACCACCGATGAAATCACGGGCATAATCCCAGTTGAGAGATTTTCGTTGAGTGGTTCCTTTGGTCAAATCAACAAAGAGAAACTCACCCATATACCCAGAGATCGGTGACATCTCATCACCGTTTTTTCATCCGCTTCATGAGCTCAAACATCTGAGTTTGCGTTTCGATAGCATCAGGTGGAATTGTTGTCAGGTGCTTTTTACCCCCCGCAGCTGCACAAGCCAATAGGTAAATGTGGGCAACCCGTTCAAGTAATAAGGCATTATGCAGTGCGATGTCTAAGGTGGGTCCACAGCATAAGGCTCCATGATTGGCAAGGAACACGGCATTCTGTGATCCGAGGGCTTTGACGACGTTCTCAGCCAACTCTTCGCTTCCAGGCATGCCATAATCGGCAACTTCAACTTGGCCTCCTAGTCGTATGACAAATTCATCGACGAGGGGCGGTAATGGTTCATGAAGAACGGCTAAGGCCGAAGCATAGATACAGTGAGTATGCACAATTGCATTGACATCGGGTCTCGCCTTGTAGATGGCTAGATGAAGAGGATGTTCGATGGAGGGATTCCGATCGCCTTCAACGATGTTCCCTTCCATGTCAATGATCATTACATCGTCGGCACTCATGCAGGAGTAGTCAACACTACTTGGTGTGATGGCGACATACTCGGTACCTTCAATTCGGTAGCTAGCATTGCCTGAGCTGCCGAGGACTAGCTCTGCTGACTGCATGCTCTGACAGGTGTGGAGCACTTGATTTTTCGCATCCTGTGTGTTATCGGGTGTCATATCAATCCACCTACCATATGGAGCGTGTAATCATAAATTTGCAGATTGGTTGTATAAGGTATGCCATCTTGTAAAATAGGTTTTGTACTGATTGTGGACATCTTCGCGTGGCATCAGTTCCGGTTGCATTTTCACCATCTGACCCATGGCATCAGTCAGTGACGCATGTAAGTCAGCTGCAGTTGCGGCGCAAATTGCAGCACCCAAACTTGAGGCTTCAACAACGTGTCCCGTTCTGATCTTCAGACCTGTTACGTCTGCGAGCATTTGTCTAAAGAACAGGCTGCGGGATAGTCCTCCGGTAACAACACAATGCTCGAACAAAACATCAGCCAACTCCTGAATACGTTCCAGATTCATTCGAGCAGCATAGCTGATGTTCTCAAAGAGCGCACGTGTGAGTTCTTTGATTGTAATCGGTGTCACCACCGGAGAAGTCGGAGGAGGAAAGATAAAGATCGAAGGACGCACGGTTGTCATGTCACTCGCATCCATGATTTGAGGACCAAGTAACGCAATGGTATCAAAGGCACCTACGGGCGCTTGACTGGCCAACTGCTCGGTATAAGTATAAGCCTGATCCGTTGATCCTTCAAATTTAGGATGCATAGGACCCACAATGTTTTGGACAAACCAATTTAGAACCGAACCATTGGGTCCGGAATTTGCCTCAAGCACCCATTTGTGCGGAAGCAGAAATCGCCCAGTCCACAACCGATTATCGGGATCAATAATTGGCTCAGCGGTGACAAGTTGTACCGGACCAGTGTTGCCTGAAACTACCCCAACTTCCCCTGGGTACGCAGCTGATGATCCTAATAAGGCGCATTGAGTATCAGCTCCGCCAACACCAACAATTGTAGACTTTGATAAACCAGTACTTTTGCTGGCTTGGGCTGTGACATTTCCAACGACTGTGCCTGGTTCAGAAATCTTTGGCAAGAAGTCACCGGAGAGTTCAGCCATTTCTAGGATTTCTGGTGACCATTTACTGGACTGGATATCCATGAGCTGGGTATTTGACGCCTGAGTCGGATCAGTTGTTGCTTGTCCTGTGAGTTGGTAGACAATCCAGTCACTAATGGATAGTACGTGCTCGATCCTGTAAAACTCCTCAGGTCGCTCTTTCTTATACCATAGCAGCCGACACAAGGAGTAAAGCAAAGGAGGCCAACAACCTGTCGGAGGACACGATTCCTCCAAACCTTTCATCACCGAATCTTGCATGAAGACGCCACGCGCATCCAGATTAGGACCCGCATAGATAGCCGCACCTTTTTTGTCAAGGAATACAGCGCCATGCCGTTGACTCGTTGCTCCAATAGCTATGATGTCAGTGGGTTCAGATTTTGCCAATTTGAGGACAAAAGGAATCATTGTGCAGATAGTCTGCCATACAGCTTTAGCATTAAATTCCTTCCCGATTCCAAAAAGCCCTTCTGTGTCAACATATTGAATTGGAGTAAACTGTCTGGCGAGTACAGTCCCTTCCGGTGAAAAAACCATACATTTGATACCGGATGTCCCAAAATCAATGGTAAGAAACTGTTGCTTGGGCATGCCAACCTCTCATGATGATGGTTTCAGTACTTCTGGGTTGGCTAAGTATTTGGGCGTTTCTCCTTTCAGGAACCGGTCAATATCTTTCGCTAGAATCATGGATTGCCGATAAACAACGTCTTGAGTGTTACCTCCAATGTGAGGTGTTACCGTGACGTTATCAAACTGTAAGAACCGATTATCTGATCCTACAGGCTCCCGAGAGTGCACATCCAACCCCGCACCAGCGATTGTTCGTGATTGAATGGCTTCGAAGAGCGCATCTTCATCAATGATTGCAGATCGAGCTGTATTGATTAAATGGGCTGAGGGTTTCATCCAGGAGAGTTGCTCTTTACCAATCATTCGAAAGGTTTCGGGTGTCGCCCGGGTGTGAAGAGTCACAAAATCAGACTCGCGCATGAGAGGCTCTAATTCCACCTTCTCCGCATTCACTTTCTTCCCTTGGTTTGCATCAACATGAGGATCATAAAAAATGACACGTGTACCAAATCCCTGTAGCCTCTTAGCCACTCGCCGACCGATTTGCCCTAATCCGATAATGCCAACAGTGCTTCGTCCGAGCTCTTGGCCTTTGAGTGAATCATAAAGTTGGGTAAAGCCTTCAGCACTGTCAATCATGATCTTTCCTGATGTTAGAATGCGGTCTGCGGTGATTAATTTCCGCGCTTGAGCGAGTATAAGGAGGATCGTCAAGTCAGCAACTGAATCAGCATTTCGTCCTGGAGCATAGAAAACGGGGACACCATGAGCTGTGGCTGACTCAATGTCTACTTCTTTAGGATTATCCCTAGCACTTCCAATAAATTTCAGCGACAATCCTTCAAAGACTTCGTCAGTTACTGCATCTGCCTCAACAATGGCGGCATCTGCTCTGACAGCTTTGAGTCTTTGCAAGAGGTCTTCACCCCAGTAAACGTGACCGCTAGTTCGCCAATCTTCATGGAGGATCGTTCCATGTTCGCGAAGTATTTTGAGCCCCTCTTCATGGAATGAGGCACTAATGAATATACGCATGCGCCTTCCCAATTCCTTCTGTATTAGGGTTACATAAGGATTTGGAGTTTCAGGAGATCCGTCATACTCCCCTTCGTTTTTAGTTTGCCGACAGAATACGCATCAAGGGGACTTAGGCCGCCTCGCATGATGCCGACAAGCGTTCCACTATCCGTAGTCACCAGAAGGTTTGGCTTTTCTACTTCTCCCTCAGCAAAGGGGTCCATGACGCCATCATGAATACGGGTGTGGAAACTCATTTCAAGATCAGTAAACTGAAATTGTAGTGTTCGGTCGAAGCCTTCAAACTTGGATTTGGTATCCGGAGCGTCAAATTTCTCGCGTACACCTTGAAGAACTTGCTTGACCTCTTCTTTCGTTGCCATAAGAAAAACACCTAGTGGACATTGAATTTACAAAGGTGGATAAAAACGCACTCCCTATTCAGTATTGATAAGCATATCTTCAAGCTTTGTTTAGCCAGGGAGAACAGGAATAAGAATCAAACCGATTAATCCAATTACGAGAAGCAAAACGCCAGTGACTAGAATCACCAAACCGCCCCGAGATTGGTCACTGCGACGCTCTGAATAGTGTCGAACTGTATCTCGAGTGACTTGTGGGTTCACAGCATATCGGCCCAATGCTAAAGCCTCAAAGATAGGTGTTTGCAGACAGGCACCGAAAAGGAGCATAATAACGCCAAAGAAGAGAGCAACTATCGAAAATCCGTAAAGGGTCAGAACTTGGTAAACTAGGAAGGAAATGACTATCACCAAGGCTAAACAAATAACCATCGAGATTGCTAATCTTTTCCCAAATGAGATCCAATCCATCACTGAACCTCAAGCTATGAAGGACAATTCAAGGTTAAAAAGTCACGGTGCACTGAATTGTTGTGAAATTAAGGTATTTTGAGATGCAATATCAATGGTGACCGCACTTATGTTTGTATGCTTCTCGAGCACGGGTTTCTTGGTCCTTGTAAGTATCTAGTCGAGTAATCAGCAAATTAAAATTAACTTCGTGGGCATTGAACTCTGGACCATCCACACAAGCGAACCTCATGTCTCCACCAATATCCACTCGGCATGCCCCACACATACCTGTCCCGTCAACCATAATTGGATTGAGGCTACATTCGGTTTTGACTCCAAAGGGTTTAGTCGTTTCAGCTACGAATTTCATCATGATTGGCGGTCCGACGGTAAAGACATAATCGATTTTGCGAGCGGATTCAAGCAATTCCTTAAGCTTTGTGGTTACAAATCCTTTCGTACCCTTAGAACCATCATCAGTGGTTATGTACAATTCATCACTGATTTGATTGAGTTCAAGTTCACAAACTAGTAGATCATCCTGACGAGCCCCAAGTATAGTAATAAGGTAATTTCCTGCTTCTTTGATTTGACGAGCCCTTGGAAGGGCAGGTGCAGCCCCACAGCCACCAGCTACCACCACGGCAGTTCCATAATGTTCTACGGTGGGAGCATGCCCCAAAGGACCGAGAATGTCCATGATAGCGTCACCTGGTTTTAGTTTGGCTAACTCCATCGTGGATTTGCCGACCACTTGGAAGACAATGGTTACGGATCCTTTTTCGCTATCCCAATCTTTGAGGGTAAGGGGGATGCGTTCACCCTGATCATGTAATCGTAGAATTAAGAATTGCCCTGGCCGGGCTTTAGCCGCGATATCCAATGCTTCTAAATCGAATTCGAAGATATCAGGGGCGATTTTCCGAGTCGCTAACACCTTGAACATGTATATAACTCCTTTATTTGGGACAGGGTTCAAGTTGGCGGGAGACTAGCAACTGTATAAAGATTCCTCACACCTCAATAGAGATTTTCAGACCATCAACGGTGTAAGGGTACGATTCATATGTTTTGGGATTGTATCGCCCACCCGCTTTTTTAACACGTATCAGCCGTTGATTATTTTCTCGATTCAGTTCAACAACAATCTGAGTGGTGTGTTCAATTGCTGCAAGGAACTCTTTATTATGAGCGTGTCTATTGATCGTCCAATAGGCCAATGTCTTGTATGCGTATAGTGCGGGGCAGATATGTCCAAAAAGGCTCCGAGCATTCTCCTGCCCCCACAAGATTTCCATTGCTGTGAGACTATTTATCACAAGGCGGGTTTCATCACCGATAAACTCCCTTTCGATGCGTCCAAAAAAGTGGTGAAACCTTTCAACTTCTCGTGACATGGGGACTTTGCGAATCCAAGATGGAGATTTGTCGTAAAAATCAGTAAAAACTAGTTCCCCGCGACCTCCTGATTCTGAAAAACAATCTAATACTAAGAGATGGTTCTCCCAACCAGAAGGAAGGGAACTAATTAAGGGTTTTAGAAATAGTAACAAAGCTTGTGGCGGATATATGAAGTCCAGATAGATTACTTGCTTCTTTTCTTCAATTCCTTGTCGTAAGAAGTTTTGTAGGAATTCGTTGACGAAGGTTCCGGTTTCATATTCCCAAACGACGTTTTCTCCAAGGATAAGTCCTTCACCAAGAATTTCATCGAATTTTGGAATGCCTGTTGAACTACGCATGAGTTCTCAACACATTCAATGAATATAAACCGTGAATTAAATGTTTGATTGTTGTTTGATGTACATCCATGTACAAAGTGAACATAAGCTTTGAATAGTTGAACACTATATTCTAACTTAACCAGGTGAAGTCACATGCTTAACCTGGTTGAATTAACACCAATTGAATTGGGCTTGCAGAAGTTAATGGTCGACTTCTTCGCTGATAAGCCCGAGTATACAGCCGGACTGGATCGATTTACATCCGCTCATTATGCCTTAATGACGGCATTATCTGAAAATTACAAGGTTCCCTTTGCGACAACATCAATGGTTTTCGAACAACTTGCCATGAAGATTCGTCGGGCTGAATATGTGAATGTTGAATGTCCTGATGAGTCATTAGGAAATGGTTGCCTAACCCGTCAAGAACTTCAAATTCTGGGTGCCATGTTTGATTATTTTGCTGAACAACCCTCACATGCTGAGGCCAGCCTTCTTACAAATCGTCGTGAAGTCTTCATAGATTACTTCAAATGGATTCACGGTGGCAATATTGAAGAAATCTCGGTCTGCTGCGGCCAAGTGATTGATCGATTACAGAGCGCAGTTTCTGCCACAATTCAAACCCTTGATTCAGTGACACCCACTCCTAATCCATATGAAGCGGCTCTTGAGCAACTGGATCTCGCTGCCGAAAAATTGGGTTTAGACCCAGCCACTCATGAGGTTTTGCGTCATCCACAGAGAATTCTCATCGTAAATATTCCAGTTCACATGGACGATGGAACAGTTCGTGTTTTCACTGGATATCGTTCCCAGTACAATGATGCACTGGGACCTACGAAAGGGGGGATTCGATATCATCCTGATACAACACTCGATGAAGTGATTGCCTTATCGGCGTGGATGACCTTCAAAACTGCTGTCGTGGGCTTACCTCTGGGTGGCGGTAAAGGCGGGATACGGTGTAATCCCAAAGAAATGTCATTGGGCGAGCTTGAACGTTTAACCCGGGGATATACCAGAGAACTGGTTCGATTTATCGGCCCACAGACAGACGTCCCTGCCCCTGACGTGTATACGGATGCACAGATAATGACATGGATAATGGACGAATATGCTGAATGCACAGGTCTTTATTGTCCGGGTGTGGTTACAGGAAAACCTGTGGGGATTGGTGGCTCGAAAGGTCGAGAGGAAGCAACCTCACTAGGATTAGTCTTCACAGTGATTGAAGCAGTTCAAGAACTGGGAATCCCCCTTAACGAGACCCGAGTAGTTGTCCAAGGTTTTGGAAACGTTGGCTTTAACGCGGCTCAAATTCTAAATGAGCGAGGCTGTAAAATTATTGCTGTTTCTGATTCTCAGGGAGGAATATTCAATTCCGACGGGCTAGACCCTGAGCAGGTGAAAGAACACAAGAAACTGTCCGGTTCAGTGATTGGCTACAAAGACGCTATTCCGATCAGTAATCATGATATTTTGGAACTTGATTGTGATATCCTGATTCCAGCTGCTTTAGAAAACGTCATTACGGCTGAAAACGCCTCTAGAATCAAAGCGAAGATTATTGCTGAGGGAGCAAATGGCCCCACAACGCCTGAAGCCGATGTAATCCTACACCAACAGAACGTCTTCTTAATCCCTGATATTCTTGCTAATGCTGGAGGCGTTACAGTCAGCTACTTCGAAATGGTCCAGAATCAAATCAATTACTTCTGGACTATAGAAGAAGTTCATAGCAAGCTCAAACAAATCATGCAAACTGCATTTCACGATGTGCAGGTGCTTTCAAAGGAACATGATGTTCCCATGCGTATTGCCGCCTATATGCTTGCCTTGAGCCGTATCAGCTATGCAATGCAGATGAGAAAACGTTCATCTACTAAAGAACGTCTTACACAGCCTAAACAAAGAATCTTGAAAACCTAAAAGGCAGTCAATCACTGCCTTTATCTTTCTTTTTTTTCTGATTCCATGGTGTACATAATGTACAAGATTAATAAACGAGTGTACACCGATTGAAATTGAGGGAACATCGTTGTCGGTGCATATCCACACAACCATCCCCAAAAAAACTGGAGCAATTTTAGATGAATTAGCAGGAACGTATGGGACTAAAAGTCGTGTTATTGAAACGGCTTTGGAGACGTTACTACGCGTTGATAAGGTAGGGTCCTGCGATGATTGCCAATTAAAGGCCCAAATCGAAGAAGAGATCAAACTCCGTGAATCCATAGAGCTAGCCTCGATTCGTCGAGACTTGCTGGATGAGCTTCTAAAAGTTGCACTAGCAGACAAAACATTTGAAGAATTCATTCAATGGCAACAAAATGAGGTACAGAATACAATAGAACTAATTCAGAATACAATCCATTGGAAACCCCCCACCCAATTTCATGAATTTCTTGCAGTGATTGACCAAATTAGTAGGACAACAAAGGCGTTTGAAATTGCTTCTCACCGCGAAACCGATAACACCATCGTGTTACGCCCCTTGGTCTTTCTTAGATTACCCCAATTGGTTGCTTTACAACTCACGATTATACTTGAAGGAATTGGCAGTCATTTTGATCTTCGAATTATGCGTAAAGAAATCATTATCAAAATGCTTCGAAGAGATTTATCAACTATACGACACACTGACCCCATGCAACTCGTTCTTCAAAGCCTGCAGGAGAAGTTAACCACCATTCGACCATTAATCTTTAAGGAACAACTTGCGCTAGTTGGACCAGCATTCTTGAAATGGGCGACGAAGAACCTCGAAGACTCTGTTACGGATTTGGGAACAGCCATAGAAGATATCCAGTTATTTTTGAAACCCACTGAACTATCTGATGTACCCCAAGAATTCATGCAAGGATTACTCGAAGCTGTTCAAGGAATGAATTGGATTTCGCAATACAAAATTAAAACAGAATCCAACAATCAATGCCACATCACCTTTCAAGCAACCTCACCTCCCATCGCAAATATCACTACAGTAAGCCTTGCCATAATTTTAGCAACTCGTGGATGGAAACTCATCCGGCACTCAACTGAATACAATAATGGCTCACTAATCGTCGAATTAGCAGGAGAAGGGTCTCAGAAAATTTTAGACCAACTGAGTGATTTGAATCTTTATGGTGTGGTAAATGAACAGTTCCTTGATTCCATTCCAGTCCCCCGGGAATTATACGAAACCTTTGCTATTAAAATATATGACAGTGATCGGCGACGATTTGAAGAAATCTATAGAAACATGGGCTTCCGAGTCGCAAATGCAATTCGTATGCTGAGCAACAATGATGATTCGCGCACACTGCAACTCATTCAAATGTTTATCGAAAAGAACGTTCATCAATCTCAACCCAATGCTGACGTTCGCTTTGTTGATGATGAAAATTTCTCTATTGTCTTCAAGAAAATGAATGTGGTGATATTAGCCAGCCAACGATTAATCATTGGAGCGATGCTTGAAGCACTGGGGTATCAGGTCACATTCACAGAGTTTCAAAACCTACTGAATGTTGTGATGAAGAAAATTGACAAGCCCTTTCTGAGCCCCCTTCATCGAAGAGAAGTCGTTCAGATGGTGAGTGACGCTATTGCCGCGGATTCAGCGAAAAACGCCCTTAACCAAGTAAAACCGACCTTAGATGATCTGTTCCCCCTGGAATACCCCTGGACGATTCATGAAATTGGAGATCGGCTCCTAGAAATGTATCGTGAGTTGGGAATACAGGTAGAAGTCGAGTACTTCGAAGGCGGATTTACCCTCAAATATCGCACATGCCCTTATTACAAACTAGTGAAGAATGATCAAAAGACTTGGCTCTGTACCTTCCGTAAAAAAGCCATCGAGTACATTCTATCACGAGTTACAAAGACCGGAAAAGGACGGATTAGGGTAATTAAATCGCTTATCCAAGACGGCACACATCCTTGCGAATATGCAGTTTTCCTAGAGGAATTTCTAGCAACATAATTGGAGAAGAGAAAGCATTGTGTTTTAAATTCAATTGTATAAACAAGGCCTGTATAACCTTGGGAGGGTTTCATAGACTGAAGGAATTAAGGAGGATTTGTATTGGTAACAACCAATTTGGATCACATATTTAATCCTAAGAATATTGCCGTCATTGGAGCTAGCGAAGAGGAGGGATCAGTGGGACATATTCTGATGCGCAATTTGGCGATGAATGGATTTGGTGAAAAGGTCTTTCCTGTGAATATTCGTCGCACAGAAGTAATGGGCATTAAGGCTTATCCGACGGTAGGAGAAATCTCACAGCCTATTGACTTAGCGATCATTGCGACTCCAGCAAAAACTGTGCCCGAGATTGTTGAAGAATGTGGAAAAAAAGGAATTAGGGGAATAATAATCATCTCAGCTGGGTTCAAGGAAATTGGCTCTGAGGGACTTGCACTCGAGAAGGAATTAATTGAGTTAAAAAAGAAGTACAATCTTCGAATAATCGGACCCAACTGTTTTGGTATTATTCGTCCGAGTATCCAATTAAATGCAACCTTTGCAGAAGCGATGCCAAAGGCTGGGAATATTGCATTCATCTCTCAGAGTGGAGCCTTAGGTTCAGCTATCATTGATTGGGCACTTGGTCAAAATCTGGGATTCAGTAATTTTGTTTCAGTTGGTTCGATGATTGATGTGGATTTTGGGGATTTAATCGATTATTTTGGAACTGATCCCCAAACGCGAAGTATAATCCTGTACATCGAGGGCATATCCGATGCGAGGAAGTTTATGAGCGCTGCCCGTCACTTTGCGAAAACTAAACCCATTATTGTGGTAAAAGCAGGTCGGTTTAGCGAAAGTGCCCAGGCAGCTGCCTCACACACCGGCTCACTGACAGGGTCAGATCTGGTTTACGATGCAGCTTTCAAACGGGCAGGTATTGTACGTATCGAAGAAATTTCGGATCTATTTAATGCGGCAGAAACATTGGGAATGCAACCATTACCAGAAGGCCCACGTTTAGCAATCGTCACAAATGCGGGGGGCCCAGGCGTGATGGCAGCAGATGCTTTACTGCAAAAGAGAGGAAAACTTGCCCAACTATCAGAAACCACAATAAAAAAATTGAACAAGATTCTGCCACCATTTTGGAGCCAAGGAAATCCTATCGATATTTTAGGCGACGCCGATGCCCAACGCTACCGCGAAGCGATGAGTATATGCCTAGCTGATAAAAACGTTGATGGAATCCTGCTTATTTACACCCCACAAGCGATTGCTGCCGCTGAAACTATTGCACAGAATATCGTTTCAGCTTGTGACGCCCGCGGAGGATGTGAAAAAACCATATTGACCTCATTTATGGGCGGAAATAAAGTCGAAAAAGCTAACCAGATTTTCACAGAAAACGGATACCCTACATATTGGACTCCCGAACACGCTGTTGCAACTTACATGTATATGTACCAATACAAACGAAATCTTGAGTTATTATATGAAACTCCTGAAGAACTCCCCATTGAGAGCGCGCCTCCAAAACGTCCCGTTATGGTGCTTTTACGAAATGCAGCTAAGGAGAAGCGTGAAATCCTTACTGAAGTGGAAGCCAAAAAGCTTCTAGAATTTTATAATATTCCTGTGGTAAAAACCCGAATCGCGAAATCAGTGGATGAAGCCGCTGCAGCTGCAGCCACAATAGGATATCCGGTCGTCTTGAAGATTTACTCACCCGATATCACACACAAATCTGATGCCGGTGGAGTAAAACTCAATCTACGTGATGATAACGAAGTGCGCAATGCTTACAATCTCATTATCGAAGCAGCTAAAGCTTACAAACCAAAGGCTAAGATTCAAGGCGTGACGGTCCAGGAAATGATTGAACCCACAGGAACGGAAGTTATTCTGGGCGCAAACCGCGACCCTCTCTTTGGACCCGTCATACTCTTTGGAATGGGAGGCGTAGGCGTCGAATTTTTCCATGATGTATCACTTGGTTTTCCTCCTCTCAATCAAACTCTTGCACGACGAATCATGGAAGACACCCGAGTATATGAGGTTCTCGTCAAAGGACACCGACAGACCATCCCGGCCAATCTCAAATTATTAGAAGAACTCATAGTTCGCTTCTCTCAAATGATTGTCGATTTTCCCGAAATCAAAGAGATAGACATCAATCCACTTCTTGTCGATGACAAACAAGCCATTGCATTAGATGCTCGCGTCGTACTCGATTTATCACGAATAGAAAAAAAATCAGACACCCCACAGGAACTAATAATAAGTCCTTATCCAAAACGGTATGAACAGATTTGGCGCATGCGAGATGGACGTACCGTCTTATTCCGCCCAATCAAGCCTGAAGACGAACCACTTTGGTTAGAAATGTTTCAAAACTTTTCTGAAGAATCGATTCGCTACCGGTTTTTTCAAATCATTAAAGATACGCCCCACGAAGTTAGGATACGATACACAAATATCGATTATGACCGGGAAATCGCCATCGTCCCCATATTACACGAAAAAGGAAAAGATAGAATCTTAGGTGTGGTACGATTAATAGAAGAACCAGATAGAAAACGGGGAGAAATCGCCTTTATCATTGCTGATCCATGGCAAGGTCTTGGACTCGGCTCCAAGTTAATTGACTTTATGATTGAAATCGCAATTGACAGAGGATTGGAAGAAATCTATGGAATGATGCTCCCCGATAATTATCGAGCACATAAAATAATGGAAAAAATGGGATTTGCGCTCGAACGGACAAAAGATGGGCTGGTCAAAGCCACACTCGATTTAATGGAAGAAAGACGCTGGCGAGCACCACGAGAATTTCGCCCCAGCTCTGATGCTGCAATTGAAGTGGAAGAACCGAAGAAGCATGTTCAAGCATCAAAGGAACGAAGGAAAAAAGCCAAAAAGTCCTGAATCAAGTGAACCATAGGTGTGAATTCCGTATGACAAATTTATGGCGTATGTTACCGCCAGGTTCGAATCCACCAAAACGGGTTAATGTAATCGTGGAAGTCCCCAAGGGGGAGACGAACAAATACGAATACGATCATGAATTAGGGTTCTTTCGTCTGGACAGAGTACTGTATGGAGCACTCTACTATCCGGCTGACTACGGGATTATTCCACAAACCTGGTATATTGATAACGATCCGTTAGATATCATGGTACTAACATCCAAACCCACATTTACTGGTTGCGTTCTGGAAGCCAGACCTATTGGCATGCTCACTATGGAAGATGAAAAAGGTGAAGATGATAAAATCATCAGTGTGCCAATATCTGATCCACGGTTTGAAGAGCTGACTGATTGTTCCTTGATGGCCAAGCATCTTCGTGTCGAGATTGCTGACTTTTTTTTAAATTATAAAAATCTTGAACCACGGAAATGGGTTAAGGTCAAAGAATGGAAAGAGTCCCCTGAAGCAGAGAAAATCATCAATCTATCAATCAAGATGTATCAGGAGAGATCAGCTGACTAGCGGATTTACCAGAAACCCTATTCTTTCGATGTTGCGCAAAAAACATCCGAATACTCGGAACTAGAAAAGGAGTCTTTCGTTTATAATCCAGATATTTTTCGCCAAACCGGCGGATTAAACTGGGTTCCTCACGTCTCTTGATTATGATGATTTGAATCCCGAGCACGATAGCAGGAATTAACAAACTCATTCCAAGGGATCTGAATAATAATCCCATGCCCAGTGGAAGCAGTGTATACCCAAAGGTCATAGGATTCCGTGTGTATGTAAAAATCCCGGTGGTCACGAGAGTTGATGATTGAGAAGCTTTTGTTGCTTCGCCCCAGGGAAGCCCCTTACCCACCTTGTGCAATTGCCGAGTCGCCTTGATGCCCACTGCTGCACCTCCAACCATCACAATTACACCGGATATAATGTTGAAGGGGAAAGGAGGAAAAGGAGGAAGCGACAGGATAAGGTCAGTCCAGCTTCCGAGTAGAAAGGTTCCAAACGGCACCAACAGAAAGATGAGCAAATAGGGTATGAAATAACGTAACTGAATTTTTGGCTGAGCCTTCGTATCCGCCTGTATTTCACTGTCAGGCATCACAATCTCCTTCAAATAATGGCGGGCCCGCGGGGATTCGAACCCCGGATTTTCGGCTTAGAGGGCCGATGCCTTGTCCAGCTTGGCCACGGGCCCAGATGGTGTGAATGAGGATTTCGGGATATTTGCAAGAAACAGCGGGTGGAGCTGGATATATTTTTATCTGTACATCGCATTGTGAGTGTAGTATAGCGGGTGATTATCGATGGAAACTGATATCTATTCCACAGAGATGGCGTTACGTAGTGGCATTTCTGAGATTCATGTGACTGAAACCAAAACCGTACGGGCGCTTTTAAAGGAATTGGGTTTGCTTTATCGACACCATGTAGTTTTAGTCGACGGAAAACGAGCCTATCTAGACGACGAAGTCGCTGAAGGGCAACGCGTTATTGTCCTCCCAATCATCGCAGGTGGATAGAACCACTTCGTCATATTCGGATTATCCCTAATCATTTGAATTTGGGAAATAAACTTCTAACAGTATACTTTCAGAGTGTGATTGATGGGATGCTAGTAAGAAATGTTCCTATCGGAAAATCTTTTTAAAACCTTTGAGCATTCGGGTTCATTCCCGTTATTTCGTTCACGGGCTTGTTGGTGTATTGCTGTGATGAAAAAGACAACTCTGATTCCACTTATGATTTTGCTAGGGTTTCTCCTTCTTAACGCCTTACTTGCTCCTGGTCTCATTTTTCGAGTGAATGAGCCAGCAAGTAGTCCTCGTTTGAATGTGAATGCACCGCCTACCCCCCAATCAACGCCAGATTGGATTGATGTCTATCTCGATGCTGAATACACCTTTGATAATGATTCAGTCATCATAAGTTGGACCGGGCGCCCACGTACAAATCAGGATTCGCCTTTCAACTCGTTATACAACTGGACGAAGGCGGGATATATTGATGGTGGCATTTGGGATGGAAATCCAGGTAATGCAACCATTCATGCTGTTGCGTGGGATAACACGACTACAGCCTCTGAAGTCAGAGATTTCCTCAACCATACTATGATGACCTATGTACGGTATACGAGTTTCCCATCCTTGAGCATCTTCAACTTCACTGACTATGAGAACCAAACTACGTGGGCTTTCGATGATGAAATTGCTTCCCATGAAGAATTCCTGAACACAACCTTCTATCTCGTCAACAACGCGACAGGCTATCTAATGGATGGGTTTAACACCACCGGAATCGCAGCAGGTCTCACAAGTTACCGCATACATCTTGAATGGTTTGAGAATGAACCTATTGCCAAAGTAAACTTCACTTATACCATTGCAAATGTCATCGAAGCCCAAGATGACGCCTTCCTATTTCGACTAGGACGTGCTTTGGGTTTGACAGCACCCCTGAACCTAACAGGACAAGGGCAATTAACCATCCATGGTCCGTTCAATCGCGTCTATCTTGAAGGTTCTCCAGAGATAGCGTTTGAAGGAACCGTCTTTCCATTCTATCCAATTGGTGTTGAGGCTTTTGGATTTTCAGATGAAACGTCAGAGTTTGATTATACAATTAGGTTCCAGGAAGGATCCTCTATTCTTTCTGTAACTCGTGAGTTTAGTACAACCACAATTAACCGAGGAGATCTAATCTCTGTACGAGTGGTTGTGGAGAACACTGGTAACACCATCTTCTCCCAAGCAACTGTGCGCGATGTAATTGCCATTGAAACAGGCGTTTTCCAACTTGTGAGCGGATTGGCTTCGATGACTGCTTTCAACCTCCAACCCGGTGACAATGTGACCCTCGAGTATTCCGTAATGGCGCTTGCCTCTGGAGTATATGAATACCCCGCAGTTCAGATTGTGGGAATTGATGTTTTCTCGCAACAGTGTACGTTTACCTCATCAACACAGTCACTTACAATCGGAAATGGCTTAACACCAAACGAAATCACGCTTATAGGATTGGGAGTAGGCGTCATTATCATCGTCGTTATCCTTCTGATTCTTTACCGATTCCGACGACGTATCTTCTAGCGTCTCACACACTTCAAGCAAACTCCAAGTCCTTCACGCAATCCCCAGTTGAGATACTAAGCATGATAGGGGCAAAGTCCTAAAAGCCCAGAGCCCCAACATCCATACAGGCGGTCGTTTGATATGCCACCAGAAGAACCAGCAGGTTATTTGGGGAAAGCCCAAAAAGTCCTAGAGAAATCGAAGGTCCAAATCGGTGACCGTATATCTATTCAGACCTTGGACAATATCTTCGAGGGTATTGTGATTCCCCGCGCAGAGATTGGTGCCGATGATCAGCACATTGTCTTAAAACTTGATTCGGGTTATAACGTTGGTATCCACGTCGATAGAATCCAGCAGCTCAAACGCCTTAAAACAGGGAAACCCGTCGAACCCGAACTTCCAGCGATATCTCGGAAAATCAAGAAAGGATTGCCCTGGGTGAGTATCCTTAGCACAGGAGGCACCATAGCCAGTCGAGTCGACTATCACACTGGAGCTGTCAATCCTGCATTATCTGCTGATGACCTCTATACAGTCGTTCCTGAACTAGGTGACCTGGCCAACATTCGCGCTGATGTGCTCTTTAGCGAGTTCAGTGAGAACCTCACACCAAAGCACTGGACGACCATAGCCAAACAAACGGCAAAACACCTCGAGGAATCCGAAGGAGTAGTAATTGCGCACGGAACCGATACCATGGGGTACACTGCGGCAGCGCTCAGCTTTGCCCTCCAGAATCTCCCGCGACCTGTTATTCTAACTGGCTCACAACGTTCATCAGACCGACCCTCCTCAGATGCGGCACTGAACCTAATGGGAGCCGTGATAACAGCTTCTCACGCCCCATTCGCTGAAGTCGTCTTGGCTATGCACCGATCACCGGATGATACAAAGATTGCTCTTCATCCTGGAACCCAAGTTCGCAAATGCCATACCAGCCGGCGTGACGCCTTCTTGACCATTAACGCTGACCTTCTTGGCGAGGTCTATAATGGTAAAGTACACATGCTGGTTGATGATTCAGCTTATCGACATCGCAATTCGAAACGGAAACTTACCCTCCAACCAGAATTTGATTCCAAAGTGGCTTTGCTTAAAACCACTCCAGGAATGACAGGAGATCTCATAGAGTCTCTCATCGATCGTGGATATCATGGAATTGTGCTTGAAGGAACGGGACTGGGTCACGCCCCTGCCTCTTTACTAAAAGCCATAGAAAGGACACGAGAGGAGCAGATACCAGTTATCATGACCTCACAATGCATTTGGGGACGAGTCCAGATGCGTGTGTACCGAACAGGCGTAGAATTAGTACAACGTGGAGTGATTTCTGCCGAAGACATGATTGCTGAAACCGCTTATGTGAAGTTGATGTGGGTACTTGCCAAAACTCGAGATATTACCGAAGTGCAAACACAAATGAGAGCTAACCTAGTTGGGGAAATCACGGAGTGTTCCAAACGTAGCCAATACGATGAGATGAGCCACCTATGACCAAGATCAACTACGAAAAAGTAGGAGCCCTCATTGGCATCGAAGTCCATCAACAACTCGATACCCGAACGAAGTTATTCTGCAGCTGCCCTACAGAAATCCGAGAGGACAACCCGGATTTCACTTTTCTTAGACAGCTACGGCCCACACAAAGTGAACTTGGTGAAGTGGATCCAGCAGCGCTATTTGAATTTCAAAGAGGTCGAGTCCATATCTATGAATATTATGACGATTCAATCTGTTTGGTTGAACAGGACGAAGAACCGCCCCATCTTTTAGATGAAGAAGCGGTGGATTTTGCCCTCGAAATCTCATTGCTCATGAATTCGCACCCTGTTGACGAGATACAGGTCATGCGAAAGCTGGTAATTGATGGTTCTAATACAACAGGATTTCAGCGAAGTGTAGTGGTGGCATTCGGGGGCTCGATCGAGGTGAATGGATTCACAGTTCCAATTCAAACCATCGGAGTGGAAGAGGATGCCGCTCGAAAAATCCGTGAAGACGGCATCCAAACCTATTGGCGGCTTGATCGACTTGGAATTCCGCTCATTGAAGTTGCAACCGCTCCAGTAATGAACACGCCCCAACAGGTTCTTGATACGGCCTTGCGTATAGGTCAGATCTTTCGGGTGACCGGGAAGGTCAAGCGTGGACTGGGTACTATTCGACAAGATATCAATGTCTCCGTGAAAGGAGGCGCCATCATTGAAATCAAGGGTGTGCAAAAACTCAATCTCATCGGGCAGGTTGTCGAATACGAGGTCCAACGACAGTTGGAGCTGCTCAAGATCCGCGATGAACTTAAAGAGAGGGGTGTTCGCAGTGTACAGATTAAGAGCATAATTCACGATGTTACTCCTCTTTTCGAACAAAGTAGTAGCAAGGTCATTAAGGCTGCATTAAAGCGGAAGGAAGGTGTTTATGCTCTTGTACTGCCAGAATTTGCTGGAATCGTTGGAAGAGAAGTACAGCCAGGACGACGGTTAGGCAGTGAACTGGCAGATTATGCCAAGTTCTGGGGAGGCGTACAAGGTTTATTTCACACGGATGAATTACCAAATTATGGCATCACTGCGGCTGAAGTGGCTGCATTGCGAAAATACTTGAAGGCTCAGGATGCGGATGCGATTATCATTGTGGCGGCCACTGAGACGGCATCCAAGGACGCGTTGAAAGCCGTCGCTGAACGGGCACGTCAGGCCTTGAAGGGTGTCCCCGATGAGACGCGAGGACCACTTGCTGATGGAACCACCCGTTACTCGCGCCCACGGCCTGGTGCCGCTCGAATGTATCCTGAAACGGATGTAGCACCTGTCGCCGTAACACCAACGCGACTAGAACGAATCCGACAGGGGTTGCCAGAACTCCCCGAGGAGAAGCTACAGAAATTCAGAAAGGAATACCACATGAGTGACGAGTTGGCAGGGATTATGATTCGTTCCCTGCGTATTGACCTTTTCGAAAATATCATCACCGAATATCCAGAATTAGCCGTGACTGTAGCCGCAACCCTTGAAACGACGTGGCGGAACCTTGAACGTGAGGGAGTCGATGTTGAGGGAATTCCGGAAAAGCAAATTTTACTCCTCTTTAACCGACTGGCGGCCGAACGGTTCGCCAAAGAGGCCATCGAAGAGCTTCTAACCTGGTTGGCTCAGCATCCTGAAAAGACTGTAGATGATGCCGTTGCAGCTCTTGGACTGGGAGTTATTTCTCGCTCTGAGCTGAAAAGCATCATTGACCAAATTGTGAAAGCGAATGCAGCCATGGTGGCTGAGCGGGGGGAAAGAGCTGTTGGTCCATTGATGGGGTTGGTGATGAAAGAAGTTCGGGGCCGTGCAGATGGAAAGTTAGTAAATAAGCTTCTTCAGGATGTAGTGAAGACCCAGATGAAATCATGAACCGACGCCTTCAGTACCTTGCGTGCTAATGAAACACTATGGTAAGCGCAACCAAGAGGATCGCAGTAACGACTCCTGCGAGCGCCATACGTAATCCCCCTGCTATCAGATTCGCCTTAGCGAAATGACCCATCCACAAGCCTAGAACAAATAGAAATACCATTGTAATAAACACTGAGATGATACCTGCTAACATGAAATCAAAGGGGATAAGTATCAGAGGAACTAGGGGAAGTATAGCGGCAGGAATTGGGGCAAATCCGTGAATGAACGACGCCCAGACCGTGGCAAAGCGAACCGCAGAATCCACCATACACCCGTCCAAGGGACGATGCAATTGCTGCTCAAGATTTTTGATTTCCAGCTTCCGTTCCATCCTTTCAGCTTCATAAGCACCCCATCCACTTGAAATGGCTAAACCTACTGCAGCAGCCAATCCTGCACTAATGAGAATCTTCACGTCCAGTGGTTCAATTATCGCTCCGAATAGCATCATGGCTGCAAGTGCACCTAAGACAATGGCAACAATGGTCAGTGCACCATCAAAAGCGCCAATTACGATATAACGGCGAGTCAGAGATCCCAAATCTGTTATTCGCCAATACAACTTCCAGCATTGAACCGTTCCCATTGAGTTTGACATAGCTGTTTACCTGACCTGACATCAAATCGGCTTAAGAAGAAAGTAGTACTAGTTAATAGGTAAGCAATCAGAAAAAGGTTCAGGGTTTGCGGAAAAATCGAAGAAAGGATCTGAAATCGTGTTATAATTCCAACAAGCTTGGTATTTCGATAAGTAAGTGTCGAGTTTGGTTCCCCGTATTACGGTCCCGAATGGTAACCGTTTCGTCTTCAAGACTCTGCGGGTCAATTGTAACTGCCTTTGGAATTCCGATTTCATCAGCTCGTGCGTACCGGCGACCAATTCGTCCACTCGCATCATAGAGAACATCAAGACCTTGACCTCTACATACTGAGTATAATGTTGTCGCCTTTTCTTCCAGTTCAGGACGGTTCAAAAGGGGTAGGATAACTGCATGATAGGGAGCAAGTTGGGGAGGTAGCTGGAACCAGGTCCATCCTCGCGTTTTATCTTTGGGTCGATAGGTGTGCTCCAGAATCGCATAGATTAATCGATCAATACCAAATGAAGGTTCAAGGACGTGAGGAATTACTTTCGCCCCTTCAAGGTCATAACTTAGGTCTTTTTGGCTTCCCACCATATGGGATTTCAAATCATGATCCCGTCGATATGCATTCCCGATGACTTCCTTCCAGCCAAAACTCAAATGGACCTCTAAATCGAAGTTCCCCCCACTGTAATGAGGAGTCTCCTCAGGCCGCATATGTCGGAACCGAATTGCTTTATCCGGGATGCCTAATAACTTGAAAAATTCTACTTCATCGCCAAGGATACAAGCCATCCACTGATTCGGAACAAACTTCTTTTCGAAGGCTTCCTGGACGCTGATCTGAATCGAAGCAAAATCAGTGGTTGATTGTTCTGCAGCTTTTTCTTGGTTTTCCCGAGTTACGAAATTTATCGGAACCTGGGCTAATTCATCAAAAAGGGGGCACGCATCCAATTGGTTTGGATCAACGAAATATTCGATTTCCATTTGCCCGAATTCTCGAACCCGCACTATACTCTGACGTGGTGAAATTTCATTGCGGTAGGAGTGCCCGATTTGAGCCACCCCAAAGGGGAGTTTTGCCCTAAGAGCTGTTTGGATACGTTTGAATCCCAAGAAAATATTCTGTGCGGTTTCGGGACGAAGAAAAGCCTCACGATGTTCACCACCAACACTCGTTCCAAACATGAGTCCAAAACGTTTCACTTCGCCTAAGTGATCTCCACAGATGGGACAACGTAGCTTCTTTTCCCGCACAATTGCCTCTAATTCCTCATTTGGCTTGCCCTCAGCAGGAATTTTCAATCGCTCTTCTATCAACTGGTCAACACGTGTAATGTGACCTTTGGAGCATTCAGCAGAGGGATCAGTGAAATGATCCAAGTGGCCTGAAGCTTTGAAAACTGGGCTAGGTAGAAGCGTATTCCCACTTACCTCGAAAACGTTATCTCTATTTTCAACGAACCGAGTACGCCAGAGACGAATCAGATGATTACGGATTCTAGTCCCAATTGGTCCGAAATCATAGAATCCGGCAAGCCCACCATAGATTTCAGCAGTGGGGTAAATGATACCACGCCGTAGGGATACGGTCATTACTTCTTCGAGTAGCGAGTTCGTCATTGAGAACACACACCAATGAAGGAACAGCGCACTATATTAAAGCCTGTCGCGTCAATTCATTGTTTTATTCCTTCCTGAATAGGCGCTGTCACCTCAACAGAGTGACGAAACATTTTAAGCAATATGTGGGAGTGGTTAACTAATGCTCACTGAGCGTACTTACCACGTTTGCCTACATGTGGGAAAGGTGTAATCACGAAATGTCACAGGAAGAATTTGGACAAATGTACTGGAACGGCGTCCGTGACGCCTTGCGCATGACCCAAACGTTCCTATTCTGGAAGGAAAAGAACCCCAACGAGAACCGCACAATTGAAACTTTCATTAGTGAAGCCCTCGAAGCCGTTCGCCAAAAATGCGCCCCTTGCTTGAAAGAAATCCTTGGTGTGACTTTTGGCGAAGATGAAGCAACAGTCGAAGAAATGCTGCCTGGCCTGCAAGAGATCGAAACCCCAGCTCCGGAACCTGAACTAGCACCCACCTTCGAACCCGCACCCGAGTTTGAACCAACCCCGGAACCGATTCCAGAACCAATTCCCGAACTTGAACCAGAGCCTGAAGCTATACCACCACCTGTACCTCCAGTTCCTGAACCTGCTGCAGCCCCTGAAACCATTCCTGAACTAACGCCTATCGAAGCACCATCAGAGCCTGAAGTCTTTCTAGCCGAAGAACCAGCCCCTGAACCGGAACCAACCTTTGATTTCGGCGAACCTGAACCAGCACCCACCTTCGAACCAGCCCCTGAATTTGAATCCGTACCCGAACCTATTGCTCCACCACCTGCTGAACCAGTAGCTCCTGCTCCAGCACCCGCCGAACCAGCTGCCGAAGAAGAACCAGCAGAGGGCGAAGAGGAAGAACCCAAACGGCGAACCTTCTTCTTCTAGCTCCCCACGCTCTATTTACCAGGCGAAGTTCACAACGTTAATGCACATTAGGTTGACTGAAGTGAACTACCATCGACTGAAGACGATGGCTTCTATGCAACTGCATAGTCAAGGGCCGGTTCACAGGCGGCCCCACACAATGGCATATAGCCAAGGTGTCTCTCGACTTTCCGAGCAATATTAATGGCACCATTAAGGTCCGCATTGTACTCCCCGCATTCTGGACATCGAAACCGTGCCTGAGTGGGACGCACTCCACGTCGACCACACACGTGACAGGTGACGCTGGTATAGGCCTCGTTCACCAAGACCACTGGGATACCCCGCATCATCGCTTTGTAGATGATCATGCGTGTCAGCCGATGATAGGGCATAGTGCCGATAATTCTCTGCAGCCGTTTGCCCTTCGTCGTAGTTGTCCGCCGGATACCGGTAAGGTCACCCATCGCAATCCATGCCATGGTCAGTTCAGCCAGCTCCACGATTTCCTTGCTTATCCGGTGGAGGACGGCGTCGACTCGCCGCTTCTCCCTGTCACGAAGGCGCTTGACAACCCGCGTCAGGCCACGTTCTTGCAACCGCCGGCGTAGCCATGCGTGATGCCGTCTAATCCTCCGGACCTCTCGTCCGAGAAACCTTGGTCGTGTTATACAGCTGTTTTGCAGCAGCACCGTTGCTGCAATGATACGCTCGCCAAGATCCACGCCAAGCACAGATTTACCTCTGCGAAGAGGCGGGGCATTAAACGTGAACACCAAGTTCACGTAGAACTTCCCCTGTTTACGAAGCAGTTTGCTCTCGCTCAGTTCAGCGTCTTTTGGAAACGCTCTATGAGGGAGTATGGGGATACGGAGTCCTCCCCGTTGCCCATATACGCGGATTCGTAGGAACCAGAAGGTCTTTGCTTTGTGGAGGTCGATGAGGTCCTGCCGGAGAGAGAGGGGATACTCTTTCCCCGGTTTGGGTTGCTTGTAGTATCGTGCAGCCTGTTGACGGTTGGCGGAATAGAGCTTCACCCCTGTGTCTCCTTGAAGGAATCGTTGGAGGTTGTCATATTCTGCGTCCAAGAGAGCTCTTTTTCTCTTTGTGAGTCTGACCACGCCGCATTTGACGGCCAGCCGCATCTGCATACATTTGAGGTTACAACTTTTGCTAAAAACTCATCAAAATAATTTTGAGAGCTGTTTTGCTGCTTGTTCCACCAACAGCAAAATCGCGCCTAAATGCTGCCGCTTAAACACCGCTACCAACACCATATCCTCATTCACGCCATGCAAGATGAGACTTCCGCCCTCCGTATCCAGGATAATTCGTGCGGGTGTCACGGTGAATAGCTTATCCGACAAATCCACCGACACATTTAGCAATGTCGCCAGACTCGCGGAGAGGAAGGTTTCATCAACGTGGACCCGAATCCGAGCTGTCACAGGCAATCCAGTCTTCATTAGCAGCACAACGCCCACAAGCCCCCCAGCGCGCTCGTCAAACTCCTCTAGCACCTGCTCAACATCTTCCATCAGACGGTACGCTTCAGCAGTCATGCAAGCAACCCCTGAACACCCTAACCACCCAATCCTTGAAAAGACCTGTGGTTAGGAGTCTAAGTTAACTCCAAAAAACTACAGAGCTACCAACAAAGAAAAATGGTGTGTCGGAAAGACCCGACACCACGTAGAATCAACACTTAAAGAATTGCAGCAAGTTCCTTTTCAATCTCTTCCCGCGGCCACACACCAACATGCGTGGTGACCGGCTCCCCATTTTGAAATAAGATCAGCGTTGGAATTGCACGGATCTGATATTTCATCGATGTTTCTGGCGCCTGATCTGCATCAATCTTGGCAATCCGCACCCGACCCTTATCCAACCCCTTCTCCAAACTCTCCAAAATTGGTGCCTGCATCTTACATGGGCCACACCAAACGGTGTAGATGTCTAGTATCACGATTTCGTGTTCGTTAAGAAATGCGTCGATGGTTGTGTCGGTTAATTGTTCAACCATGGTAGTTGTCTCCGTGATTCGCCATCAATCTTGTTACCGATTGAAAAGCCTTGTGCACTTTCCGTTATTGTTAATGCGCTATGCGTTTTCGAGGAGCGTAGTGATGTTGAGACCTTTTCCGATGTCTCCGAGGTAGCGGATGAAGCTAATGAAGAGCTGATCAAGTCCAAGACCGCGGTTGGCTTGGGTAGGGAATACGGGGGCTCGGATCTTCATGAGGCTCTCGATTTGTTTGGGATGAATTGCCCCTGGTAGGTCTTGTTTGTTAGCAGCTACAGCGACAGGAGGATGATTTGGACCAAAGATTTCAAAGAGGTAGCGTTCGGCTTGGACGAGGGTGTGGGGGTTGGCGCTGTCGACGACGAGGATGACACCGTCGGTGCCGCTGGAGAGCGCTTTGCGAACGAGACCGAAGTGTTGGAGTCCTGGGCTGCCGAACAGGTGGGCCTTGAATTCTTGGTATTCAAGAGTGCCGAAGTCGAGGCAGACGGTGCAGCCGTTGACTTCGGTGGAGATGGCGTGGTTGGTGACCTGTTTGATGAGCGTAGTTTTGCCGACGCCTTGAGGTCCAATGACCAGAAGTTTCAGATGCCGCATGGAGCCACTCCGCAATGATTAAGCCGTTGGTTGTGTGGTCTTAAGCCTTAAGGTTTGTGTTTTCCCGTGTTTTCTACGCCCTCCAGTGATATGTGATTGAAAGTGGAGCGCTGGAAATCCGCGCGGTTGCCGCAATGACTGGGGCTGTGGAGGGATGTTGAGGTTAAGAAGATTGGACTAATTCATGCGATGAGGAGGGGAGGGAAATATTGGGATAGGAGGGAGTTCCGGGTTCCTCAACATCCTATCTCTGCGATTTTCGGTATTTGAGGTTTTTGTCGGCTCTTTACTATTAAGCCTTACGGCTCATAGAACCCCACAGAATGGGAGTATTCAGCAAAATGATGGCAAGATTGAGATGAATTACTCTTCCACATATACAACTGTGACATATTCTATGATGGCAAATCGGTCCTTGCCCCGGGAGATGAGCTTCAAATCCGCCCGAAGTGCGTTGAGATGGAGGAATCGCTTAATATAAGTTCGGAGCTGAGTTTTGCTGGGATAGTTGGGAAAATCACTGCGAACATAGACTTCCGTATCAGACACCGTTACGGTGATATCCTTGGCAAGTTTTTCACTTAGGAAATTCACCATGGCTGTGCCAAGTTCCCCTCCGTGCGAAATCATCTCTTTGATTTCAATGGTAAGGAAAGTCTTGGCCGACTCCGGCTCTGCGGCAGTTTTTGACATCGAGAGGATCCCCCAAAAGATAGGATGATGCCCTAACCAAAAGCAAGCCCCTTAAAAAGTCTCCGTTCCCCGAATCTAACAAGAATTTAGGAAATTCTAAGTTCGGTTCCTGCTTCATCGACGGGCACTGCCCGAAGGCTGCAACCTCCCACCTCTAGACAGGCGTTTTGCGTCTCCGTGGAACTCACGGCGACAGCTACTAGATTATAACTTGCATTCAAATCTCTATCGATTTCCAATCCACAGTATTCGCATTTGAAGATCCGAGTTGAAAGCGAAAGTTCGCTTTTTGTAGTTCCGCATTTAGAACATCTTTTTGTTGATGGAAAAAATCTAGAAACAATAAAGATATCCGAGCCATACCATTCTGACTTGTATTCCAATTGTTGCCGAATTTTGTTAAAGCATGCTTCAGTTACTGATTTCGCTATTGAATGACATTCCTGCATTCTTCTGACAGAAAGATTTTCAATTGCTATCACTGACTTGGTTTTCGTCAAATACGTGGTAGCTTTATGAATAACATCTCCTCTGATATTAGCTATACGCGAATGCAACTCTTGTAACTGCAATACTATTTTTCTTCTATTACTACTCCCTTTCCGTTTTCTTTCTAATGACCGTTGGGTACGTTTCAACTTACGTTCATATCTTGAAAGTACTTTTGGATTCTGAATAATTGTTCCGTCAGATACCGTAGCAAGGTTTCTAACACCAAGATCCACACCTACAATGCTACCTTTATTCTTCGACACTTTGATTTCCTCTTTAACCTGGAGCGATACAAACCAACGTCCGGCTTTTTCTGACACAGTTGCAGAAAGAACATGGACTCTATCATCCATATGAGGTAAGTAATCTCGTTCCTTCAATCTAAGTAGTCCTAAGCGAGGTAATTGAATTGAACTGTGAAAAACACGGATGACTCCAGTTAATCTAAATGAGCCCCTCCCTCTTTTTCTTGATTTGAATTTTGGGAAACCAGGGTTTTCTTTTTTCTTAATTCGGCGAAAAAAATGACGAAAAGCATAATCGAGATTTCTTAAGGCTTCCTGAGGAGCACACTTTGAAACTTCATACATCCAAGGAAATTCAGTCTTTTTAAGTTGGTTTAACTCGCGATGCAAGTCCATTGCACTTGGCATTTTCCCAATTCGTTCGTATTCCTCTATCTTCCGTTGAAGGCCCCAATTGAAAGCAAAGCGGGCACAACCTACGTGTTTAATGCAAAGACACTTTTGGATGTTGTTTAATTCTAGTTCAGTTTTGTAGGCTCGAAAAATTGTCTTTCTTCCAGATTTGCCTAATTCAGATCCAGCCATACATTACAAAACTATAAGAAATTAGTATTTAGACTAAGAGGCACCTCTGGATAAGTGATTCAGACGAAGAATTTAACGATTATTAGACTAAATTAGATTCTCCTCTTCGTCACGCACTGGATTTTCAGAGTCGACGGAACTAGCCTTAATGGGGAGTGGTGGAGGATTGTCTTCGCGGAGGGCATGGCGGTGCGCTCGCCAGCGGATGATTCGGGGGGCTATAGCGCCGAAGCCTAGGGTGTAACCACTGTAAAGGACGACAACGAGGAGGTAATAAATGACGTTGAAGGAAGAGAGCACAAATCCGACGGCATAGCCCAACAGAAAGCCGGTAAGAGCACGTATAGGATTTCGGCCCTCACGCATCTGCAGCGTCTGGGTGGACCAATCAACGACTGCAGGTAAGCTGAGAAGAAAGGCGCCAAAGAAGGTTAAGGGATTAAGTGGAATGTAAATGACGACAATGTGGATGTAAAGGGCTAAAATGATTCCAACGAGGAGGGCAGAGCATCGCGCGCAAATGTGGAGGGTGTGACCGCGAAAGGTGATAGACCAAGTCCGATGCATGTAAGGTGGATCGTGGTGGCTAATGAGCAGGTGAAGGGTATCCAGTAGTCGTCGTTTCCGTGATTTGCGGGGTGGTTGGTCAGTCACGTTGACACCAGCTATTTTTAGCTGTACACGGTAATTAGGGATTAAAAAACCATTACTCAACCTAGAGTTCTTGTATGAGAATAACATGTATGGTGTAGGTGAATCCTCTGTCCGCTTCAGATCTTCTCATCGCCGCGATTGGAGTCATTTTGAGAGATAAGAGACTATGGATTCACGAATCAGCTCAGTCAAGTCTTGAGCTTCCCGGATATATCGTCGCAAAGAGCCAAGAGGCTGTGATCCACCTGAACAGATTCCTATCTGAGCTAGGCTTACAAGACCTGCCACAAGAATCTCTTTACCTCACGGCGGTGAACATTGACCAGAAACCGAGCCGAAAAGCAACCGCTTTAGTAAGGATAATCCGGTTTGTCAAAAAACCTGAATTTGAGCTGCCCAACCATCGTTGGGCAACTCTAGGGGAACTGTTAGAAAATGAACAGGCATCCTCCTTAACGAAAGCGGTCGCCAGTCGGCTAATTGTAGCCCATTAAGCGTCAATGAGTATCCGAAGGAGTTCTACACTGAAGTACCCCTTAGCGCGGAGCTCCTCTAAAGGAGTGTGGAGTTTGATTGTCACGTAAGAGGCTTCACCGGTCGCACCCACCATCTTCTTGTAAGTTTTCTTGAACTCCGCCAGTGAAGAAGTCATTGCTAAATCCCCAGCAGCTGCCTCTGACATCCGGATGAAGACATCAGTGTTAACACTTCGTTCCAGTGATAAACTCATGGGGGCTACGCCCTCCTTCTTCATTAGAAGTGGTTCGCCACCGACAATCAGCTGTAATGTGGTGTCCTTGATTGCTTTTGTTTTGGCACTGATTTCGGGATCCGCTAAGAGATCATCGAGTCGTTGAATGTAGGCGTCTACGGGATTGACCATTGAGACTAGCGAACTTTCTGGCAGACCTGAGCTTTCAGTTTCGGAGTCCTTTGAAACTTGCTCGGGGGCATCCGTTTTCTTTCGTTTAAACCATCGCATCTTCTTTCATTCCAAGGCTATTCTCAAAACACGGTTGGATATATTGAGAAAACGATGGGAGCCATAAAAGCATGCCGGGATGAAAGTACTAGGTACGATTAAGGGAGAGGAAAACGCAGAAGCTTAACGGTGAGAGCGGACTTTATAACCATCGCCACGTAATACCCCTCAGTGACTCTCCATGACGAAAGTAACTGAAATCGTTCACTTCTTCGAACAAAAAGTCTCATCCGTTCTCAGTGTAGATGGGTTCCCACCTGAATTGAAGAAGGATAGATTCGTGAAAGAAGGTGGCTTCTGGCTTCGTGTGGCTGATGGCGAAGGTAATGCTCAGACTATCAAGCTAAGCGATACCGAAATGACTAATCTTCTACAAGACATTAAACTCGCTCTAAAGAAGCACCGTGAACTAAAATTGAAACTATTTGCAGATATTGATCAGAGGGAACGCTCTGCATCTGGTAAAGATCGCGACTAGTCCGATCTATTTGGCATGAGTAGCCATCTCTAGGAGGACTTTCTTGGGATCCTTCGCTTTAGTCACACCACTTGCAAGTAACACTCCATGAGTTCCCAGTTTTAAGGCTGCGGCGACATCTTCTCCTGTGGAAATTCCAGCACCACACAGCGGAACGACGTTGCTGTTGACCTTTTGGATCGTCTTCACCGTAGCGGTAACCACTTCCGGCTGGGTTTGGCTCACAGGAATCCCTGTGCCAATCAATTCTGGCGGTTCCACAGCAATGTAATCTGGACCCAAAGCAGCGGCAGCACCACTCACGGCTTGATTGTTACTGCACACACAAACCTTTAGACCTACATCCTTTGCTCGCACCAGTGAGGCCTCTAACTCCGCTAGTTTCAATTGCTTTTCACTATGGTTTAACAGGGTTCCAATAGCTCCTGCCTCAATGACCGCTTCAGCAAGGATAGCACCCGTTCCCCGACCAGGCGTAACAGAATCTATATGTTGAGCAAAGACCGGCACATCTGTGGAACTAGCTACCCGGTGAAGATCGGAAAATTGTGGTACCAATGCAATGCAAATTCCGGTTTCACTGCTAACCTCTTCAGCCATCTTTGCAAGTGTTACTGCCTTCTCGCCCATACTTTCCTTGTATGTTTTGAGATTTATAAGAATTAAAGGAGTCATGAGTTCCATTTTCATCACGTGCCCAGTAATCGAACACTGTAGAGAAGCCTTCCACGTATAACCTTTACCCAAAATAGAACAGAAGTTTCCTGTATCTCTTCTATGGAGTCACCCATAGATTTTTAGTAAAAATCATAGCGAGGGGAAAGAAACTCACAAGGATGTGATGCAATGTCAACAAATGAACAAATGCTAGAAGAATTACGGCAAATTCGTGAAGCTTTGGTTCCCAAACCGCCGCCACCACCAGAAAAGCAAGGGCTTTGGCAGGAATTCAAAGATTTCCTCGACCAATACAAGGTCATGGGACTTGCTGTAGCATTCATCATGGGCCTTTACCTTGGCAGACTCGTGCAAGCTCTTGTGACTGCCTGGATAACACCTATCATCAACCAAATCCTACTAGTTTTGGGATTATTGAGTTTGGCCACCGTCGAGCTGAATCCAAGTGCTTATCCACTCACCTTCAATCCAACACTGTTCATCAGTGAATTCATAACCTTCCTAATTGTCGCCGTTGTCATCTTCATTCTAGTTAAATTTACTAAGCGCATAGGAATCAAGTAACTCAGAACCATTTGAGCTACTCCTCATTACTAAGGAGTGAGAGCTACCAGGTTGTAAATAACTCTGAATTCTATATTCGGCTAACAGAGCCTCAGCAGTTCATAGAACCAGGTGTATTAAGGCTTGATTCATTTATTTTAATGCCAAAAAAGCCACTATATCCTTGTTTTCGGATTCATAGACATATTACGTCTTCATTTAATGTATGATTTCTCATTATCCCTCATTTCTTCCTTACAACCGAATATTCGAGGATATATAAGAAACGTAGCGAAGTTTACCATTCAAATTTCGCTAGATTCGTTTTTATCTAATCATTAGGGTTGCTAAAACGAAATTTGCTCATAAAAATAGGAGCATTCAGCATGATTGATCGCCGAGTGGCAGATTTTTTCCAATATTGGCGTCAGCAATATCAATGGCCATTAAGACGAACAAGAGTCAATACCGAAAAGAAGATTCAAGAGTTCAAAGAAAACGCCCAGTTAGCAGTAGCATCAGGGAAGGACGAGAGATTAGCCAATACATTGATTCAGATTCACCGTTGGAAGACTCGCAATCAAGCTGGCATAACCGATGATTATGCCCGCCAGTTGGACAAAGCACCGAAACGCCTTAGAGAACTCCAGAAAGAACTACCCCTCACACTCAAAACACCAAATGAGATACTAAAAAAAGCTCTTGACTTATTGCGATTCTCCGATTGCAATCTACCAGTGTGTACAGCACAACTAAGCTTCCTCTCAGATCGGGTATTCCCAATCCTAGACCGCTTCTTAGCTCAATTCTTTAGCCGAAAAGTTCATCCCATGATTCTCAAATGGGCTGATTTTGACATTCAAAACGTTTTCGAAACTCTTGGCATAATCGACTTTGCACTCGAAGATGACGGACGAGGAAAAGGAGTACCCAGAATGGCAGTGTATACCGAAAAATTCTATCGCTATAATCGGAACCTGTTTGTAGACGAACTTATCCCACGGCTCCAAAATTTAGCAAGACAACTGAGTGAAGCAGATATAACGTATGAAGGCATCGATCGGAACTTACACTATTTCACAAGTGTTGACCTACAAATGGCGATTTTTATCTTCGGCAAAAAGAATCCGCGACTATTCAGGCAGTTTTACAAAGTTCCTCCAATCCCAAGTCTGCCACCGCATCTTTAGCAAATTAAACAACTCAAATGCTAAAAAGGTACATATTATCGATGGTGGAAGCAAAAAGATGGAACGAATTGAAAGATATCGGCAACTAGCGAAATTCTCGCACTCAGGAGCAGTGAATCGACGCTATTTTGCTACCAATGCTTTTGATGGCACCTTAACAATTGTAGGTTTAATACTTGGAAGCTATTTTGCGGTCATACTCAATCCAATTGCTGTAGTGAGAGCAGGAATCGGTGCTTGTATAGCCATGATGTTTTCAGGGTTTGCTGGAACCCTTTTTGCAGAGCGACTTGTTCAACGTGAACAGATACAGGAACTAGAAAAAGCTATGCTTCGTAAACTCGATGAATCGCTTCCCAGTAAAGCATCCACCTTTGTGATTATCTCTTCCGCATTAGTAGATGGAATTGCTCCACTTCTTACAGGGCTATTCTGTCTTATTCCAATATTTGCTGCGGCCTTGGGATTAATAGTATGGAATCTAGCGGTATTCGTATCTTGTATTATTGGATTAACTATACTTTTCACTTTAGGGTTCTATATCGGAAAAGTTGCCCGAATGAATCCACTTGTTCAAGGTGTTCAAACACTTTTCATCGGGATTGGAACAGTAATTGCCATTATTCTAATACAACTCGCATTATAGCTTAAATGACAAACAAAGAGAAATAATGTGTCCATTAAATCACATATCGATTAAAAAAAAGGAGGTTCAACATTGAAAGTCGGTGAAATCTTAGAAAAAAGCAAAAACCGTCTGTCAAGCTATGGAATTAGTTATCGACACCCTTTTGACGCCTACTACGATTTATTTCTGTCAAATGATGATATAAAACCGGTTCAGATCAAATCTGTGTTGGTTCTAACAGATAAGCGTCCTCGGTCATTAGTAGCCATCGCTTATGCCCTTCGGTTAACAAGAGCCCTCAATGCCAACCTTTTAGCGATAACAAGAGGTGTACATCAAGAACTGATTAAAGGTGAAGCTGAATTCTATGACATCAATTTATCTCTCCTACATATTTCGAAACAACAACCATCATTGGACTTCATTCTAAGAACAATCCATCAGCATGACGTCGGAATGGTCATATTTCACAATCTGTATGCCCTTTCTGATGAACTCCAAGAAAATTCACCCGTTCCAGTGTTAGTTGTGAAAATCGACCAATTCTTCAAGATTACAAAGGACAAAGTAGGAGGATACATATCATAGCCAAGGTCCGGTGACTAGATTGGCTACGAGGTTTTGGAGCGTAATGAAGCAGTCGAAGTCTTTACAATTAGACTGATTTGAGTTTCATTCACGTAATGAGAACTCCCACGCGCACCACCAGTCCTCGGGGTGTGGGTCTGGTGGACAGCCTAGACACCGAGTTGTGATTCGTGGATCGATAGTTTTTGCAAATTCACTGTATTCAACCAAGCCTACGGCTTTACATGGAAAATCTGGTAATCCTCTGCGTTTTCGTGCATCCTGAACACGGCATTGTTCCATTCGGTAAATGAAGCGAGTCTCGTCGATCTCTTCAATGGATTGTTTGTTTAATCGTGCATAAACCCGGAATTGCAGTGCTTGTTTCAATCCTTCCAATCCCGAATTTGGTGGAATCTTCATCTCTTTCATAATTCGCTGCGCTTCAATTGGAGAAAAATGCCGCCATGATTCGGTATCGAGTTCGATTGCAGTTTCCATATCATATTTCTTTTCTGCGGCAAGGAACCATGTGCCGTCAATGGCTAGCCAGTTCTTGGCATACATATCGATGATTTTGAGAAGTTCTTCTCGAGAGAGTTCTTCAAAGACTACTGGTTTTGGCAAAAAAGGTAGCCTCCGCAAACTCCTGGGGCTTGCGGTTATTTTAGTTTAGCTTTCAGCTAAGAGCCTAAAATTCCACAGCGAGATCGAGTTCGCGGACAAGTTCCTTATAGCGATTACGAACCGTAACTTCAGTGACATGGGCGACTTCAGCGATTTCCCGTTGGGTACGTCGTTCGCCTTCCATGATTGCTGAGATATACAAGGCTGACGCCGCAAGACCAGTCGGATCTTTGCCAGTGGTGAAACCTTTACGCTTAGCATTTTCAAGGATTTGGACAGCCCGACGTTGTACTCGGCTGCTGAGGCCGAGACTTTGGGCAAACCGTGGAATGAAGTTGGTTGGTTGGGATACTGGCATTCGGACATCAAGGCGACGGAGGAGTAATCGGTAACAGCGACCTAGTTCTTTACGGTTGATTCGGCTCTGCTGAGCGATTTCAACAAGGGTACAGGGAGCTTCTCGAAGCCGACAAGCAGCATACATAGCAGCGGCGATCATGGCGTCTATACTGCGACCACGGATTAGTCGACGTTCTAAAGCCCGTCGATACATCACAGCGGCTGTTTCTTTGACATTGCGCGATACACCAAGTTGACTACTAAGACGATCCAATTCACTCATAGCACTGGCAAGGTTGCGTTCAATGCTGGAGTGGACTCGTGACCGACGCTGCCATTTTCGGAGGCGATAGATTTCAGCGCGTCGATTGGAGGTGATTTGACGACCAGCGGCGTCACGATTCCGCCAATCAATCATTGTGCTTAAATCATGATCTTGAAGCGCATAGTTAATGGGGCTTCCTGTTCGTGCTCGTTTTTCTCGTTCCTCGCTAGTGAAGGCACGCCATTCCGGGCCAGAATCAATGGTATTTCCATCTAGAACTAACCCACAGTTCGCGCATGTGAGCTCCCCTCGGCTCTCATCACGGATCATATCTTTTTCACCGCAGTCAGGACACACGCGATGTTCCTGCAAATCTGTAAATTGCCGATGTTTGTCATGGATTGAGGAATTTTCTTCCATCATACATTCTTCTCCTAATATATGGTCAGGGAAGTTTAGGATTCAGACCGTACCCTGCATATGGATGCATGATGTTTCAAGATGACCAAGAGGTTCAACAATGGAACCTGAGATGGTAGTAAATCTCGCGGGATAAAGTGAATTTAACCGCGATGCTCATCAATAGCCTTATAAACTTTCCCATTTATTTACTAGTTGAACAAGTATTTAAATGTATGCTTTTTCTTCATAGTAATTTGTGAGACCCGCCTCTGGAAAGGAAGTGCATGTTCCACCTCAGTTACCCATCAGATGTCCACATGGAGCTGTAGGACACGAACCATTTCCTTGTAGCGATTCCGGACCGTCACTTCAGTGACACGAGCAACAGCCGCAATTTCGCGTTGAGTCCGTCGTTCACCCTCTTGGATGGATGCAATATAGAGGGTAGCCGCAGCCAGCCCAGTAGGGTCTTTACCCGCTGTGATCCCCTTGGCTTTAGCTTTGTCAAGGATGTCGATGGCACGACGTTGCACACGACTTGACAGATTCAGGGCTTGAGCAAACCGGGGAACAAAGTCCGTTGGTTGGGAAATTGGAACTCGCATGTCGAGTTTTCGAAGTAGCAGCCGATAGCAGCGACCAAGTTCCTTACGATTAATTCGACTATGATGGGCGATTTCATCCAAGGTTCGAGGAACCTGGCGGAGCCGGCAACCCGCATAGACACAGGCCGCGATCATCGCTTCGATACTACGTCCACGAATCAAATGGCGCTCGACAGTTCGGCGATACAAGATAGCAGATGCTTCTTTCACTGGGCGGGGAACGCCTAGCTGGCTTGTGATACGGTCCAACTCGCTCATAGCCCGCGCTAGATTTCGATCAATACTAGAATGAACACGTGTACGAATTTGCCATTTGCGGAGTCGATATATTTGAGCCCGAAGACCTGGCGCTAGTTTTCGGCCATTCGCGTCTCGGTCACGCCAATCGATGGTAGTACTAAGTCCTTTATCGTGACGGGTGAAATCAATGGGGGCCCCAGTACGGGCACGTCTGTCCCTTTCTTCACTTGTGAAAGCGCGCCATTCAGGTCCCTGATCGACCATATGGGAATCGAGGACTAGCCCACAACTTGTGCAGATAACTTCACCACGAATAGGATCGCGGATTACATCGGAGGTTCCGCAATCGGAGCAAGTGACTACTACGGCATCGGGTGCCTCCCGTTGACGCTGGGAGCGTATGAATGTGTCAGGCTGGATAGTCTTTGCCATTTACGTTCTACCAATGAGTTTGATGTTGCGCGGAGATGGAGTCTCTCCTACTTTATGCGGAAACATCCGAGGGCGGATATTACGGTAGGGATTCGAACCAGAGGGGGCCTCTCCAATACTCATGAAAAGGATCCATGTGGAGTGTGAGAGACAGCGTATGAAGGGCTAATCCCGCGCAAGGTGTCGAAACTTTTTTAAGGTTGCGAGTGGCGTTTGACACTTCTTTATCATATAAAAATGTTCTTATTTTCCACAGATTACTCGACAAAATCTCATTCTGAGTCGAGTGAAGAAGGAGATGTTGACGATGGCAGCTAGATTTCTTTTTCACAAGCGTTGCAATAACGTGACCCATGAATGATTGTTGCGTTGCAGTGAGGGCACCGGGATTGTCCTGTAGGCGCTTGCCGACCTGTGCCTTTTAGGTGCTTGGTAACTTTTCCTTTCAGTGACGAGATGGCTTGGGCGCTTGGGGAGCCGCCTTTAGATGGTGGTGGGGGTGGAGCTTGTTCAACGGGATGTGGTGCTGGTAATGGTGGTGGTGCTTCCATGGGTGGAGCGGGAGCAGGTGGTGGCGGTGCAGGGCTACTCTGGGCTGGTACGTAAGCTGGTGCCGCATCAACGGCAAGTGGTGGTTGGCTGGTTGGTTCAGTGTATGAAGAAATGTCGACGGCTGATTCGGGAGCGGTGGCCACGTATAAGCCGGGTTCACGAGTGAAATGACCGCTAATTCCTGTAATTAGTAACCCAATGAAGCCGATGAATAGAGACGCCACAAGGAATTCCAGAAAAATCGCTAAAACCGATGTGCCGCCAGTCATGGCACTAAGCAAGGCGGCAAGATCTGAAAAAAGCGTTAGAAATGGGATATACGAATTCACAAAAAACTGAAAAGAATCCCAGGCTTGAGAAATTTCGTAAAAGGACAATGGGTGTAAAAACACTCCGATGAGGAGTGTTGAACACAATGCGAGAAAGATCATGAGTCCCAAGTAGATGAGGAAAGAAATCAGTAAAAGGTGTAACACGCGAATCCGCCCACCGATTCCAACGATAAGACACGCGATAATGAATCCCAAAGGGATTAACCACATACGAATAGAAAGTGGAATTAGAGTAACTCCAGCAAGTAAAGTAAACACGATGACAGATATCGCCCCACCGAGGACGGCTACCAGACTCCGATCCATTGGAAGCACCCATATTTAGTGTCCCCGAAAATGCCTTATAAGCAGATTGACCGGCTTCAAAAACATTGAAAACTTTGTAGAGAATCACAAGGTTATTGAAAAAGGTAAAGACACAAGTTTCATTCTATTCTGTAACACCTTATTTCAAATCGTTACCGAATATGGGTGTAACCCCACACCCTCTATCCTGTCCACCTTGAAGGCTTCCGGGACTGCTTTTCTACCAATATTGTATCCTGCATTCACATCCGCGTTGATGACAAGCCCTGTCGAGGACTGGAAAAGCCCTCGTTTTACTCGATGTCCCAAATACTTAGTTTGGTGATCAAGTGGTTCATTATCAAGGAAACTCACTCTAGAAGTATAACTTTCATCCACCAAACACACCTCAACACCCACCAATTTGGCCTTATACTGTATTTGTTGTAGAAGCTTCAGGAACGGTACATTCACAAAATTTTGGTTTGTGTATTTGCCTAAGCTGATATGTTGTTTCCACATTTTGTTATATCCAATCACAATTCGTCCGAAATCATTCTCGATTGCATAATCAACAATTCGCCTTGAAACTTTATGAAAATAATCTGTAATCTTGTTCATTCGTTTCAAGAGTAACCGTTGTAGTCGTCTGGTTTGACCCATAAGACCTTGTTTATCCGCAATGGAACAAAGGCGTGCTCGCTCTTTGTTATAATATTGATTGATAGATTTTACAACTCCGCCTTTAACTCGCCAGGGCAGAAGCCCTGCGTTGTTTACAACAGTTACGAGGTTGTAAAGACCAATATCAATACTGATGATGCGGTGTTTTTCTAACATTAGATTAACAGGCTTTACCTCATAGACAACCTCTAGGATGTAATGATTTCCCCGTGGCAATATCCGAACATGACGAAACCTCGCCAAAATCCGAGTTTTGATAGGGCTAAGCTGGGTTTTCCTTGGGAAGATCAGGCGGCCTGCTCTGGTACAGCACTGTTGGTTTGTGAAAATAATGATGCTCTCACCACTTTTTGCCTTATAACGAGGAATACCTGGTTTACCTCTGTATTTCTCCGGGTATTTCTCCCAGTCTTTAATGGCTTCAAAGAAAGATTTCCAGTTTTTATCAAGTAATCTGAGAATCTGCTGAGCTGTCTGTGCTGGAAGGCGCCTGTATGCATCTGTTTTCTTCATAAGTGAATACAATTCTCTATATCGAATCCAGTACCTCTCGCTGATGAATTTTTGACGAATGTGATAATTAGCTTGATTGTAGAGATTCTTTGCTAAATGACAGATTCTTGAAAAAGCAGCTGTCTTACTTAATTGGATTCT
>JBHLMI010000026.1:0-36443 GCA_048938295.1 Promethearchaeota archaeon
ATTACAAAAGGGCAGTATAGTCAATTTTGTATAAAAGCCTACAATATGAAAGCAAAACTGGTGAAGAGATTAAACTAGAGTATGATTACGGATTTGTTTTATTTAGATTAATAGCTAAAGCCTTGAGAATAAATCCCGGTAAGGTTTGGTTTTGTGAGTTAAACCCTTATTGTAACATCGATTAGGTACGAGGAGGAGGAATATAAGAAAAGACTACAATACAAGATCAAGGTCAAATAGGCACAAGAGGATATGCAAAATGAAAATTCCGCGTGCGTTAATCGTTTATGGCACCACTTATGGTGCGACGAAGGGAACCGCTGAAGAGATAGCAATAATACTTCAAAAAGAAAATTTTGGTATTACGATTGTCAATGCACAAGAGGAAAAGGTCAAAAACATCTCAGAGTATGACTTGGTCATCGTTGGGAGTGGCTTGGCAAATTGTAGATGGAATAACCATGCAGAGGATTTTCTCAGGAAATTCCATAAAGAATTGAAACAGAAAAGGTTAGCACTGTTTGTGTCCTCTGTAAACCCAATTGCTGTAAGAGAAGGAAAAACAGAGGAAATTGCGAAGACACGTAAAATTGCCTTGGAGGACAAAGTATCAAAGTATGATCTCAAGCCCATAATGATGGGTGTGTTTGGTGGTGTCTTGAACTATAATAAAATGGGGTTCCTGACGCGGAAAAGTATGGAAGTGGCCTTTAAGTCGCGACTTGAAAATACCGGATTTAAAGAGGTGGAACCTGGCGTTTATGATTTGCGTGATTGGGATGAGATTCGAACGTGGGCCAAAGAACTTGCTAAAGTCAGAGCAAAAATAATTAGATGATGTAAAAGGTTTAGCTTAGAAGGTTTGTATGGCCAAGCTTCAGCGATAATCTGTCCATCCTAAATTATGCAATCTTTTCTTCAAAGTTGTTTCTTCTGCTCAATATAAACACGATTGTAATAAATAGAAATAACCCGCAAATTCCTGACAGTGTAATGATTAATTCCCAGGGTACTTGCCAGGTTGTTTGTGTTGGAATTATTGAAATATCGAAGTGTGTTAAGGGTCCAAGTCCAATATCATCTGATCGAATTATAGTTGGTGTATAGTTCAGCATATAACTGGTAATGATATATGCTACGTCGATCTGATAGCCGCTTATGTTCTTCGTAATTAGGGTTTCCTCTTGATCGTGTAGTTCTTGGTAAATGTGCCATCCGAATGCATCATGTGAAGCAATAGAGATTCCAATTGTTTCATTTGAGGATTTTGTAATCTGAACTGTAATATTATCAGTCGGGAACTGGATTTTATGAATGTGAAAGCCGTAATATCGAAGCGGGATCCGTTCATTAAGAAATGGAAGCGAACCAACAGAACTGTAATGGGTAATTTGAGCATCTAGATTCTCAAAGCCATAGAGGTTGTTACAGAATCCTAGCGCATCAATTGTTAGTGCCGTGATCCAATTCAAATAGAGCTCATTAAACATTATATCATTGCCAGCAGTCTGCAGAACCGCTTCAATCCCAGGTGGTCCATCTGTGGATTCTTTTATCAGGTCTCGGAGAATATCAACTCCATATTTTTCCGCAATATAAAATGCAAACAAGTAAGCGCTGCCATAATCAATAACTGAAGAAACTCCTCCCTCATTGTACAAATTCCAATAAAGGAGAGAGTCCTCAGGATGTGAAAGATAGGCTGGAACCTGTGGTGCGAGATTATTGTGGGGTTCTAGATAGCCAGCATAATACATAGCATATTGAGCCAAAGCCTCTAAGATGAACTGAGGTTCATCCCATTCATTGTTAAACCAAATGAGGTGGTGAAACTCATGGGCGAATACTTGCATCGTGGGAATTCTGTAATGGAGATAAATCATCTCACAGAGATTAGAATAATCAAATGGCAGCTCATTTCGCTCAGTATAATAATTTGCACAATTAGCAAGTAAGATTATGATTCTGGGATCACCATCGATATCTCCTAGTGTTCCATTGGGATGTCCAGCCAGATCAGTGATTCGAGGATAGATCGTGCTATCAAATTCATCGCGTATGGTTTCTGTTCGACTAATTGCAACTAGCTCTCCTAGCTCAGTGATACAACTATTTTCCATGAAGACAAGGCTATACTCACCCATTGAGAGTAAAGTTGCTCCTATTTCATAGAAAACTGAAATAGCGAAATCGCAAATCCAAAAATTGCGTTGATAGCCAATCTCTAATGGTTCCCAATATTGAGATTGATCTGGTGGTGTACGTGAAATTTCAACTGTGCAATTTTGTGTTTCGTAATAACGTTGTTCTGAACTATCACGTCCTTCACCGTATTTTTGTAAATTTGGTTCATTCGGTTTCTGATACGATTGTAAATAAGACCGAGTGTCATTTATGTGAAAATCATTAATTGGAATAAAAAATCCTACAGCCAGTAGAAAAAGAAGACCTAAAGAGACTAGCAGTTGCATACCGTGTTGGCATTTTTTTGGAGTCAACATGAAATTTGAACCTTTTATTGATACAACATTCTACTCATTATAGCCTCGTTTACCAAGCGGTTTACTTTTTTCAAGATTTGGTAAATTCTTTTACCTTTTTTCGTACAAAGAAGTTCAGAAATGGAAAGTTAGTACCAAAGGATGTTTTAGAATTTCTGTGGTGTGATTGATATAATTCATTGTTGTAGCTCTGGTAAGTGAATGGCGAATCGGCAGTGGTCCGCTCCTCGGGCAACGGTGTCTAGGACTTCGACGTGGACTGATTGACCTAATACGCCTTCCCAGAGGGTTTTATACCACCCTGATCCACAAAAGCAATAGGTGGATGAGACGGGTTTTTGGTCTCGTACTGCTGGGCGAATGTGTGGGCAGTGACAATATTTGGCTCGCCGCTCAGCCAATTCATGTGTTGCATTGAATCCTTTGGGATCATATGGTATTTTTGTCACATAGATGATGTTACCCTCTCGGTTGGGGTATTCATAGAAGGATAAGCCATGATAAGATTCATCGCTGCGCATGAAGTCGAGGAGTGCATCGAGATCTCCAGTCTGGGCTAGTTTTTCTCTCAAACGTTTGATATGCTTTATGGGGAAGCGGTTTGAACAGCACAACATCACATTCCGACGAGTTTCTTTGTCAGCAACGAGATTGTCTAGACGGTCCATCGCTAGGCAAACCCAGTTGGAGAATTCATCGGAGGTTACTTCCAATGAAGTGCTCTCTTGGCCATTTAAGACCTCAGCTTTGGTTTCTGCCCCCGTGTAAGTTTCCAGACCTTCGGAGAAGAGTTGCAGCCACATTTCGCGGTGACGGTGTTCTAAATAGCGTTTAGTGGTTTTGTTCATCTAGACCCCTCAATATTCTCAAAGGTCAAGAAAGCTCTCTTACTCGATGATATAAAATCCTTTCTGTTTGGGAAGAATAGGCTTGCACAAATTAATTAGGTTCATGTTCTTTGTCGGCGCCAAACGACAATTACACCAATGGCAATTAATATAGTCATGATGGCGACACCGCTGATCATGAGAATGGGCGTAGGATTGCCAACGACGGTGAATGAATAGTACTCTGATTCTGTCGGGAAAATGATTGTGTTATCGTTGATATCTACAGCTTCTATGTAGAAGCGTATTTGTGATCCAATGGGAAAAGGTCCGATATGGTATTGGTAGAGATTATTTTCGATAGGAAGTAATCGTCGGTTTTTCCAAGTGTTATTATCAATGCTGTAGATGACCTGAACATTATAGATGTCAGCTCCCAGGGGATGTGGGGTGACTTGAGCTGAAACCTGTACGAGACTGTTCTCGTAAGGCTGGGTTGGCCAATAAGTCACTTCTTTGATGGTTGGCAGGTATACCAGCACTTCGACTTCGACCTGGGATGTATTCTGGTATCCGTTGGTATCGCTGGCATGGATTTGGATGGTTTGTAACCCGGTTCCAGTTACGGTCCAGTTATAGTAATAGCGTTGGTTGACGATATGCGCTGACGCATAGTGCCATTCGCTCTCATTAATTCGGACGCGGACATAGATGGGTTTGGGTCCATCAAGATCAGTCGCATCAATCCAAATCGTGTACTGTGTCCCTTGTGTGATTTGTTCGCCTTGATATGGAGCTGTTATTTGGCAATCCAGGCCCTTGTCTACACGAAATGTGTGCCGACTACTGGTTTGCCAACCCGTTGCATCGAAGACGCGGACATCGAAACTTGTTAACCCATAAAAGCCGGTGCCATCCCAAGAATAGGTGCAATGAGTAGTGTTCAAGCCAGATGTGATGTCGATGTAGGGTGCATTGTTAATTGAGAGTTCAACTTTGTTCACATCTAAATCGGTATCTATGATTTCTAACACGATTGGGATATCATCATCTGGAGTGACATATCCTGTCGGGGTTGGAGCAACAAATGCGGCGTGGGGGAAGCCGGGTTCGGTTGAGACAATGGTTGCCATATCCGCTAGGGCTGTGGCGGCATTTTTCGTGACCACTGTCCCCAATTCCATTGAATAGTCTGGCTGAGCAAGGTTATCCGCTGAGGAATGAATGTAAGGATTACCTAAGCCACCATATTCGAAGAACCATACAGCGGGGTCACCGTGGTCCCAAAAGGAAGAGTGGTCGCTCATCCACATCCCTGGGGCATCGAGGGCTGCAACGGGAAGACCATATCCTGTGCCAATATTCACTATATGGGTGGCAATAACCTCGCTATCCCCACCATTGTGAATGATTTCATATTTTGTATCTGGCGGGGCTGATGGGTTATCCCAGATAATCATATCAAAGTTGAAGACAAAGGCCACTGGGATGTCATTACTATGCAAATAGTCACTGAAGGCACGGCTTCCATAGAGACCGATTTCTTCTTCATCGAATGCTACAAAGTAAATCGTATAGTTGAATTGATAATGAGAAAGCACCCGTGCGATTTCCAGCACTGCAGCGACGCCTGAGCCATTATCGTCTGCTCCTTTAGAGGATGCGGGAATTGTGTCGTAATGAGCTCCGACTACAATGCATTGATTATTGTGAATACTTCCAGATGGCAGTTTACCCACAACATTGTGTCCAGAGTCTCCAAATTCATGGTAGCTCACTTCTAAGCCCATGTTCTCGAATTGCTGAGCGATATATTCTGCTGCTTCGTCATTCCCTTCTGATCCGAATAAGCGGCTTCCAATAACGTTCGATAAATGATTGAGATAGGCACTAAAACTCGATGCCGTGATTTGATCGAATATCGAAGCAAAAGGAATTGTCACTGTAGAATGAAATTCCTGTTGGTTAGGAGAATCCGTAGTCGGTTCAAACTGTTCAATGGAAGCTAAAATAAGGTCATTATTAACTACTCTGCCTTTTGTTAGCAGAGATGAAGGAGCTAATGGATTGAAGGCGAAAAGTAGGTTAGTCGGAGATAAACCAATGACACAAATTACCAACAAGAACAACGAGACTGATCGCTTCAAGAATGTGTCCCCAGTTAACTATTAAGAGTTCAAGCTAAGATTTGTTTCCTTTATGCCTTGCTAATCATGCATTAAATAGAAGAAAAATCCGTAATTCCAGGAGATAAGTTACTTCTTATGCATCAGTTGAGTAAGGGATCGCTGAATTGTTTGACGCATTGCAGGATTCAGTGTGCGGCGTATTAATTGCTGCAAGGGCTGTATTGCTCTAGGATCACCTAGCTGACCTAACGCATACGCCGCAGCTACACGAACCTGTAAGTTTGCATCATCAAGACGGTTGATTAGTGGAAGGACAGCTTCGGTGTCTCCAAGTCTTCCAAGTTCTCGACAGGCAACCATTCGGGCACCAGGATCATTGCTACGTAGACGAATTAATACAGGGGCAAGGACCCAATCGGCGCCAACTTCTTCAAAGGCTTGCACCACAGCTTCACGTACAATAGGAGAGTTATCGAGCATAGCGATACCAAGTGCTTCATAGGAGGAGCCAGTTCGCATTGCTCCTAGTTCCAAGACGGCTCGAGCACGTTCTTTGGGATCTGGATGTGTTTGTAGAATAGTGGCCAATGCATCAATCTGTTTTTGGTTACTCAAGGAGTCAACTCCAAGATACTGCCAATCAATTACTGCTTTCTACTAGGGTAAAAATCTGTGTGGCGTGGTTATTTCAGAAGCGATTTTTTGTATTTATTTTTCCTTCATTCTTCATGTTTTGTTTGTGGAGGGAGTTTCTTTCAGTTGAGGAATTTGTAGAAAAATGCTGAAATGGGGGACTAGTTGGAGTAGGTTTAAAATGCCAGAACCGCTTGCTCAAAAGAGAGAACTCTTGCTTGTACAGATTACGAGAGACTGCGGGGAACGATCGGGCATGGATGTAAAACCTACAACGAAAACGGTCATCCAACTCGCAGTGAGTCTTCTCATTACTCTCTCTTTCGCGGTGATTGGTCTTCTCATTTTACCCGACCTTACGTGGGTTCACCCAAATACTAATATTTCAATCCAAGCTCTCCTTGGGCTTCTGGCGATAATGGGTGGAGCAATCGCTCTACTCCGTTCACGGCAAGAGGTTAGCTTATCTAATGTAATACTATATTCTGGTTTCCTGTTTCTGGGTATTTTACATATGATGGAAGCAGTTCTTCATATTTTACAGTTCATTCCCCCCGGATCAACCATAGCCACATTTCGCCTAGTGGCAAATATACTAGAAATTACGGTATTCATAGGGTTAATCGCTTCTTCTTTCTTCTTGAAAATCTATAATGATATTCCTCTATCGAAAAGTGATTCACATAGAATAGGAGTAGGTATAATTAGTTGTAGTATTGCTTGCTATTCATTCTATTACATAGTGATTCTACCCTTTCTGCCATTTTTTGTCCTCTACACCTCAGGGTTGTTCCTTACAATTAGCTCCATCATAATTGGCATCACTACAATGTATTTCGTTGTACAGTCCAAAAACTTCCGTACTGATTTCAATAAGATTTGGGTGCTCAATGGGTTCCTTCTATTTCTTTTTGTAACACCGATCTACTTCGTTTCTCTCATTAGCCCCGTTCAGATTTGGCAAATTGTAGTTTTGTTCCTTATGGTTGGTTTCATCTCATTTAACATCTCAATTTCAGTACCCCAATTCCATTCTACTGGTTTGAGTAAGAAGAACTCTTTCTTGTATGCATTCTTTCTGAATGTATTTGTCGTGTTACCTTTTGCTGCTGCATTCATCTTGAATCAAACCTTCTCAGGAATCCTAGCGATAATGCCACGTATCGAATTGTATCTGCTCATTCGGATAGGTGCAGCGCTCATCTCCCTTGGTCTTGGAGTTCTAATCTATATGTATTCAAAGCAGAAATTTACCCGCAGCTTCATACCTCTCATGCTTGCCTTTTTCACCTGGGTAATTGTCGATGTTGCACTCCTCATTCTGAGCCCAATGGTTTCAACATACAACGAATCATTGGTGCCATACATTATCGGTTATTTGACCGTTTTCGTGCTCCTGGTGATGGCTGTCAGATGGAAACAAAAACCTCTCAAAAGCAGTGAATCAGGCCTACCTGTCTTCAGAATTATTTTCAGCATCATTTGCATCACAGCTATAGTAACGATTTCGTTGCTGATTGAAAACGGGTTACTTATCAGTTCTGGCCCAATATTATACAACTTTCCACTTGATAGAATTATTCTCATTGCCTTCAGCTTTCTCAATGTGTTTTGGTTCAGTATCTTGGGTTATCTATATTTGAAGGAATCTAGCGGAGAGATTACGATAGAAATCTTGGCGTTAACTCTGTTGATGCTTTGGATTATCCCCGGGATCTTGAAAAGCACTTTTGGGGTGTGGGAGTGGGGTTGGTGGGCTGCTGAGTTTCTCCTCCTTGGTGGGTTAATGGTGGCACCCATTATATTTGGAATTGCCTACCTTCGCGCCTTACGCACGACTGAAGAAGCTGAAAAACGTGCCACACTCTATGCTGATATCTTGGCCCACGATATTACTAATTACCATCAAGCGATTATGACTTCCTTGGAGCTCATCGAACTGGAGGATGTTCCAGAAGAACTACATGAACAAGCCATTGGACAGATTCATCAAAGCCTCTCACGGGCCGATCACCTAATTAAGAATGTCCGAAGACTCGGTAAAGTGGAACACATGCCTGAAACCACTTTTCAACCTCTGGATTTAGTCACGTATGTAAAACTAGCCTTTGACCAAGTCAGTCGGGCCCTCGGAACTGATGAATTCGTGCTAAAGCTGAATCAGCCCGAAGGTTACTGCTATGTTGATGCAAACTTGTTATTGGTTGACTTGTTCCAGAATCTCATCCGGAATGCCATGGAATACTCCAATGACACAAAGCGGATTGAAGTGAACTTTAAACGTCTGAATAGTTCAGAGCGGTCCTGGTGGGAAATCCAGATAATAGACTTTGGGCGTGGAATACCACCCGAACGCAAAGACCAGCTGTTTAATCGTTACATGGATGGGGCCCATGGTTCTGGGCTAGGATTATCTGTGGTCCGTGCCTTATCAGAAGCATTCGGTGGCTGGGTGGCAGTGCAGGATCGTGTGCCCGGACAGCACCAGGAGGGGACCGTGTTTCTTGTCTATCTGCCTGTGAGTATCACAGAACCGCCCTAGTACGTATTCTTTTACATTAGGTACTCACAAATAGGTAAACTGAATATGATTAGCTACCTCGGATGTGTTACGACATGTCAGAAGCAAAAAACGGTGACACAGTGCGTGTCCATTATGTAGGAAAATTCCCAGGTGGAAAAATATTCGACACTTCTTTAGAAAAGGAAGCAATTCGAGCAGGTATCTACAACAAAGGACGAGACTATAAACCCCTCACAGTCACCCTAGGCGCAGGTCAGGTCATCAAGGGTTTCAATGATGCCATAATCGGATTAAAACCAGGTGAAGAAAAAACCGTCGTCTTACCCCCAGAACAGGCTTACGGAAAGAAAGGTTCTCATCCTATGGCCGGCAAAACCCTGGAGTTTCGTATCCTCCTCGTGGATATCATAGAAGAAGCCTGAAATACTCATTTACTGAATGGGTACGTTTAAATAGGGTATTCAGCGCTCCTTGCACACACTAACGGGGGCTGATTAAGCCATGTACCAAATGCAAGTTCATCCTATCTTAAGGTATTCACGATACATCCTCTGTATAGGGTTCATTATTGCCTTCATGTCCTATCTTGTTCCGCCTTATGCAATCTATTTGATCATTGCAGGAACAGTGATGTTTCTTATCGGATTTGGTGCCCAACTGTATATGAACCGACTAATGCGGCAATATCGGATTAAGACGAGTTTGGGTATCGATTTTCTTTTTCCTGAAGTTGACAGTTGGATCGTTGCCGTTGATTTTGTTGCAATGCCAAAAGAACCCATTCCCACGGAGGCTGAATTGGCAGAAGCTGAAATCGCTGAGCTTATTCAAACGATGCAGACGAGTAAGCGAAAACGCAATAATGCTGCCAGCCAATTAGCTTCAGCGGGTCCCAAAGTAATCCCCTACGTTTCTCAACTCTTAAAAGAAACTGATCCAGACCTTCGTGCTAAGGGAGCTGCGATCCTTCGAAATCTTGGCTCCCGTGGAGCTGAGGCTTTACCAGTCCTGAGAGACTACGTCAACGACTTGGAACCTGTGGTACAGGGACAAGTTATCTGTACACTTGCCCGAATTGGATCTCCCGCATTAGAGGCTACACCTTCGCTAGTGGAACAACTAAAAAGTGAAACCGATGATGTTCGGGTTTGTGCAGCCCTCGCCATTGGACGAATTAACAAGGAAAAGAAATATGATAAAGCCACCCTGGGCGCTTTGAATGACCTCCTCAATGACAAAGTGCCTTCAGTACAAACCGCTGCACTTATCGCTTTAATGGACTTAGGTGCTAAAGTTGATGACGACACGGATTTGCTAATTAATGGGCTGCGTGATGTTAACCCGATTCTCGCTCTTCAATGCGCTCAGCACCTCGGAAACCAAGGTAAAGCTGCTAATGAGGCGATACCAGATTTAATTGAAGCACTCAAAAGTAACCATCCGATTATCCAAATCATTGTATCCCATGCCCTTTATCACATTGGTTATGATCCTCTCGCTTTGCTTCGCCCTATTCTTGTGGCTGCTAGAAGCGGAGAAATTTATGTCAAACTCGAAGCCCTTGAAATCCTTGAGGACATGGGACCAGCAGCAGAACCAGCAATTCAGGCTTATGTTCGGATGCTTGGAGACAAGAATACCTTGGTACGAGTTACCGCTGTTCGAGCGATTGGATTCCTCGGAGAAAAAGGTCGAGTCTTAGCGCCTCAACTTCGCAAAGCTTTGAATGATCCAGCAAAAGCTGTTCGATATCATGCCGAACTGAATCTTAAGGCATTAGGTGAACCACTCGAAGAACCTATGCTAATCGAGGAAAACGAGGGAGCGGACTAGCCCGTTCGCAGTTTATAGAGAAGCTGTAGATTCGTTCGAAACGCTTCCTCTCCACCAGGTGTTTCAAGGGTCATTGGATGCGATTTGAACCGTTGATCATTGACTATTTCTTTGAACACCGCTTTTCCAATGAATCCGTCGCCGATGTTCTCGTGACGGTCAATATGACTGCCTAGCTCGACTTGTGAGTCATTGAGGTGAAACCCTTTTAGATGCTCTAAACCAATAACTGAATCAAACTGATCCATAATTTCATGGTAACCTTCGGGAGTCTGTAAATCATATCCGGCAGCGAAAGCATGGGAGGTATCAAAGCAGGCATGTATTCGTTCAGGAAAATCGCTTTTATCCATGATATCACTAATTTGTTCAAAACTATTCCCAAGAAGGAAACCTCCTCCTGCTGTATTTTCTATGAGAAGTTGCAATTTTTGGTCTGGACGCTTAAGCAGTAATTTTTGTAGGCTAGAAACTATATATCGAATTCCTGATTTTTCAGTTGATCCTCGGTAGGATCCTGGGTGAAAGACAAGATAAGGAATATCGAGTGCCTCACATCGATCCATTTCATTAAGAAATGCGGTTTCTGACTTTTTACGAATGGTTCGATTTGTGCTTGCCATGTTAATGAGATAGATGGCATGGGTCATTACTGCTTGGATATTGTAGGTTTGTATTGCGGCTTTCCATTCGGTGATATTTTCCTCTGTGAGGGGTTTACACTTCCATTGGCTAGGACTTCGGGTAAATATCTGAATTACCTCACAACCTAATTCGTGCCCGCGTTCAGGGGCAAATTGGACACCTTTGTGAACTGAAACATGACAGCCCAGTAATCCCATGGCTTTATTCACTGCATGAATTGCTTGGTCAATTTAAGCTAACTTGGTATAAAAACTGATTCAGAGCAAGCCTTTTCAACATTAATAGAGGCAGTAGGACTTTATCCTATCTAAGCGGAGTCATCAGAAGGTCGGAACCGTGACAGGTCGGTTTGCACGATTCTTTGGATTGGAAAATGAATCAAAACGGGTTCAGTATCTAGCCCAAGTTCTTGCTGCTTGGATGCCCCTTGCTGCTCTTGCCTTCACCCTATCTTCGACGTTTTATTCCATCTATGTGGCTCAGCTCCTCGCACCCACGGATATCGTTCTCGGATTTGCCTTCGTTGGTATTCTTGCTGCCATATCCATGGGAGTTCAGGTGATGGTGGATTATCCGACAGGAGGAATTGGCGACTGGATTGGACAACGATGGATTCTCTCAGCCTCCTACGCTTGCTTTGGGATTGTCTTCTTCCTTACGTCGTTAGGTGTCTTTTTCCCCTATTTTTGGTTCTTCATCCTCGTATATATAATCATGGCCATCGCTGCTGCTCTCAATTCTGGCGCTTTAATGGCATGGTTTGATAACAATTATCGTGTGGCAGCACAGGATCCTAAACGGAAGGCATACAGCAAAGCCCAGGGCCGGATGGGGATGTTCTTCCAGATCGCTGCAACCGCTGTTCTCATCCCTGGTGCCATCCTGGCTTCAATTTTCCTTCCTACTACCGTGTACTTCTTTCAAACAGCCATGTGTGGTTTCCTCTGTGTTGGGGCATTAATCTTATTTCGGGATTCACCTGAGGTCATAGAGAATCGTCCTAAACGTTCTCTAACAAGTTATTTCACTATCCTTAAAGATGGGCTGAAATTCAGTGTGTCCTCTCGCTTGGTATTATCCTTTTTAATTGGCACCGTCCTTGTGACCAGTACCATTACTGTGTGGGCAGATATGATCCTGTTCCTTATCTACTGGCAATATCTAGGGCAAAATATTGTGGCAATAGCTGTGTTCCGGACTTTTCTCTTCGCCTTCGGTGTTTTATGGATAGAGCGTGCTGGAATCTGGACTAGGAATCTCAATCCACCAAAATGGATTCCACGGTCGAGGTTGCTTCAAACGTGTGGTCCGTTATTTTACTTCATATTCGCTGTCATCTATCTGTTTATGCCCCCCGTAGGGATTTTCATTGCCTTTCCTTTCATGTATTTCCAGATTTCAACGATTCTCATTTGTATAGGTTTTATTATCACGGGACTTTTTACAGCCTATGGCAATATCCTTAACCAACGCTTTATGTTAGACCTCATACCTGATAAGATTCGCAATGGCATCTATTCACTGATTCCTACACTTACACTTCTTTTTGCCATTCCACAATTCCTTCTCTTTGCTCCGCTCCTTGTCTTATTTGGACCTGCAGCTGTTCTCTATGGGTTAGGAGTTGTCAGTCTAATCGGTGTTGTGATCCTAGTTCTGGGGCTCCAAGAAGCCCCAGAAAAACCCATCCTCGCTGAAGAAGAGGTTCTTATGGTTGAAGAACCCACTTCCCCACCGATAACATCATGATAGCGCTAAGAATCTATATCCGCATATTCATCAGGCGGTTCCAGTTTTTTGACAACAAGGCGAATCCCATCTAATCGAACGACTTCAATAGATTCTCCTGCCTTAATTATTCCTTTTTCTACTACAGCCATCCAACTTTCCCCCAAAGCACGAACCCGTCCCTCCGGATCAAGATTCGTTTCAGCAATCCCACGCGATCCTGGAATCTTTTTGGGGTCGAAGTCGCTAATCAAATGGCGGGCAGCGGCTGCCTTATAAATGGCATATCCAAAGAGGGCTGAAAATATCAATGCAGTACATGCAGCAACGCCTTGGAAGAGCCACATAACTTGTGTAGGAATAAGCCACTGACTTGGTGGTAAGAAAAAGATACCTCCGAGTACAAAACAGGCAATGCCAATTACCCCAGCCAATCCAGAAAATCCCACATCGGTCTTGGCTTCGATAATCAACATCACCATCCCTAAAATCATAAGCACAACGCCGGCCATAGAGATACCTATAATTCCTAATCCCACTAACGCCAGTACAATACAAATGATGCTAATCACCTCACCTGCGTGACCTGGGGCATTCAAGGCAAAGATAAATCCCCAGATTCCAACTTGAAGTAAAATAAAACTAATTATTGGGTGGGCTAAGAAGGCCAAGACGGTCAGTCCGGCATTCGGTGAATAGACCACTCTAGTCGCTGAGCTCACTCCAGTAAAATCTTGGAGAACTTCCGAATAGTTATAACTTCCAAGATTCGCCGTAGGGAGTATCGTAAAGGTTGAAGGACCAAGTTCATGATCTCGACGAACCAACGAATATGATTCTAATGTCACCAATAGATCAGGAAGAGAGTCTGCAATTAACTCAACACTACCAAAATTAGTGGCATCTACTGTACCCAGATTCAGGTTTTGTAGAATGAATTGAGTCGCTGTTGTTACATTCCGTTCACGTAGCTGCGCATGATAGGTCAAAAGATCCACCAAAGCGTCTAGATATACTGGATCTATTACTGGGAATAAGCCAATAATAGGCTGACAGGAGCCAATGCGTGCCGTAGGTCCCATCGCCGCTATGTGTGCTGCAGTAAGCATAAAGGTCCCTCCACTAATCGCTTGTGCAGCAGCAGGAACGTAAATCATAACCGGCACCGGAGCTGTGGCAATTAATTGCATGATTTGGCTTACAGCACCCAATTCACCGCCAGTTGTGCTTAATTCAATAACAAGTAGACGTGCATTGCGAGACTGAGCCAGAGAAATAGCCTCTTGAATTGTGAGGGTAGTCACACCTGTAATCTGACCAGATAATTGGTAGGTTATAACCGGGTCACCAGCTTGCATTCCCTTAGTTGTTCCCAGAGTCGCTCCCATAAATAGCACACCAAATAAGAGCGCAAACCCAAATAGGATGATATGCCTGCTTTGCAGAACCACTCACCATGGAACGCTGACAAACCTACCCTAAAGAAGTTTCTGTTTAAGTGACACTTCTAGTTATTATTCACCTAAACATTCTGCTTGCGTAAACCTTTCTTGAAAGATGATTCTAAAGCAATCCGCATAAAGTTTAAAATCAATCTTACAAATTTCCCTCATGAGGATCATGAGTGGGGAACTGAAAGGCAAGTCCGTAATAGGTCCTATCACCTGGCGAGTACTCGCAGCTGTTCTAACAGTATTTGGATTATTCCTTCTTTTCAGTCAAGTTTGGTTATTAGGCCCAGTCCGGATCGTCATTCATACTCTGCTGGCTTTTTTGGCATTCATTGGAGCAGGTATCATTAGCTTTGATATCCGAAAGAAAAGTGAAACTCAACAATACATCATACTCGCCTTCTTTTTGTTCACTGTCATCGTGAACTTCGTTGCAGCAATCTGGCACATCAGCCCTGCTTACGCAACTCTCGAAATCGTTGAGGTAATGGCTGACCTAGTCGAAATGATGTTGATAGGGTTCCTCCTCCTTGTCGCATTCTTACCTCAAAATCGCATCCAATCAGCAACATCAATCAAACATGGTGTGTTGATTCTTTTTGGTTTGACTATTGGAGCCTTACTCGTTTATGGGCTGACCTATTACTTTCTGTTGCCTATCCTCGTCTTAATTAATCCTAGCGTGTCTGGACTGGGATTAGGTGTTTGCTGCTTAGTGGTCTATATTGTTATTTTCCTCGTTCTTTTCAAGAACATTAGTGTTCTGAGCCGTTTTAGCCTTGTTCCATTGATAACTGGCTTAATCCTTATGGTAGCATCTACCATGTCGCTTTTGGTGTCATTCTTTCTTCCAGTATCTCTGCTCTCCGCCTCGATTATGATACGAGCTGCCATGATGTATTCATTCTTCATTGCTATTGCGCTGCCAGTGCAAATTGAGTCAGGAATCGAAGTGAGGAAAGCGCATCAGTATGCTTCTTCATTGGCGCTCCTCGCTGTTATTCCCTATATTCTGACTTTAATGGCGGTTGCTTACATTCCATTGAGCTGGGTTTTTCCGGAACAAGGGATTTACACTTTGACCCATCTCTTACTAGCCTTTCTTTCAGCGATTATTGTATGGCTCCTTTGGGTGTTTACTAAACAGCAAGTCATGTGGTATCGTTATCCCCTCATTCTTGCTTTCATCACCGTAACCATTGTGGAATCTACAATTTTGTTCCTAAGCCCATGGGTTGAGCTAACTGGTGAATATACACTTCTCTACGCTGTTGCTGGTCTCATCATCGTGTTCTGGCTGTATCTCTCAATACGCTGGATATACAAGCAACCAAAGAGTAAGCAACCGGAACACATGCCCCGGTTCATCGGGATCGTTTCACTTTTTATGTTCTTCATCGTGCTAGGGGGAGTTTGGTTACAAAATATCCTTTACCTATTTCTCCCTTGGATGACTGTTCAGCTTATTTCCCGGTTCCTGTTGCTAGCAGTGTGTCTGGTTGCCATGTTCTTTTTTACATACCTCTTTGCAATTTTCCTTCATGTTCGGAAAGGCCAATTTACCATGGGAATCGTCGTCTTGGGAACCCTTTCTCTATGGAACATTACGAATATTATTCGAGTGAATTTCACTGATTGGACTGCAGGTTGGTGGATAGCACAATTCTTCCTTCTTTTCGGGTTCGTGATTGGTCCCGCGACATTGGGACGTCTTTACCTTAGCGCACTTGAACGGTCTGAATACGAAAGGAAACGGGCAACACTATATGCTGATATATTAGTTCACGAAATTCGAAATTACCTTACAGACATTCAGTTCTCCCTGGATCTACTAACACTTGCACAGGATCCAACTGAGGTATCCGATACAGTCACTGATAGCATCCAACTTGCTCTTGATCGATCTAGCCGACTCATAACCAATGTTAGAAGCCTTGAAATGGCTAGCAGCTTAAAAACCAAGGATCTGACGCCAATAGATGTTGTAGAAGTGATAAATGAGGCTTGGGAGCATATACAGGACCCAGACGAGGAGACGGTAGAATTTGTCGTTAATCAGCAAATTGGAGAAAGCTTCGTTCGAGCTAACAAGCTTCTCCTCGAAGTCTTCATTAATCTATTCCGAAATGCTGTACAATACTCAAAGGAAGAAAAGCGGATTCAAATCGATATAACCCCTTATGACCACCAGGATATCCGATATTGGGAAATCCGTGTAGCCGACTGGGGTACCGGTATTTCACCTGAAGAAAAGGAAAAGTTATTTACCCGCTACAGTGAAGGAGCAAAAGGCCTTGGATTAGGCTTGTCGGTTGTGAAATCCCTAACCGAAGCCTTTGGCGGCTCAATCGCAATTGAAAACCGGATACCAGAGGATTATACCAAAGGCAGCGTATTCATCCTGAGGTTTCTACAAGCCTAATATGATCGTAATCTGTGTTGATAAATCGATTCTGATTTATTACAAGCGACCAACTGGTCCTTTCATTAATGCCCAGACGACTCTGAGGAGCAATTCGAAAAGATTGACTCCACGGCCATAGGCACCCATAGTGTCTTTGCTTTGAGTACTTGCTACGAATTGCCGCATCCCTGCATCTCGTTCTCCAATGCGGATGAAGAGATTACACCATCGAGTGAGAAATGCACGCTGGATCATTAGTTCGGTTTCGAATCGGCCAATCACTTTCTCCCATCGAAATTGATACCGTTCAAGGAACGTTGCATCATATTTTTCCTGCCCTGATGCTTCAGCAAGTGTCAGTGCCGCTAATTGGCCGCTCTGCATGCCGGGAACGATTCCAGCACCAGTCGAAGGCGAGACGAATCCAGCCGCATCGCCAATTAATATGATTCGATCTTGCTGGGTTTTGCGCAGAGGCCCCACACTGGGACAAATGCCAGCTTCTACTCCTTTTAGATCTGCGGTTACAGGTAACATGACTTTCTTCTTCAGCAACTTCACGAGTAATTGAAAGTAGTCTACAAGTCGGAGGGGATAATTGGCAAAGCATCCTAATCCGACGTTTATGTGGTGGGCTTTCGGAAACACCCATGCATAACCGGGGATTCGATTGAATTGTAATAAAAGATGAATGGAACGTTCTGGACCAAACTGGTCAAGGATAAATTCGGGGTCTATAGGGAATTCCTTGACAATAGTCCGGCAAATCTGATGCGGTTGCCAGCCCTGGTGTAAACCGGTTCGTCTGGCAACTACACTTGCTGCTCCATCTGCACCAACAACTGCTTTTGCTGTAAGTCTTCGTCCATCTTTAAGTTGAACGCGAACATGATCTGAGGTAGGTTTCACGTCAATGACCCGACTTCGGGTTCCAACCTGCACACCAGCCTGTTGAGCTAGCCCCACTAAGTAGGCATCAAAGGTGGGGCGCAATACGCCTAACATCCGGGTCCGCCCAGCGACTTGATAGCGTAGGTCAGGTGAGTGTAAGAAACCCTTGAAACTTTCACTTTCTACAAAATAACCTTCATTATCTTTCAAATAGGGGAACAGATTGAAGACTTCGGCACCCAGATATCCACCACAGGGTTTTGGGCGCGGGAAGGAATATGCCTTGTCAAGTAGGAGTACACGGGAATTGGGACTGTAATCCATCAAGCACTTAGCTGCAGTGGAACCTGCTGGTCCTGCGCCTACTATAATGACGTCATAGTCTGGAGTACCCATACTCATCATCACTCACCCAAAGGAGGCTCCTGAAGAACCAGCCTAGTAAACACTAGCCAGCGCTCCATTAAAGGCGTTTATGCTCCAACCGAATTTGATCTGGAATAAGGTATCATGACACTTTAGGGGATTATTGTAACACTTTTTGTACAAATACAACATTTATCGCAAAGTTGCTAGCAACAACTAGCAGCTTATCCCAGAAACCTTTTTTCTTTCACACAAATATAAAAGCCACGTAGCAAATTTCCCTGTGCGAATAATTTTTCTTAAATAGGCTGATTTGAGAATAAGAATGGTGATGTTAACAGCGCTCTTAAAACTTCATCAAGAAATACTTTGATTCGACTTAACGAGCCGAGGACAGCTCTAAAAAATAAACGGTGTCACACGTGGTTGGAATACTTATTGCAGCAGCCCTCACCACTGGGATGGCTTTTCCACTTATCTATCTCTTTTGGCGTGCTTCCAAGACATCCGCCTTTACAATCCTTCCTTTCGTGATCCAATTACCCATGAGTTTGGTGCTCAACTTGACCGTCAAGCCATGGCTGAACACAGTAATTGTTGAACTTGGATTGCCAATACAATCAATGCTGCTCCTACTCCTGTTTGTGGCACCCTTCACGGAGGAGGCGGTCAAGCTAGTAGGTCTTTCCCTACTCTTTCTTCGCCGCTTTACTCGCCACGATGTTGGAGAAAGCCCAGGGATACCGGCCTGGCGTGGGCTTCGAACGGTGGGTGTTATGAGCGGAATGGGCTTTGGCGTTGGTGAAATTTGGGCTGTTGCAGTATTAGTAATTTTATATGAACCTCTTTTGGCGGTCTACCCTTGGTTCTTTTATCAGGGATTCATAATTGAACGCTTCGAGGTTGTCTTCATCCACGGCCTATTTGGTTTGGTGAGCTACTGGGGGTATCGCCGATGGTTACCTGCCACCTATCTTGCTGCCGTGGGACTACATGCCACACTTAACGCACCGATTATCCTATATCAATTGGGACTCCTTCAAGCGATGCACTTGTCCCTCTACGTCACACTCTTCTGTGTCATCAGTTTTGCTGTGATGATTGCTACTCTGACAGCCAAGGACCACCGCAAACGGCCCCGTTCTCAATTAGAGATGACTGATAAGCCGGTCACGACTGAAAAGGTTAAGAGACAACCGGAAGACCGCATAGTCAGCGATGCCAAGGATAACAGCGACGAGGCTCAGGATTAGCCAATCGAATCCTGAACCTTGAAGGAGTCCAATGTAGGGAACGAGCATTGAGGGAAGAACTATTAACACACTGATTTGATATGCTTCATAGACCGTACTGACCCGACCCGAGATGATGACAGTAAATCCGACAGCCAGAGCCGAGAAGAGGGGGGGCATAATCAACGCTTGGACGATATCCAGTAGGGTGGGCCACACCCACAGCAAGAAGGGTGCCATAAAGAGGAACAGCCCGTTCATTATGCCAATGGCCAAGACGAAGTTAGCATAAGCGACTATCAAACCCGGCACAATGGCGGTAAGGCACTTGCCAAGTAACAGCTCTGAATCGGTAAGCGGCGTAGCCAGTAAGGGGACTAGGGTGTGGCGCTCTTTCTCACCTACAATGGAATCAGCAGCAATCATTACGGGTAATATCACCGGCATCATGACGACGACCAGACCCATTGTGGAGGCCATCATTAAACGGTAGAGGAAAGGATCCGGGAGTGCAGGCATGGCAATGGTGAACCACGCCATAAACACAGAAAACATGACAGAGAATATGATAACCATCACAGGGATGGATTTAACTTGGCGACTCTTGAAGACCATACGGATTTCAGTACGAGCCATTACCCACGCTTTTTTTCAGCATACGTTCATCGACCTCCGATGACTTTCAGTAGATGTCTTCGAGACTGACCACACATTCACGGAGCGCCACGATATACAGACTAGCTTCAATGAGTGAACGATTGATAGGGGAATTGGTGCAGTCGGCTTCCTTTACCCCAAAGGCGACCTGTCCGTCTTCCATCTTTACTTTCGTAGATTTTCCTGCAGCATTCGGACCTAAAAAGCCAAAGATTTCTCCCTTTTGGACTTCCAAGCTAACATTGTTAACGGCCATAATATCACCAAACTGCTTGGTAAAATCGTGGATTTCAATTTATATTATCATATCTTTTCTTGAAGTGATGTATTCTCATATTTCCTAATAGAGCCTTTAGAATATAAAAATAAGTGATTATTCCAATTGCAGAAACAATAGTTATTTGGTATTGGAATCAGATGAGCCTCAAGATATACTGCCAAACAGAGGAGCCCCAAGAAAGCAGCACCCGTTCTTAATGAATTTTAACTGTGAAGTAGGGAGAATCATGTTATTATGACCAAAAAAGTGACTCCTTGTGACACTTTTTGGCAGAATACGATGGTTATCGCATAATCTGGAAAATCGATTCTAAGCAAATCCAAGCCCTAGCAGCCAAAGATACAGCACTACTGCAACCAAGGCCCCAAGGAGTCCAGAAACGAGATTTACCATGTTATTATCAAAAAAGCGGCTTCCACGAAGATATTCTGCGGGTTCATTGCAATGGGTTCTTTTTTCTGTATGTTTGCTACAGACTCGACATTTCCACATCCCTTGAATGGTCGCACCAAACAAGCTATCGATGGTGCACCCAACGAATCCACCCACAAGGGCCACCAACACGATGGTTACAGGTGCGAAATTAACAATTTCTGGCATGATGGCGATTCCAAACACGGAAAGCCAGAACGGCGCAGCAAGAACGGCTGCTGTAACCCCAATGAGTAAGGATCCTAGCAATGTCGCAATGTATCCCATAACTGACACGCCACCAGAGGTTCCAGCGGGTACAGTCTTCCAAGGCTTCGAGATTAAACGTGGGGGTGACGGGTTCAGTAACCCAATCTCTGTCGCTAAGGTGTCTGCCGTATGGGTTGCTAGTGCTCCAAGGAATGCTGCGAAGGTGACCGCGACGACAGGAAAGGGTATAAAAGTAGGTCCAAAGCCCACATCAGTATGCCCATAAGCATCTTGTCCACCGCCGAATAGCACAAGGATGAAACCAAAGATAACAAAAAGCATGGGTAAAAGACCATTTGCAACGACATTAGACCAGGAGCGTGCACCGCTCTTCTCTTGGGCGGCTCCTAATGCATGTTTCTTCTTATATTTGTAATGAGTGAATAGGGCGGTAATCAGGAAAAAGGATAGCATCACTAAAAACCATGCCCACGATGTTAATAGCCACACAATCAAACCGACCACAAACGCAGCGACTAGCCCGGATTTGGTGACAATATGCTTCTTGTAAGCGAAAACGGCTATAAAACTCAAAATTAGTACAGCGACTGCAATATTCAGTAGATCGAGTGACATTATTTGTTACGCGTCCGTTGTCTCTTTTTTGTTGTTTTTTGGGAAGTACCAACGGTAAAATAGTTACATAGCTACTCAGGGAAACGAATGTAATCGTCTAACACCTTGTGTCCCTGTTAATCGTTATAAAAGCCTATGGGTTATTTTCTGAAAATGTTCGTTAATTGTCGAATCAGGAATGGGAGTCTAGATGGAAGGTGAACTTCTTCAGGATTCATTTTTGCCATAGTGAACTCATTAGCATGATTTTTGGGGGCTGTCACAATTATGAAACATGTATTCTTGAGCAACCGATCTTTAATTTGGTCTTCGTGGATAAACGACCAGTTGTACGTGTCGTCAATTGCTTTCACGTCTTTACAGGAATCAAGTGGAATCAATGGCAAACCCATCGATGGAATCCTGATTCAATTGGCTCACTCAGTCATAAGATTTCCATTCCACTGTATCGTCATAATCGTCGACCCCTTTGGCAGTGGTATTATCAGCATCACACAAACTAGTTTGGTCACGATTTATTGGACCCGTTTACACCCCCGATATCCTCTACTTTCCGTCCCACAAGCAGTTTGAATTGCGAGTGTTCTTCAGCATAGTGGGATCCATCACCACGGTGATTCGAGCATTGACCGGTCGATAAACCTAAAGCTATTTGTGTGGTAATCGGTCGTGGTGGTACCGTGACGGTTAAGCTTCAATGGGGCGTGCCAGAAGCACTTCGTCTTACCGTTGCCACACTCATTTATGACAGTTTTGAAAATCAATTCCAGTACACATTAGGTCCGCGTTATAAAGGTGTCTCGTTTATTGCAGATTCCCTTCAAAGCGAATATGGGCTAATAGCCTTCCAAGAAAATGAATTCGTTGGAATCGGAGGAGCTAAGACAGAAAAAGGAGAGTTAATCCAAATCCGGTTCAGCAGGTGGCTTTACACGTATCACATCCGAACCCTAAGGAGTTTCTTTATTGGATTCCCATTCTTGTATGAACGACACGAATCTGGTGTACTGACGTTGGCCAGTTTGTCAGTCAAGAAAGCAGCACGTGGTCAAGGTATCGGAACCCAAATTATCAAGGAGTTCATACACTATGGTTCGGTCAACGGATTTCACACCCTAAAGTTAGAGGTTGTTAATTCCAATCCCAAGGCGAAAATGCTTTATGACCGGTTGGGTTTCACAACGCGAAGGTATACATCCATTCCTCGACCTTGGAGCTTTTTCCTAGGGTTTACTGGTGTCTACGAGATGGTATATCCTTTAGGCTAATAATTTGAAAAGAACAGAAAAAAAGGAAAGGAGAGCTGGCTTGTTACACCAGACTCTAGTTGGACCTATTCCTCTCCAAGGAGACGTGCCATAAATTCAGGAATAACAGACTTCCGTTCCATTGAGCGGAGATGCTCACGAATCTGGGGCATCACTGATTGCCATTCAGGGTAAATACGGGCCTTGAAGGCTTCAATAGTGGGGGGCTCTAAGGACAAATCACGACCCTCATCCGATTTACGTTTACGAATGGAGAGAATGGTTTCGTTCTGCAAGTTCCTGGGGAGGACCTGAAACTTTTCGAACTGATAGCCAAAGATGGCTCGACCGGATGTGGCACTTCGAAGTTCATCTGCAATGCCACGCGAGGCCTCTGATGCTGGGAGTTCACCACTGAGGAATGCATTGCCTCCTTTAGTATCAGTGCCTGTGATTTTGCCCCGGTGTTGAGTCACATAGCTGATAACACTGCCCATAGTATCTTCGGGGGTTTTCACATCGATTCGAAGAACCGGCTCATACAACCCAGGATTACTGCTCAAGAAGCTGATGTTCAACGCGGAGGCAGTCATAATCATTATCTGACCGCCCTTCGTGTGTGCAGGATCTTCGTGCACAGTGGCATCAAACATGCTGACTTTCATCCCCATGATAGGTTCACGCGCCAAGACACTACTGTGACAAAAGTCCCGGAATGCAGTGATCACATAGGGCTTAATGCGATCTAAGCGTTGGACACCACGGGATTGATTCAAGAAGATGTTGGTGCCTTCGATGGCCCAAATATTCCGACCGAGTTTGCGGTCCCATCCGGCAGCTTCACTTAAGACTTTAGCCTGGTCGCGTTCATCCATGTATTCGTCTAATTTACCATCACGGATGGTTTGGATGACTTCAGCTTCTAGTGGTTCGACTACTAGTTCGATGCGGTTTAAGGATTCAGGACATTTGGTACGTATACGGAATCCAAATTCCATTGGTGATTCATGGTAAACGGTAATGGGGATACCGATTTTGATGTTGAGTTCTTCAGCAATCCGTTTGGTAAGGATTTCGATTTGAAGCGGGTCGATGCCGCTTAGGATGTATTCGCCACTATCCTCATCTTTGTGGAAGACAGCAGTCGGATCAGCCAGAACCCATTTCCTAACAATGTCTCCGAGTTTTGACAGGTCCTGGGGATTTTCTGGTTTAATGCTTCGACTAACAACTGGATCTGATACGTAACGGATTTTCTCGAAGGGTGGAAAGTCTTTGTTTTGAAGGTGGACAAATGTTTCGCCAGCTGGTTGAATCTCAGGGAGTTCTAAAGCGAACAAGTTACCAGCAGGAACAATAGGAACAGGTAACAGACTGTCCAATTCCTGTACACCTAGGCGTCGAATTCTGAGGGATCGTTTGGCGTTAAGGAGGTAGATTTCGTCACCTTCACGCAGAGTTCCGCTAAAAACGCGTCCGATTAGTGTTGGTCGTTTAGTTTTGGGGTGAATGAAGATCTTCGTAATCATACCAACTAAGGGTGCATCACGGTCTACTTTTAGCATGCCATAAGCTGCTTGTTTAATAGGGTCATCGCCGGCTTCTGCTATACTTTTAAAGCCTTTGACTTCATCAATGCGTTCACCCCATAAGCGTCGCATCCGGTAGGGCGCGGCTTCGTCAGGGCTAGGGAGATGGTTGATAATGACTTCCAACATGGCGTCGTCGAGGGGGAAGTTTTCTCGTAGCCATTTAATGGGTTCATCGGTATCTTTACGCACTGCTTCATCGTATTTCTCGATGACAAATTTCGCACTGTCAACGCCTTTCTCTTTTAACATGGGAATCGTAAAAGCCCAACCATCTTTAGCAGATCCAAAGATAACTCGTCCATCGGCTGGATTAACCTGCCATGATTTCTTGAATTCCTTTGGAGCGACGGCTTCGATTTGCTCGTTAACTTCTTTAATGATTAAGCCAAAACGTTCAATGATCTTATCAGGCTTTAGTTTCAATTCCTTGGTGAGTCGATCGACTTTGTTAATGAAAAGCACGGGCTTTGTCCATTCATTACCAACAGCAAGGTGAATATTGGTTACAGTTTGGGTCATGACACCTTCGAGGGCGTCTACGAGGAGCACCGCGCCGTCGCTGCCGCGCAGGGCACGACTGACTTCACCGGTGAAGCTGATGTGGCCAGGCGTATCGTTGAGTTCAAGAAGATAATCTTCACCGTTGTATCTGTAGTTGAGAAGTGCTACGCTAGTGAAAATGGTTATCCCTCGGGCTTGCTCTTCTTCGTCGGTATCAGTTTTCCGGGCTTGTCCTGCGTAAGTATCACTGAGTAGACCAGCGCGGCGCATGAGATAATCACATGCAGTAGATTTGCCGTGGTCGATATGTGCAGTGATGCTGAAGATTCGACGAAGGTGCATGGGGTGTTCTTTCACCATGCGTTGGATTTCTTCTGGGCTTTTGACGCGTACCATTGGGGTTCAATCCTTTCATGATTAATTGTAATACATTCTCACACAATATGTGATGGCAAAAGCCTGTGCAGCATGGCATTATGTGCACAATGGTCTCTCGCACTCTGGGCATGCAGAACTTATGATTCACCTAAAAGGGTTACGGTGAACCAACCCTCTACAAGTCCAATCCAATTTCCCTAAGCTTGGCTTCACCTTCCGGTGAGAGGACATACTCATAACCTTCTTCCGTTTCGATACGAATAAGCCACCCTTGGTTTATCAAATGGGTTAGGAACTCCTTACCAATGTGTTCTAGACTAATTATTCGGCCAAGTTGTGGTGTTGCTGGTTTGGTTTCAGCGGGCAGTTGTTCCTCAGTTGTTGCTACGGTGACTGTAGCGGTTTCACCGTACCATTGGATTGTGGGGATTCGTTCTTGGAAGGTGGCTGGAGTGTTTTGCCACATCGAGGTTTTTAGTCGTGCATCAGCAGCCAAGTCTACTTCGGGGTCAACGAAGAGGTTGAAAACCTTTTGTCCTTTCAGAAGAGGAGAGATATCAAGACGCGAAAGTTCATTCTGTGTCAGATTCACAGTCTTCAGATTTTTAGAGTGAGTAAGTGGGGCCAAATTAAGTTGTGACAATTTATTTTCCGCCAGCCAAAGGGCCTCAAGCTTTAGGCAATGCCATAAAGGGGTCAGGTCAATCCGTTTAATGCGGTTTTGACTTATTTCGAGTTCTTGGAGATCCTCGCAGTGATATATTGCTCGCAAATCTAAACTCGTTAACCGGTTAGCCCGTAGATTAACGGTTTGAAGCTTCTTGCAATTCCATAACGGTGAGATATCAATTTGATCCAAATCATTGCCTGATATATCAAGTTCTATTAAATTAGGGCAGTAATAAAGAGGAGTGAGAATGAGTTCAAACAACTGGTTCTCGGCGAGATCCAATTCTTGGAGTTGAGTGCATTTCCATAAGGGGCTTAAGTCAATGGTTTGCAGGCTGTTATTGGCTAAATCTAGTCGTCTTAACTGTGTACAATGTAGGAGAGGAGCAAGGTTGATGGCTTCTAATTCGTTTTGATGGATTTCAAGAGTTTGTAGGCTGGTACATTTTCGTAGCGGAGATAGGTCCAAATGTACTAATTCGTTTTCACCGAGGTACAACTCTTGGAGGTTATGACAAAACTGGAGTGCCATGAGGTCAACGTAATCCAGGTGGTTGTCATAAAGGTTGAGGACTTCGAGTTTGGAACAAGCCTGTAGGGAAGACAAGTCAATCGAAATGATACCCAGTTCTGTTAGGTCTATGGTTGGGGGGCACTTGTCATATTCAATAGTCGTTTCTTCACCGTCTTTTGTTTGATAGTTAATCGTTATCATCGTTATCAGAGCGTGGTATCATTGTGTCTGGCATCGTTGTGTGACTTAAATTTAAAGAGCTATCGGTATGATGTCAACTCCTGCAAGGTAAAAGGGATAAGGCTATAAACCGAATTGATAGAATCTTGTACAAATCCTACCTCTTTTGAATAGAGGTGTTTGAACAACATGGCTATTAAAACCTACAAGAATGAAGAGGGCGATTTCACGATCGAAATCGACTACGACAAATGCACGGGGGCCGCCGTCTGTAAGGATGTGTGCCCATCGGATGTTTTTGAAATCGTAAATGGTAAATCAACTGCACCACACATTGATGCGTGCGTTGAATGCTGTGCCTGCGTCCAAAATTGTCCAGAAAATGCTATCAACCATTCATCCTGCTAGCCGAAGAAGTATTCCAGACGCGACATTCCAAGTCTGGATATTTTCTGAGTGGAGACTTTATACTATTCTGATTTCACTTGCTAATGAATCTTTGAGGTTAATGATAAATTCAAAGTTGCACAGTCCTCAGACAGCTTGGCTTACGAATCGCATCCACAGAATATTATAAAGGGAGCCTTGTATTGTTTCTATAATCGCGTTCTGGATTCTATTCTATAAGGGGTTATCGATGTCACCGAAGGATAAATCGAAAGAAAAGGCATCGAAGAAGAAGGACAAGAAAGATAAGATGAAAACACCCGAAACACTGGCAGAAAAATCCCGACAAATTCTACATGAATCCAGCGAACTAGCCCAAGATCTTGAAGAGCAGGATCAAGAATTAGCTAAAGCAGATATCTGTTCGGCTCATGCGTCTCTGGAACTATGTGATGAAGCCTTGGCTCTAGCGAAAGGTGTGCGACCAGGCAATCCTCGTTGGCGTGCTCTCACAATCGTTGGGAAAGCCCTTGGGCGCTGCAAAGACCCAGATGAAGCAATAAAGATCGCCTTAGAATTGAAGGATGAAGAGGATCGCGATTACATCCTCGATGGTATTGCCCGATCGCTGGCAAATCAGCGTGAAGTTGACCAGGCGTTAGAAGTTGTAGAAAAGATTGAGAGTAAGGCACGTAGGCTGCAATCACAAGCTGCCGTCGCTGAATCACTTGCCATAAACGGTCAAACTCGTGCAGCGGTGCAGGTGGCAGCCAAGATGGGAGATCCGGAAAAAGCAGGACGGGTTCTTAGTAGTGCCATCGTTACCATGGCAAAGGCTAATCGCATTTCTGATTCATTGGAACTACTTTCGAATATTGAAGATGAAGGGTGGAAGCCTGAAGCGCTTGGTCAAGTTTGTGCAGCATTAGCCCGGATGAGAGATTTACCAAAGGCTTTGGAGCTATATGGGGAAGTTATAAGCGAAGATCACCAAACGGTGGTACTTGCACCCTTGGTAGGTGCGCTAGTTGATGATGGAAAGGAATCCATGGCACTCGCGCTTATTGGAAACATCGATAACCGTTATGCACGGGCAATTCTTATCGCCAAGGTAGTTGGCGAACTTGTGGAAAACCAAGAAATCCGGAAAGCCATCAAGGTCACAGAGAAAATGGATGATGATGTACCCCCTGATGCATTAATTGAAGTCGCTCGCGGTTTTGCAGAACTGGGAGAGGTAAAACAAGCCATTCAAATGGCTATGCGACTCGAGGTGAAGGGCTCTCGTATTGCAGCCCTCACTGAAATTGCCCATGTGCTAACCGAAAAGGAACAGTATGACGATGCCCTTCAGGTGACCAAAGAGCTAGAACGCCAAAAGGCTCGAAGCGTTGAGCAACTTAAAATAATAAAAGCCATGGCAGAAAACGGACACGCTGCCAAAGCACTCGATTTAACAAAGGAGATTGAAAACCCTCTCTACCAGGTATTTGGACTAAATCGTGTGGCAGTAGCCATCGCTGGGCACATCTTCGAAGAATATGTCTAATCTCTATAGACCTGGGTGAATCTCCTCAATGGGGGGTGGCAATGGCTCATCTTTGAGTGCCCTTTTTTGTCTTTTTGCACTCCTGTCCGCTAGAAAAAGGAATAACAATAACAAGAGAGGAAGCGGTAACAGGGTTGAAGCCATAATCAAAGGAAGCGCAGACGAAACTGCAAATGCAATGCCTCCAATTATTGGCGATAAGGGCGACAGGGATCGGCCTAGCAGGTTATATGCCGCGATGGCATCGGGTAGCTGTCCTCTTGGAATATGATGAGAGGCAATGGCTGAAAGGAGGGAAAATGTATGAATGAACCCACTTATGGCATAAATTAAGGGAAGAAAAATCACCGAGGGACTTAGGACTAAGAAGCCATAAAACCCAAAGGTTCCAAGCACTGTAAATACGAGTGCTCCGACGTATGACCATCGATCACCAACCCAGCCCATTAGCGGTCCAAGTACTGTTCCCGACGCATTCGTAATTGAACCCAATGCTCCTATCTGTGCTTCCACCAACCCCCACCGATCGAAGAGGAACAAGGGAACGAACATATTCACAATCCAAAACATCGTACTGACAGTAAACCAGAACAACGTTAAAGCGATGAAAACATGATTCTTCAAGAAGTTCCAGCTTCGTTGCTCTGATCTTTCTTCTCTTGTACTCCGAATCTGCGACATCGGTAAGATCAGAAGAGTGCTAATTACGAAGAAGACCGTCGCAAGAAGGAACAACAGCTGATATCCAAAGAGAGAAATCACTAATCCCCCCAGAACAGGACTCGGGATGCCTCCCAAGGCAATTGAGGCTGAGGAAAGGCCGAAAGCTCGTCCACGTCTTCCACCACCGGAAATGCTGGTAATATAAGCACCAATGGGCGCCGCGGCAAGCATACTAGCCCCTTCAAGAAAAGCGCCTATGAGGGTCATTTGCCAAGAGACGGCGAATAAGTAGATGATTGGTGCAGGGATAATCACCAGCCAGCCCAAGAGCATTGTCTGTTTTTCACCAAATCGGGCAGTTAATAACCCGCCTAACCCTGTGAAGAGTAATATACTGAGCAAAAAGACCGTAGACCAATAACCGATCTGCACTGAATTGGCTCCTAGCGCCTCACGCATGTATAACCCAATGAAGTTACTGTACAGATAGACCCCAAATATCCAAGTCATATTCGCCGCAAGTAGAAGGATGTAGCTGCGTCGAGGATGTTGAATATTAGCTGCATCCGCTTCCATCCTTCTCACTCGTTCAAGTTTGAAGTATCCATACATTGAACTCGGTTTAAATAACTAACCAATGATATTAACTAGGTTTTGAGTTAGATCAGCAATTTTGTGTTTTAATCAACTCGTGTAGTGCGGAGCGGAGCTTTACTAATAGCGAAACCAACTGTTTTTCAAATTCTTCCCATAAGGTTAACCGGGACTGATTGATTTCATGATATAATTCGATTGCCGGGCTTTGCATGTATTCACCTAATTGACCCAGCGTTGTTTTCAGATTTGGCATCTGTGGTATAAGACGTTGCTCCAAATCCTCAAGTAAAGCAAGGCTATGAGTGACTCCTATTAACAACTGGTTTGCGTCGATATTGTGAGGAATGAAATGGGCAACTGCATCAGCTTCCCCGAGCATGTAGTCTAGCCACCACTTCTCGGCCGTTCCTTCATAACTTAGCATCATCCGAATAGTCGATAATTCAGCTTGGTGGATATAGTAATCTGCTAAGTTGCGTGCATCAACGAATTCTTTAAATTGGCGGGTGAGTTGATTTAGTTCGTTGACTCGTTTTCTAGTTTCTCGAACAAACCGTTCCATATCCCTTGGATCATTTATGGGGGTGTCATCTAATTGGAGCATTTGTCGCCAGCTTGTGAAAACGTCCATCAACGCCGATAGGTTCTGAAGGAAGTTATCATGAGTAGGTGCATTATAAGTTGCAGCCAGCAATTGTTGCATTTGTGCTAGTAGCTCCTGGTAGTTGACTTCCTTAACGCGTTGTAGACCAATTTCAACGATTTTGAGAACTGGACTCTCCAAGCGCTGAATGAAATGGTCCACTGTAAGTAGTTGATTCAGCAATTGACGAGTTTCTTTGATGTATTCAAGGAAATCATTGGCTGCATTGTTTACGATGAGACGAACATAGCCTTCATCCATCTTGTGCTCTTTAAGCGCTGTATAAATTGCATCGGGTCCTTTACTGAGGATTATGATGTTCTGGTCGGAAAAATCAAAGTTCTCGACTAGGTTGAGAAACCAGTTGCGCCACTTTTCAATGTTGGTTAGCATTTGATCAATTGTTGAGAGGGTTAAAAAGAGGTTTTTGAGCCACCATTTCTCAGCCCGAGCCAGGCTCACGAAATATGGCTCATCCCTTCCTGTGATTTGTTCATCGGGAAATAGCGCTTTCATCTTCGTAGCTATTTCAGGCGAATAGAGTTTGGTGTAAAACTCTTTAACACTGAGCAAATAGTTGAGTAATGCCTCTCGGACTGTAGCCGCTCTATCGGCTAGCGCTGTCTCGCTCATGAGTTCCCCGCCAGAGCTCTTAATTTATAATGTATCAACACTCGAATAAGACTCTTTCTTAATCTGAATAAACATCCTTCTTTTTTGTTCGAAGCAAAGGAATCAACATGGCCGCAATCATCACTAAAACGATTCCCATCCAATCGAAAAGGGTTGGAATCTCTGCAAGAAAAACAAACGCCAATATCGCAATTTGAGCGAGCATGGTACTATTGATAATTGTAGTTTCAAGTGCGCTAAGCTGTTGCATTGCCTTATTCCACAATGTGAAAGCCAATGCCGTATTTACTATTGCGAGCCATAAAATCGTGACGATACCCCAGGGGGAAAGGACGATTACAGGCGTTGTTATGAAACCTGCAACTAGTAAAAAAACAGCGCCAATTGCCATACTGATAGCAGTCACTACCAAGGCTGATACCTCATAAGCTCGATTTATTCCCCGCCCAATAATCGCTGAGAATGCGTTGGCAACCAGACTAATCACAACAATCAAGATACCCAACAAAGAACTACTAACAATGTCGATGGGCCAAAAATAGAAATACGCTCCTAGCAGTGCAACGAGCACAAGTATGATTTGCTTCCAATTCGGTTTTTCTTGCAACAAAAAGAACGCGAAAATGACCACGAGAATTGTTGTGAAATTAAGAATGAAACTTACCGTTAAGGCTGGTAAAAGTGCCAGACCAATGAACTGTGTACCCATCGTTATGGTGTAGTAGATAAGCCCATAGAGTGCTAGACGGTACCACCAACTCCTAGGGAGTGCTCGAATTTCCTTTCTATGCGATGGAAGTGAGAGTGCAGCGATAAGCAGAATAACTGTAGCTATCGTATATCGTAAGCCTGCGAAAATCAATGGCGGAATTTCAGCTAGCCCAAATTTGATAATAATGAATGATGAGGACCAAAGAATTGTGACGAAAAAGGCAGTTAACACCGCTAACCAATGCGCCGTATCATGCTTCCGACCTGATTCGGAAGAAGCATCTAACTTCGTCACAAGAACTCCTACACCTCATTATCTCCTCATTTTCTACCTAATCACTAAAAAAGTTTCTTTGAATGCGATACGAAATTATCCACTGAAAATTTGAGTTGTCTAGTTAAGTTTCTCTGAGAATATCAGCCACCATATTATGGAGCGCCTGCTCAAAACTTGGATCACTTTCTTTCCTCATTTCAATATAGGGGATACCTAAGTGCTTAGCAAGTTGTTTTGCTTCACGTTTTGTCACTCGTCTTTGCGTTCTGGAGTCTTGATGAGTTCCCACCAGAACGGAAGGTACTATACCCACTACTTGTTGGACTTCCGCTACCCAATTGATCACGTTATCAAATGACACTCGATTAGCGAGACTGAACACATAGACGACGCCCGCACCCCCTCGAATCAACCGGCGACGGAGCTTGGCAAGATTCGGAGAATCCGTGAGGTTCCAAATCTGCAATTGAACCCGAACCGGATCCATGTCAAACTGCTTTGCTCCAAATGAACTCCCCACTTTTCTCCGTAAACCATCAATGTATACGCCATCGGCGACACCGCACATCAATCCCGTCTTCCCCACGCCCTCATCGCCCACGAACAGGATTTTCAAAGCCCACTTGATGTTGGATAGCGGTTGCGTGGTCGTGAGCTTCTGGGGCCAATCCATAAGGCAGTTGTCCTCCTGTGCAGGGTTGATGGATTCATTGCATTTAGCATTATCGCTAAAAGGATCGAATGAAATGAACAGGCACATTAGGGAATTTTGGCGGTATAAGTTTTGACAATTCGGCCATGAAATGAAAAGAAATTCCATGTTTCAATACCACTAATCGAAATCTTCGCCGGAAAGGAAGGGCTAAAAAGGAAGGGAAACGAAATGATGAACGTAGCATTGGAGGTTGACTGAGGCTGGTGGCAACTACGCGATTCCAAACCGGTTTCCTATTCGTGGTAATTGGTTTCATTGTGCTACTTCTTGGGTCTTCGATGACACAGCCAATCTCTTCTGGTATCCACGCTGATTGGACCTATCCCAGCGGGTATGACCCGCATGGGGGGTATGTGGACCGGTTAACCTTCAAGGTCTACCCCTCTGAGGAGACTGCTTCGGCTCTCCTTGCCTTAGTGGCTGGAGATGTGTACTCCTATGACGAACGGATTCCCCATCAAACGGTCCGTGAATTGCAGACTTATCCTGCCATCGAGGTGACCTCGGAACTAGGAAGTGACTATCGGCAATTCACCCTAAACTGCCAGCGATTCCCCACCAATATCAGCGGATATCGACGAGCTCTTGCCTATGCGTTAAATAAATCGCAAGTCGTTGAAAACGCACGGGATGAATACGCTACCGTCATGGATAATCCAATTCCACTGTGCTTTGAATTCTGGTCTTATGAAGAACAAATGACAGAGCATTTCTATCTGGAAGATATTGCAAATGCGAACGCCACTCTTGATGCTGCACACATTATTGATACGCCTGACTCTCCCCATGCAGGTTGGCGTTACTTCGACGCTAACATGGACGGCAACTATGATGGGGGGGTCGATAAGCGTGGAGATCTTTGGGCGCCTGATGGTCTAAAGATTGAACTGTGGACTTCCGCAGGTTATTATCCAGATTTCCTGGCTGCACTCAGTTTATTAACTGGTATGGAGAAATGTGGGTTACATGCTGAGATCGTTGAAGTCGACTACAATGCATTGGTTGCTGGACTTGAAACAGGTGAATATAATATAGGGAATTTTGCCTGGAATATTAATTCTCCTGGCACTCCGACGTTATTATACGATTTCTTCTATTCCGAAGCAGCAAATAATCTCTTTTTCTATCGATTCAACAATAGCGAATACGATTATAATGTGACGCAGTTCATGAACGCTCCCACCCGCTTGGAGGCGCGAAATTGGGCGTGGAACTGCTGTGCCATCCTGATGGCGGAGATGCCCATGATCGTCTGCTACAACGATTGGAACATTCACGCCGTTCGGACTGATATCTGGGAAGGGTATATTCCACAGGTGGGTGTGAACCGGATGGGGGGAAATCCGTATACGTACCAACAAGTCCGGTTGAAAGAAAGTGCCGGAGGACCCTTCGGCTGTTTTCCCACTGAGTATGTGACGGTCCTATCCGAGGGAATGTATTTGACTAACACAATTTTAGACACCTCGTCATATACCCAGACAGTGCTTAACCTGATCTATTCGAAGCTCTGGCAAATTGATCCTTTAGATCCGTTAACCGAATTGGCTCCTGATCTAGCCTACAATTGGACCCTGACGCCGACCACAGTCGCGGGCGATATCCAAGAGGGCATGAAGTACACTTTCCACTTGTACGAGAATGTCACCTGGCACGATGGCACGCCCTTCACCGCCGAGGATGTGCAGTACAGTCTGATGACCATCCATCCGTGGGGAACCATTACTGCGGAGAATGTCGCGAGCATTTATCGAGTGGATATTCCCGACAACTATACAGTTGAGATTTACTCAAACGAAACCGGGTATGTCACTTTCGCTAAGGCGACCGATGTTCAAATTTTACCTAAACACATCTGGAGTCCCTATGAAGCGGAGAACTTCACGTGGAGCCCGGCAACAGCGGAGGATCTGACAGGTACTGGGTGTTATCAGTGGGTTACTCGAGTTGTGGGTCAATACATCATCTTGGATCGTTACGCGGACTGGCATTTCGCGGTCATCCAGCCACCTCGCCCCCCTTGTTTACCAACCGGGCCCGGTCCCCTGTTCTACGGAATACTTGTCATTGTTGTTATTATCATATTGGTTCAGGTGGGTGTTCTTGGCTTCCTTTGGTATCGTCATCATAGAACCCAGGCAATCAAAGGTGTGGAAAACAAGTAGTCGTGAGTCCGAGGGAGTCAGGAAGGAATGGTGAACGCTGTTCGTCGTCGTTATAGTTCCTTTCTGGTCACTCTTACATTCGTTACTATTCTGCTCCTTTGGACTTCTTTGTTACCACAGCACACGTCGATTCAGGCGTCTTGGACTTATCCGAGTGGGTATGATCCGCATGGGGGCTATGTGGACCGCTTAACCTTCACCGTCTATCCTTGGGAGGCTCCTGAATTAGCCATTTTTGCTATTCAACATGGACAAGTGTTTGCTTTTGACGAGAGCGTGTCCAATAACTCTATTTACGACCTTTCGTTTAATCCCGCGATTGAGATCTCATTAGAAAATGGGTCTTCTTACCAACAGTTTACTCTCCAATGTTCACGGTTTCCTACCAATATCACCGGATATCGCCATGCTCTTGCGTATGCACTGGATAAATTCCAAGTTATTGAAAGGTCTAAAGGGGGATATGCGATCCCTTTGGATACTGCAATTCCATTAGGGAATCCACTCTATGCCTGTGAGTCGCAATTAAGCGAACACTTCTACACCCAGAATATCGCTAAAGCCAATGCGTCGCTGGATGCAGCGCATTTCATCGATACCCCCGACTCGCCGCATCCGGGATGGCGCTACTATGATGCAGATATGACTGGGAACTGGACGCTAGGGGACAAACGGGGAGACGCCGCTGCACCTGAGGGTTTTGCGATTGAAATCCTTGTAGCAGCTCGTAATTCTCCCGCTATTGAAGCGGCTCTAGCGCTTGCGATGGGGATGGAAAAAGCAGGCCTTCAAGGAGAAGTCATAGAAGTGGATTATTCGTTAATTGGATGGGAGTTCTTAGCTACCGGTGAGTGGAATTGCGGTTGTTTCAGTTGGGAAATTCTTCCTCCTGGTGAACCGTGGCTGCTCTATGATTTCTTTCACTCTGAAGGGAATACTAACGCGTTCTTTTATCGCTACAATAATTCTGAGTACGATTATAACGCATCGATGATGGTGAATGCGACTAGCCTGCTCGAGGCCAGAGGGTGGGCGTGGAATTGTTGTCGGCTCCTCATTGAAGATATGCCCATGATTGTGTGCTATAATGACATGGCTAATCACGCGGTTCGAACCGATCTGTGGGAAGGCTATGTCCCGATGACCGGCATGGGTTGGATAGGGAACAATCCCTACACCTATCAGCAAATCCGATTAAAGGAGGATGCCGGGGGACCTTTTGGGTGTTTTCCAACCGAGTTTGTGTGCGTCTTGACAGAGGGGATGGATGACACGAATGCGATTTTGTCCGATTCTGATTACGCGGATCGTATCTTCATGAATATCTATGATCGGCTCTGGAACGTTGATCCGTACACCTGGGATAAAGTTCCGAACTTGGCCTGGAACTGGACCATCGAACCAACCACCGCCGCGGGGGATATCAAAGATGGGATGAAGTACACCTTCCACCTCTACGAGAATGTGACCTGGCATGATGGCATTCGTTTCACATCAGAGGATGTGAAATACAGTCTAGAAACGATTCATCTATGGAGCACTGACACTCGCAGTGATGTACGGGATATCTATCGGATTGACACCCCAACAGACTATACGGTAGAAATCTATTCAACTCAACCAGGTTACTTTGGGTTCAGTCAAGCAACCTATCCATACATTTT
>JBHLMI010000027.1:0-4549 GCA_048938295.1 Promethearchaeota archaeon
ATATTCCCTTCCACCATAACGCAAAACCCATCGACTTGCCAGAACGATTCAACTCAGAACTTGCTCGTCTTCTCGGTTACTTTGTCACAGAGGGCTACAGTTATGATGGCTCATCAGCTGAACTTGGGTTCAGTAACACTAACCCCGAAATTATTAAAGAAATAACTTGGCTGATGAAAACTAATTTCGACTTGGATGGCATTGATTATATCAGTGAAAACCGAACCTTTCGATTTGTTTCATCTAGGTTAAGAGACTTCTTCAAGACTAATTTCTCTGAATTATTGAATGTAGCCAACCAAAAGCGAGTACCCCAACAGCTCTTTGTGTCTGGTGAAACAGCTATAACACAATTTCTCCAGTCAGCCTTTCTTGGAGATGGTAGCGTTGAATCTGAAGGTATCTGCTATCGTACTTCATCCCAAGGTCTTGCTCATGATTACCAAGACTTGCTGCTATGCCTCCAAATCCAAAGTCGGATTAACTTCGACTCTCACAATGATTCATACAAAGTGTATATTCGCGGATCTAGTCTTCCTCTCTTCTTCGATACCATAGTTGAATTATGGGACCCACGAAGAAATAGAATAAAGAAAATAGTGGACCGGTCAAAGAAATCACACTATAACCATGATGTGTTTCCGCCCCATTACGGCATTCAGATTAAGAAGCTAATTCAGCGTCTTGGAGTTCCTTATAAAGGGATCTTCCATCGTGCAATCAAAGAAAATCATGGTATCACTCGAGTGCTTCTTATCAAACACATAAATGAACTCAAATCTGCTCTTCAACAGGCTAAACAAAAAGCGAGTTTACCAGCCAATTCAACCCGTGAAGCAAGAGGTATTCTTCGTTGGTCTCAAGAAAAAACAGCGAAGAAACTATCTACTTCTCGCTCATTTATTAATTATATCGAGCGTGGAGGCTACACACAACAGTTACAAGAGGCAACACTGAATAAACTGATGAATGAAATTAGAACAGAATTAGAGGATATTAAATTAGGAATACATGAACTAGACTCGCTCTTTTCTAGCGATTTGAGGTATCTTAGAGTAAAGGAAATCAAACGGCTTGAGAACACAGGAAAATGGAGCTGCCCGTATGTATACGATTTAACTATCGAACCTAATCATCAATTCATCAGTCATGGCGTGCTCCTTCACAATACGGTATCAATTGCAAAGGCGGGGATTGTTGCAACGCTGAATGCTCGGACGGCGATCTTGGCTGCGGCGAATCCGAATCTTGGGCGGTATGTTGCGGAGCGGTCCTTTGCGGAGAATGTGAATCTTCCGGTTACGTTGTTGTCGCGGTTTGATCTTATCTTTACGCTGACGGATGTGCCTGAAGTGGAACGTGATGAGCGGACGGCGGAGCATATTATTTCGCTTCATCAGGATCGGGGGAAGACTAAAGATCCTCCGATTCACGCGGATTTGCTCCGGAAATACATCGCTTATGCCCGTCGGGGGGTTACGCCTACCCTTACGGATGAGGCGCTCAATGTTATCAAGGACTTCTATCTGAATATGCGCAAAAGCGGAGAAAGGGAAAACGCTCCGGTACCCATTACGGCTCGACAACTCGAATCGCTCATTCGATTGACGGAGGCTCACGCCAAAATGGCCTTGCGAGAGAAGGTGCTGGCCGAGGATGCCCAGGCGGCTGTTCGGCTCGTCCAAGTGTCGTTGCAACAGGTCGGGTTTGATGCTGAAACTGGTCAATATGATATTGACAATATCATGATTGGACGTCCCAAATCGCAGCGAGAAAAACTCAGAGCAATACTTATTATGATACGGGACCTCGCAAAGGAATCTCCCTCGGGTGTGCCGATTGATAAGCTGATAGAACGTGCAAAGCTCTCGAACCTTTCAGAAACCTTTGTGCGCGAGGCTATTGAACAATTAGTCAAAGAAGGAGAAATCTATTCACCCAGACCAGGGATTCTCCTCTTTGCAGGGAGCTAATTGCCTCAGGTGGGAAACTGAGATAAAAAAGATAGCCAGATTATCTCTTGAGAAATCCATTAAAGACTACTTTCTAGAGAAGGGGTTCACAGACTTATATCCGCCTCAACAAGCCGCAATCAAAACCGGCGTCTTAGATGGCAAAAACGTTGTATTAGCCATTCCCACTGCATCAGGAAAAACGCTCATTGCCGAGTTGTGCATGCTGAAGGCAATCGTTGAAGGGAGAGGTAAGGCATTATACTTGTGTCCTCTTCGTGCTTTAGCTTCTGAGAAGTATGATGAGTTTCGTCCCTATTCGAATCTCGGTGTGAATGTGGGAATCACTATCGGAGATTACGACACAATTGAAGAGAAATACGGAGCCTATGACCTTCTTATTTGTACAAATGAACGGGCAGATTCACTTCTTCGGCATCGTGCGAAATGGCTGTCTGATATCGCCATTGTGATCGCAGATGAAGTTCACCTCATTAATGATCCCGGTCGTGGTCCGACACTCGAAGTCGTACTCGCTAGATTACGCCAAATTGCTCCCCACGCCCAAATTCTCGCATTGAGTGCCACGGTAGATAATGCCGACGAACTTGCAGAGTGGATAGATGGAACAGCTGTAGTGAGTGACTGGCGCCCAGTTACACTTCGTGAAGGCGTTTATCATGATGGTCGTGTCTACTTCGATGAAGGTGAAGAAGAAAAGTATGTCCCTGCCACCTCGTTTCCCATTGGCGACATCACTCGCCGTGTACTAAAGAAGAAAGGGCAACTCCTTGCCTTTCTCAACACACGGCGCTCAGCCGTTCGAACTGCCCAAAAACTGAGTTCCATAACTGCACCACGACTAAGCCAAAAGGAGCAATCTCAACTAGGCGAATTGGCTGAAAACCTGCTTCATCTGGGGGAAGTCACCCAGGTTACAGAGAATCTTTCTCGCCTCCTCAGAGCTGGCGTTGCCTTCCATCATGCAGGACTACGCTATTCAGAACGCAAACTAATCGAAGAAGCATTTCGAAACAATTATATCAAGGCCGTTTGTGCCACTCCCACGTTAGCCGCTGGCATGAATCTTCCAGCGCGAGTCGTGGTCATTCAGGAATATCGTCGATTCGACAGAATCGAAGGTTACAAACCCATACCAGTGCTGGAATACAAACAAATGGCTGGTCGTGCAGGCAGACCGAAGTATGATACTACAGGAACGGCTATCCTCATTGCTCGGAATGAAGGAGAACGGGAGTTTCTGCTCGACTACTACACCCATGGAACACCCGAAAGCATCATTTCAAAGCTTGCTAGCGAATCTGCCCTCCGAAGCCATGTACTTTCCACCATCGCTATGAACTACGCTTCAGACAAAGCCGGTATCATGGATTTTATCAGGCAAACCTTCTTCGGACATCAGCGGGATCCTGATGAAGTCGAATACATGATTGATCTGATTATACAATTTCTCAAAGATGAAAACCTTCTCGAACAACAAAACAAACGCCTGTTTGCCACCTCCTTTGGACGACGCGTGTCTCAACTCTATGTTGACCCAAAATCGGCAGTGGTATTACGCGATGGCCTTGCAAAAGCCATGAAACAGCTTGAACATACCACTGATATGTCCTACCTTCACCTGATATCTCATACACCGGATATGCCCAACCTCTATCTTCGAAGAGGCGAAGATGAACGGTTTCATGATTACGTCATCGAACACATCGATGAATTTCTAACACCAATTCCTGATCCCCGTATTCACCGAGAACGGTACGAATTCTTCTTAGCAGAAGTAAAAACTGCACTTCTAGCCAAAGCCTGGATTGAAGAACTCCCCGAAGACCAACTCATCAATCAGTTCAAAATTGGATCAGGCGACCTTCTCCGATTAGTAGATACTCAAAAATGGCTAATTTATACCTGCCATGAACTCGCACCAATTTTTGGGTATCGAACAGTCGTCCCGGAACTCGAAGAACTGGAACTCAGAATCAGATATGGTGTAAGACGAGAACTCACAGATCTAGTTGAACTTCAAGGCATTGGTCGCGTTCGTGCCCGGTTTCTCTTCAGGGCCGGATATATTTCCAAGAACCGCATACGTGATGCACCATTAGCACAACTGGCCGCAGTTCCCACAATCGGTTCTCAAATTGCCCAGTCTATCAAGCAACAATGTGGTGGAGTTATCAAACCAGAAGAAGAACAAGCATTAAAGGACACTCGCCAGCAAACTACAAGACAAACCCAACTATTCCTTGATTAGCGCGTCAAAGTGAGGTTACAATTTTGCCCACGGGTCTATTCTATCATCCTGCTTTCCTACAACATGAAATGGGTTTTAGCCATCCCGAACGACCTGAACGCTTGACAGCAGTTATGAAATTCCTGGAAGAAAAGCAGATTTTCAACACTGATCATGTAGTCATACACACCCCCTCAGAAATCAAACTAGCCGATTTAGAACGTGTGCACCCGAAGGACTATATCGATTTAATTAAAAATGCGTCTCAACGGGAAGCGCGTTTAGACGCTGACACTCGGACATCGAAAGGCTCCTATAAGGCCGCAATACTTGCGGCTGGGGCAGG
>JBHLMI010000027.1:4649-35426 GCA_048938295.1 Promethearchaeota archaeon
CGGGAAGCGCGTTTAGACGCTGACACTCGGACATCGAAAGGCTCCTATAAGGCCGCAATACTTGCGGCTGGGGCAGGGATCCAAGCTTGGGAGGAAATTCAGACAGGAAAAATCGATAATGCGTTCGCTCTGGTTCGTCCGCCAGGCCATCATGCAAACGCCCAAACAGCCCGCGGGTTCTGTCTATTCAATAACATCTCCGTACTTACTCGTCACATCACCTCAACAGTTCCAGACAGCCGTGTATTAATTCTTGACATTGATGCTCACCATGGCAATGGAACCCAAGAGATTCATTATTCAGAATCTGATGTCCTGTATCTTGGCTTTCATCAAGATGGGCGAACTTTATATCCGGGGTATTCAGGCTATATTGATGAACTTGGCGAAGCAAAGGGTAAGGGCTATAATATCAATGTCCCATTACCTCCTGGGACTTCTGATACTTCTTTTCTGCAGGGACTTTCGAATCTCTTTCCATCGATAGTTGAACAATATAGACCAACCGCCATTCTTGTCTCCGCTGGTTATGATGCACACTTCCGTGATGCCCTCACTAATCTACAATTCAGCGCTGTTGCATATCTCAAATCCACACAACTTCTCATGGAGCTTGCAGAAAAATATTGCAACGGTCGTGTGATTATGTTCTTGGAAGGGGGTTATGATTTGCAAGCTCTATCAGAATCAATATACAACACATTAGTCGCCATGAGCCATCATGGAACCCCAATCCACGAAAAAGCACCAGCTGAAGATTCACGAATATCTAAATATGTTCAAAGGCTTCTCAATGAACTGAAGACCCTCCTCAAACCCTGGTGGAACATCTCCGAATGATGCACAGCACAAAATCAGTGGTGGGCCGGCCGCGATTTGAACGCGGGATCACCTGAAAGGGGACTACTACACCAAATAGTAGTCACGCCCCAGGCAGGCATCATACCAATCTAGCCAAAGGCAGCTGCCAGTCGGGATCTAGACCACCGGCCCATGAGCTTGACTCATAAACAAACGTGTCCTTATAACTGCTTTTCCTCAGCGGTCTCTTTTTTGTTGACATAACCTTCTGATACAAACCAATCAATGGCCCGCGTGAATGTCTCAGCCATGCCCATCGTCGGTCTCCAACCCAGGAGTCGCTTAGCCTTCTCATTTGAATACCATCGCTCGGAATTCATCGCATCAACGGATTTCATATGCCATAGATAAGTCCGTTTTCCTCGATATTTGAAAAGGCCAATCAACCCAACTCCAAGCTTAGCAAAGAATACAGGAACCTTTCTTTTCGGTGGCTCTACCCCCAAGTGATTAGCCACGAACCGAAAGACCTCCTCATAGGTGAAAACATCATCTGGGCAAAGAAAGAAAGTTTCATTGACGCCATCCTTCGTTCGGATTGCAGAAAGAAATCCTTGCACCAAATCATCAACATGCATGAACATGATGTGTTTTCGTCCATCACCCGGAATCATTGAAATATCTCTGTTCGCAATTGCCTTTATGGTTTCAAATCCCACATAGAATTCTCCCGGCCCAGTAACCCCCACAGGTCGAAGAACGATATATTCGAATCCGCCAACCGCCGCTCCCTCTCTGACTACCTTTTCTGCTTCCACCTTACTTTTTCCATAATCATACATCGGGTTTAGCTCTGTTTCTTCTGTCGCAGGAGGATTTGTTACCACTCCAGTCGTTTCGCTAGTAGAACAGTAGATAAACCGTCTGACAGAGGACTTCTTACAGGCAGTCAATAGATTTCGAGTTCCTTCCACATTCACGCGGTAGAGTAAACCAACATCCTTCGGATAGAAGTCAAACATTGCCGCCAAATGGATAACTATCTCAGCGCCATTGGCTGCATCTTCTAAAGACGCTAAATCAAAGAGATCTCCTTCAACAAGACGAACTTCCTTAGGTATTCCCCTAACTTCACTTGTTTTCCTGACAAGAGCTGTGACATCATATTTTTCCTCAACTAACTTAGCTACAAGATTTCGTCCAATGAACCCAGTCGCGCCTGTAACAAAGATCTTCATTAATTATCACCTCAAGGAGAATCATGATTGGTCGCCTTCCTCAAACTTTTCACCGCTAAATCTCCATAAATCGGTCCTTTGGGAGTTAGAGTGCTTCTCTTAAGCTTAATAGCTCTCACCAAGAATTTTCCGAACTCTTTGTTTGCATATTTGTGAACCATCTGCATAAGCTCTTCTCGATGCAATCCACTTCGGACTCTTAAAACCGTTAAATGTGGCGAATACTCACGCTTCTCCGAAGGGAATCCGTGAGCTCGAAGTTCCCGTCCGAGAAATTTCTGGTGTTCAATAAGTTGGTCTGCTCCTGTTGTTACACCAATCCAAATCACTCGGGGCCGTTGAGGACGAAAACATCCTACGCCGTTAAGGTCAACGTCAAACGCGGTTCCTTTCGCTTGTTCAATTATATTAGTAAGTTCTGGTATTCTTGCCTCATCGATGTTGCCCAAAAAATGGAGGGTAAAGTGAAGGTTTTGGGGTTCAACGAGCTTCAACTTTGCTCCGCTTGTTAGAAGCTCTTGCTGAATCTTGCCGATTTCTCGAACTAAATCCGAATCATCAACTTCAACGGCGATAAAACATCGAATCCCTGCCATAAGATACCATCTCGCTGATTTGGTTGTAAATAAGCAGGAAACTTTATATCATTCTCCCTTCCCAAAGGCGAACAGCTTGCTTTTGGGAGGCATTGTTTGCTTGAAGACAAAGAAATCTTCTCGTACGCGGAAGCCGTTGGCTGAAATCTCTCGAACCTCTGGTGAACCTCTAACTCAACAAATTGTTCCCGCAAGAGAAGTGATTTTACGACCCGCAGGCTATCCTCTTGAAGTTAATAGCACTCCGACTAATCCTTTACTTCATATACGGGATGAAAAGCTCTTTAGCGCATATGCTGTTGATCAATGGCAAGGCATCAAAGTCAAACCCACCGATTATTTGTTTGACCAATTGCTACTCCCAGATTTCGCGTTTGAAGTCGTATCCGTTATCCCAACGGAAGCTCACATCGTTGCAGATACACAGATTCGACTTATTGAACCTCCCGATGAAGCTCCATCCAAAGGTCGTAGACTTGGATTCGAAGATGTAATTGGTCATGAAGATGCGAAAGCAAAATGCTTGATTATCCAGAAGTACATTGCCGACCCACAACGATTTGCTGAGTGGGCTCCTCGCCGAGTGCTATTTTATGGTCCACCTGGCACAGGAAAAACCATGCTAGCCCGAGCTCTTGCCTGGGAAACCCAAACTGAATTTGCCTACATTAAAGCAACCTCTCTGATCGGACAACATGTTGGTGCAGGGGCGGACAAAGTCAATAAGCTCTTTGAAGACATAGTCCGAAATAAGCCGTGTATAGTATTCATTGATGAAATTGATTCAATTGGACTCGATCGAGGTTTCCAATCTGTCCGAGGCGATGTAACCGAGGTGGTGAATTCGCTTATCTCACAATTCGATCTCATCGAAGATCAAACAGGAGTTGTAGTCATCGCCGCGACCAATAGCCAAGACTTCCTTGACCCTGCACTTCGAAGCCGCTTTGAAGAAGAAATCTATTTTGACCTTCCTGATTATGAAGAGAGACTTCGAATTCTGCAGAAGTATTCATCAAGCCTGCCAATGCCTGTTGATGCAGATCTAGAATCGCTTGCTCGACGCACTGAAGGCTATTCTGGACGGGACCTAAAGGATCGCGTTCTAAAAGGTGCCCTACATCATGCTTTGGCAAAAGGGCTTACGGCTCTGGATGAATCGACCTTCAAACATGTTGAAATTATCCAATCGTCCAAAGACAAGAGTTTGTATAAGTAATCCTATCTACTGAACTGTGGTTATGTTGCCCGTAATGAAAGCCCTCATTTTCTGTGGCATGCCTGGCTCTGGAAAATCCATTGGTGCAACCGTTGCGAAAGACCTAGGAATTCCTGTTTTTGTAATGGGCGACGTAGTGCGTGAGGAAGTGACTCGACGGCAACTTCCACACACACCCCAAACACTAGGGCAAATCATGATTGAACTCCGTGAGCAGTTCGGACCAGCCGTAATCGCCCAACGAGTCATCGACAAACTTGAAGATGTTGCTGGTCCTTCAGTGGTTATTGATGGGGCAAGGAGCGAGGCGGAAGTGCAAGCCTTTAAAGAAGCCGTGAATCACGTACTAGTCGTGGCAGTTCATGCTGCCCCTCAAATTCGATTTGAACGTCTACGCCAGCGAGGTCGTAAAGACGACTCGTTAACTGAGGCGCTATTGCGTGAAAGAGACAGTCGGGAGCTCGACATCGGATTAGGTCGGCTAATCGCGCAGGCTGACATAATGATCGTAAATGAAGGCGAATATGAAGAACTTCAAACAAAAATCCGCCAGGTTCTGATGCAAGTCTTCGATTTAGTATGATAAAGGAGGGATTACCGTTTATCTCCGTGAGATTATGGGCAGTTGTTAATCCCACAGAAGATATGAAAAAAGTGCAGCAAGCCTTCGTGAATCTTTGCCCTCCAATAACTAGCGAGCTCAAAGAAGATCCTGAATTCGGAATGGTTCTAATAGGTACCGCTACTGGACCCGCTTCTATTGCCGCATTTGCCAAGAAATTCCGCGAACAACGCATTCTCGAAGCAGTCAGACACCAATTGCTAAAATCTATTCAAAATGGATCCATACTATTTGGGATGCAAAGACAAGCTGCCTACATGAATCGTTTTCACCTATGTGATTTAGATGATTATTCTGCAATGGGCCCTATTCGCGTTGAAATTCGAGCCAACAAAATACAAGATGTAATCGATTATATCAGTCCTCCAACGGCCAAAGGAAAACCTCAATTCCGCAACGATGTTCAACTGGATTGAAGAGTTGCTTCACGTTGATGGGGTTAGCTCTAAGCAATCTAAATCCTTAGGCACGAAACTTTGGGGGAAAATTGCTTTGGCTTCGTTTTCATGCTCTTCGGTGCTTGTATAGCGTGGGCTGATGTGAACTAAAGCTAGATGCGCAACCTGCGCCTGTGCGGCAATTTGTGCCGCTTGGGCAGCTGTTGAGTGTAGATAGTTCTTTGCATTCTCTGTATGGCTTGCTGTAAAAGTTGCGTCATGAATCAAAAGACTAGCATTCTTGGCTGCTTTGGCTAACTTGGGATTTGGAGCAGTATCTCCTGAATAGACTATGGTAACTCCTTTACGGGTAGGACCCAATACATCTTCTGGTTTGACGTTTTTCCCATCGGGGGTTTGGATTGCATGCCCTTCACAGAGGCTTTTGCGAAGCGGACCTGAGGGTACACCCAGTTGCTGAGCTTTACTTACATCAAATTTTCCTGGGCTATCGGTCATTTGTAGAATATACGAAAGCGAGGGAACACTATGAATTGCGGGTAAACATCGGACTTGATATTGCACTTGGTTGGAGATGATACCCTTCTCCACGTCCTTGGTTGTTAATTTAAAATCGAGCTGTACGTGGGTTAATTCCAGGCTGGTTTCGGTGAATTTCGTTGTGCCCTTTGGCCCAAAGATTGTCAAGGGCTTAGACCGATCCTGCATTACCATGGTCGAAATGAGTCCTGGTAATCCCAGAACATGGTCACCATGAAGATGGGTGATGTAAATTTCTCGAATCCGCTGTGGACTCAAACCTACTTTTCGCAATTGGAGCTGGGCTGCTTCACCACAATCGAAGAGTAAGAGTGTCCCTTGGAATTGGATTGCAATGGATGGCGGTGCTCGAGTCAAAGCTGGGATTCCTCCTCCAACCCCTAAGAAATGTACTCGAACCTTGGTGTTTGTCATAGATTATTTTCGCTCCAGGACAACGATATGACGGTGGAGGCTTCGGTGAATCCGCATCGTATGCATTTCTTTGATTATGAAGCTTTCAGATGGTATCATATCCTCCCTGAAATATTCTAAAGGTAAGGCCAGACACAGAAAGCCACCGGGCTTCAAAATCGGTGCAAACGAAGCCAAACTATCTTTTATCAGCCTACTAATTGCTGCACCTTTTGTCGAACTGGATCGACCGTAAGGAGGATCCGTTGCAATCGATTCAACTCCGTTCCTCCGTATTGGTGGTTCCCGAGCGTCCGCTAGGCAGCCATAGAATGGAACCTTGAAATGGGTAAGATTCTGTTGGCTACCCGCAAGCATTGAAATGTCAATGTCAAACCCGACAGGAAGGCAACCGATTTCTGCTGCTTCAAGCAGAAGACCGCCAGTGCCACAGAACGGATCCAAGAACTCGCCTCCTTGTTTTGCACGGCTCAGATTCACCAAAACTCGGGCAATTTTCGGGTTGATAGCACTGGGAACAAAGAAAGGACGAAGCGGACTGCGCCTCTTTGAAAAGCCTCTTCGCTCCCGGGTTGCAAGATGGGGTCCGAAAAAGAACTGCTTACCATTAATAACACCAAGAAAAAGGACATCTGGTGAGGCTAAACCAATCTCGACCTGCCCGTCCATAGACTGCCATATTTCTGAGCCAATCTTTCCTTGTAAATCATCCACATTGAATTCATCTGGTTCTTGTTTAATCCTGGTTACCTTTACACCAAAGCGACTTCCTGGACGAACCCACGAAGAAAAATCGATTCTCCGAAGTGCCTGGAGAATCGCTTCCTCCTCTGCAGCTGATTCAAAGACAACAACGCAAGCCTTGTTAACAAGTCCTGCTCTTAGAGTAGCTTTCTGTGCTCCCTTAGGGTCCACTTCCATTAGCAAAATACGTTTTTCCCTTCCCTTAACAGAATATGAAAACCCTTCAGATTCTAATATTGCACAGAGCTCTGCTTGGGGTAAGGTATCATGTTCTCCCGAAAGAATGAATAGGCATAGTTGTCCACTTTGCTGAGTCACTGCCGGTCCTCCAACGGAAGTCTCATTACCAGTGCATCTTCTCCATCATTGTAGTATTTACGAGTTCGCCAGAATTTCTTAAAACCCTGTTTTCGATAGAAAGCTTTTGCACCATCGTTCGAAACACGCACCTCCAAATAAACCTCTTCGCATCCCTTTTCTACGAGTACTCCAATTATCGAAGATAGAAGCTCATCCCCAATTCCCATGCGACGTTTGTCTTTTCTAACGGCTATGGAAAGCAAATGACCAATCCTTAGGTCGGATTGTTGTTCAATCTCAGCTACGACATACCCAAGCAACTCCCCATTTTGTACAGCAACTAAAAACAGATCGGTAAAATTCTCCGCAATTAGACGGAATAAGCTGAGGGGATATGGATCGGAAAAGGACTCGAATTCAATCTGCATAATTTGGTTGAAATCCGTTTGTTTGATTGGGCGAATTGTTCTCATTTGAATAATCCCTAGCAGTGGATAGAAATATGTGTAGGGTTTGTGGTCATATCAAGTGCTGAGGCGACTATTTGTGAAAATTATTGCAAAGCGCTTGAAATTGGGTAAAATAGTCGTTGTCCCCGAAGATATCGATGACTTATGGCATTTATACAACGTAATTCTCCCAGGTGATCAAGTCGCAGCCCGAACAGTTAGACGCGTGCGTCGTGATTTCGGTGACACATCCCGCCCAGACAAAGGTGAACGTCGACCGATGTTCATTCGCCTCACCGTCGAAGAGGTCTCCTTACATAAGTACTCAAATCGTCTCCGAGTGAAAGGAAAAATCCTGGAAGGCCCAGATGATTTCGTATCAACCGGAAGCTATCATACAATTAACATCGAACCAGGTCTCAAAATTGAAATCATCAAAGAAAGATGGCCAAATCTCCTCCTGAAACGGTTACAAGATGCTGTTTCGCGGAAGGGTCAACGTCTAATTATTGTCGCGGTGGAAGAAGATCAGGCTTCGATCGGCGTCATTGATGATTCAGGGATTGATGTTCGCGTTGAAATCCATGGGACTGCCCGGGGAAAATATGGTAAATACGTCCAAGCAGCTGAAACAACGGATCAAATGTTCGCAGGCGTCGCCACCCAACTCCAAGAACTCATAAAGCGACTACCAGAGAATACGCGAATAGTGTTAGTTGGACCAGGATCAACAAAGGAGAAACTTGCTGAATACCTGAAAAACAAAGTCCCTGCAAGTAAAGGACGTCTCCTCATAGAACATGTTAGCACTGGGACTGTTGCAGGGATTTATGAGGCGTTAAACCGGGGAATCGTTGAAAGGATTGCCAGCGAAATTCGACTTAACCAGGAAATCCGTCTTATGGACGAGGTAATGACGAATCTTGGAAAAGATACAGGAAAAGCAGCATATGGTTGGGAAGCTATCATCCGTGCAGTCCAGTTTGGTGCGGTTGAAACACTCCTTGTTCTTGATAAACTGTTCCGTGAGGCTGAACCCGATGATCGGCGAGAATTAGAAAATATCATGCGACAGGTGGAAAAACAAGCAGGCTCAATTGAACTCTTCAGTGCTGATCATCAAGCGGGAAAACAACTTGAAGGTCTAGGGGGACTCGTTGCACTTCTTCGCTTCCGTTTACCTGACTCCTAGAGTGGAAAATATGAAACCTGAAACCGAGTATCAATAGGGTACTCTTCCACAATTCCCACGCTCAATCCCTTTGCCTTCAGCCGCTTTGCTAAACAGCGAGTTATAGAAGCTGCAGTTTCAATTCGGCCTTTGACCTCATTCACCCATATATGCTTACGCTCAACTTGGAATTCCTTTTCTAATAGTTCCTTAATGGCTGTCAAACCTAGCTCCTCTGAGGGTGTGATGACACCCTTGACCAACAGCCCCTCCTTTGAAATCCGTTCAAAAGGTTTAGCAATGCTTCTCGCCCGGCGTTTGAAGCGATTTCGCAATTGTGCTCCATCCTTGAGCCCTAGCGGACAATAATGGATACTTAGAGAGGTCTCTTTCGCCGCCCACTCGAGAAGTTCTATTGCTTCAGCTTCACTGTCTTGTACTGCTGCAATCGTTCCCGACTCTAACTTGAAACCTCTTTTCCGTAATTGCTGGGCATTGCCAGAGGTGAATTCCATCTCGTTGAGATTAATGAAATCAATTCCGATCTCATCCAGTTGTCGGAACAGTTCCTTAAGCGAATCACGCATCCCAGGGATGACTGGGATTTCTAATCCCAGCTTTGCCCGACCTTTTGTCAATCTCCGCAATTTGCGGTAATCTTCTCCAATCTTGAACCGATGGAGTCGCACCTCATCAAGGCCTGCATCTAAGAGCTGTTCAACTACGTCAAAGGGAACGGGTTCAAGCCCAGTATACAAATGGATGTGAAAGGACTCTCCCCCTCTACTTTTTACTGCCCGAATGAACTCGAGTGTCCGGCCTAATTCTTGCAACGGTTCTCCGCCAGTAATACCCATTCCCATGGCTCTACTCAACTGCGCTTCAGCGATTATGTCCTCGATAGCAGTTACTTCAACCTCGTTGGCGAAAATTACTTTCTGGTTATACCGTTCTTCAGATATTGGACAATAATAACAATCCTTTGAACACTCACCGGTGACAAAGAGGACTAGTTTTTCACCTCTCATGCAAAGCTTACAGCCCTTTGAAAGGTGTCCAACGTAGGGGGAATTCCCTCGCGAAAGGTGGATCTCTCGTGTCATCCTGACTCAGCCCTTTTGCACCCGCCGACGGACAACTGGATCGCGATCACTGACGTGCTTTAACACACCTTCAAATGTTTCCTCTGGGGATAGATGTCGTTTCAGGTATACACCAGTACGACCAACCTCGTCCCGGCGCATTAAGATTTTTACCCTCTCTTCAACGATTTTAAGGCCTACTCCTACCTTCTTAGCCACGACTACCTCATTTCCAATTACTGGTGATTCAGTGTGACCCTTTTCTGTAGGCTCAATTAACAGGAGTCGTTTATCCACACCTGGCACACGTTGTTCTTTTTCAAGACTGATTCGATCAAGACATCCACCGAACCGGTAAAACTCAAGTTCGATTGGTGCAGGATTCGTAAGTGGGAATGTCACCACTGAATTATTAGGCAGATAGATGTGGGCTTTTATCGCGTGGAAAGGTGTGGCATGTATGAGTTCGCGGTGAATTATTTGATATCCTGCCTCTGTAAGAGCAAATTCAACAGAAAAGGAAGGAATTACACTTGGAAGGTAAATGTCTATGTCACTCTTTTCAGATACGTCACCACGACATATACTCCCATGGATGAGCGGTTCAACTCCTACTGGATTGAGTGCCTCCATGATTTCCAATGCTCGGTGTCGCAGTGTTGCGAGCTGAAACCACCTGTCGGCTGTATATAAAACATCTTGGCTCCCAGTGTCTCGACGGGCAGTTTTCTCTCGAGGCATCTTTACTCGTTCCTAACTTGGAGTTTTCACGTTCTCTTTTATCCATTGAAGGTAAGGATGATGACCGTCTTCGATATTGACTCTGATGATTTCTGGTATCTCATAACTATGGGCTGTTAGTACCGTGTCTTTGAGTGGGTTAAACAGATCTGTTCTAGTTTTGATTATAAGCAAAACCTCGCTATCTTCCACAATTTTGCCTTTCCAAGAGTATATCGATTTCTGCGGAATCATTCCAACACATGCAGCAAGTGAATCTTCAACCAAAGTACGAGCAATAATGTGCGCCTCTTCTTCGTTGCCAACAGTAACGAACACAATGCAATACTGAGACGACATGTTCTCACGCTCACCAACGAGCCCCTATCGCATCCCTTAAAAGCTTCTCTCATCGGTGCATCAAAGTTTTAGGTTACTGAAGATAGCTCATTTGAACATTATTCATTTAATTCTGCTACCGTCTTTTCAAACCATTACAGAATCTGGGTGTAACCCTACACCCTCTATCCCGTCCACGACAAAAGCTTCCGGGACTGCTTTTCGACCAATATTGTATCCACCATTAACATCTGCATTTATTATATGACCCTTGGATGAGCGGAATAATCCTCTTTCAATTCTCTTGCCAATATAGCTATGTTGATGTTTGATTGGCTCTTCATCGAGGAAGCTCACTTTTGAGGTATGACTCTCATCAACTAGAATCAGGTCAATACCTACCATTTTGGCTTTGTATTTTATTTGTCGAACAAGTGTCAAAAATGGTATGCCTACGAAATTCTGGTTTATCCGCTTACCTAAACCGATGTACTGTTTCCACATCGGATTATATCCAACAACAATTGCTCCAAAACCATGAACCATGCAATAGGAGATAATCTGGCGAGAGACCTTATGAAAGAAATCGATAATTTTGTTCGTTCGTTTCAGTAACAATCGCTGCAGTCGACGTGTCTGAAACCCTAATCCTTGTTTATCTCGGATCGAAATGAGTCGTGCTCTTTCTTTGTTATAATATTGATTGACGGATTTGATAACCCCGCCTTTAACACGCCAAGGCTTTAACCCTGCGTTGTTGACCACAGTTACAAGATTATTCAGTCCTAAATCAATACTAATAACACGACTTGAATCAAGTTCTAAATCAATAGGGTTTTTCTCATATACAATTTCTAAAATGTAATGGTTGCCTTTGGGAATAATTCTGACATGACGGAATGATCCACGTATTCGAGTTTTTATAGGCAGTAAATGAGCTTTTTTCGGAAACCATAGAAGCCCGTTTTTGATATTACATTGTTGATTTGTGAAGATTATGAGAGTTTCTCCATTTTTCGGTTTGTATCGCGGTAACCTTGGGCGCCCTAAATATTTCTCTGGATGAATCTTCCAATCCTTAAGAGTAATAAAGAAAGCCTTCCAATTCTGGTCTAGCCGACGAAGTACTTGTTGAGCAGTCTGTAATGGAAGGTTTCGATATGCACTTGTGGTTTTTAGTAGACTATACAATTCTCCATATCTAATCCAACGACCTTGAAAAATGAAAGTTTGACGAATGTGATAATTAGCTAGATTATAGAGGTTCTTTGCTAGGTGGCATAGTTTCGAAATTGGCAGAGATGGGCGAAGCTGAATACGTTCAGTAAGATACGTGTGCCTTCCTCCCGTAGATCTGATTGTTAGATCCCATTGGCGTTGTTATTAGTGGTAAAGTGGGAGTTAAAGGATAGGGAGAGAAGATGATAAGTGGTTTTAGGGACCTTGAGGCTGTCTATTAAATATGGTCCCTTTGGTATCTTTATGTACTAGTTCTATCTGCAAATACCAAAATCTCAACATTAAATCCTACACAATCTTTGAACTGTGCATAATCTACGAGGCGATACAACGAATGCTACAATTCGAGTTCCTACTTCCTTTCCTTCCATGGCTGCTCATTTTGCTGGCATGGATGGTAATTATTGGTCTTGCCTCAGTGTTCAAACTCGAAAAATATGGCGTTGAAGTTGGTCCTTTCATGCTCTTCGCCCGCACGCAACGATTTAACAACCTATTAGATCGCATCGGACAATGGCATTCCCGTGCTTGGCGCTACATCTGGTCTTTCTTTATCGGCGCCGGCTTCTTCTTTTCATTATACGCGTTTTACTTCCTAGGATCAAACGTGTGGGAATTCGTTAAAGCGGCCCTTGGTCAACCCAGCATGCCAGGAGCAGTTGCTCCTCTAATTCCTGGCGTTACAATGTCATTCAATTTCTTTTTGATGATCCTAATCCCCCTGATTGTGGCAGTTGTTGTACACGAACTCGCTCATGGTATCGCTGCCCGTGCTGATAATATCCCTGTTGAAAGTTCAGGCCTTTTCCTCTTCTTAGTCTTCTTCGGTGCCTTCGTTGAACCGGATGAAGAATATGTGAAAACCAAAACAACACGAATACAACGAGCCCGGCTCTACGCTTCTGGTTCTGGGGCAAACCTTACTGTTGCGGCTATTGCCTTGATCCTGTTGACCTTCATTATAATACCCCTTCCAAGTGGTGCGCTCATTTCACAGGTAGATCCTGGAACACCCGCATATGGTGTGTTAGTTCCAGGGATGGTCATCATTGGAATGAATGGCACGACTATCCAAACAAACCAAGATATTAGCACCTTCATGGCAAATACAAGTCCTGGAGATTTGGTGGTATTCACCTTATCAGAAGGCACAATACCTCTAACCCTTGGTACAAACCCAAACAACGCTTCGATTGGATATATCGGAATCTGGACACGAACCTATTTCCCGTTAGTGTATCCCTTTAGCCTTCTTGGACCAATAGTTGGTACTCAGTTTTATGAAGGGCTGACCTGGTTCTTCGTGATAACCATTAGTCTAGGTATCATTAACCTCTTACCTATTCCGCCTCTCGATGGTGATAGACTTTGGAAGGAACTCATCGATCGAACTGTTTCGCTAGAACGAAAAAGCGGAAAAGTACTCCTTTGGGGACTTCGCGTCACCGCTCTAGCAATACTAATCCTCAACATAATTTTCACCTTTCTCAATCCAGCTCTCTTGCTCTTCTTCTTTCGTTAGATGAATGGAATTTTATTCCACAAACTCATAGCCACTAATGACAATGACAAACGAATGTACGATATGCAAGGCAGAATCAGTTATGTCTCGACCCTACTCAGGTGAAGTGCTTTGTGCGCGCTGCTTCAAGGACTCTGTTACCAATGCTGTGCGGATGGCTATTTCAAAGTACAATATGCTTGAACGCACAGATCGAATTGCTGTTGGCTATTCAGGGGGAAAAGATAGCACCGTACTCTTAGCGATTCTGGTTGAGATCCAGCAACGTTTCCCTGAATCGGAAGTCATAGCTATAACCCTCGAAGAAGGCAACAAACAAGATCTTGCACGTCAAGAGGTGTTACAAAGTGTCACGAACACGCTCAAAGTAGAACATATAACAGCCTCATATCAGGATATGTTTTCCCTTACGCTTGATGAAATCGCGACTCAGGCACGAGCTATACAATCACCCCTCTCCCCATGTGCTTATTGTGGAACCCTTAGGCGACAGGGACTGAACCTGCTAGCTCGCAAAATTCAAGCCGATAAATTAGCCTTAGGGCACAATCTGGATGATGAAGTTCAATCGATGCTAATGAATCTCATTCGTGGAGATTTACCCCGATTATCACGGATTACTCCACACCTGAAGGGTGTTTCTGGCTGGCTAGTACCCCGAATTAAACCCCTGTTTCATATTCTCGAATCTGATCTTGACCTCTTCGCTAAATTACTTGGGTATCCTGTCTACCATCCCCCCTGTCCCTACAAAGAAACCTCACTTCGCTCTGAATTCCGTGAATGGCTCAACATATTCGAAGCCAAACATCCTGGCTCTAAATATAACCTTCATGCTACCTTCACGAAAATCATCGAAACCATTCAACAAGAAGAAGTTCCGTTCCAAAAATGTCAGAGTTGTGGGGAAATCACATCCCAGCGAATATGTGCAGTATGCCTTCATAAGAAAGCCCTGGGCTTCTCATCATCAAAATAGGATAAGGGGTGGACGATGAACCCCGACGGTCGTCAACCCTCCCTGAAGCCGTACTCACAGCCAGGTCTCAGACCCGGATCTCGGAAGCATCTACAGTACAGGCTTACGCTGCTCCCTCCCGGGCCTAGCTGGTTTCACCCGATAAAGACGATTCAGCCCTTCCTACGAAAAGCCTACCGCCACCAGCGATCCTCCGAGGCGGATCATCACAGCCTTAAACAGTGAGTCGTACAACAGGTCAGAAAGCCTAACATCGGCATTCAGCCCGCCGTATAGAGCGTTTGCGGTGCAGGGGAGCCTTAGCCAGCCCGTAGCGGTGCTGCCGGGCTTCTAGCCCCCCGCCTAGGCTCACCGTCCACTCAGCTCACACAACTCCGCGATATTTAATGTTTACTTAGGGCGCTGTTTTACACGCCAAATCTGAAAGATGTAAACTGGAATAGCAATAATGAAGCATAAGACACAGAACAGATAGATTGTTGAAGACGATGCAAGACCAAGAAAGGGGTTTACTAGCAGTGGCCAGAATGGCTGCATTTCAGGATACAAGAAGCCGTCTAATACAATATGTGAGTAGGCCCCGATTAGGGCTGCGGCAGTGATGTTTAACAGCGAAGCTGTTTGCGGGAGAAGGAAGAACGCCATGATCTTTTCAAAGATGCTTCGAAGAAGATAGATTACAAGGACCCCAATTAGAGCTAAGATGGTGGCTCCTAAGAAAGTATGAAAGAACAGATGTTGCACTGGTAAACCGAGGAGAAGGAAGGTGAGTGGTTCAATGTCGACGATGATGCTTCCGAGGAGGATGCTGGGTAGAAATAGGTAGGGAAAGAGTATCAATCCAATCAACAAGCCTGGACCTAAATGGAAGGGGGTAAACGGCATTACTTTCAGCCTTCAATGAAATTTATTGAGTTTAGTAAGAGTGGCGCCGAGGACGAGATTCGAACTCGTGAGTCACATGGACACAGACTTAGCAGGCCTGCTCCCTACCAGGCTAGGATACCTCGGCACACATTGTGTGCTTTTAAAGCTGCCTTATTTAAGAAGGTTATGTTGGCGCCTTCTTGAAAACCGAGTGGACTGTATACTCAGGAATGGCAATGATGTAGATAATGTAAACAACGCCAAAGAAACCTTCAATTATTCCCAACACAAGCAGAGCAAACGGTAGTCCTAGAAAGATATAGTACACGAGAACCACAGCAGCAATTATTCGAGCTGGAATGTTTGTTATCGGAATGATCAAATGCTGATCCAAATTTCTTGATGCTAAGAGTAAAGCTGAACCAAAACCTACCAGAAACGCGCCGATGATTTGAAGGAGCGCCGCAGATAGAATTGAAATCGGGTAATTGAGAAGGATTGAGACTATCGGTGAAAAGAAGAGAAAGGTTACAGCCAAAGCGACGTCATATAACGCTCCAAGTAAAATAAACCGAGTGAACCAACGTTTTTTACTGCTATTCGTCATGTAAAAACTCCGTTTCAGTGTCTTTAATATGCCGTAGTAAAAAGGTTCTTTGGTGGGCCGAGAGGGACTCGAACCCTCGACCATCGCGGTGTAAGCGCGATATCATAGCCCTCTAGTCTAAGAGAATATCCTCCTCTCAGATAGCTAGACTATCGGCCCTGCCTGTTGTGTGATGTTTAACGCCCCCCTAAAAAAGGCTTCTTGAAGACAAAAGTTGAAATCGAATCTAGTTGTGTTTCATCTCTTGCTCAAGCGCCTCAATCTGTGTTTTAAGTAACTTTATGATTTGTAGATTGTCTACATGAACCAGCTGGCCATTACAAGTAGGACATTTAAAGGCGTTAGCCATAGCTTCATCAAAGGTATGGCGGGGACAGCCGTTGTTCTTACAATGGTAAAACGTGTTTTCTGTCTCGTAGTGGAGTCGTTGTTTTAATCGTTCAAGGACCTTTGTCTTTTTCTCATGGAGCAGGTCATGTATGCGATCAGGTTCCAGTATCCAGTAGTAGACAAACCATCCGGTTTGTTTATCGCGGGTACGGCGATAAGACGCTAGATGAAGATCATAAAGTTTGTAAAGGATCTTTCGAACAGCATTGAGGCGCATACCAGTTTCGTTAGCAATCTCTTCGTCCGTCGTTTCTTCATCTTCTTTTAGGCGAGAAACCACTTCAAACGCGTCTTCACCGGCGAATTCAATAACAACCTGCTTAATTAGCATCTCACGTCCAGACATAGATTTACGTATAACCTAACCTTGCATTGAATAAAGACCTTTTCGTTTAACAAACAAAAGTCAAGGATTAAATCGCTCAGTTTTTTCTTTAGATTCGATTATCCGTTTCCCATGTGGAGTTGGGTCGATTCGTAGCACTGCATCAGGGAATTTCCTGCGGAGCATTTGCCCTTCAAATAGCCGGTCTAAAAAGATCGAAAGGGCTGCAACTTCGCTATGGGGTTGATGACCAACAGCTACATTGTAATCAGCTAACTGGTATACTTGGTTCGGAACCTTAGGACCTCCTACAACAACGAGTTTTGGTTGCCGTGAGCGGCGAATATCGTGAATTACATCATCAACATGAAGTCCGTACATGGTAAGATGAATGACCTCACCTTTCTCCTCCTTCCATTGATGAACCCGCGTCTTCCATTTGACACCTGTAAGTACTTTGAAATCCCTATTTCCCCATTGATTAGAAACCTGCCGGATTGTATCCTCGATATTCGGATCCTTAAGGCCCGCTGACCAAAACTCACTCGCACCAAATGCACGGGCCGTTAATCCCACATGAGTTGTAAGACGTTTATCACGCTCGGGACGGTGATCCAGCTTGAGTACAGTAATTCTCCATCTAGGCACGCTCATCCGAATATCCAGCCAGTTACAAATCCAAGTTCTTACTTAACAATCTATTTAGAAGGAGGTTTTTTGCGTCGGATCTGAACAACATCTCCGAGTGTTGCTGAACTTTGAGAAGGTACCGGAGGAAGGTCAACTGATTCCGCTTCCTCAAGTAAGGTCAATTTGAACAGTCGCTCTAATTTCCGCGCTAAACTAATTGTAGGAGCCATTTTGCCACTTTCAACTTTTGTGATAACTGATGTTCGCTCATTTAGAGCACGAGCAACGTCCTTTTGAGCCATTCCTCGCTGCTCACGTGCTTTTCTGATAAGTTTAGTAAAGTTTTCTACAGGTACCAATTCATGCCGTGACTCCCGAGGTGGTCCAGGTCGCACTTCGCGAGGTATATGAACAGGCCGGCGTTTCAGTTCTGATGAGGGTTGATATACTGGCTTCTTCTGCTGAACTGGTTTTCCTAGCTCAGCACACCGATTGCAAACATGCAGGTGGGCACCCTCAAGAGCGATTTCCCTTGTCGAATGACACTCACGACCACAAATCTCACAGGTTGGCATTTTCTACAATCGCCACCATTCTATTCATTACCCGCCACAATCTAAAAAGTTCTTTTCATTTTATTAATCTCACAGAAGGTCTACAACTTCTGGTGGAGTAATAAAAAAAGCTTTTAGCGCGTACTACTCAGAGAGCTTGCAATGACCGATTCAACAGATTTACGCAAGAAAGTGGTCTCATCTGACGATTACATGAGTTTAGCTGAACGGACAATTTTACTTGAGCAACGTGTTCGAGAACTCGAATTGGAGAGAGAACAACTTACAGCAGAACGAACACGACTAGAAAACGAAGTTCGAATACTTCAAGCGGAACTCAATAAGTTACGTCAACCACCTTTGGTCTCTGCAACTGTAATTGATGTTCTTGACGATGGGAGGGTCATTGTCAAGAGTAGCACGGGACCCCAGTTTGTAGTTAATTATCCAGAATCGATAATCGGGAGCCAGCTTGAGTCGGGAGCTAAAGTGGCATTGAACCAAAGAACTTTGGCGGTGGTCGATGTCTTACCAATATCCATCGATCCCTTTGTTCAAGCTATGAACGTTGAAGAAAGTCCAGATGTCACCTATAACGATATTGGCGGGTTAGAAGAACAAATCGAAGAAATTCGTGAAACTGTTGAACTTCCGCTTCTTCATCCAGAACTATTTGAGAAGGTGGGAATCGAGCCACCAAAGGGCGTACTTCTCTGTGGCCCTCCTGGAACCGGAAAAACTCTTCTAGCCCGCGCAGTTGCTCATGAAACGAAGGCAACATTCATTCGCGTGATTGGTTCTGAACTCGTCCAAAAGTTCATCGGTGAGGGGGCAAGAATTGTCAGAGAGATTTTCTACATGGCTCGCAAACGAGCACCCAGTATTGTCTTCATCGATGAATTAGATGCCGTTGCGAGTCGCCGCCTTGATATCGCAACGAGTGGAGACCGAGAAGTTCAAAGAACACTCATGCAACTACTTAGCATGCTCGACGGATTTGATCCACGAGGTGACGTACGTATACTCGCAGCAACCAATCGTCCTGACATCCTTGATACTGCTCTTACACGACCTGGAAGGTTTGATCGAATCATCGAATTTCCATTCCCTGATAAAGAAGCTCGTATTCAAATCCTTAAGATACATATGCGGAACATGAATATCGAATCAGATGTGGATATCAGTCTGCTTGCCTCAAAAACAAATAGCGCATCTGGAGCAGATTTGAAGGCAATATGTACCGAAGCTGGAATGTTTGCTATCCGTGAACTTCGTGATTCAGTTCGAAAAGAAGATTTTGATAAGGCTATTAGCAAAGTCTTAGGCATGATTAGCGACCGTGGTGACGCGACAGACATTTATGGATAACCTGTTGAAAAGAAGACGAGACAAGTCATGTCGCTAATCAATGAAAGGCTGTACCGAGTAAGGGGAATTGCCAACTACCAATTTCGTGCCGCAATCGGGCACATAGTTTTTCCTGACAATTGTCATGTGGAGATTTCAAAAAGTACTAGGCGGATTCGCCGGATTTTTCTTGACGCACAGATTCTTGCTACTGTTCGCGCACATGACGGATTCCTTGTTCTCACCATCGAAGGGGCTAGACGTTTGCACAACGCATTACCTTTCCCCAAACTCAGAGTAGTTGTGATCCAAGAGATAGCTCCATTCATTTCAAAGGGTCGTAGCGTCTTTGCCAAACACGTCAAAGCAGTAGATCCACAGCTTCGCGCTGGTGATGAGGTAATAGTTGTTGATGGTCAAGATAGATTGCTTGCGGTAGGAAGGGCTAGTCTTAGTCCTCAAGAAATGTTAGATCTAACCCGTGGAGTGGCTGTAAAGACCCGTCACTCGACTGGTAAACAAAAAAGCTAAATTTGTTCAGCCAATTATGCGATGCTGTAACTGCTTGAGGGATACCTTTGGTGAAAGTAAAGAAAGTAAAATCAAAAAAACGCTCAATGGAACGCCAGATGCGTCGGATGGGTGTTGATTTCCAACAACTTGAAGATGTCACAGAAGTTCTTATTCGTTTTCCAGATAGAGAATTAGTTATTCCTGAAGCTCAGGTGATAAAGATGCAGGCACAGGAAGACGATGTCTTCCAAATTGTGGGAAAATCGGAGGAAAGGAATCTTACAATCTCCGCTGGACCAGAAGAGGGTGCTCCTGCAACAACTGCTCAAACCTTTACTGAAGAAGATGTCCAACTCGTAGCTAGCCAAGCAAACGTTTCAGAGGATGAAGCACGCGAAGCTTTACGTGGCGCTGAGGGCAACCTTGCAAGGGCAATAATCGCTCTAACTGAAAAATAGATTCAGTCTATGCGTTTGCTTTTCGCTCTAGCATTGCTTTGACGCGTTTCATCCGAAACAGGTCTTCTCTTTCCTGTTCTTCTAACATCAACTCGATATATCGAATTGTGTTATTAATTCGTGGAAGAACCACATAATTAAGCGCATTAACACGGCGTTTCGTTTTCTCAATTTCCGATGCGAGTCGTTTAACTGTTGCTTCAATCTCCGCGAGTCGTACAACTTTATCTAACGCCAATCGTACCTTTTGGGCAGCTTTATCGACCGTAGCAGAAGTTCCTGCCAGACTGTAATGTAGCTGAACTGATTCTTCGTGCTCTGTGATTCTAAAAATTGGAACAGTAACTCCCATCGTATTCCGTGTTTCAACTTCAAAATCAAGTGGACTCTTTGCTCCCAAGGCTAGTTCTTCGAGTTTTGTTCCGCCTTCAACTAACTTGGCGTTCAGTAATGAAATATAAGCTTCAGCAAGGGTTGATTCCATTTCTTCTCTGAATTTTTTTGCTTCTGATAGAATTGTAAAGAATTCACGAACAAGTGCGTCTTGCTTCTCTCGGAGCAGTTCATAACCTCGAGCAGCTAGTTCCCTGCGTTCTTTGAGCGCGAGTAATTCCATCCGTGTCGGGCGAACTCCTGCGATGATTCCTGCCGATTCAGACACAGTAATCCCTCAAGGAAGTAAAGCGTACACTCCTACGACCCAAATAAGAATCGCTGCCACGACAATAAGCCATTCGACCAACAATCTTCGGGTTCTCTCAGGATTATCGCTCATAAGGCCTGTTATGCCGAAACACAGACCACAAATAAGCAGATAGGAAAGGAGAATTATTGCTGATGCTTGATCCCATGGAATATCCAGGACCAGGTTCGTAATGGCAACGAAACCTGCAGCTAACAGGAAGATAATGCCAAGAACCTGTAGGATTCGAATGAGCTTCATATTTGTTTCGGCCACAACAGCACGCTCGTTACTATGATAAGGTAAAGCGAAAATGCGGGTGCTCGATATTTAACTTTGTCGGACGGAAACCTCTTCATGCTTGTAAGAGAATAATTATGGGGTTTATAGAATCTTTTGTAAAACTTCTATGTATGCCCGACTGGAGCATTATTCACCAGTCATTAGGCGGCAGGGCTGCATCTCCGTGCATGAGGCCCCCTCCGGCGTAGCAAGAAATTCCCCTGCAGAAGAGGCAGGCGTGAGGCGGAGAAGCGTGAGAACCTGGAAAGTTTCGGGCAAAACGCCCCTTGGCGACGAGTGTACCTAGAAGGAAAAGCCCGAAGCCCAATCTGACAGGAAAGGGAGGATGTCGCGCATTGCTGACTCTACAAATTTGTTTGTCATCACAATTCATCGAAAGTGTGGATGCGCATTTTCGCCGGTTTCTTTACAATGTTGCCAACTCGCACCCCAATAATTAATTCGACGCCACGATCTTCGGCAATATCAATGAGGCGTTGTGTGATAACGCCATCTAAGATAAGCACTTTAGCTTTATCGAGTTCTTGCAAATCGTTAGCCAGTTCACCCACGTGGGTTTCCTTTAACTGTTTAAACTTCTCATCTATGATGACTGCCATCATCGTCTGTTGAATCTTTTGAGCAGAATCAAGCACCGGCTTTGGGATTCCCAAATCCTTCATCTTTGGCTCTGGTTTTCTTTCAGCTGTCATTCGTGTGCTAGAGGCAGTACGCGTGGGTGTTCGCCGCTGTTTCTTTGCCTTCTCAGGAGTTCGACGTGTACGTTTCTTCTCCTTCGGTTTCGCTTTTACTGGTGCTTTTCCTAATACCTGCTCTGCTGGAATCTTATTACGTAGGGCTTTAGTAATCTCTTTGTGAGTGAGCTCCTCTACTTCTCTACCAGTAGGTGCTCTAGCCACATAATCAACCTTGATGGTCTGTGCAAGTTCTTTTAGAATTAAATCTCCACCGCGATCACCATCGAGAAATGCAATCACACTTTTATCCTTGGCAATGTCAGCGATAGATTTAGGAATCGATGTCCCCTCAACTGCAACAGCATTCTTGACACCAGATCTCAACAGGGCTAAGACATCCGCTCGGCCCTCTACAATGATAATGATCTTTGATGTCTCTACCTCTGGTCCCGCAGGAAGTCTTTCTTTACCAAATTTGATAATCTCTGCAGTTCTTGCCTGTTGAAGAACCGTATCTGTCATTTCCTGAGAATCCGGAGAGATTTCCCCTTCCCAGTCCCGTAGCAAATCTACTGCACGATTCACAATTTGTTGCCGCTTTTCTTCGCGGACATCCTCGAGTTTTTCAAGGGTTATTTTAGCTGCACAGGGGCCAACTCTGTCCACTGTTTCCATCGCGGCTGCAAGGATTGCTGTTTCAGTCCGATCTAGACTACAGGGGATAGTGATGGTGCCCTTTGATTTTCCACTCTCAGTGTGAAGCTCGACTTTTATTCGACCAATCCGCCCCGATTGTTGTAATTCTCTTAGATCTAAATCTTCACCGATTACCCCTTCACATCGCTGATATGAAGTGTAGGCCCTCTGTTTGACCGAAGAGAGCACCTACGACATCGGGGGTCTCAACTACTCCATCTATCTCGATTTTACCATGAATACAATACTTCGTAGTACCAGTACCTTCTGCATTTGCTCCCATAATCGTCACCTTGTGAAATGATTTATGATATGTCAGTGTGGGCGTGTGATATTGAGAACGCCACTTTGAAGTGATGTGTGATGATGCTTAGGTAATTTGGTAATTGTGATACAGCTAGCCTCATGAATGAGCCACATTAAAATTTTGTGCCTTTCGAAGTTTTCTCGATTCGTTTCAGTCCCTCAATTACCCTCACACGCCAACAAAACGCTCGCCTTAGCTGGTACCGTTCTCGATGAAGGATTGACACGCCCCGCCCTTCTAATTGCTCAGTTAGTCGTCTTGTCAATTGCCCTCCCCGTCGATCAAAATCAAATAGGATGAGTAAACGAGGAATATTAGCCAATTCATCAGCTAAACTAATGATACTGTGACCCGCAAGCATGTAAATAGGTCCACTCAAGCCTAATCCCCGTAATGCGGTGATATCTTTAATCCCCTCTACTACTATTGTTATACCCTCTTCTGAGAGGTTATTTAAGAGCTGAAGGCCTTTTACAAAACGCTCTTCCAGTCGTTCCTGGTTAGTTTGAGTCGCTTCGCGTTGTGGGCACATGATAATTCGCCAAAACTACTTACCAGGGTCACTGTGCTAGCTGGCTCTTATATTTCTCTGGTAATGGACTGTAAGTATCGGTGTACTTTTATATCACACAGAATATGCCCGAAGGGTAATGGTGTATTATTTGTGAACAGCCTTCCACCTAGCGTAATAAAGATTGCACAGCATACCCAAGAAGTGCTAACCATAGAGGACTTAGTTGCTGCCTTTGCACGGCAAGAAAAACCTCGTGGATATATTGGTGTTGAACCCAGTGGATTATTTCATGTGGGATGGCTCGGGTGGGTCCAAAAGCTCAATGAACTGGTGGATATGGGTGTGCGCATGGAAATTCTCCTCGCTACTTGGCATGCTCAAGTAAACGACAAATTTGGAGGCAGTATTGAAAAAATTAGACGTTGTGCTGAATACCTACGTCACTGCTTTGTCGCATTAAAAGTAGATACTACCAAAGTACACATCATAACCGCAGAAGACTTAATGCGTCGCCTTGAATACTGGGAAAGAATTCTGCGAGTGGCCAAGAATCTCACTCTCGCTCGAGTACGCCGATCGACTGACATAATGGGTCGAACTGAGGAGGAAGCCGCTATTGACTTCTCTAAGCTCATCTATCCGCTCTTACAGGTAACGGATATCATAGATCAACAATACCAAATCTGTCTTTCTGGGATGGATCAGCGTCGTGCACATGTGCTAGCCCGCGAAGTGGCCGATAAGATGAAACTAGGGTGGAAACCTATAGGCATTCATATGCCCCTTCTTCTCGGGCTCACTGGAGCTGCTCGGATGGACGTCTCCTCCGAGTTCACAGCGCAAGACTTGTCTATAGAAATCAAGATGTCAAAATCAAAACCTGGCGATGCCATTTTCATTCATGACCCGCCTCGAGTAATCAGAAGGAAAATCAAGAATGCTTACTGTCCTGCAGGAGAAGTGGAAAATAATCCAATACTCAATTACGTTCGAAATATCCTGTTTATGCAAGATGGCTATACTCTACACATAGAGCGAGCCGAGAAATATGGTGGGCCATTAAGTCTTACGAGCGCTGATGAACTCGAATCACTGTATGCTGCAGGAGCCATTCATCCATTGGATTTGAAAGAGGCAGCAGCTAAGGCTCTTTGCGATTTTCTTGAACCGATAAGGAAATACTTCGAAGATAATCCTGAGGCAAAGAAACTCTATGAAGAAATCACGGAATTCCAGGTAACCCGATAAATCCTGAGGTTACCTGCTGTTTAGTTGGATATCAAGAACGAAGTGATTGTACCTAGGATTATAGGTCTTTATCATTCGTGTATTAACAAGCTTCACTTGTCGCTTCATCGTCAATGCCATCTTCTGTAATTGTGAAAGCAGCTTTGATTCCATATCTTCTTTAGGACCAATTTCATGGATGTGCATCATACCTCCAGAACGAAGGCATTGTATTCCTTGTTCGAGATACTGACTAGTGCCTTGAATTAAACCCATGATGACCCGATCTGCTTGGCCTTTGCCTATTCGTGGGGCGAGTTGACGGGCATCTCCAAAATGTGGCTGGATCAATTGGGAGACATTGTTTGATTGGATGTTTTGTTCAAGATAATGGAAGGCATCAGGGTTCCACTCAATTGCATGAATGGCTTTGGGTTTTGCGTGCACAGCCATGGGAAGAGATAGGTACCCTATCCCGGCAAACATGTCAATGACAAACTCATCAGTTCCCAGCCTGCTCATGCGTAGCCGTTCTGCCTTATTTCCAAAGGAAAACATGACTTTCACTGGATCTAAATGGAAAATCACTTTGTTTTCTCGAAAGACTGTCTCAGTTTCAGGTGATCCAGCAATCAATTCCACTGAAGGTTTCCGGTAGGGACCCGTAATTGCAGCTGTTCGCCGTAGGACGGATCGAATTTTAGTACTATATCCTAGCGTAGCGTCTCCAATCAACTCCTTGTATTGCACAATTAGTGGGTCTAGCCACAAGATGGCTACATGGCCCAGTATTCGAAGCCGTCGAGGTAGGAGTCCAGGAGGTATCTGGTCTCCCAGCTGGGTTTTGAGGAAGTGATAGAAAGTTGTGCGGTGCCGATGGGTTATTTTCTTCACCTGAATGATTATAATCTAAAGAAGTGATGGGTCGCTTCTGCTCTGCTGACCGATACACTAACGCCCCATCATCATCGGTGGGCAGAGCGCCTTTATTCCTCCGACGGGTCCTCTCTTAATATGTCGGGCATTATGAGCCTATGCGACCCGGCGTTGAAGTGTGGACATCGTGGGTTGCCCCCGCAGTCACCTCATGACGACACGTCATAAATCATGCAGGAGCCTGTCACATGCCGCATAACCCTCAACGCTGCTCCAGTGTTGCCACAAATTTGCACGAATCATCATCAGATTGTAGTCTTCGGATTCGTCCTCGTTGGTGGCTATTATCCTTTCATTGCCTACAAACAAACGTAAACGGTTCCTCAAAAAAGCTTCCACTATTGACTTGGAACACCATGGTAGATAATCCGTCCATCTCGATCAATCTGCCCCGCTCGGATGCGTGTGGATGAAATTGAGATCTGGTCTTCCGCTTTAACCATGGTCAGAACGGCGATGTGTAAAAGAGACAGCTTGTACTCGCGGCGTATTTCATTGATTTCTTTTGCGACTGGGCAAGTTTCTTCACTGACAACAATCAGTTCGAGCTCCGGCATCGTGATGGCAGGTCCGTATTTGTTGTGAAGTGGTCGAATAATATAACGTCCACTATACCCTTCGCTTTCTAACCATTTTTCTAGTTCCTCTTTGCGCTCGTCATAACTGGCGATTATTTCCCAATCAGGCTTATGCATGACCATATCCTGTGTGGTTAACCCAATAAGCACCTGCTTGCCCAACTCGAAGGCCCTGCGAAGTAGTGTTTTGTGTCCCTTATGTAGACGGTCGAAGGTTCCACCGATGGCTGCCCATTCATATGGCACTTCAGACACGATGCAGTCCTCATGTCTTGCTTTTATATTCTGTTGAAAAAGCTTTACCACAAGCCAAAATTTGATTGCTGATGGCAATGCTACCCGATGCCGATGGTGTTGCCGATGCCTGCGATGATGATGGTGTCACCCTTCGTTGTCCGCAAACGGACTGCATTTTTCATCCGTTCAACAGCTTTAGGAACTGCGTCAACGAGAGATTTCTTCATCGGTGCAAGCGCATCTTCTAATGACTCTTTGATGACAATCGCGTCGATGGGGATTTTGTACTTGACAGCAGGATCCTCCATCTTGAATTTCTCAGGTCCTGGATCGCCAATTGCGGCACCAACGCCTTCAATCACTTGTCCAGTGTCTTCCCCTTCAAGTTTTAGTCCGGCATCAACGGTGATGATACGGGCAATTTTTCCTTTTTTGCGTTCAACTACTTTCTTTATGCCCTCACCGGGCTTACCAACTTGGCTTCCGAATCCCTTTGCACGGACAAACCATAAGGTCCGTCCTTCAAATTCACCGGAAAAAGCAACCGTGTGTTCTGCAATTTCTTCGGGCTCTCCTGCCTTGATTTCTCGAGCGAAGTGAGTAACTGCAAGGGGACCCATGCCATCACCTATGGGTTTGCCATCGGCAAAAGCGCGGGTAGCCTCAAAGTACGCTTTAGCCATCTGAATAATCATGGGTAATTGCATCTGAAGCTGCATAGTATAGTAGATGCTTTTGGTCTTCTTACCCAAAAGCAAGAAATGACGGACAACCCGATACACGTAATGAAGGGACATAGCTCCTGAAAGCACAGCTTCGGCGTTTGCCTGTTGTTCTGGGGTAGCCTTTGGGATGACCCGTGCAACATGCTCCTCATACCGTGTTGTTCTGACATCAAGGACATGCTCCAATCGCTGCAATACACCCGCCGGGTCCAGGTTGACAGGTTCAATGATGAAAAATTCCATGAAATCATCGACGGTTGACTTGAGGTCTTTTTCTTCAATCTTCAAATCCTTGAAGGTCTTGGTGGCAATATTCTTGCCCTGTGTTGCTAAGACTTCAAGCTGTCTCAAGCCCGCTTCTGCTTGTCGCTGCCAAATGTAGGATTGTAGTCTGGTTCCATACAGATAGATGAACATGAAAAAGACCAGAAAGATGATCTGGAAAATCCAATTGAAATCAGCAAATTGCAACATCATTTGTCACAGGATTCTGGCTAATGCCGGAACGGAATCAAGGCAAAATAAAAACCTTTGCTTACAGTCAACCCTCCACTCCTAGCATAAAGAAAGGAAAAGAAGTGGCGCAGTTCACGCTTTTCCCGACACCTCGCGGATATCAGTACTCAGAGCGACGAAACCGGCTTAACTTCCGGGATCTGACGAGACCGGGTGTGACCCAGCTTCTATGACCGCGCCACCCAGCAGGATTCATCCTTGCCTTAAAAATGTTGTGAACTCCTCTCACCGAAAAAACTGGTGGGCCGGCCGAGATTCGAACTCGGGACCACGAGGTCCCAAACCTTGCGAGAAAAACAGAACCCGTTTTCCTTCTCGCATCATACCGCTCTAGTCCAGCACATATTGTAACTGGATAACTAGACTACCGGCCCGATGCGCGTAAAGGAACAGACGGGTACTTGATAAATCTTATCTAGAAACTTCTTGCTACAATCTACTTTCAATTATACCAGGGTCTCTGCAGAAAATAAAACCCGGTTTTATTATTTTCTACCTGAGTGATGCATTGTGGCTCTATTCGAAAGACAACCGAATTGGACTAAAGCACATCTTATGAAAACAGATTTCATAACGCGAACGGTATGGTCACGTTTACCGAATATATCTAAAAATTTAGTCAGAAAATTGCGTCGTATATACACAAGAGCAATTAATGTTTTTTTGATTGACTTAGAAGAAAACAAAGGAAGCATCAAAGAAACTTATCACGAACTTCGTAACAATGAATAGTTTTCAAAATTATCCGCGAAAATGCTTAACCAAGCATCACAGGAAGCATTTGTTTGGTTTAATTTAAGACGAAAGGAGAGAGTTCTAACAGATCAAGAAATACAGAATTGGACAAAATGGGCAAAGAAACAAGGCATTGCGAATTTTGATCCCTCACAAAGTCTTCCAAGATTAATTTCTCACTCCGATTATCTTAAAGGACGGCCAGGAAAAAAACACGGTCAATGGCCGCAGACAGCAATTGATGGTGCACGGTTTTACATTGATTCAATTACGAATAATATTCTAGTGTCAATCGATAAAGTTGCTAAGAGAACCCAGGTTGTAATTGGTGGAGAACCTGAAAAGCTTCTTCGCCAAGCAATTTCTGGTATACTATCACTGAAAATCGGTTCTTCACGGCTTCTTGTCAAAGACGGAGTTACACAAATGGCTACTCCTATCCGAGTATCTGTTAATATTCCAGATATTTCAAGCCTTGAACAGCCAACGCTGATAGGTGTGGATCTAGGACTAAATACATTAGCTGCTGTGGTTGCGCTAACTTTTGATCGAAGGATCCACCCAGCCAAATCGATCTCTGGAAAACAACTCAAACACCGTTTAGCATCACTTTGGGCAAAACGAAAAAACGCCGCACGCAAACAAAAATCAGAAAGTATACAAGATATCGATGAAAAGACACAACGAGTAATCCAATATTGGATTCATGTGACAGCAAAAGCAGTAATTAACTATGCAAGTCAGTTCCCACATCCAATAATCGTTCTAGAAGATCTTCGAAATTATATTCCAACGAAAAAGCGAACTCGATGGGCAAGTTCCTCAATGAGAGACCAGCTTAGTAAATGGGCGCGGGGAAGACTCTTTGAAGCAATTTGTATGAAAGCTAGTCTACGTAATTTACCTGTAATCAGAGTCAATGCAGCATATTCTTCTCACGTCTGCCCTAGACAATGTCTTTGTCTTCTACCTCAAGGATATTTCGAAGTGTTTCACTGTCCTGCATGTGGCGCAAAAGTTCCACGAGACATTAGTGCAGCTACTGAAATTGCACGTCGTGGTCTTCATCAGGTTACAGACAATAAAGTGCAGAACTCTAAGGTTCTTGGCAACGAGAACACATCATCCTTGACCCAATCAGCGGCAGGATGATCGGGGCTATGGAAAGGGCCCTGAATAGGAGCGGTTAAGACCGTTAAGTAGTAAATTCTCTTGCTTGGCAAGGGAATTAGTGTAAAGGCATGGATAACCTTCGGCACCGGTCCTCCAAATTGGTATGGAGATTCAATGGCAATCACATTGAAACTCAGATACACACTTTCGGGTATGATGCGAGCAAACAAAACCAGAAATAACTCTGTAGAAAGAAATCTATGGAAAAATACAGACCGAACTAGACTACCGGTCCAGTTCCCGAAAGGGTACAATCGGAAGTTCAAAAACCTTTGTCCAATTTAGGTGTTCCGATAGGTCATGCTTCAGTTAATCTACTGATGGGGAACCGGATGTAGTAGTAAGGTTTTCCATCTGTGTAATTGACTCTTGGGGATCTCGAAATGATATCGAAATGTTTCTTTAAAAGGCGAACAAGTTCCTTCAGAAAATTCTTATCGCGCTGTTTTAACTGAACCCGTTTTCTCGTTAAGGAACCATCCGTGTCAATCAAACCAAACATGTAATGTTTGAAAAGAAATGGATCTTTTGCAATCAAGGAGGGTACCCTCATATTTTGTTTCTTCCCAGATTGAAAGCCCAATTTATTGAAGAAGAAGTAAGCTGCTGCACGCTGGATGTTTATGGCATAGCAGTTCTTCTTTCTCTTATCTCGCAGAACACGCGGTTGAAAATCAAAGAGGTCCTTGACTAGCACCGATAATTGTTTTAGGTAATTTTTCCGACCAACAACCTTTACTCGATAATGATAACCGCCTTTCCTTCGTTGGCACTTATTCAGGTTGCCATCACCCGCAACAACACCAGCAAAATATGCAACCTTATCACTAATTTCCGGAATTTTTGTCTTTGATTTTTTGGTGCAGATGAAATCCTTCTGAATCCTGTGCCAAACACCTGCTTCATCTAAAGCCTGTGAAATTGAATGTATTTTGACACCCTTCATTCTTAGTGTGTTCTTTACAAAATTGTCTAAAAACTCGTTATTTGAAATGGAGCCTCCGCCGGGATTTGAACCCGGGACCATTGGCTTACAAGGCCAACGCACCACCACTATGCTACGGAGGCTTATTTGAAGGTATACCTGCTCAATAGATTAATCATTCGGAGAAGGTGGGTGTGTTTGGAATCGGATGCATATAAGCCAAAAAATGTTTTGCCATCCGAGAGAGCTGCTGGTCGTGGGTTCAATCCCCGCTCGAGGCTCCATTTTCTTATTTTCAAGTAGACTTTCAAGACTAAAAAAAGATGGTGCGGGGGCCGGGCTTCGAACCCGGGAACTCCTACGAGACAGGATCTTAAGTCCTGCGCCTTTGACCAAGCTTGGCTGTGGGGTCTACGAATGGGTAGATACCCCCGCGGCTTAGTCTTCGGGACGCTGACCCTTGGACAGGTCCCCCGCACAGC
>JBHLMI010000049.1:0-8335 GCA_048938295.1 Promethearchaeota archaeon
TCGCTAAGAATCATCTCTACTGCCAGAGCGGATTGGGATTCCCTACGCTTAGGTTTGGCAGTTGGTTCTTCTTCGTGCAAGTGAATCCTCTCTTAGGTTCTTATCTAGTGTAGAAATGAGGGAAACGGGGACATAAAAATCCCCGTTCTGGTCTGTAATCCTGGGATAGAACACTTAGATTGTCTTAAGGTCAGCTTCGATCATTTCACGGGTTTCCTTTTCTTCAACTTCGGCCATAGCCTGTTTCGCAAGCATGAGATACTTGTCTTTGTTTTTTCTGTCGCCTTTCACTTTATATCCACGGGCGAGCGCTTCGTAGGCATAGGCAAGGTCCCAGTCCTTGATACCTTCCTTTTCACAGATATCGAGGTATGTCTTACCATAATGAATGGCTCGATCTCCATCGCCGAGGACGGCATACACACGGGACAGCTGCCAGTCACCACGGCCAAGGTTAATAGGTGTGGCATCCCATCCGTTTTCAACACGGACTCCCCAATGATATCGCGAAGCATGAGACGAGTTGACCATCGCATCTTTTTCTTCACCGGTAAGGTCCTTTTTATCCAAATAGCTCCAAGTGTTGTTGAAGAGGTCAACAGCCATCTTTCTGTGCCATTTTTCAAGAGTGAGTTCTTCATCTGCCATGTTAATCGACCTCCTATTAGGTAACCAATAATTTAGGTGTACTTAAAAATGGATGAGGTTTTACTAGCATGCGCTTCTCCATCACTGGGTAATGACAATAATGAGAGAGTATTAACAGAAATGCTCAGTTATCCAGTGAGACGAAATTTTTATTCGGAACCGTGCTAACACTGAAAGAGCAGCTAGGCAGTCCGACTGAAATAAATATCGGAAGCCTGGGCAGGGAGTTCACGAGCAATAAAGAGCTAGTGGAGATCGGAGAAGATGATTAAAGCCATATTCATCGTGCTCAACGGTGCTTACGCATTTTCAAGGCAGTACACCGACAAAATTGACCCACACATGCTCTCCGGACTGCTAACTGCGTTTCGGGTTTCATCGAAGGAATTTGCCACTGGCGAGTTTCGGCAAGCTAAATTTGAAGGCTCCGAAGTCGTGGTTGACGGACTTACTGAACGGCCAAATGACTTTGTAGCAATCTTTGCGACCCCAGATGAGCGCTCCACGGATTTAACCAATCTGATGGCCCTCATTAAAACAGCTTTTATCAGCGATTACGGCGATCGCATCCATACTTGGAATAGTTTACAGGGACCCTTTGCAGACTTTGAACCCACCATTGACCAATTGATCGCCGGATGTATTTGGTGTGATACCGAAGAAATAATGGAGCCACCAACAGTTACCTTCACCACGGATCTGATGCCAGCTAAGGAAACGGTGTATCGCGGCAACTCTCTCAACATCAAATACTTCATCCACAATAGTAGCAGCAAGTCCATCTACCTAACTGCCATTGTCAACGCCATTCCACACCTGTTCGAACTGGACGGGTTAACCAAGAATGTGATCCTTCGCAGCACTGCGTTCCTCCGCAACCAGCAACTTAAGCCTAACGAAGCCCATGAATCCATCATCCCCATCAAAGCACGGCGAATCGGGCACACCGAAGTCGCCCCGATTCTTTTCATCACCCAGGGCAATCAAGCGTTTACTGTACTGGGTGAAAATCGTGAAATGGACATCATCTAGCGGAGAGGGTTTTGCGACCGTTCATGCTTCTTAACTTCAACCACGCATGGGGTGGTGGTCAACTTGTTGAAGTCAGATTTTCTTCGATTACATGATAACCATGCAACCACCCAAGAGGTGGCATAATTGCTGTTCACCCAATTTAAGCAACTGCCTGCGAACTGATGTTAGGTACGGACTAATCTCTCCCAGCGTAGACCCCTTACACTTTACTTATGTTTGTCTAGACTGTAGTTTCGTCCACACTTTTACAGGTATGCGAACATGGACTAGACTATGCAAGAAAAGCAAATAGCAGTTCTCGCTGATATAGAAGCCTATTGAATCAACTCTATCATATGCACTGAACAGCTTATGCAAGGGTCGTAGGCTCGGACGAGTGGCTCAAGTTTTTGTGCTACGGTGTTGTGGCTTTCTGGTGCGGGTTTGAGGAGCTCGGGGAGGAGTTCTTGGGCTTTGGCTTGGATGGCGTGTTCAATGGTGCGGACGTTTTGTCCGGTGGCGATCATGCAGTTGACTTTGGTGATGATGCCCTCGTCGTTGGTCCAGTAGTTGTGGAAGAGAGTACCGCGGGGGGCTTCGACGACACCGACGCCTTCGCCAGCACGGGGTTCGGTGGGGACGCGGTAGTTGTCTTCTTGAAGGGTGGAATCTTCGATGAGAGTGATAGCCTGTTCGACTGCGCTGACTAATTCGGTGGAACGGGCGAGGTTATAGGCGATGGGGTCGTGGACGGGTTTACTTACAAATAGCTCATAGAGTTGATCGTGGTACCCTTGAGCGAGGTCGCTGGCCATTTGTTTGGCGACATTGAGTCGGGCGAGGGGGCCGACGCGATAGTTGCCTTTGTCGGGTCCGAGGTCTTTAATGAAGGGGTATTTGACGGTGGTATAGGGCATAGCGTCTTCGGCAATGTATTTCGCGTAATCTTTGGGCAAAAAGTCGTGAAGTTTCTTTCCTTCGGGGGTGATGAAGCGGAGCGTACCATCATAGATATCATGGACCCCCTTATTGTGCAGACCAAGGTAATGGGTTGGGTCACTAAGATAGTAGCCAACCTTGTTGTCAGCTTTCGGGGCGAGTTTAAAATAGAGATCTGCAATAGCTTGAGCGGTTTTCAAAGCTTTGGGAGCTTGTTTGGCTAATTTATCGCGTTCTTCTTCGGGTAATGGTCCAGCCATCCCCCCTGGAACAGCTGTGCAGGGGTGGATCATGCGTCCTCCAACGGCTTTGATGATGTTTTGGCCGAACATCCGTAGTTCGATTCCGACCTTGGCAAGTTTGGGATCCTTTGCAGCCACTGCTAAAACGTTTGGAGTGTCGGGAGTGAGAAAATCTGGTAGCGCTAGGTAGACTTGATGAAGGGCGTGGCTATGGATGTATTCGCCAAAATTTTCAAGGTGGCGAAGCTTGACAGCTTGTGCTGGTGGTGTGACGCCCCAGGCTGCTTCGACCGCCTTGACTGAGCCGAGATGGTGGGCAACCGAACAGATTCCACAAATCCGTTCAGAGAGTTGGGGAGCATCTTCGGCGGGAATGCCTTCCATGAAACGTTCGAACATCCGTGGGGATTCGATAATGTGGAAGTGGCATTGGTTAAGTTTGCCACCGCTGACATCTAACGTGATTTTGGCGTGTCCTTCCAGGCGGGTCATGGGTTCGAATTCGATGTGTTTGGGTTTACTCATTTTTTCCTCACTCCTTTCCGTAAGTTGTCGAGTTTGGATGAAGCGTAAGTGTACCGGGCAAAGGTTCCAGCAAGGCGGGGTAATTTGAAGTTGGCAATTTGGTCCTCTTCCATTGCCGCTAATGCGTCCAGCATAGCGACTCCTTGGTCCCAGACGGTTTCCGAGGGACCGCGGCAACCGGTACAGGGCATGTTACGACGGGTGCATTCGGCATTACAACCTGCGCGGGTGGCAGGGCCCATGCAAAGAAAGCCTTGAGAGAGGAGACAGGTTCCGGGTTCAGGAATTTCATGGGTGCGCCGCAGCTGTTTGGGTTTCTCGGTTAATCGTTCGAGGGGACACTCGTCACAGATGCTTTTCTTGGAAAGTTGGGGTGTTTCTCCGGCTAGTAGAGTAGTAATTACTTTGGCGATTTCATCAGGGTGGGGAGGACAGCCTGGGATGACGAAATCAACTTTGACAACGTCACTGAGGCGAAGGTCGGCGGGAAGGACTTGTGGCACATTCTCGTGGGGAACCATCTTCTGCGCCATTAGCACTGTTTTATGATATACATACTCAACACCTTCTTGGGCGTTGAAGGTATTAGCGAGGCCATTTACTCCGCCGTGGGCTGAGCAGGCGCCAAAGGCAATAAGGAATTTTGCTTGTTTACGCATGGCTTTGGCCATTTCTTGGTCGTGGTCTGTGCGAATACTGCCTTCGATAAGGGCTACGTCAATGTTAGGGGGTATCGGGTTCTTAGTGTCTACAATGGGATAGGAGTAGACGATTTCGACGTCTTTGAGCAGGTCGAGGAGAGCTGTACCAGTATCGAGTAACGCGATGTGGCAGCCACTACAACCGGCCATACCCATGGTTGCGATGCGGACGGTCATTCGCACTTCACCTCTGGTTTCATTTTCTTCAGCGGATTAGGCCCCAGTTTTAAAATTCGTTGATAAAACGACGAGGTAGTTTCTACCCATCTGTTAGCCATCCCTGCGCTCATTAGTTCAAAAATTAGACGACCACCGAGTCCAATGTCTTCGAGATCTTGTGCCAATTTCTGCATCCGCTTTTCAGCGTGGTAGTTTCCCGTGACGAAGTGGCATTGATCTTTAAGACAGCCAGTTACCATGACACCATCCGCGCCTTCTCGAAGGACTTCAAGTACATGGAGCGGATCAACTCGACCTGAGCAGGGAACACGGATGATCTCCACATTCACGGGATAGGACAGTTTACTGGTTCCAGCAAGATCAGCCGCGCCATAGGAGCAATAGTGGCAGCAGAAGCTAACGATTCGTGGCTCAAAAGCCGGTTTGGGCTTTGCCAATGCTTTTACAGATTTCGTTTTGCTTTTACTCATTTTTTAGATGCCCCTATATTGGCTAGAAGGCCTTCAATTTGAGAGTAAATCTGTTTGTCGCGGTAGTGTCGGAGTTGAATGGCTTCGGCGGGACATTCGACGACGCAGATACCACAGCCTTTACAAGCAACTTCAATGGTTTTGGCGACACCGCCTTCCATGTAGATGGCACTGTATGGACAGACCGCGTAGCAGTTGGCACAGCCGATACAGAGGGATTCATCGACGATGGATTTAGCAAGATCCACTTCAACTTCTCCTTTGCTCATTGGGATGGCGGCATGAGAAGCTGCAGCAGCACCCATGAAGGAGGATTCAGCGATGTCTCGTGGACTGCTGCAAGCGCCAGCGAGGAAGATCCCATTGGTTGTTGTGTCAACTGGTGCGAGTTTCAGATGATATTCTCGGAAGAATCCATCTAAATCCACTTCTAAATTCAGGGTATGGGCGAGTTCCTTGGCTCCGCTGTCGGGAATCATGGCGGCGGATAAGACGAGTAAATCTACGGGGAATTGCTCTTGCGTGCCGTTATGATGGTCGACGGTCAGGTTCAGACTCTTGCTATTATCCTCTTTGACATCTGTAATATCTGCACGATGGAATTTTACACCTAGACGTTGTGCATCCAGATAATAGCGTTCATACTCTTTACCTTGGAGCCGAATGTCTTTGTAGAATATAGTAACCTGGGTGTCGGGCCAATGTTCTTTAATGTAGACTGCATGTTTCATCGCGACTTGACAACAAACGCGGGAACAGTGAGAATAGTAATTCGGGTCACGACTGCCAACACACTGAATCATCCCGACCCTTTTTGGTAATTTCTTATCCGAAATACGTCGTAGTTGTCCGTCAGTAGGACTCATAGGATCGAGGATTCGGGCAAGCATGAATTGAGAAATGACATTGGGGAATTCGCCATACCCATACATTCCTTCTGGTTTAAAAACATCATAACCTGTGGCAACAATCACTGTCCCCACATTAATATCGGTATCTTTTGGTTGTTCGTCAAGATGAATCGCGTTGACTGGGCAGATTTGTTCACATTTGCCACATTTCGTGCAGGTATCAAAATCAATCACAGGGGCTCTTGGAACAGCTTGAGGATAGGGATAGTAGATGGCTTTCCGATTGGCTAATCCATAATTATGTTCGTCGGGAACTTCAACCGGGCAGACCTCCATACATTTGCCACAGAGCGTGCAAGTATCGATGTCCACACCCCGAGGTTTGCTATGAAGTCGAGCTTGGAAGTTACCAATATAGCCACTAAATTGTGTAACCTCCGTTTGTGTATACACGTTAATTTTAGGGTCATTGAGAAGGATCCGCTTTGACAAACATTTACGCGCCATTTCTCCATGGCGCGGTGGAACACAGACTCCGCAAGTATCAGTCATGAAGACGAAGCCTAATTGTGCTGATTTTCCACCAAGTGCTGGACTACGTTCAACCAGATGCACTTCATAACCATTATCAGCGAGAAGTGTTGTTGCTGTAATTCCAGCGATTCCTGCTCCAATGATCATACAAACGGGAGGTACTTTTTGTGTTGTTGAGCCAATGGGTTCAAGTTCTGCTGCGCGATAGACTCCAGCACGGATGAGGTCTTTAGCTTTCTCTGTTGCTTTAGCGTAGTCGTCTTTTTGTTTCATGTGAGCCCAGGAGACTTGTTCGCGAATATTGACCATTTCAAAAAAGAAGGGATTGATTCCGGCCTCTAATACGGTTCGACGGAACGTGGGTTCATGTAATTTTGGACTACAAGATGCCACAATGACGCGATTAAGCTTATGTTTCTTGATGTGCTTTTTGATGATATTTTGCCCTTCCTCTGAACAGGTAAAAAGCTGCCATCCAGCATAAGCAACATGAGGAAGGCCCTTTGCATATTCAGCAACGGCAGGAACATCAACAACTTTGGCAATATTGGTACCACATTTACAGACAAAAACACCGATTCGTGGTTTTTCGATCGTCATTTTCCTAGCCTCCAGTACTCGCTTTGATATTTGCAACCGCTTTTCGAGCAAAGGCAGCAAACTCCTTTGCATCGCGTCCGATTAACTGTGCAACTTGAACTTTGTTTGGATTCAGACCTGATTGGGCGAGAAGATTTCGGACGACCTGAGCCCGGCTGTTTGCCATTCGAGCTCCACGTCCATAATGACAGAGTTTTGAATCACACGCAAAAAGAATCACACCATCAGCACCAGCTTCAATCGTCTGAAGAAGTTTAGGTGCGGATATACTGCCTGTACATGGAACTTCAAGAATGTGTAGATCAGCAGGATAGTGAAGGCGTTCCTCACCTGCTTCATCAATAGCGCGGTAAACACATTCATTACAAGCGAATCCGACGATTAGGTTCTCGGTTCCTTCAACACTATTACTTAACAAACCCTGGAGCGCAGAATCAATCACTGTGGGATTCGTATTAAGTGGTCCAATAGCCCCCACAGGACAAATCGCCATGCATTCGCCACACGCTTGACAGCGAACTTCATCTACAACAACACAATTCCCTTTAGCATCTAGGGATATCGCTTGGGAAGGACAGGCAGAAATGCAAAGCCCACATCCATTACAAAGATCTTTATTCACAACAGCAGTATCCAAAGCCTTGGTCATCGATTGTGTAGCCAGCCATACCGATGCCTGCTCTGCCGCCGCACCAGCGAGCTCCACCGATTCCGGAATATCCTTGGGGCCGTGACACGTGCCTGCAAGATAAACGCCATTAACATCGGTTCGCGCTAATGCTACTTTTTCATCCAAGGCTTTAAAGAACCCGAGTGAACCTATAGGTACACCGAACATCTTAGCAAGTTCTTTGGTTCCCGGTGAAGGAGTCATTGCACAGGAGAGGACCACTAAATCAGCTTCAATGGATTTCATTACACCATCCGGATCAGAGTATTTTACGACGGGTCTATCATTGGCACGACTAATTTCGACAGTATCACCACGGTAAACAACTTTGATATTATATTCTTCACAGGCACGCACATAGAATTCATCAAAGCCCTTTCCACCGGCCCGGATATCCCGCGCTACAATGGTGATGTCAATATTCGGATCATATTCAAGTTTTGCCAGTTCAGCATGCTTAATCGCAGCCATACAACAATAGGCTGAACATTGCCAGCTAAACCGCTCATCACGACTCCCCACACATTGTATCATCACAATATTCTCAGGCTTACGACCATCGGAGGGCACCTCCAATTTCCCACCAAAGGGCCCAACGGAGTCCATCATTCGAATAAACTGCATTTGCGTAATTACATCCGGGTTCTCCGCATAATGCAACTCTGGAACCACGGAGGGATCAAATTCCTTGAATCCCGTGGCAAGAATCACGCTGCCCACCTGCACTTGAACTGTCTCATCCTTCATCTCATAATCAATAGCATTCGCCGGACAGATCTTTTCACACACTCCGCATTTATCGGTGGTCAGCTTCTTACAATGTGCAGCATCAATTGTAACCTTCCGTGGCACACTCTGAGAAAACGGCATATAGATGGCTTTCCGCTTCGCTATCCCCCACGACCAATCATCGTCAACTTTGGTCGGACATTTCTCGATACACTGCATGCATCCTGTGCAC
>JBHLMI010000050.1:0-8203 GCA_048938295.1 Promethearchaeota archaeon
ACCACCTTCACCATCAAAGGCGGACGCGGCGTCGGCGTCCTCGAAGCCCCCCGCGGCCTCCTCATCCACGACTACACTGCAAACGCGAATGGAATACTCACGAACGTCAACCTCATCGTCAGCACCGTCGGCAACAACCCCAGCATGGACCAAGGCGTCCAACACCTCGCCCAACGTCATATAAAGAATGGTCGAATTAATCAACAAATCATCAATAGTATCGAGATGGTCGTCCGCTGTTTCGACCCATGTTTATCCTGTGCCGTTCATGCGGTGAATGGTCACATGGCCATGCGGATCAAAGTGCTGAATCATCTCGGTGAAACCACGCAAGTGATCCAGAATTTCGATAAGTAGCTGCTTATTTGTTGGCTTGCGTCGCAAGCCAGTTCTTCACCTTTTTTCGTTTTGGGTTGGATGAGGGTAAAGCGATTTGTGCCCACCGTAGAGCGTCTGATTCTTCGAGTGTGTACATTTCCCATATCATCGATGTGCGATTGTTTTGCTGTTGATGAATTTCTTTGGGCGTTTTATGCATGTTTATGCCCAGACTGGCGGTTAGTGCAAATTCATCTTCTAGAAGTCGACAGAGGTTCTCTTCGATGATTTTACGAAGGTGTCTTGCTGCCAATTTAGTTTGTGGGTCCTTGGAATTCTCAAGGGCTTTGACTTTTCCATAAACGAGGATGGTTTCTTCTCGTGGTGGTTCATCACGGATTTGCTGGACACGTTTTTCACCGTGAAATTTGATAAATTGATGGATTTCCGGGGGAATTTTTGATTTGAAGTCATAATTTTCAGCTTTTGGTCCTGCATCTAGAACTTTGGCACGTTTAATTCCGAATTTTGCTCTTCCGTGTGTATCAAAATAGCCATCTTCGGGAATTACTTCTGACAGGTAAGCACATCTGACCTTTTCCGAACCTTTTCGAACCAATTCTGGTAATCTGAAATTGGGGCTTAGATGCTTGTCGCCTGCAGGTACGCCATATTGTTCGAGAAGCCTTCCAATCGTTACTGGCATGTTCAGGCGATGGGCACTAGGAATTTTATCCTCAGTAATGTAGACATCCCCAAAGGCTTTCATCAGGTTCTTTACATAAGCGCGTCGCTCAGCATCCTTTTCGATATATGTAAAATACTTCTTTTCATGGTGGATGTGTCCATCGCTCAAGGCAAGCCCCAAAAGACGTGAAATAACTGTAACACGCTCTTCACCCTCCAGAAAAATTGGATTTTGAATACCTCCAACATCAAATCCATGTGCATCGCGTCCGAGGCGTGTGATGAAGAGTTGGATATCTTTGAACTCGCGTCCTGTGGTGTCGAGAAGTAGTTGGAGGGTTTCTCCAGTGAGGTAGAGGCGATGTTTGCAATAATCACCTAGATGTGATTTGCTATGAGATAATTCACCTTTATGATCGGTGAGTTGGAGGGTGAGGCGGCTGAGTCCGATTGTGGTGGTGTTGAGGTGGCGTTTGGCGTCGTTGATGAGGAGGGATTTGAGGTCGGTTGTGTCGAAGTAGAAGTATTCGTGTTTGAGGAGGGTGAGCCAGGCTTCTGGTTTAGTACGGTGGTGGTAGAGGTAGAGGGTGTGGTTGAAGATGCCGATTCGTATTCTTGTGTGGGGTTGATGGGTAAGGTTGATGTGTTGGTTGAGGACGTTTTCGACTTCTTCGTGGTGGTGTTCGAGGGATTTGGCGATGGTGCGGGTCCAGCGGGGTCCGGATTCGTGGTAGGGTTTGAGGTCGGCGATGAGGAGGCGTTTGAATTCGATCTTGTGATATATGGTTTCGATTGCTGCTGCGAGGGCTTCGGGTGTGTGGGGTTGGTCTTTGAGGTGGCGGACGGATTTGTAGATGATGCTTGAATCAATGCGGTAGGTGTGGTGTTGTTGGGGGAGTGTGGTTTCGTGCTCGAAGCGTGCTTTTTCATGGGTGATGAGGGATTCGAGAAGGCGAGGAATGTGTTCGTCACGGAGCCAATAGCTGACGACAATGTGGCTGATACCAAGGGTGTTGGCAAGTTTGTAGGTGCTGGTAGATGGGAGGGTGTGAGTGTGTTGGGCGTGTTTGAGGAGGAGGTAGCATTGGGCGTGCCAGTAGTGTTTGGGGAAGGAGGGGCGGTCGCGGAAGTAGGGGTGACGCTCTAGAAGAATGTTTAGTTGTTCAATGGTGGTTATGGTTAGGAGATTGGTCATTGGTAGTTTGTCAGTGTTAGGTGTTGAATTTGGGTTGAAGAACTCCACAATTTGGTGTCGAATTTGGTTCATTTATATGCGTTATGGTTTGGAGGCATGTTATGGGGTGTTGAAAAGGAGTATCATGAAGATGAGGACGTTGATGATGGACCCAATGGCGACTACAAGAACGAGGAACACTTTTTCAGCAGTGGACAGATTCTCAAGTGGCATCATGTTGACCTAGTGAATTGGCAACTAAATACTTGCTTGTCTGTGTTGTACGAGGCGAATGGTCACATTGCGGTGCGGGTGAAGGTGTTCAATCATCTGGGTGAGAATATATCAAAATATTCCGCATATCGCAGGACGGGGAGGCATTATAGAGTATATAAAAAGCTGCTCCTCTAGATATCCCTTAACGCATTAATTTGCTAGAGTCGTTATGTCACCTTTCAGGGCGGGGTGAGCTGTGAAGAAGTTGGAATCCACGTTGAATGCAGACCCTTTACAGTGGCTGTTGGAAAAGGAGAATCCCTCAGTACGGTGGAGGTGCCTTCAGGATTTATTGAATATGCCTGGGGATCACCCTGACGTTGTAACGGCACGGGCAGCCATTCAGAAGAGTTTCATCGTCAGGGAATTGCTCCGGCACGAGGCGGATGGAAGGTGGCCGACGCAGAATAGGGGGTTATGGGCCGAAACGGGGCCAATCTTTTCACTCCTATTGTTAGGTGAGCTAGGCGCGGCTCGAAACGATGCGGTTACCCGAACCCTTGACTGCCTCCATAGATACTATCAACGGGATTCCGGATTGATTACTTATCATCCTGTGGAGCGCACAAGGAGCTATGATACGCAGCCAACCTTTGCCTGGTGTATCACCGCCGTCGTTTTACGCGCGGCTTTATTACTCGATTGTGCCAATCATCCCCTTGTTGCGCAGGCATTGGCGTTTCTGGAGGAGTACCATCAGGACAAGGGTGGTTGGTATTGTTCGGTCTATTCGGCGGATCCAAAGAAGGTGCACCCCCCCAACTGCTATATGGGGACTATCAAAGCTCTGAGCGCGCTCAGTTTAATCCCTGCACGAAGACGCTCCAAACGGCAACGTGCCATCATCAAACAAGAAGTGGAAACCTGCCTAGCGAATCGGGTGTACTTGTATCGCGTCGATAAGAAAGGGCAACCCAAGGCACGCCAAGCGTGGACGAAATTTTCCTTCCCGCGCTATTGGCGCAGTGATGCATTGGAAGCCACCGACATTCTCACTAGCCTTGGTGTTCGGGATCCTCGATTAACCGACAGCCTCCAGCTCATCAAGAGCAAGCGACGGCCTAATGGCCGGTGGCTTCTCGACTTTTCTGAAACCAAACGTGCTCTCATCCAATTAGAAGAGGAGAAGCAACCGAGTAAATGGGTGACATTGTGTGCTCTCAGAACCTTATCGAGAGTTTGAAGGATCCCATCCTCTGCGATCAGCTGCTTGGAGACTGGCTGGCAATAAGCTGTTCTATCACCTGACTATGTTCACGTTCATGTTCAACAAAACGGCGTAACACTTTGCGGAGGGTCCAGCGTTCCTGAGGGTGGCGGGTGTGTTTGGCTCGTGTAAAAGTACGAGGAACGCCTTGTGAAAAAGCTTTGTTAAGAACATGGAACGCACAGTGGCGAACCGCTGCGAGATGGGTGAGGATAGTTTTCTCTTCGCGGTGGGGTTGAGTGTGATGGAGTAGCTGTTCGTATTCGCGTTGAAGGGCAGAACCCAATCGGGAGATGTACCATTCTTCTGCATTCGCAATATGTCGGAGGGTCTCATTTATTGTCCATTTCGTGGGCATCAAACGGGCCTCTCGCATTGCCTCTGATACTGGCTGTACCAAGGCAAGTAAGTCCTCTCGATTCCACTCCATCAGATGAAGAAACTGGCTGAACTCAACCAGAGAAAGAGACGCCAGGTCTGAGGAAAAGAGGGCAACAGCGCCTCCGGTCTCACCGAGTTCGGGAATCTCATTGGTTTCCTCAACAACTTGAAACTCCTTAGTTTTGATTGAAGAGTGTTGTCCTTTCCGCTGAAGAAATGCGAGATGTTGGGCAATCGCTTGAGTGAGTTCGTTCAGGACGATTTCGCGAGTTGGTCCGCGGGTAAAACAACCCGGTAATTCGATGACATGGGCATACCACCAGCGTTCTCCATGTTCAAGATTCACCGACCATACTTGCGCACTCATTCCATGCCATCACTTCTTTTCCTGTTATTTGTGAGTAGTTTTATGTTGGAATGTGTAACCTTGAGTTTTTTGTTTTTTAAGGCTGCGTGCGCGGAGACGTTCTAGTGGCTAGTGAGGTGGTGGTGTGTGGCGGATTGTTGCTAGGAAGTGAGGTCAGCGGAAAGGCTGAGGGTGCCGCCTGCTGTGGCGTAGGCAGCACCGATCTCTTGAAGTGGGGTCTAAAAACAGCTAGCTAAAAACCTCTGTCTATTTATAGAAAGATGTTCCATAAGCGGGGTTAGGATGGTTTCAATGCCGGTTCGAAGTAGTTGGGTTAAATCTACGTGGTTAGTGGTATTTCTGGTTCTTGTGTTAGGTGGTCCGTTTCTTGTGTATTCGGGGCCGCCTTTGGAAACGATGGGTGTCGGGCTACCTTCTGAGGTGGTTCCTTCGCCTTCTCAACCTATTTCTGCTGAAGACTCGGTGCGACAAGGTGGTGGAGGGGTGTCAGTTGTTGCTCCAGCTCCTTCGATTCCCGTGTTTGACGGTGATGGTGCCAATCTCACGGCGACACCTTATATCGAGCAACAAGGTTCGGCTTATGTCACAACGGGAGTTTGGGGTGACTCTCCATATGTAAAGGTTGACACGAATAACGATACGATTACCAGCGCACAACCTTCTGAGGGAACCATTGGACATATGGCCTGTTCGATTGACAATGTTTACGGGTATAATGAACATATAGGGCTGGTTCCCAATGGGGATTTCGAGGTCTGGCCTTTCAGCGACATTTTCCCATATGGTGGTGATTGGGACACACAAGTAGCAGGTTCTAATGATCCCTTCTGCGAGTTCCTCTGGATTCCTCCAGCTGTTACGCCTGGGGTTCTGGTTATGCAAGTCCAACCCAATTACTTGAATGTGTTACCGCGTACGTGTGTCGGTGAAATGAGTGTCACTGCACACACTAACGTTTATCTCAACCCCGGAGATTATGTGCGAGCGTTCCTTCATTTCGAAGTTGATGTCCTTATTACAGTGTTACCGTTCACCCATACAGACGATACTCATATTCGAGTCTATATGGATGACGATATTGTGTGGTCACACTCATATGGTCAAAGAACGGTGGATCCTCTCGAGTATCCGGGTGGTCGGACATGGGATTACAGTTATTATGTCTACGCTGATGTCACAGACCAAATTGGTTCCGGTGGTACATATGAAATTAAACTCTACTTGATATCTGATACAGTACTTTCAACCCCATCATTTAGTTTTGTTCAAGTAATGTGGCAGGATGTGAAACTTTTTGTTACGGAACAAGTTCCTGCCCCTCCCACTGATGTGTATATCGAGGATTTGGATACGAATGAAAGATTCTATTTCGATTCTCAAGGGTTTGCAGAGCTTTATACGACAGCTACAATGTGGGAGTTCGGACCGCACCCCCACTATTATTTTGATGCTAACTGGACGGTGTCCGCAACTCTAAACGAATTAAAGAATATGACGACACGGTTTTCGACGACCGTTGATGCATTAGATGTCATCTGGGATGTGACTTCTCCGCCTGCCATTACGACAATCGAACCTGGATGGGTATACTCGCGATATGAGGCTGCTATCCCCTTAGATTGGAACTACAATCAAAGTGAAGCAGGGATAGGGGGTCATTGGAAGGAGACCTTCCATATCTTGAGCTCCTATACGGCTGGGTGGCATCAATTCCTCGAACCAAATACTGCGGTTGACAGCATCAATGTTATGTTGCAGAATTACACGATGATTATCCGAAGTCCATGCGTTCATTTCATGCAGGGCGAGCAGTATGCGGTTAACGTTTCCGGGATCATGGGAAGCTATTATTTGGACGTATACAATCCAATCGCCTACCATGAGAGTGGAAATGGTTGGATATCTGAGCACGATATGTGGACTAATAATAACACCGGTCAGGTATTTTCGCTTTCTCCCAATGCACCTTTAGGGAATTACATGGTTGTGGTCAAATGTCTTGGTCCTACTCCGCTGAACCAAGTTGGCTACTCTTCAGCGATATTCACTGTATCTGAGTACCATATAGCTAGCTTTCAATCCGAAATTACTTCCGAAGGCAATGTAATAGTGTCAGGGCAACTGGGTTCTGCTGACTCTGGTGATTATACTGTTTATTGTGTTCGAGCAGTGTTGCAAAGCCCCGCAATGGATGGGCGCTTTGACGAAGTCATTGGAGATATGCGTCTACAGGATTGGTATCAAACCGATTGTCTGATATCAGTAACAGGAGAGCCCATCGATATTCACTTCACGGTGAACAATACCGGGGTTCACAAAGAAAACGTAGCTGTTACCCTTCGCTTTCTCAGTTTGGGAAGTCGTTCCTATTTGCTCTTTGAGAAGACCGCTCTTGTTTCAGTGTGGGAAACCAATCAGCTCCAGGAATTCAACTGGCCCAATTTATGGATAGGCCCGGTAGGAAACAATACTATGATGCGGCGAGGCTTCTATTTCATGGAGCTGGAAATTAACGGAAATCGCCTGGGCTTGCATCGCGGTGCAATTGGGTCTTATCTTGCCGTTACAGATTCGCCTTCCATGATTGGTCGGGTTCCAAATTACCGTTCAATTCCTGTTAGCTATCCTGATTTTACCACAGAATTTGTACGGTTCTATGGTGAACTTGCGATGCCTGTTACCAATTATTTCCTTGTAACAGTGACAGATGTGAATCATATAACCGCTGATAGTGTTCCTGTGAGTAGCGAAATCTTGAAGCTGCATACGAGTCTGCATCAACCCTACCTTGTTGACCATTCTTACGGCAATTACACCAGTATACATCCGAATGGGTCTCTTACTGCTGAGGCATGGATGTGGAGCGAATCTCCTTGGCTAACCGATTATAACTTTTCAAATCATGAGTACTCACTAGATTATTACGTCAACTGGAGTACCGAGTTTGAATACTGGGGTTCTGCCCCCATCAACAACTGGGCTACACCTCGTGATCGTGATTTTCATGGAATAAGTCGCCTAATGATCACCGATTCTAGTGGTCATCCTCCCGGCTCTTATCCGCTTCTCATCAGATACCAAGGCGACACGTTTACTCATGCCTGTAATATTACGGGCACAGTTGAATACGCCTTTACAACCATTTCACCACCGGTCTCTGGCCCAGGGACGAATGCAGGTTTTGGTGGACAAGGAATACTAATGGCCCGTTTGTGGGGCTGGACCTGTGTGATGGACGTTACATGGACTTATCCCAATCTAAGGCCAATTCCTGGGAAAGAATTAATCTTTGCCATCTTCACGGGTGTCAATTGGCAAGTTGTTGGCGTGGGCGTTACGGATTCTGATGGATGGGCACGAATACCTTATTCCGCAAGCTTTGTTATAGGCACTCATCAAGTTCAAGTGATTTTCGAAGGCTCTGGTTTTCTTGCGGGATCGTTAGGTGTGTACAATATTACAATTGCTCCAAGTGTTCTTTTTGTGGGGATTATTGCGCCTATTATCATTGTTCCAGTTGTGATCTCTGCTCTTGTCATTCGAAAAATCCGGAAAGGGCGCGTAGAGGGAGGTGAATGATGCAGGAAAATGCGAAAATGAAATCATCGCGAGAAGAATTAGTAAATGAATTCTTGGAGGTATGAATTATGGCTCGAAAATCCGTTCTGTTCCTAACGGGAATTGGACTGCTATTCCTACTGGTCCCCACAGTCGCAGCAGATGGGTACTGGTTCCCAATGGTATTGAATGGCACTCTTAATGCTCCGCTTTTCAGTCTTCAATACTATCACAA
>JBHLMI010000005.1:0-108096 GCA_048938295.1 Promethearchaeota archaeon
CGTTCTGAAATTGATGAAGCCCATCAGATGTACGTCAGATGCCTTCAAGAAGCAGATGAGATGCGAAACCGATTGGAAGAACTGAAAGACCAAGAAAGGGACTTGAAAACCAAGTTGGACAAAATTCAGCAGGAACGTCAATCTGCACGTAAAGCCCGAGAGAAAGCAGCAATAAAGAAACTAGCAGAACTGGCTCGGGTAAAACAGGAGTCCGGTCAGAAGCTGAGTCTACAGGAGCTCCGTGCCCTCATGGAAGCGGATGGGCTGAAATAACGTTTTTCTTAGGCTCTATTAGAATGAACGTTGATAGATGAAATCAACAAGTGTCTTGAGTAGTTTCGTGGCCTCTTTGTTAGGAAAGAGGTCAATTGCGTTCTTAGCTCCATTAACGAGTTTTTTCGCTTTGTCTCTGACGATGGTGCTAGCCTCAGTTTGTTTCAGCAGGGTGATTACTTTTTTCACATCAGATTCCGTGGGAGCTTTAGAACGGAGGATTCTAAGAACGTAGTCGTGATCATCAGTTGACAAGAGTTGGAGAGCGTGTAAAATGACAACATTACCAAGTTTATGCTCATAGATATCCTTACCCAGTTTTTTCCCAAGTTTTTCTTCTTCTGCAAACAGGTCTAACACATCGTCTGCCAATTGGAAGGCGATTCCGGCTTTCCAGCCAAATTCACGTGCAGCATGTTGGAGCTCCTTTGATCCATTCGCGCAGATAACTCCCACCTCACAAGCGGCCCGAAGTAGAGCGGCCGTCTTATACCCAATCATCCTTTCGTAGTCTTCAAGGCTAACTTCACGGAAGCGGTGTTTTTCAGTATATTCTTCATCGCTGGGAAACTGCTCGAACAGCACATCTAAGCGTTCTCCTTCGACTAATTCACGAATCGTATCGGCAATTATCCGAGAGATTGCTTTGTGGTTAGGAGATTGTAGTGAGCCTTCTTCGATGGCTTCCCGGTAATGTGTTGATGCCAGGATTCCAAAATTCAAGCCGTATTTAGTCCATGTCGTGGGGAGATTTCGGCGAACATCAGCATCATCAATGATATCGTCTAAAATAAGCGAGTAATTGTGGACGAGCTCTATCGCAGCCGCTGTTGACAGGGCGTCTTCGATCCTTCCTCCCGTGGCTTCGCAAAAGAGAATTGTTAACGCGGGACGTATGCGTTTGCCACCAGCCTGTACTTGGTGGAACACCACTTCTTGGAAATCGTTTGAAGCACCAGTGGCGAGAAGCTCAAGCATTTTCTTATCTACTTGAGACCCAACATCTCCAAGCATTTTCAATATATCTGACACATTCTTTCACCAACGGTTGCATGGTCAGCTCCTATGGTTTAGGATTTTAAGGCTTTTTCTAACCATAATTCAAAGGAGATTATTAATTTCTCTTCAAAGTCGCTAGCCTTCCTATTATCCAAGACCTCGTCGTTTAGCTTGGAGACAAAGAAAAGAGGTGACTATTCTTGCGGCAGCAATGGCAGTAATACCTTGATCGTATTGCGGAGCCACTTCGGTGATATCAAAGACCACGGACCGAGGAGCGATTACCCGAAGAATGGTCAGTAGTTCGGAAGTAGTTAACCCGCCAGCTTCAGGATTTCCAACAGCTGGAGCATAAGCGGGATCAAGAACATCAATATCAATGGAAATGTAGATTGGAGGTCCCGGCGGGATGGCATCATTGATTCTGTGAGCAATTTCAGCAGCCCCTTCTTTTCGGATTGCATTACAGGTATAGAAGGTGATTTCTTGTTTGTTAGCGTACTCGATTTCTTCTTTTGAAACTGCACGGATACCGATTTGGATAAGGTGATCGGGCCCTAGTTGTTCGACGATGCGCCGTTGGACACAGGCATGAGAAAACTCTTGGTCATTGAACTTATCGCGTAAATCCATATGAGCATCAAATTGTAGCAGCACGATGTCACGAGGAAGCGCACGAATCGCCGCCAATGTGAGAGTGTGTTCTCCACCCAGCAAGATAGGAATCTTCTCACTCTGGATGATTTGCGACACCACAGACTCTACAGCCATAAGCATACTTTGAACTGTACCAGATTCAATATTCACATCACCGATGTCAGCGATTGGAAGTAGAGCGGCATCAACAGCGATTTCTTCTTGGAGACAATAACTTTCAATTGCTTGTGAGGCAGTTCGAATAGCTGTAGGACCTTGTTTTGCACCCTGCCGGTAGGTACTGGTTTTGTCAAATGGAATTCCAAAGATGACAAATGTGGCAGATGTGAAGTCCACTGGTGCGCCAAAGAAGGTGTTAACTACAGGGGTGACACCTTGTATGTTCATTTTCATCCCTCAATTGAACTGAGCGTACAACTGCTATTTGGGTCTTCTCGTCCTCGGATTTCAGATGAGATTTTTTGGAAGTTTTAAATCAAGATTGGAAATTCGAGTCTTAAGAGTTGAGGGAGTATGACTTTCAAAGTAGAGAGCTTTGATAAACTCGTCTAAGAGATTGGCTTCCTGGGCTGCACTATAGAAGCCCTGAACCAACCACGCCCCTACCAAGTAGGTGTATCCGTAGGGACCCCAAATAGAATCGGTCATAAATGGGATACGAGCTTCAGCATATGCAGTCTCATAGGCACCCATATCTTTGAGATAATCGACGACCTCGAGTTCACTGCGTTGTTCTTGCTGAATCATTACAAGGGCATTGATCCCGACAGCTCGTCTTAATTGCATCAGATAGTTGGAAACGGTTTCGGGTTTCGTTAAAGGTCGGACTGAACTTAGAATATCTGTTCCTGCCTCAGCTAAACCTTCCGCGATTGTGCATTCAGGAGTGTTAATGATGGCAATCGTTGATTCAAGGTTGTGTGTTCCGCTATGGTAGCCAGACTCTTGTTGAACCAGTTGGGTTTGATGTCCAGGATACGTTTCATGGGTTACCCATTTCCAAATGGTATACTTGCTTCGAGGAAGTGCGATGTTAATTTCTATGATTGCCCTGTAATTCCCCTGATAATGGTTATACGCACTCCATGGAGCTTCATCAATGGCGCGAAATTCGACCCCTTCTTGCTCTGGAAGTGTGAAAAGCAGTTTCTGAGTAGCCTTCCGAGCTTCCAGAGCCACCTCCTCTGCTAGAGGAATAATCTCAGCCCCCTTTGTCATTGCTCGGTTTCTCCATCGAGTTGCCATAGAAGTCAGATCACCTGTCAAAACTTCATTCCGAAGGGCTCGAGACGCTTGTTCTGTTAACTCATCAATGCGTTCGCTCGAGATCGTTACGACATCAACATTCAATCCAATTTTAACTCGTTCTTGAAATGTCACAGGTTCCTCTAGCCCATATTGTACAAGAAGCTTCAAAGCATCCGATTGACGCAACAGATAAGACCGGCGTGGCTCGTCGCGAATTTGCTTCTTCACATTGACTTGAAATCGTTTAATCAAGCTTAGCAAACCGTCGGGGTCAACCACAGATTTCTCGGGCTTTAATTCTGAAGGGCCAAAATAGCTATCTACAATAATAGTATCAGGCCCAATTTCCTGCTTGAGAAAATGATCAATTTTGAATCCGAGATAGATATAGGTTTCACCGATTTCAGAAAGGTTCTGTGTCAACGCTTTTCGCCTCAGGAAAGAGCTTATCCATTAACTGCGTGGCTAAGTCTTGGAATGCCTCATTGACGTTGCGGCCGTCTAAAGCACTAGTTTCGTAATACTTTCCTTGAATTCGATCAGTAGCTTGTTTTGCGGCATATTCGGAGACCTCTCGATCGTGTTCTAAATCAACCTTATTTCCTAACACAACGCGTATGAAATCGTTCCCAAGGATGGCTTTGACCTCATCTAGCCACTTGGTTTCAATTGCAGCAGCCGATGAAGCGCGGGTTGTGTCAAACACAAAAATTACGGCATTGGATCCGGTGTAGTAGCGCTGGCGGAGAGGTTGGAATCGTTCTTGACCACCGGTATCAAATAGCTGCAATTTCAGTTTTCGCCCCCTTACATCGACTATCTTGGTCACAATGTTGACTCCAATGCTAGGTTTGTAATCATGGTCGAATGTATTTTCAGCAAATCGGCGAATTAGGCTAGTTTTACCAACTCCCCAATCACCAACAATCACAACTTTGACGACATAACCAGCTTTGGGGGGTTTCTCTATTTCAACCGTGATTGATTCAGCGCTGGAATTAGAAATATACCTCACCTCAATAAATCACTGTATTGAAGCTTATGTAAGAGCTTTCCGTACCATATAACCTCAACTCATGATATGGTTCTTAGAAAAGCTTTGGATAATTAGAGAAGGAAGCGAAGGTACCTTCGGAAAAAGTGGGAGGTTGGGGAGGGGGAGCGAGGGGAGGGCGAGGAACGATGCGGACACAACATTACATCTATTTCCCTTCGCTTCCTTCACAAAGGGCATTTGAGGACATTATTTAAACTCCCCGCTGGATAAGAAAAATTACGGACTCTTTTTCCTCTCTTACTGACAAACCTTGCATCCCATCTGCAAGCTGAGGGCAAAAAGAGTTAAACTACTCTTTTCGAACACTATGCGAAATCATCAGGGTCAGGGTCTCTTTTACTCCATCAGTAGGGCGGAGTTTCTTGAAGATGAAGTTATTCAATTGTTCTTCGTCAGCAACCTCGATGAGACAGAAGATGTCATGGATTCCATAGACGGAGGAAATCTCTTTCACAACAGGTAAATCTTTCAATGAATCAAATACGGTATCAGTGAGGGGGGGATCAACATCAATAAGAATAATCGCTTTGAGGGTCATGGCTAGAGGCCCCAAGTAATAGTTGTTCGACCATTCAGTTCCTGCTAATGTTCCTTATAAGCATTCTAGCCAAGTACTTTTCGACAGTTCAGTCGAGAGTTAAATCATTGAGATGAAATATGAAAAACTTCAAAACATAAGAGGTGTATTGGGTTTCATCCTCTCTTGAAGAATCAGGATGATAGTGCCTCATTCACAAAATTGTGGAGGGAATACACTTGACTCTAACCAAAGCTGACAAAATCGTTGTAACGTGCGGCCTACCTTATGCAAACGGTACAGCTCACATCGGTCACTTGCGCACCTATATTCCTGGCGATGCCTACGTAAGGTACCTGAAACTCTTTGGCTATGATGTGATATTCTTTTGTGGATCCGATGCACATGGGGCACCCATTGAACTTGCAGCAGAGCAAGCTGGAATCACACCTCAAAAGTTAGTTGAAAAATATCACACACACTTTGAAAACATCTTCAAGAAGCTGAATATTGGTGTTGATCTGTACGGGAATACAGAAGCCCCCTACCATTACAAACGTGCTCAAACCATTATCCGTACCCTCGAGGAGAACGGGTATGTTGAAACCCGCGAAGTAGCTTTACCATACTGCAACACCTGTCAGACCTTCCTCGCTGACCGCTTCCTCGTTGGCACTTGCCCCTATTGTGGAGCGATAGCTCGTGGAGATGAATGTGACCAAGGGTGTCAGCGCTACCTTGATGCTGATCAGTTGATCAACCCACGCTGTGTCACCTGTGGATCACCTGCCATCAAACGCCAGGCTCGACATCATTTCTTTAAGCTCTCAATGTTCACTGATTTTCTTACGAAGTTTAATAAAAAATTGAAAGGTACCGCATTAGCTCGAAACTACGCTTTAGGTTGGATTCGGCAAGGACTTAAGGATTGGGGTATCTCCCGTAATTTGAAATGGGGAATCCCTTATCCGGGTGATGAGGATCTGGTTCTTTACGTATGGGCTGAAAACTATGCAGGGTACATCTCATTTACGGAGGAATGGGCCAGGCAAACTGGAGCTGATTGGGAAAATTATTGGATTCGAGATGGAAAAATCATCAACTTCATCGGTGCAGATATCGTATACCACCATGCAGTCTTTTGGCCTGCAATTCTCAAAGGAGTAAACTACAATACCGCCTATGCAATCGTTGCCAGCGGTATGGTCAAGGTTGAAGGGCATGGTCTCTCCAAGAGTCGCGGCTTCGTAATTGATATCGAAGAAGATTTTGTCAAACAGGGACTTGATTTGGATGCTGTGCGATACTACATTCTTTCATACACGGGATACACGAAGGACCTGGATTTTGTTTGGAAGGACTTTCAACTCAGAGTAAATAATGAACTTGTTGGCATTCTGGGTAACTACGCCTATCGTGTTCTCCTGTTCAATCACAAACATTTCAAAAAAATTCCGCAAGGAGCCCTAACAGATGAGATCACCAATCAGATTCGTGATACCATTAAAACGATTAAAAAAGCATTTCACAACTTCCGATTTAAAGAAGCTGCCGATGCTGCGATGCTCCTTGCTTCGTTTGGGAACACACTTTTCCAACAATGTGAACCCTGGAAGACGATCAAAGTAGAGCCTAACCGTGCCGAAAATGACCTATATCAATGTCTCCAAGTATTGAAAGCCATCACAATTCTAATCGAACCTGTAATGCCAGCAATCTCTGAAAGGTTGTGGCAACAACTTGGTCAAGAAGGAAACATCCATGAGGTGAAGGTGGAAGAGTGTACAGAACCACTTTTTCCAGGCACGAAACTGCCCAAGCCAGAAGTGCTATTCACAAAGATACCTGACGAAGCTGTTGCTGTATTAACTGTCGGATTGAACCAGCGTATTGAATCGGCGAGGGCAAAAGCCAAGTAACTCTTTTCAGCATAATTTCTTAGCCTGTTGTCTAAACAACCTCTCATTATGCTAATACTAAATTAAATAAAAAGCCCCCCTGAGCTATTTAAGCAGGTAATTAAGAATGGTGGCTATGAAGATTTTAATTGCCTATTATAGTGAAACGGGGAATACTGCGCAAGTGGCGCAGGCGATGTATGAAGCGTTGTCAAAGGATCATGATGTAGTATTGATGACAGTGCAAGAGGTTTCTTTTGATCTCTTACTTGGTTTCGAGTTGGTGTTTTTGGGTGCAGCGGTCCATGATTCGGATTTAGCTAAGCCGTTGAAGCGGTTGTTGGAAGTTTTACCCATGAATCCTTCTTTCAAGTTAGCGGGATTTTCAACACATGCTGTTTATGAGCCGGATGGCTCGTCGCACAAAGATGCATTGTATGAGCAGTGGGCGGGTCGATGTTTGCCCTCCTTTAAAGTTGCTTGTCGGGAAAAGAGCATTCAGTTTCTCGGTTATTTTCATTGTCAAGGAGTTCCCTCAGAGCCGATTGAAAGGTTTATTCATCGAGAAATCATTACATCCAAAGAGGAATGGAATGAATACTTACCTGAATTACGGAAGCACCCAACCCCAGAAGATTTACAGAACGCGAAAGATTTTGCACGCAAGATGATCAATTAGCCTGTTGTTCACACAACCTCATATTATGCCACTCATATTAGTGGTATTCCAATAGTCGAAACATTCATCCCGCATTCTATTTGGAATCGGGAATAACGTTAATGACGAAACTGATTTTACCTTTCAATCTCTTTATGATATGTTGAGGAATCATTCTGGTTAGTGGTAGAGCCTACCACGGAATCACTTCTAAGAGGAAGGAATGGTGGGTTCTTGAAAGTGCTGACCATCCTATTATGAATAGTGGAGAACACAAACAAGAACTATTTATTCAAACTATTACTTTCCTTGAAACCATCTAACTCAACCCTCTTCATCTGTTCCATCCCTTTTTTCGAATAAGTTAAACTCTATTTTTTTGGGCTCATTGCAACTAAAGGATTTTATACGCTCGAAATACTGTCTTACCAGGCTTGCATAACTTAATGGAATGGAGAAAAAGATCATGGGATTATTTGGTCGATTTAAAGCCCCCAAAGCGACAATCTCAGTAATGTTGAATAAGGATACGTACAGCCTTAATGAGCCCCTAACAGGGACCGTTAATGTGTCATCATCCGAAGAATTTGACGCCGATGAAGTTCGTCTTGAAATCTGGGTCAACGAATGGACCAAAGCGACCGAGAAGCAGGGTACGAAAGAAAAACCAATAACAGTAACCGCTCAACAAAACAGCGTACTCCATCAAGGCAAGAATTCCATCGGAGGTCAAATGCAATTTACCGACGGTTTTAGCGACAGTATTGACTTCAGTATCCATTTACCTTCAGGAGTTCCCCCCACCTATCGAAGTCAAAATGCCCGAAATACCTGGATGATGAAAGGCGTAATTGCCGTTAAAGGCCGACCCGATATCACTAGCCACGACATGGAAGTTGTAATAACCTACTAGTGAACCCTCAAATTGTATCATTACAGGGCAACGTAACACGTCTCTCGTGAGACGAGATCCAGATAAAGCAGTTGAGAAATTTGGAACGGGTCTTAACCAACGCATTGAATCTGGGTGAGTAAGAGCCAAGTAACGCCGTTCAGCAAAATTTCTTATTCGCGTTTTTCACTCCTACCTAGTGGAAAGTGGTGAATACTGTGGTTAGCGCTGATCCCTCAATACTTCTATCTGATATAACGAAGCTTCCCGCAAAACTCAAGCGGAAGCTGGACGCCCATGGGATTAATGATCTTGCACATCTTTTTTTGGCAGAGACAAAATTGCAGGACGCAGTCACATTAGCGACCAATACGGATCTTACAATTCGTGGGGCTCTTGAAGCCCGACAGATTGCTCGACGTTATTTTGAAACCATTTTAGCAGATATAACCGCCAAGCGCAAGGTTGAATCATTAGGATTATTATGGAAGATTCATTGGTTGCTAGGAGTTGTACCTGAGGGAGATTTCCGAAATGAGCTCATTGCGCTTGAGGCTTCAGCGATTGCGGCAATTCTTGAAGCTTTAGAAGTCATAGAGGCTTCGACAGTTGAACAAATCCTCCAGATACTGCTTCACCGCCTGCTCATTATTCCAAAAGTGACAATGAAGGCGGAGTTGACTCAACTTGTGGAATTTGCCGAGAAGTTTCAGCGGAGCTCCTTACTCGCCTACCAAACAACCAAAGCAAAGGATTCGATGATGGCATTAGCCGATGAGGATGATCCCACAAAGCAGGTTGTACTGATACGAAAACTCACAACCCATTGGAAGACTCTTCATAAGACAATGCAAGACCGCAGCCAGGAACGGGGAACCGTAATTGTAACAGCACTGCAGTCAACTGATGATCTAAGAGTGTTAGATATCAGCGAACAGCATTTGCAAGAACGCCTTCAACAAACCATGTCAACAAAGAAGCTGCGGCAATCCCAATTAAAGCACATCACGACTGCAATGAATGCCATGTTTGAACTCCGCGATGCCTACTCCACCGCCAAACTAGCCACGCGCGCGAGCCAGATATGGTTTGAACTGGCACAAGGCAAATCTAGCAAGGCACTCGGAGACGATTTATTACGCAGTCTACGATTTGCACGTACCGCGATTTTCAATTATCGTGCACTTGACGATTTGAACAGAGCTGTCAAGCAGATTAATCATATTATCCTCTTATTAGGTGAGATCCCATTCGAACCTGCTGAACCCCTTGAGGAGGCCGTTACAAGTGCCTTCCAAACGTTAATCCGAACTATCCCACTCCTGGACCGTCCTGCAGACCAAGAATTCATCCTTCGAATCTCAAAACGGCTAGGCATCATCCAAACAAGGTTGATGCCCAAAATCGCAGCGCCTGAAGCCCAGTCGGCTTTGGCAAAACTCCAAATCGAATTCCAACAAACAGCACTAAAACAGCTACAACACCTTGGTGCAACATCTGAGACCTATCAACCGCTCACCCAAGAGCTCATAGAAGCCCAACTGCGCCTTGTCGACGTTGCCCCAGAAGATGAAAAAGACATTCTGTTGAACGCAGCCGCTGAACATGCGACCCAACTAATACCTGAGATCCGCCAAACAACGGAAATCGACGAGAATAATCTTGAACTTATTTCCCGCCTTGTACAGCAACTTGCACAGCGACCAAAGGAAACTTTGAGTGATTCAGCACATCGCCTTAGGGAAAAAAGTCACCAACTCAACGAACAACTGTATTTCCAAACCAAAGACCCCCAAATACGGGCTCAACTCGCCCTGCAACTCTTACTCTCAAAGGTCTCCCCGGATCCTTCAGGGAGGGTAACCATAACCTTTCCTAGCAAAGATTTGGACAAACTCGAAGATTATGCGACAACAGCGATGTTAGCCCAGGTAAAAGGTCGACAACAAGTAAAAGCTTTGAAAGCGGGTTCACTGCTGGTCTGGATTCTAATACAGCGGTTAAGTGAAACAACAGAGAGCAAGGAGTTGCATAAATTAAGGGATGATGCACAAGAATTTGCAGAACAGACGCTTGCGTTTATGCCTCCATCAAACGAGTTGACTGGCGAGGCGTATCCTTTCGCCTTCCTCCTACTCCGTAATGTCAACGCCTTAGCTTACGAAGAGCAGCCCGCTGAGGAGACAAAATGGGAACAGCTGTTAACACAAAGTGAACAACTCGCCCAAACTCTGGCTAAAGCTGCAGCGCTGAAGAAGGACACACGCAACGGGGTTCTAGCTTTAAGTGCTGCAGGAACTGCTACAGCTAAACTCGCAACGCTTACCTCCGACCGCAGTTCACAAACTCGATTACTCCGGAGGGCGGCAACCCAGTTACAAAAAGCACTCGAAGTTGTAGCCAGTGATGAAGATTCTGCAGATATTGAGGCCGTTTTGTCTCAATATACTCAGCTCATGCGAGCCCGCTTATCTGTAACCCCAGCACTCTCTGCGCAGATTCCACTTTTTGAGGAGTGGAATCAAACATTCAAGGAGGGAATTGACGCGCTCCGAAGTAGAGGTGCTGATGATAGCGCAAACAAGCTGCAAGCGTCACTGATACTAAACACGCAGGTACCGCTTGCATTCACCCGCCTGAGCAAAGAAAAAGCAACCCTTGATTCGGTTCGACGGAAGCTGCTAGAAATGCTCCGTGAAGTCGGTCAAATCGGGTCCGAGGATCAGGCCAAGTTGGCTCAGCAGCTAGAACGCCGTTGGACCTTCCAATTAGGTGACAACTCGCTATTGGACTCAGGATATCGCCTTGAAGGTGGTGAAACTGGTTTCACGTTAGCTGATGAGCATTTTCGAATCAGTCTTCAGGTTGAGCTTGAAATTGCCATCGATGGTCGTGCTTTACGGAAAATGACAACCTTTCCCTATCTTCGCCCATCAACAAAGTCCAACGATCTAATCTGGTACGACAAGAACCCCATCTTATCCAGTACTTATGAAAATGACCAGCTCCAAACTTGGCTTACCCTTCTTGACCCTAGCGAGAATCATGTCTCTATTGGTTTCTGGCTAGTACCCTCCGAGGACACTAAGACCACTTTGACTTTACAAATTCTGGGCACCGAAGCCATGTCTCAGGGTGCGGAAGGGGTAATGGTTCAGCTTACTGGTTCACAATTAGAAATACCACGACAACCAGCAGTTGCGGAACGAAGGGATACAAAGGGGATCCTCATCTATGAGTCTAAACTTACAGTAGGATTTCCTGATACAATTCGCTTGAATCTACGAATTGCTTAACATCTCAAATACTCAGAGGACAACAGGTAAACCCCAGAGAACCCAATAGACCATTGCGGTAACAATAATGGCAATGAGTATTCCGGCTAATAGCTGCGAGGGTGAATGCAGTTTTAACTTCCAGCGAGCCCATGCCACGAGAACCGCTAAGAGCATAAAGGGGACGAAGAAGAGACCATACACCCAAATCAACCCAGTAATCGGACCAGCGACACCAGCACTATGTGCTGAAACTTTCCAATAGAGACTCACAAGTGCAATTACTGAAGTTACTCCAGCATACGCAATGGCAATGACGATCAAGGTAAGATTGTAATAGAGCCAGGCGATTAACGCGCCACTAACATAGGTGATTATAGCGGCCAGGTAAAGTAGGGGTCGGTCACGGCGATTTTTAACATCGAATGTCATTTTTCCGCGCGCAACCATTAACACGACTGGAAGGATGGGACCGATGACGACGAAAAAGAGTCCAATGAGGAAAGATTGCCACGGCTGTATTAATCCAGTTCCAATAGGCGAATAAAAAGTAAAAACAGCAACGGTACCCATGGCAATAAGAGGTGGCGATAGAAGATTTGAGAGTGCCCGAGTTATACGAGTAGAGATTGTTGAATTGACTGGCGGGGTCATCGTATCACCATCGACAGAGAGGATGTGGTTTTAGAGATTCAATTGTTTGAGACATGATTCCGTAGGTTGACCAGTTTCATCCCACCCACGAAGGCGGTAATATTCGGGAAGCATCTCTTTAAGATGAGTAACGCGGTTACGGGATCCACCCTCTGGTAAAGGTTTTGAGAAACGTGGAGGTAGGCAGTCATCTTTCGCTGAAAAACCTTCTCGAATATTGAATAATCGTTCGAGAGTCCAGATTCTCTCACCAATTTGAAGAAACTCGTTGCCAGATATCTTTAGCGAGGTGGCAGCGGAGAGTAGATCAGCATAATCTTCCACGCTAAAAGCGAACGTGGTAAATCGGCATAGAACAAGCGAATCCATTGCCGCAGAGAGATTTTGAAACAGAATCACAAGTCCAGCTTTTCCTTCAACACGATCGCGATCAACAAGGACAGGCGATCCCAATATTTCAGGCCCTATAAGATAGGCCCGTAAATGGCATCCCCCACGGTTGGATGTGGCATTAGCGAGAGCGTGTCCCTGAACTCCTCTAAGATCGTATGCAGGCAGTTCCATTCCCTTTACCTGCATTGCTAGTTGGGGAGCATTATACCGGATAGCCAAACTCTTGGAACCTTGCCCAAGTTCCTTTCCCAATCCACGAGCATGGGCAATATCATCGATGAGGTTGAGCAACTCTGCAGTTTTTGTAAATTCAAGTTTAGATTGGAGGTGACCTTTCTGCACAAGCTCCATCGCACATCCAATGGTGCTGCCCACGGAAATTGTGTCTATACCTAGCTCATTACACCGATGATTAGCAGTGGTAATCCATTCGAGATCATTGATCCCACACTGAGGCCCTAAAGCCCAAATAGTCTCATACTCTGGACCACCTACTTCAATTCCTTGAACTTGAGAGATTCTGCCACAGCCAATTGGACAACCGAAACAATGGTACCGCTTGAGGAAGAATCGTTCAAGTAGCTTTTCCCCAGAAACACCTTCGGCATCGTTGAAAGTACCCTCCTGAAAGTTGTACGTCGGCAGCATCCCGAATTCATTGATGAGGTTGACTAGCACTGCCGTCCCATACACAGGTAAAGAATTGTTCGTGATGGAATCTTTCTTGATAAGGCGGCGCGTCCGGTTAACGACAATGTCGAGTTTTTCAGGGTCATTTATTGAAATTTGTTTAGTGCCCAGAATTACGATGGCTTTCAGATGCTTTGCACCCATGACGGCACCAACACCACCTCGACCAGCTGCGCGATGCTTGTCAGTCATGATTGCAGCAAGTTTAACCTGGTTCTCTCCACCAGGACCGATGCATGCCACTTGGGCTTTAGGATCAGTTTCATCAAGAAGATAATCTGTGGAGGGACTTACCTCTTGACCCCACACATCCTTCGCTGACCGAAATTCAACGTCGTCGTCATTAATCCAGAGATAAGTGGGTGATTTTGCACGCCCCTCGAACACTAAAGCGGCATAGCCTGCTCGTCGTAGCTGGGGACCGAAGTGTCCTCCACTGTTGGAGTCCAAAATAGTACCAGTTAGTGGTGATTTGGTAATTACAGCGAACCGCCCTCCAGTTGGTGCAGCTGAAGCTGTAAGGGGACCAACGGCAAACACCAGAAGATTCTCAGGGGCTAGCGGAGAAACGGCGGGGGTTACTTGATCATAGACCAGTTTTACGCCTATACCACGACCACCTAGATATTGGGTAAAAAGCGCAGGTGTTAGTTCTTGTTGTTTCACCGTTTGGTTAGTAAGCGAAATCCGAAGCAGTTTGGTATCAGAATATGATTGTGTGTTCTCATCTGTCATTTGGTTCTCCCTCTAATCATTGAAGATGTTTTGGTCACGGTGGGGACAAGTGACACAGCGCTGTTTGTACCAAAGATACACTTCTTTGGGTTGTTTCCCTAAATTGGCCTGCCGGCTTGGGCAAGTCCAGCAGGGTTTATCAGGCTCAAGGAAGGTGTCACTATATCCTGCCCAACGGAAGCCTTCGATGATAGCAACGCCTGAGCTAGTGCCAAGACGGTTAGCACCTGCATCAATCATTCGCAATGCATCTTTGAAGCTGCGGATGCCACCTGCAGCTTTTACTCCCATATCCGTTCCTACCGTTTCCCGCATCAACCGAACATCATATGGCGTAGCGCCCATAGGTCCAAATCCCGTGGATGTCTTGACAAAGTTTGCACCAGCATCTTGGCAGATAAGACAAGCCTTCTGCTTCTCCTCATCAATTAGAAACCCGGTTTCAAGAATCACTTTCACTATCGCATCATCAGCGGCACTAACTACCGCCTCGATATCAGATTGAACCAAATCATAGTTCTTGTCTCTTAGAGCACCTATGTTAATTACCATATCTACTTCGGTAGCACCTTTTTGCACAGCCTGCTTTGCCTCAAAGGCTTTTACCTCCGAAAGGGTGGCACCCAAGGGAAAGCCAACAACCACGCACACACCCACTGATGAGTTCTTCAATAAGTCGGTGGCATATTCAACGTGAACGGGATTGATGCATACCGTAGCAAACTCGTAAGCTAGCGCTTCTTCACATAGTTCTAAAATCTTTGCTCGTTTAGTTTCTGGTTTGAGTCTGGTATGATCAATGAATTTGGCAAGCTCTTCTACTGTCAGTGACATCTTGAACACTCCTTTGCATCTCATTTGTCTCCTCCTGTAGAATAAACTTGTTTCTTCACGGAAAAGTGCAGTTCAGATGAACTTCTGCTGCCTGAATAAAGCTTATCTAACTCATTGGGCGAATTCGAGGGTAGGTGTCGACCATGGATTCAAGACGAACTAAATTATTGCAAACACTGGTGGACTCATTTGGTCCTAGTGGCTTTGAACGCGAAACAAGCACATTGGTCGCAGAAGCCATGCGCCCGATTGCCGATGAAATCACCATCGACAAACTCGGAAGCGTACAGTTCATCAAAAAGGGAAGCGCTGATAAACCCCGAATCCTTTTCGCTGGCCATGTTGACGAGGTAGGCTTCATCGTCTCCGGGATTACCAAGGACGGATTCCTAAAGGTCAATCCATTAGGAGGATGGTGGAGCCAAGTTGTATTGGCACAAAAAGTCATTGTTCGAACACGAAAAAACAATCGCTACTTTGGCGTCTTTGGGGCCAAACCTCCTCACATCCTCACGCCAGATGAACGAAAGAAAGTCGTTGAACTTGATCAAATGTTTATCGATGTTGGCGCAAGCTCTGAAGATGACATCAAGGAAATGGGTATCCAAGTTGGCGATCCAATTGTACCTGATTCCTCGTTTCAGCTCATTCGCGATGGCAGATTAGCTGCAGCCAAAGCCTTTGATGACCGTCTTGGCGCATTCATTGCCATGGAAGTAATCTACCAATTGAAGAAAGAAAAGATTGACCATCCAAATACTGTGATTGGAGCAGCAACCGTTCAAGAAGAAGTCGGTCTCCGAGGAGCTCGAACCACCGCACACCTCATTGAACCAGATGTTGGATTTGCCCTAGAAGTGGATCTAGCCGGTGATATGCCTGGTATCAAACCCGAACAAGCTGCAACAAAATTAGGCAAAGGACCCGCGATTTGTACAATGGACCGATCAATGATACCCAACCAACCGCTGCTCAATTACGTTATTCAGACCGCGGACAAGGAAAAAATTCCCTATCAACTTTCTCAGATGTATGGCGGTGGTACGGATGCAGGTGTGATCCACATCGACCGGGTCGGTTGTCCCAGCCTGGTTATTGGTGTACCGACCCGACACATCCATAGTCATGTGGGAATCCTCAACTTAGACGACATCGAGAAGACAATTGATCTTCTTGTCGCCGTGGTAAAAGGACTAGACAAGAAGAGAGTGAAGAGCTTCACAGACCTATAAGACGATACACGGAGTATCTGACGGGAGCAATCGAAGTATGGCTCTTGAGCTGGTGGTCTTCGACCTCGATGGAACCTTAGTGACTGCTGAAATAAACTTTCATGCAATGCGTCGTGCTATTCGAGACTTGTTACTTGAGAACGGACTCCCAGTTGAAGTGCTTCCAATGAACAGCACTCAAGACCTACTCCGAAGCGCCTTTGCTTATGCTGAGAAACAAGGGAAATCACCTATTGAAATTAGCGAGCTACGTGACAGCGTCTATGCAGCAGCTGTTGAATATGAATGGGAAGGGGCTAGGAATGCCCAACTTGTGCCAGGAGCTAAAGAGACACTCCAAGCTCTTCAAGACCATGATATAAGAACTGCCATTCTTACCAACGATAATGGTGAAGTGGCTAAGTATCTTCTAGAAAAATATGAGTTTACAAAATTAATTGATATCCTGATAACACGCGATGAAGCCCCTCACATGAAGCCATCTACTTCAGGTCTGGAACTCATTCTGAATCGTTTCAATGTTACTCCCACAAATACGCTCTTCATTGGCGACTCGACAATAGACATCATGACTGCGAAAAAACTAGGAATCCCTGTTATCGCTCGCCAGTCGAAAATTCGGACAGAAGATGAACTCCTTGCTGAGGGAGCTCTTGTTGTCTTTCCAACCCTGATCCCGATTATCCCCTATCTTCAGGAGCAGAAAATGCTGTTGCCCAACAGAATGAAAACAAAAGGCTGATATTCGTAGATCCGTTCTAGATTGCGTATTGTATTAAATTGTGTGTGGAACTTGAGTGAAAACAGATTTTAATCTTGACCAACTGCTTGCGAACGGTGAAACTCGAAACACCGAATTTAAGCGCATCCTAACTTCAAAAGATGGAGTGGGAGACCGGCGAGCGAAGCTTATTGCACAATTGAAATTAATAACAAGCGAGGGCCCAGGTCAATTGGTCGTGGGAATCGAAGACATCCACGGGAAAAATTGGGAAGTCTACGGACTTACCACTGAGGAAGTTGAAAACAGCAAGACGGTTCTCAACACGCTCTGTAAAGAAGCAGGTATTGACATTCTGGAACAAACCCACTATAGCACAGACAAAGGGATTGTGGCCAGTTTCACTGTAGCCCGAGTTATCACCCCCATGGTTCCTGAAACCATTGGTATGAACCTAGTGGGTCGCGTCAATAGTGGAAAGACGACCCTTGCAGGAGTGCTCATTCAAGGCCAGCTAGATAACGGAAGTGGGCAAGCAAGAGCTTTACTTTTGACTTATCCTCAAGAACTAAAACGTGGTCAGACCGCTGACTTACATGTCGCTTTTGCCGCTATTAACAAGCAGGGCAAATTTCTGGCAATGCAAGCACCGCTAGACAAATCAAAACGGGCACGAATCCTTGATCAGGCCCATCGAATCATCACCTTCTTTGATGCTCCTGGCCACAAAGAATACGCCAAGACGATGATTCGGAGCGTCCTGGGAGCCTCTGCCCAATACAGCATGATTCTCGTGCCCTGCTTGGATGAATATAAACTCGCAGTAGCTGAAGTACAACGGAGCGGAATCCGACGCCTCGATGACATTACTCGCGAACATCTATTACTGGTTTCCAATCAAGAACTCCCGTTTGTGGTTGTCATCAATAAAGTCGACGATTGTGATGAGCATCGACGAGACCATGTTCGAACCCTCGTTTTCGAAACCATCAAGGAAATCGGACACGTACCACTTCGCATTACCTCCAAAGACGATATTCCTATCATTTGCCGAGAAATCGCTCACCGAGTCATTGTCCCAGTATATGAAGTCAGTTGTGTCACCGGGGAAGGATTAGAACTCCTTCGAGAAACACTTGTTCAACTTCCCTCGCGAATACCTGATGAAAGGATAGAAAAACCTGCGTTCGCATATATCGACAAGGTATACCGGGGGATACGGGGAACCAACATCGTCATCACTGGTACAGTTCAAGAAGGGATATTCAAACCAGGCCAATCCATCCTTACTGGTCCTGATAAAGACGGCAGATTCATGCAGGGGAGAATAGGATCAATTGAAGTCTTTAAAAAACGGGTGGAACGTGTGAAGGCAGGAGATGTCTTTGGGTTTGATTTAAAACGCCTCCCACCCGAAAAGATTCGAAGAGGCCAGATAATTTGCGACAAAGATGCAAACGTAAACGCCGTCAGCACCTTCGAATCTACCATTATTGTGACACGCCACCCCACTCGAATTCGCCAAGGATATGAACCGGTGTTCCATAGTGCGACTATCCAACAGCCGGTAATTTATGAACATATCTTTGGAAAGGAGTACCTTGTTGTCGGCGATGTGGCCCGCGTTCGCATGGTATTCAAAAAAGGTCCTGAAATGCTTCGTGTAGGAGATCGAATTGTTACACGAGAGGCTAACACCCGTTGCATCGGTACAGTCACAAAACTTGAACGTTAATCCAAAAAAGAGCCACTGGTTACAACTCAGCAAAGGCACGAGCTAATTGCGTGATTTTGAAATGAAGTTCATCTACTGACGAGACGGTGGCAAGTGTATTCGCATCAAATGCCAATAGATAATGTTGCGATACGGAGTCCAACTGGGAAGGAGATGCCTGGGGAAATGTAGCTCGTAATACAACAAGCCCGTACTCACCAGAACCAGTTGTTTTCGGTAAGAGTTTTGTCACTAGGAGACCTTTGGAGTTAATCTGTGTAATGTATTGCCGACGTAAGCGCAGCTTAGTGGTTGAGCCGATACGGTGTAATTCCAGTTGGATTGTTTGATCGACTTGTGAAGGAATCCAAATAGCAAAGTAGATTGTTACACTAATTGTGAGAATGAGGGCAATTGTGGTAGCTGCGGTCGCTGTCCAGATGAGAGGATGCTGTGTAGCTAGCATGAACCATTCCCACCAAGTCTGTTCGGGAGTTGGAGTCCATGGCGGTCCTAAAGCGGGAAGTATGAACAGGCGTGTTGTTAAGATACTAGCGCAGGTAATGCTGATTATCCATAAGATACCCAAAAAGATCCATTCGATGATGTATTGCTCTCTCACCATTCCGGTGAGTACCTGTTCACTCCTCTCGTTCAACGGCTGTTCCGTCCTCCAATGCTTTAGTATATAATGTCATAGTCTCCTTCCCATGCGCCTCAATGAGTTCAAGTAGGTAGGCAATTAAGGGGTGGAGATGGTTGACCCGTATCGAATGCAATCGTGGTGTTAATCGATCTACCAGAATAAGCTCTTCTTGCTCAAGGCGTTCAAGTGGTCCACGGTACAAGGACTTCGCCTTCCCACTGTAACCAATCAATGTGATGAGCTGTGTACCCGACGCAGCTCGTGGATAGATGTGGGCCAGTGAAACGAGAATACGTCGCTGGATTTCACTGAGCGAAAGAAGGGACATTATCAAATCGTAGGTATCTTTTCCACGGTTGTCAGACACGCCAAACCCAGCCAGTGAGAGGTTCACAAATAACGCATGAATTTAAATGCCACGTCTAGGACTCACTCCTGCTTCTTATGAGTTTTTATCCACGCCAACGATTGCACACTAATGATTCCCCCAAAGCCCTGCAGTAAGCGTTTAATTCCATAAATTGAAAGCTGAATAATCTTATGTACGTATTTGTATCGCAAAGTATATATTTAAGAGAGTAAAATAAATGTCCTCCGTCTTGCTGGAGAATTCTGGACGGTAAAAATCATGACCCCCATCACAGAGAAAGTTTTGCGTCATCGAACACGTCGTCAAATACTTCAAACCCTTAATGGGCAACGAACATTTTTGCGAGACATCGCACGGGCTTTAGATATTCCCCCCAGCACGGCCGCTTATCATCTGAAACGGTTGCTTTCGGCTGGGCTCGTCGAGCAACGTCGAGGAGTATACCATTCCTTCTATTTCCTGACGGAGCACGGCGAACGTATAGCAGCAGAATTCTAAAACAAGTAGCCTCGCACTCGCATTTGAAAATCGGCTGCAACAACAGCTGTAAAACAGATGAGAAAAGGGAGATTTATCGTATCATTTACAAAAGTAAAGATTGGGCTTTGGCTGTTGTCGTCCAGGTTGGTTGGTCATGAATTTCCGCTTTTTTGAGTAGTCCCTTGGCTTCAAGCTCCCCCAAGATTAAGTGCAATTCATCCTCTTTCATCGGATCCTTCCCAATGGGAACCCGTGTGCTATTAACACCTTGATAAATACTGATGAATGACTGATGACCCCGTTGGCAGATGTAGAGAACCGCATGCTGATCTGCTGAAAGCTTTGCTTCCTCGCCTTCGACTTCGGCTTCTGCGGCGGCTACTTGCTCTACCATTTCTTGTGACAATGAGACATCTTGGTGTTTCATGGCAACATGTTTTAGCTGAATCTTTCGTTTCACTTTATTCTCATTAGTAATCAATCTTGACACCTATGTACTTGTGGAAGAAGATTGCAAACACTCCTGTTCAAGGCTAGAGTCGCCAAAAAAGGTTTCTTTAAATTGTGAAAAAAGGCTAACTTAGTAAACGAGGACTTCCTTGGCAATTGCATCTGCAGCAAGACTCCGTCGGAAGCGAACACGGAGTACGCCATTTCGTCCGTGAGCAGAGACAATACGTCCTTGGTTGCTTTTGTTAGGGCTGAAGTGTAAAATTACAGATCGTCCGATGTATGTTGCAGCCTGAGTCAATGAGGTGACACCTTCTAGTTGGATCAATCCGTATTGCGTACGCTGGGTCACCGTGCCCCGCTGATAATTCATTAGAACACCTTTTACTGGTTTTTCAAGAGGTAATCTACGAGGTTTCTTGGACTTGGCTTCAACTTTTGGTTGGGTTTTCCGTTTTTTCGTTGTTTTTTTCGCTGGCTGAGAAGCTGGCTTTTTCTCCTTGGCAGTCCTCTTCGTTGTCTTCTTTGGCGCTTTCGTGGTCGTAGTAGTCCTTTTACTGGACTTTGCTTTGGTTTTAGTAGTCTCTTTTGACTTGGACGCTCTTTGCTTTGATTTCGATTTTGTTTTCGCCGGTTTCACTGACATAGCGGCCACCGAGTCTTAAGGTGGACAAGGAGACTTCAGAGAGGTTAATAAAAGTATTGGCAGACCGGTAAACCAATTAAAAGAAGCAATGCAGATTCGTTGTTCAGGCAGATGAGTTTTATTACATCGGGAAACACTAAAAGCTTCAAGATGAGGGAAAAAAAGTATGCAATCGCCTTCTGACATCTCTGCAATGTCAAAAATTGAAGAGTATTTATCAGATACAGTGAGCCGAGAGCCTTCAATTTACAGTGCTGCAATTATGACGGCTGATGGATTACCACTCATGGTTCTCATGGGTAAAGGTGAAGTTGAAAAGTTGGAGCTAGCAGCAGCGATTGCTTCTTTAGGTGCTTTATCTGAACAGACTGCAAACCGGTTGAAGATTGGAAAATACAAAGATCTAATGCTTCGCTGTGGTCGTGGCCATTTGCTAGTCCGCCGAGTCAGCGAAGCAAATGTATTGGCTATTTTAGCGGACCAGAACGCCCCTTTGGGGGCTATTAGCTTGATTATGGATTCTATGGCTAAACGGTTACAACGAATGCTAAAATGATACATATCTGTTGTTGCAGGATTGGTCATTGGGAGTTAGGGTTTTTTGCAGCTAGCAACTTCAAGTACTGTTCCACCCTAGCATGGCTTCTTGCTTGTCGTTGAGTTAATTCGGGATTTTGGTCAAGCCAATACTCAGTGGCTAGTTTAGTTAAAACCCGATGAGAACCGGATCCATATTGCATCGCGCGTTTTGGGGCATTTGTAACCTGGGAAGGAAGACCAAGATTTTCAGCAAGCAGTCGGAGAACTCGTTTTCGGATTATTGTATCAGCATTTCGCTGAAGCTTACACGAAAAGGGTAGGGTTGAAGAAAAATCGATGATGGACGGTTCAAGAAAAGGAGTTACAAGGCGTAAACTGAATTGGGAGACAATTCTTTGAAGAAACGGGAGCGTAGTTTTTTTAAGGTTATTCAGGTCGGATTCCATTTGAGCAAGTACGGCTTCAGGCATGGACTGTAGCAAGAGTTTCTCATATTTTGCATAGCCACTAAATAGTTCGTCAGCCCCTTGACCACAGATAAGAATTGTTACACCAAATTGCTTCGCGCACTGCACTGCGAAGAAAAATGGAATTGCCAACTCGGTATGCATGACGTCTGGTGGTCCGAGTAAGGAGGTAATGGCTGGTAGTGCCTCCTTAACGTCCTCTTCCGTGAATATTCGTAGGGTGAGAGAAAGGTTCAACGCTTCTGCAGCTTCGCTTGCCAAATCAAGATCCTTAGCAAATTCGATGCCGGCGACGAAGAGTTGAAGGGGGTCTGTGTGGGTCTTCGATAGGATCGCTGTTATGATACTGCTGTCGAGCCCACCTGAGAATAGAACTCCTAGAGAGTCAGAAGGGGCAAAGCAATTGGAGACTGCACTAACTAAAAGTGTGTATAGTCTTTGACTATACTGAGCACAGAGGTCGTCATCCATAGAAAACACGCCTAACGGTTGGATACAGGTCATCGGCAGGTTTATGTGCATCGATGGGCTGAAAAAATGTTGGTCGCTTATCCGCGATGACAGGAAGGCATTTGAGTGACCGCACTCGCGGGATGAACTATCATAGTTACCTAGAGCGAGTAGGCGGCTGCCTGGATTATGGTCAAGCGCGCGCGAATTGGTTGGAAAATCTGATTGTGAATCTGTCCACTAAAATCACCATTACATGGGTTACTCAAAGAAGTGGGATTTTGTATTATTCAGTAATACGTTCTGTGAAAGTGCCCCCGAGAGCTCTAAGAGGATGATAAAACCCTTCGATGATAAGAATTACCCAAATCAAAAATTAACTTCACAGCTATTCGCGTATTCAAATCACTACCGACTTAAAATAGGATTTTTATGGAAGGGAGAGAAATAGTGTAGGAGGCGGGATCTTCTATTGGTTTGTGTGGTCTACTCTAGCATTGTATGCCCTCGATGTGAGATGCTCAAACAGTATCTCCAAGATCACAATATTGGGCATTCAGTGCGAATGGTAGAGGAGCCAGATGCACAAGTCGATGCACTGATGTTGAATATCTATAGTACACCCGCACTGGTCATTGGCCAAAAAGTACTTCATCAAAAGGACCTTTTTGCGAATAATCAACTCGATGAGAACACTCTCTTAGCATTTCTGAGGAGTAACGGACATGGCCCGGAGTAGGAGGAAACAAAAGGACCTCACCCAACGAATAGTATCGTTGGATGGATGGATTCAGGCAGTCCGAAAAGAGGAAGCAGGTATGCCTATGGTGCGTACCAGTGATTCCTTGATTCGAAGCTGGAACCGTCAAAAAATTGTTGAGGCCCTTGTCCGGGAAACGATGTTGGTTCAGGAACTTTTCAATATTCCTTCTATCACTGAGGAGGAAGCGCGGACAATTGCTGGTAAGGTTGAACAACGAATCCAGCAAATGCAACTTCCCTTCGTGAGCGCCCCCTTGATTCGTGAAATCCAAAACCAGGTTCTCCTTGAGAAAGCGAAACAGGATCCCAGATTCGCAGTATATCGAAATGCCTTGACTCGTGTTGGTGTTCCCATGTGGGACTTTAGTCACATCATCGGCGGAAATGGCTATGAAGCTCAAGAAAACGCCAACATGCAACCTAACCCAGAAACCATCCATAAAAAAGTTGCAGATCGGCTTTGTAAAGAAGCTTATCTTTTGATGCTTCCACCGGAGATTGCAGACGCCCACCTGGCGGGAGATATTCACATACATGACCTTGAATACTTTGGAACCCGACCTTTCTGTGCTGATTACGATGCACGATATTTCTTCAAATATGGGTTGATGTGTGATGGACTCGGTGAAAGGACAGCAGTTGCGAAACCAGCCACGTACCCCACGGTGGCTATCTTGCACCTCATCAAAGTCTTGGCAGCTGGTCAAACCAACAGTGCCGGAGGTCAAGGACTCTTCAATTTTAATGTATTCTTGGCGCCTTACCTCCAAGGAAAGTCTGCTCGAGAGATTGAACAGCTTGCTCAAACAATACTCTTCGAAGCCAACGAAACCTATGTCTCTCGGGGTGGACAATTAGTTTTTTCAAGCATTCAGCTTGAGTCTGGGATTCCAAAAATTTGGCGTGAGGCACCAGTAGTATATCGCGGAAGTGTTGGCCCTGAAACGTATGGAGACTTTGAGGATGAAGCACGAACCTTCATGACCGCACTCCTCCAAACATACCTTGAAGGCGATGCATGGGGTAAAATGTTCAGCTTCCCCAAACCGGAAATCCGACTACGCAGCGAATATTTTACCAAAAATGAACATGAAGAGAATATGTACTTAGCAGCAAAGCTCTCAGCGAAGTTTGGGAGCAGCTACTTCGACAACATCATTCCGGGATACCGGGATTCGGAAGGCCAGGATTGCTATCAATGCTGTGCTTTCCGTCTTGAGGAAGATATCGGGTCAGAAGAGTTTCAGCGAAAGATTATGTTTGAAGATGGGGCACATTTCTCAATGGGCGGTTTGCAAGTTGTCACCTTGAATTTACCACGCCTTGCCTATATTGCGAAAGGCAACGATGACCTCTTGTTTGAAGCTCTTCGAAAGCAGATGACAATCGCAAAACGAGTCTTAATGATTAAACGTAAATTCGTGAAGCATCAACTTGAGAGCGGGTTGCTTCCCTTTCTAAATCAACAACCACAGAGTAATGGACACAAGGCACCACCACTTTTCGATGTTCTCTCTGCATCACCGATTTTCGGTTTTGTGGGCATCAATGAAATGGTACAATATCATACTGGATCTCAATTACATGAGAGCCAAGAAGCCTTGAGGTTTGGCTTACGTGTTATTGCTGAGATGGAACACATCCGGAAGATGTATTCGGAAGAAACTGGATTGCCGTTCGCAGTTGCCCGGACACCCGCCGAATCTTGTTCTACTCGTCTAGCTATCATGGATCTGTTACATTATAACGGTGAGGCAAAGTCTGTAGTCAGAGGCGACATTTCTAATTGGCGTCAGCAACTGGAAGAGGCTGGACGCACGGCAGTGCCAGCGTATTATACTAATGGATTCATGGTCAACTATGATTCGGAGATATCACTCGCCAAAAAAATAGCGATTGAGGAGAAAGCCTTTCCACTGTTGTCAGGTGGGAATATCTTTCACGCATTTCTTGGGGAGGCATCACCAGACCCGGAATCATTAGCGAAATTAAATCAGCGGATTGCGATGAATACTCAGTTGGGTTATTACAGCTACACCCGTGACCTATCGGTATGTAAGCGGTGCCATCATACAGCTGGTGGATTACTCGAAACCTGTCCAAATTGTGGTCATACCGACATTGACTGGTTTAGTAGAATCACTGGATATTACCAGAACGTATCCGGATGGAATGCTGGTAAACGTGAAGAATTGAAACGTCGATACCGGGTCCTAACCGGGGCAGCATCACCACCAGCAGGTGTGCATCCACTAGCCCCTCAACAACCTCCGGTTCATCAAGTAGATTAAACTCATCCCACTTAATTACCTGCAAGTTATTCAACGAGAAGCTAAGTAAGACAAATCCTTTAATTCATAAAGGCTTCACGTAAAGTGAACAAAATGATGGGGCCGCAGTAATGTCGTCAGACGAAATGATATGCCAAAAGTGTGGCGGAACAAGTTTTCGTCGCGTAACTGATGAATGGATGGTACGTTCAATCCCTTGGACCGCGGAAGGCATTATGCGCCAGTGTGAATCCTGTGGAGAGAAATACTTTGCCTGCCCTAACTGCCATAACTTACTTACACGGGTAAACATCACAAGAGTCCGGGCAATGAAAAGTACCTGTCCACATTGTGGATACCACAGCGCAACCATTCAAAGTTGGCTACAAGAACAGGGGAAATAAAGACTAAGGCAAGTTTGATTTATCAAAGAAACCTTAATTACTACTAGAAGGAATTCGGTCGATGTGATTAATAGGAGAGAGATGCGGTGTCAGAAAACAAGCAATCAACAAAAACCCCCATTGCAGAACCCTTCATTCAAATAGTGCCGGCAGGGAAAAAGGTGAAATTAGCCAAAGAACCGATTCTCATAATAGGATTTCCCGGTCCCGGTTTGGTGGGGATGATATCTGCAGGTCGAATGATTGATGGGTTAGATATGAAGCTAATCGCGGCAATCCGTTCACCACTTATTCCGCCAGTAACACCCTTCTTCGGTGGTATTCTTCGATTACCCATTCGCATTCATGCCAGTGATGATGGAAAATTACTGACCGTCATTTCTGAATTCCCTTTACCCATGGAAACCATCTTCTTCGTGGCAAACCGTATTTTAGATTGGGCAACAGAAAATGGCGTCAAAAAGGTTGTCTGCATCGAAGGAATTGGTGTTGAAAAACGTACAGAGGCCCCTGAAGTCTTTGGTGCCGCAGAATCTCATCTTCTAGCTGAACTCGAGAAATTCGCGGTTCCTCGGGTTCAGAAAGGACTTGTTGCGGGGATTGCAGGAGCAATATTGAACGAATGCTTAATTCGAAATCTGGATGGATATGTACTACTAGCGACTGCAAATGCTGAAACCCCAGATCCAGAAGCTGCAGCAACAATGCTTTCTACGGTGAATCGGTTCTTAGACGTGGATGTGAGTATCCAACCATTAATTCAAAATCAGTCGGCCATCAAAGCTCAGCTCAATGATTTGGCAAAAGAAGCAAAGCGAGAAGAGCAGGCAGCTCAAGAGCATGGTTTTCGACCTATTCCCTTCTATGTTTAGACAACACATAACTAAGATTGATGGGTCATTTTCCATCTCGGAACTATATGATCCTAGATCGACATAAGAAGTAGAAACGTTAACAATTCATTCGTCTGGGAAATAATCGAGCATTAGCTCAAGCATTTCTTGGCGTTCGTCTTCGTCAACTTCGCGTTTCTTGCGCTTCTTATCCCCTTCATCTTCTTCCACGACTACGATAAAGTCTCGTTCTGTGTGGCGGATGGGAAACTTAACCTTATAGCCTTGAGTTTCCTTTGTGGAAGATTTGTAACCACAAGAACATTTGAGTACTGTTTTCCCTTCTTTGTTTTTTTCCGGGCGTAATAAGCTTCCACATTTCGGGCAAAATTCTATAGTCATTACCCCCCAAAACTTTCATTTCGAGGGATGCCGCGAGTATGAGGCACTTAAACCTTTCGTATTTCTCTTTACGCCTTTTCTAAACTTTCGAGAATCTCTTTTGTCGCATCAACGAGGTGTGTGGTTGTGAGTTGTAGCGATTCTTTGGATTTTGCCTTTTTGATTGCTTGAACCAGAATTTGAGTCTGGAGCATACGGATTTCGCGCACCTGTTGTCCGTTTACACCTTCTGTGGCCTCAAAGAGAATTGAGTCGATTACTCCTGGCAGTATTTCCCAGTAGTATTGCGTTGCATCCTCTGTCATCCGTTTTTCCCAGCGACTTAATACGCGGCGAGTTAGGGGTTCTTTGGTGAACACTTTCCAGGTTTCATTTAACTTTATTATGCCATTTTCATCAAATCTTACCCGTAGTGTAACGCGTGTTTGTGATCTTTTTTTGGGTTTACCTTTCTTAATTTCCTTTACCTCTGAAATCAGTCCAAGCTCTTCTCGAGGGCTGAGCAGCCAAGACTTGGGTGTGATTTTGGTATCTGCAATTCCTTGGATTAGGTATGAAAATTGTCGTTTCCGGAGATCGGTTTTTGTTTCGCCCATACTTTCCCCGTCAATGAGCATTACCACTCGACCGCTCCGTTCATGGCGTTGTTCAACGCTTATAATTCGTACAGTGCCTTTAGGAGTCTCATCTTTAGATTTTGGCAGCGGCGTTTTAGACACGGTTCACGTATCTCCAGTGCACTCCCCGATTGAGAGGCGGCATAAATAGATTTCTTTTCTGCTGTTGTGTGAATGCGCATTTCTGTTCTGAAAGATTGAATGCGATTCGATTTTGAGAACTTTAGAAGTATAAATCAGCAGTTTCCAAGAGCTGTGGTTGTTCTGTGATGATAAATAGAAGTTTTACAATTGCATCTTTGTCTTCTTTGAGGACTTGTAGGAATTGTTCTGGCCAGACACCTACGATATATGCTGTTTCGTTCCCACCTAATTCACCTAAGAAGGTCACTGTAAGTTTGGTGGCGGTAACAAGAAGAAGGAGAAATGGTGCCTGAAGTCGTTCGCCTTGTGGACCCTTCGTCAATTGGATGAGGTTAAGATGTACTGAATATGTTGATTGTTCTTTTATGCGGGATTGCAGTTTTTGAAGCCAGCCTGATTGGACCTCATAATATTGTCCAAAAGCAGCCTGTAAATCAATGAATGTGTGTTTAGATCCTTCAGTGAGCTCTACAGTCCATATATTCATGAAAACCCCTTAAGCATCTTGATTTGACAAGCATTGAAATTAAAGCCTTCTGACTAAGCTTGGAATGCGAATTTAGAATCGAGTTATAATCTTATGTTGCTGTGCATATTGCGCAATACGGGTTAATTCATCGGGAGTAAAAGCCCTGGTTAATGATGAATCTAGGACTGTCCTAGCCGGACGAAACTGCTGCAGCACATAATGTTTTGATCCAACCCACTGACGTATCAAGTCAAGTTGTTCTAAGGTATCGATGAGGGAGGGTACAAGAGTTGTGCGAAATTCATAGCTTATTTTTGATGATTTGAGGAGGTTGATAGTCTCGTTGATCTGCGCCAAGATAGCTCCGGTTGATTGAGTTACATTAGCATATTGGGTTTGATCTGGGACAGTCTTGAGGTCCACAGCGATGTAATCAACTAGGTTCGCCTCAAGTAATTCTTGGACAACGTCAGGTTTGGTACCGTTTGTCATCAATCCGAATTCTAAGCCGTTCTGCTTCGTCCATTCTGCGAGGGCTTTCAATGGAGCGGGTTGAAGTGTGGGTTCCCCCCCGGTAGCGATAACTCCATCTATGAGATACTGATTCGGCTCCAGTTCAGGATAGAGTCGCTCTAACTCGATTTTGTACTGGTCGAGGAACTCAAGAAGTGGTCCATTAAAACAGAACCGGCATCGGAGGTTACACCCGACGAAGAAAATTACACAGGAGACTTTCGAGGGCCAATCAGTTGTGCTTAGAAGAGGCTTTCCCGCGACATAAGCTTGCACACTAGCCACCCAGTGCTTTTTTGAAGACGTGTTCGTGTAAAAGGAGAACCTTCCTCAATAAAATATCTCGTATTCAGCTGTTGTGCTAAGGATTTCATACACGTTGTTGTGTCTCTCCCTAAATTCGGCTTTTCAGCGATGGTGGAGACTATAAGAGTCTTTGAAATAAAAGGAGAGAGGCAAGCTTACATGATTGGACAGCAGGCTCCGCTAGTCAAAGTTATCATTGCAGGGGCAAGTCAGGTGGGAAAAACAAGTTTGATACACAATTATGTCTTCGAAGAATTCATCGAGGTGTCTCCAACAATTGGAATAAATTTTGCTCAAAAAATCGGATTGGGAGTCAAAGGACCATTAAATCTAAGTATTTGGGATTTAAGCGGTGAAAACCGGTTTCAGTTTCTGATGCCGCAGTTTTGTTCTGGTGCAATTGGAGTCATTTTGGTGTGTGATTTGACCAGACCAGCAACATTGGAGGAGGCTATTGTTTGGCTTGATATAGTTCATCAGTGTGCCCATCCTTCCCACCATAAAGCCGTTATTCTAGCAGGAAATAAAGCAGATCTAATGCCCCGAATTACAGACACAGAGGTTCACCAATTTTGTAAAGGTTATGAAATCGCTGGATACATCGAGTGTTCAGCAAAAACGGGTCGGAATGTAGATCAGTTGTTTGAAAGGTTATGTAGCGTTATTCAAAACAGTCTCCCAGAATTCTGTCAGCCTCCTAGACAATATACACAGGTTTTGTGAAACGGAAAGTCTTTTACTTCAAGTCATTAACGTGAAGTTGAAACAAGGTGGGAGGAGACAGCAACCTGTGCGTCCACCGTGCGAAATTATGGTAAATCAGGTATTACCCGCACTCCGAGCCCTTATTAGCCATCATCTGATTGAAGACTTCGGGTTCACTCAAACTCAGATAGCAAAAGTACTTGGTATAACACAGGCTAGCGTATCACGGGGACTTAAGCAACTGAGCAGGTTCGAATCGTATTTCTCTCCTGGAGTAAAAAAAGCTGCAAGGGAATTTGCGGAAACACTAGCACAAGAAAGACAATCCTTGGACGAAAGTATCGAACGGCTTTGTATATTCTGCCAAAATCAAAAAATTGGAGGCCTATTGTGCCGATTGCATCGCAGAGAAAATCCCGAATTAGAGACCTGTGAGGTGTGTATCCGAGGTGTTGCACCGAATCTGCGAGCAGGTATTTTAGAGAACCTGTTGCACGGGATGGACATTCTGCGGGAATCCTCAACATTTCCTCATGTAATCCCACAGGTTCAATCCCAACTGGTAATGAGCCTTCCTGAAGCTACCAACGTGGATGAAGTGGCAGGATTCCCTAGCCGAATCGGGATTCACAACAATCAAGCTCATACATTCACTGGACCCGAATTTGGAGCCTCAAAACACTTAGCCGCTATCCTTCTCCAAGTTCAACAGTCCAATACTGAAAAACAAGCTGCCATTGTCATTAAGTACTTGGAAGGGATGGAAAAAGAATTCACTCAGCATAATTTACGATACCTTACTGTCACCCGAGAAGGAGTTACAACTAATGCAGATACAGACAAAGCGCTCCTAGTTGCTATCAAAAAAGCAATTGCCAAACGAAAACTGTTTGATGTAATTATTGACAAAGGATTCTTCGGAATCGAACCGGTTGCATATATCTTCGCTGATACGGCTGAGCTTGCGGCAACTAGGGCAGATGCTGTAAGCCGGACCATATTTGAGTTATAGATGAAGGTTGAACACCTTATGGAAAAGGAAAAGTTCAATAGGATAAGCATCCTTCTTCACGCGAATTCATATGATTGGACAGCCAGATTGGGAAAATATTGCTAAATTCGTGCAAGACGGGCAACTGCCCTTTCCACATTCTTGTGTAAAGGAACAAGTACGTAAGAGTACACTCGAATGGGAGGAAGTCCCTGGACCAATTCCGACGAATGAACACCCATTTGATATTATTCGAGCCTCGATTAAACGAACAGTTGCCAGATACAATATCAAGAGAGTGGGAGTCTGGCTAAGCGGCGGAATCGACAGTAGCTTGATGACAGCACTAACCGCTGAGGTATTAGGACCCAAAAATGTAACTGCCTATACTTTGCGATTTGAAGGTAGTGATGAAAGTCCTAACGCCAAAGTAACTGTTGATCACGTTGGCTGTAATTGGAAAGTTGAGGACATGACGTTAGATGATCATTGTAGATTGCTTCGAGCTACGATTCGAAATGCCCTAGCGCCCGTTGGATTTACTACTCACAAACTTCGAATAGCACAGATAAGCAACGAAGAAGAGCATGTTTTTTCGGCTCTTGGACTTGATGAATTATGTGGTGGATATCATGCACACGTTTGGGCTTCTGATGATGAGTTTGCTGAGGTTGAAAGACAAAAGTTTGAGGAGGCCAGTTACAACTTCGTTTGGATCAACGCACAAGAGAGTAAACAGGCTCGATTTAAACTCCATTATCCTTACCTCGACCCTGAGGTAATCGGAAAGTTCAGATCGTTCCCCCGAGAGTTAAAGACCCATGGTGACGAAACAAAGGTGATGATACGTAAAGAACTTCAAGAAAGTACTATTCTTCCCCCCTCAACTATCGAACTGGGAAGAGTTGCTGGGACAAAGGGTGGATTTCTTCCCAATATCCTCACCTGGTGGAATCAGGGTTATGGTAAATGGGCACTTTCACAAGCTAAAGAAGGACAGCGCCTGTTGGATGAGAATCTCCCGGATAATCCGGTCAATATGGGAAGCGGAATGATGATTCGATTAGAGACTTTTGTACGTAGTTCATCCACTCTAACACGCTTAGCGCGACAGGTGTTTCGGCGAAGAGGCGGAACTTTAGGCGGACGCTCGAACCTGTGGATTATCGCACGACTTGCATCAATACCGATACTCATCGATATCCTTGAAAAAGGAGAATAAACTAGGGATCATCTCTTTGACTGCGCAGCCTTATAGGCTTGCTCTAATTGTCCACCATAGTGGGACCATAAGAGAAAGCGTTGGGCTACCTTACGCACCCTTAATTTTTCTTTATTCCAGCTATCTACATCAGCAAAGTAATTGCGTGTGAGTTGTTGAATTCTTGTCTTCAATTCACCAATCGATGCCCAAGACCAGCCCACATCATGCTCCTTACAAAACTCGACTTCGGTGGGTTTGGTAGTGGGAACAATGGATTTCAAGCCTGCATGAAGAAATAGTGAAAACCGATTTTGTATGGAATAAACTGGACGGCGCGTCCACTTTCCTAATAACGCTGCATCACATGTACTGAAGACTTGAAGCATCTTTTGGTGAGTTACATAACCGACATTGATGACTTCCTCTGTGTGTATCACGGGATATCCGATAAACACTAAAGAGGCACCGAAGCGATTCTGAAGCCAGAGTTCGAGGGTTTTTTTATCTGGGCGTTGGTTCAAAGGCAATTGATCTCGAGACACGATTGCGATTCGAAATTCGTCGTCAATGTTCTCGTTAGGGGGTATTAGTTCAACCTCTTGCTGAGTTGGCACATTGGGTATGACGTACACAAGCTGGTTTTTCCGCCGATATAGTTGTGCAAATTGTTTGCTTACGGTAATAATCGGAGATGACTGTATAAGCTGTGCATCCCATTTTCGCCAGTTGTAAAAGGCAAACCTCGTTGCAAGGCGACGAGTAATAGTGCGATTTCGTTTAATCACATCTGAACCCTGATAGGTAATTCGAGAACCCCAAATTTCATGGTCATCGTAAACGAATGGGTGTCCTACATCCAAAGCGACCTTAGCAGCAAAGAGGTCATGAGCATGGATGAGATCGGGTTCTTCTTCTCGGATGAGCCACCGAAGCCAATCCCGTATTTTATGCAAAGTTCCAAAGAAGCCAGTTTTTTCATACGGTCCCCAATGCCGATAGTAGACTTTTTCAAACACACCAAAAATTTGATTTTGCGGAGGTCTCCCTCCAGCGAACACAACATCCCAACCTTTCATCTTTGAATAGAGAGCGGCACGCTCAACCCGTGTATCGGGCAACCCAACATCAGAAAAATGTAGAATCTTCATCCCACAATGCTCCGATAACTCAAGACTATAGTAAAACAGGGTGTCGTGCGTATCAAGGCTTCTTCAATTCATGAATTTATAAATCGATTGTACTCGGATATAACAAACTAGTCATGTAATGGCTTTCATGAATTTTTGTTTAATGTCGATCGGTGAAAGGGAAATTAGAGGTACATCGGCGTTGCCTGCAAGAGCAAGTACATGGATAAAGTTAGGACCGTGGTTCAAGTTTGAAATGATTTCCACCAATTCATTCGCATCGTTAGTTTGAAAGACTTGTTCAATCCCCAAACCTAAAGCAACGCGAGCCAGGTCAACAACATTAACGGACGCTGTTAATTGATTGCCAGTTGAACCATGTACGCCATTATCGATGGCTATGATGGTCAGGTTACGAGAGGCGGTGCTGGCAATTGAGGCTAGAGCACCCAAATTGGACAACAAGCTACCATCACCATCAATCACTATAACTTGCCGTTTGGTAGAGACAGAAAGCCCTAGCCCGATGGAGGATGCAAGACCTAAACTCCCTAACATGTAAAAATTCTCAGGTCGATGTCTGATGTAGTATAGTTCCCGTGATGGGAAACCGATATTGCTCACCACTATTTCATCTTTCAGAATAGATCCAATTGCTTCGAGCATTTGATAACGGGAAAAATTCCGATTCCACTGTGACCGATCAATCTCTTGGGAATGGGGTGTTGTATAGGAAACAGATGGTGTTTCAATAAGAGGCGGGCTTTTTTCATGCTGCCAGAGTTCAGGACTGATTAAGACTACTTGCAGGGAGTTTTGAGAGTAGCATTCTTTGATAATTACTGGAAGAGTTGTCAAATCCGTAGGATTTGCTATTTTTGTATACGAAATTCCTACGGCATCCAAGATCGCCGGTAATCGCTCACCGAGAGGAATTTGCGCAGGAATCGTTTCATTAAACACCCCACGCCAACTTGCTAAAACGAGTAAGGGAAATTGATAGGTTATGGTCAACGAGCACAGGGCATTGATCATATTTCCTAGCCCTGTACTTTGAATTAACATAGCAGGTTTTTTTCCCCCAAGTGCTACACCCGCACAGATTCCGACACCTTCCTCTTCCTTGGTAAGACCAAGGCTTGGAAAGGTTTCACGAACCAAATTGTAGAGCCGCTGGAATTTTGCACAGGGATAGGTGGCGACGAAATTTACCCCACCATTTTGTAGAATTTCAACTATAGATTCGGAGAGGTTTACCATGATCATTCATCAACTAAAAGGCTCTAGATTTTAAAGAAATAAATCTTCCATCGAAGCGTGAGGTGATATATGCTGCTCTGGTATGATTTTATGAAAACCAAAATCCCGTTCCAACCCCTTTAGACCGCCCCCAGTGACATTAAGGAGCGTATAATCAGTGTTCCCAATTCTTTCAAGTTCTATTGCCTGAAAGAGAGAAGCCACAGCCACTTCTGCAGCGGGAAGGATATCAATCCCTTCAAGAGATTCAAACTTCTTTCCGGCTTGTTGCGCTTCTTTATTAGTAACAGAATACATTTGCCCATGCGTACTTGTTAATGCATCATAGACGCCTCCCTCAATGGAATAGGGAGGAGAACGATTCGATAATACTAATGCATGCATCTCCTTAATACACTGCTGGGGATTGGGCATATCTTCAGGTAATATTTGGCGACGACCTGCTTGCCATGCATTGTAGATAGGAATAAACGGAGCGTTTTGAGATAAATGAAGAATTGGGTCTCCCCTCCAATCGTGATTTTGAAGGCGCACGGCCATTTCCCAAGAAGCTATGGCTCCGGTTCCGGAACCAATTGCTTGGAAGTAATGGTCTGGTAATCGTTTCATCATAAAAGCAGCATCAAGCATCACTGTTCCCATACCATCTCGGCGAGCAACGTTTTTCGCACCACCTTCAGGTACCACCTTTCTAATTTGACTAAACCTGTTGGCAGTGTTGATTGCATCGCAGTAATCACCACTTACCGCTAGAAGGTGAATATGATCAGTGGGAGGTTCGGGTGTCCAGAGCATATCTAGTCCTGACTCGGGGACAACCAGATACACATCAAATTGTGTTTGGTTGGCAAGGTGACCAAATGCTCTTGCTGTGTTGCCAACTGACGCGATTACGATGCCTGTAACTCCGTTCTCTTTTGCCCGGGCAATAGTAGGATTTGATTCCAAATCCTTAAACGATCCAGTGAGATTCCATGCTTCACGGTCAGGCCAATACCCAGTAAACGCTATGAAGAGGTTTTTCAATCCTAGTTCCTTTGCTAATCCATTGCTTCGAAAGGTTATAGACCCCGCCTTTGTTGATAGAGGCTGCGAGCAGGGTAACCAGTCAATGAACCTCCAGAGTCCGGGAAATGGTTTAAGCTTAAGAGAATTAGAATATTCAGTTTTTAGAAGAGAGGAACAGTGGCAAGAAAGGGCATATCCCTTAAATTCCCTCTTACAGCTTGGACATATTATCCGGTAACCCATATTTCACTCCTGGGTTCTGTCTTGCCCGAATCTGTTTTTTTATGCATTGTATGAATGCCACATTCCCCCCCACATTTACTTGTCCCCTGCCACCGACCCGCTCTTTCAGTTTCCTCATCCGAAACTAGTTTAGTACAAGGAGCGCAACCCAAGCTTCGATATCCTTGCCGATATGCTGGATTTACTGGTACATCAAAAATCGCAGTATAACGCCAAATATCAGTCTCGGTCCAGTCAAGAATAGGATTAACCTTCATTGTTCCGTTACAGACCTCAAAGGGCTCAAAATCAGTTCTTGTTCGCCCCTCAGTTCGACGCAGTCCAGTTATCCAGGCATCCAAATTCTTGATTGCTCGAAGAGTGGGTTCGACCTTAAATATTTGGCAACATCGATCGGGATCGGAGATCCAGAGCCCCTCTATGGGTTCTTGATCTGACATAAAGACTGTCAAGTTCAAATTCCATTTCTTTACAACCTGATCCTTGAACTCAAAGGTTTCGGAGGGTTTCATTGGAGTCATGATAGCAAAAACCGAAATATCCGGTTTTATTTGGCGGGCAAGAGATACCACGACCATGCTATCTTTGCCAAAACTACAGGCTACAGCAGTACGCGGATATTCCGAAAGTGCTTTTGCGATGATTTGTTTACTTTGTTCGATTTTGTCGAGTAGTGTACTGGGTTCGCTGTTCATTCGTTACCACCATTAGAGATACCTTCACCTAGAGTTTTAATATAAAAAAACTTCTGATTAAATCACCTTATTTTCTAGCGTTTTATTGCAGCGGATAGGTAGAGATACGTTAATATAACTAGAGTTGTATTCCCGTTTGCGAAATAAAAAGCGGGAAAAATCTCGCAAAATGATGTGAGTCCATTATGGTTCAGAAAACCGAGTTATCTGATATCCAACTCAAACTGATTGGCCTTCTTTCACAAAATGCACGAGCCCCAATTCGCCGAATTGCAAGTATAATGAAATTAAGTGAGGCTACAGTACGATACCATATTTCAAAACTTGAAGAGAGTGGAGTCATCAAAGGGTATTCTGTTATTATTGATCCCACTAAGTTCCAGCTTCCAGTGTTCATCACAATTGGAGTTCAATGCGAACCTTCTTTAACAAGCCGTGTGGCAGAGACTCTCGCTAGTTCACCCTATTTTTATCTGGTTTGGGTCGTGACAGGTGCACACAACATTCATGCAAAAGCCGCTTTTCCCTCCGCTGAAGAAATGCAACGCGTTGTAGGAGAAGTAATGAGGCAAACCACGGGGATACTGAGCTATCATCTCTCTTTAAGGTTTGAAGCCATAAAAGACCCCTACCTCTTACCCCATGAATTGCTAGCTATCTCCCATAATAAGAAATCGAAGTAGTCTGAAACGCAGAGATGAGTATAGCCAATGACAAAAAGAAGCTTGAAATAAAGGATACAAGTTGCTAGGGTTGATGATAATGAAGAAACTCAAGATCCTTCTCACCGCTTGTGGGTGCCCTGGTGCGGCAACACTGATCCGAATGTTAAAGGAAAACGGTGAACGACCGGTTGAAATCATTGGAACTGACATGGATACTGAACCGATCGGAAAATACCTAACAGATGGCTTCTACCAGGTCCCTCCTGGGCACTCAGATACTTACATCCCGAAGATGCTTGAAATTATTGAAAAAGAAAAACCAGATGTGCTATTTCCCGAGTCCAGTTTTGAAGTATATCCCCTCGCCTTAAATAAAAGCCAATTCGAAGCACTTGGAACACAAGTTCTTGTATCCAATCCCGAATCAATTAAGATGGCTAACAACAAACTACAAATGTATAATGCAATCCAGAAAAACACCGACATCCCTTTACCTAAATTTCATTCAGCGAGGTCCTTATCAGAGTTTCACGAGGTCATCGAACAACTTGGATATCCTCGCAACCCCATAGTCTTTAAACCTCAGGTAGGAAAAGGAAGCCGAGGAGTAAGAATCCTGGATTCAAAGATAGATCGTAAACGCCAATTAATGCAAGAAAAACCTACCAGTAAATACATGTCATTGCCGGAATTCGACTCTATCTTTGAAAACGTTGAAGCCTTTCCTGAATTATTGGTCATGGAATGGTTAGAGGGGATGGAACTTACCGCGGATACCCTGGCAATGGACGGAAGGGAACTCCTTACGACTGTGAAAACCGTCGAACAGGCTCGTTGGGGAGTCATTGTTCGGGGAGAATTGGTCAAGAGGCCCGACTTAGTGGAGCAGACGCGCAAAATACTAAAAGCGATTCCGTTGAGCTTTTGTGTTAACCTCCAATTTATCGCCGATAGAATAATCGAGATTAATCCGAGAGTCTCGACTTTTATTTATCAAAAGGATTTAATCGCACCTTACTTAGCAGTTAAATTAGCTATAGGAGAACTCACAGAACAGGAAGTAAGAAAACACCAAACACGTATTGACTATGGTCGTCGAATGACACGGTTCATGGATCAGGTGTTTCACAAAGGAGGTAAGCGAGTATTATGAATAAAGATATTTTTCGCACGGTTCTTGTCTTGAGCCCCCATACCGATGACGGAGAACTAGGGGCCGGAGGCACAATAGCAAGGCTTGTTGAAGGAGGAAGTGACGTTTCTTATTTCGCATTTTCTGCCCCGCAGAAAATTCTCCGAAAAGAATGTGAAGAAGCCCTTCAAGTTCTAGGTGTGGATAAGTTGACGATTTTTGATTTCAAAGCTAGATATTTTCATCACGCTAGACAAGAGATCCTCGAGATACTTTACGATTACAATCAGAAGCATGAACCGCATCTCATTCTTACGCCCTCCACTAATGATTTGCATCAAGATCATCAAACCATAACGAACGAAGCGCTGAGAGCATTTAAGTCAAGTTCCATCTTTGGCTATGAACTACCCTGGAATTTGATTGTTTCAAGGGAAAGTGCCTTTGTCTCCCTTGAAGAACGCCATGTTGTGGCAAAACTTAACTCATGCTGGAAATATCAAAGTCAGATTAAGCAAAAGAGAGCATATTTCGATAAGGATTATTTACGTAGTCTACTGCGATCGAAAGGTCTTAAGATACAAACCCAATATGCCGAAGCCTTTGAAGCAATCAAGCTGGTATTGAAAGAATTCTGAGACTCGAATGTAACGGTTTTGGACCTTATTTTGCGAGTCTTCGCATGAGAGAAATTACTCTATCAGTTGCTTTCCCATCGATTTTGTAGAGGTATTTATAAACAAAGTCAGAGCGCCTTTTAGAGAGTTGCCGATCAGTTTTTCCTTTTGCAAGTACATCCTCAATAACACCTCTGATCTTTTCTGCTTCATAGACTCCTATTGCTGCGCCTTCTTTGACCCACGGCAGGGGTTCAGTCAGCTTTGATAGATTTACAATAACGACGGGCTTATCCATGATAAGAGCTTCAAGGATAGTAGTCGAGTTCACAGATAGGAAAACATCACATGCAAAAATTGCTTCAATAGTGTCGGATTTTGGAGGTAAAACTAACACATCAGTTTCAAGTGAGTTCAGTTTTTCACTGAACCATTTTTCTGATTCATTTGGATGAGGTTTGACAACTATCTGAACTCCATCAATTGGCATTACGCTCTGTATAATATTAACAAAGAACTCCTCACGTAACCGTTCCAAGTGGAATGGTTGGGTAGCAAGCAAAACGAGTTTCTTCTTTGAATCTAGCTTGTTGCGTTTAAGAAAAACACTTCGATCATAGATTCGATTAGCGAAATAGAATACATCGTACCGTGGTTGACCAGAAACAACAACCTTTGATTTAGGATACGAACTGATTTTTGTCAGAATATCCTGAAATGATGGCCCAATTACAGAAGTACAGGACGGAAGCGGACAATAGGGGAAATGACTAAATTCCTGACGACTAATGTCTTCCTTTGCATACAGATAACCTATGTGATCTTTGGTTATTAGTCCATGCTGTTGGGCTAAGGAAGGAATTTGTTTCTTTTGACAAGCATAGATTAACGCCCGCTCAAAACCAACATATTCATTTTCGACTAACACAAGATCTGGATTCTCTTTTTCGAGTAGGTCGAGACTTAACTCATAATATTGAACCATCAAGGGAAGATACACTTTGTAATAGTACTCGAAATCTGCTTGAAAAAGCGTGAAAACATCCTTCCCATGATACTGGAACGTATGCTTTCGTTTATTGTTTGCTTTCATTTTGGACAATTCAGCTGAAAACAATTCACGAGCTCTAAGGGTTTGGATTAATGATCTCCCTGTCAGGTACGACTCAAGAGGGGTAAATCGCCCAAGATGACGGCTTATCCGGGCATCCAATGCCATTTTGACAAATGAAAAGAATGAGTAACCAAATGGATAGCTTGAAAAGAATTCAACTTCACCGGTTTTGGCTGATAACTTGCGAAGGATAGGGCCAAACAGTGAGTGGCCGCGAAGATATTTTCCTGTTTTAATATCTCTGAAGCCTCTCCAATCAACCGTGTTAAAAGTGACAAAGACTTTCTTTTCCGCTCTTTTTCGTTTCACTCTCATTGGAAAAAAGAGTTTGGAAATAAAAGAGAACAAAATTACTGACAATATATATAATCGGCTTAGCCTCGATAAGATAAACTTACCAAGACTTCGTCTGTATTGTTTTTTCCCGGATTCAAAAACTATTGATAGGTCAAAAAAGAACCGATAGCGTAAGAACCACCAGAATGCAAGGTTATCATATTTGGTGGTATCAATGAGTGATGTGTTGGAATACACGTCTTTGTCTTTTAGAGTGTTAACCCATTGCAACAGACTTTGCATCAGGTAACCACCGAAGAAATGCGAGTGAGTGCTTTTGCTTCGAGAAATGCCTTAGCAGTTTGTACTTATATAAAATCCCATGCACTTGGCGTCGTTTTTGGTTTCAGCCATCAGAAGCGATGATGTCGATATCTTCGCGAGGATAGCCACCGATTCTTACGATCAAATCAACGATCCATTTTAACTTAGGTGAAATTACGCTTCTAATTATTATAATATCGTTAGATGGCAGAACCCGTAGTCGTAAGGCTGCAAAAACTGCTGCGAAAACTGAAACAACTGATAAAATTACGGAAAGAATAATGTCAAAACCTAATAACGTTGAAGCAATGCCCATTGCTAATACAATTAGCATTGGTATGAACAACTTGATCCAAAACAAGCCCAATGAGACTTCTTTTCTGAGATAAATGCCCACAATAAAGGCTAAAAGTAATTCAGAGAGGAGAACCGCAAAAGCCACTCCAATTAAGCCGAACCCAGCTAGAAGTGTTACAAAAATTAGCTTGAATGCCAACAGGCCACCCCACATGAATGGAACAATTCTTGGTTTTCCAGCAGCTTGACGACCAAGTAGTAATAGAATAATGATGAGATCGAAGAAGGATGCGATTGCGAGAATCGTCAGGAGAGGACCAGATCCAAGATATCTTGGTCCAATGAACAGCAAGGCTAAAGGTTCCCCGAATGCAGCTACAGCGAGATAAATCGGAGCAGATATCACTAGCACAAATCGTAAAACTGCAGTATGAGCATTATGCATACGTGTAAGACTAATCCCAACAAGCATGCTCAGGATCGCAACAATTCCAGCAATTAAACTCACAGCAAAATCATACAAGCCCCCTGTAATACGAACTACCAAGAAGTATTGGGCAAGTTCTTCTGGTGTTAACAGAGCTAAGACATATAATTGATCGAAGTACCGACCAAGTAAGCGGATAACTGAAGCTCCGAAAATTGATAACCCAAACGTAAGGTAAGTGGCGGTTGGAAGACCATCGGTGAGTCGGGCTCCGGAGAAGTATTTTGTAATTAGAACGACCCCGATTACTACAAAGATAGCTGTACTAAGTATCCAACCAAAAATTATCCCAACAAAACTCATTAGGAGGAAGAGTAGGCCCAGAGAGAGGCCCCATGACAGATACCGTCTGAGATTAGAAAAGACTACAGCCCTATCTGTTTCAACCATGCTGTTCAATGAGTCTGATTCAGATCGGAGCAATAGCTGAAGGATGATATAGGTAACGAGAAGCCCACTCCACATGAAAAGGTTAACGAAGAAGAACGTGTTCAAAACGAAGAAGGACATGAAGGTAAGGACTAGGCTTAATGGGATACTCACAGTGTAAAAAACAATCAATCCTTTAGCCAGTATGCCTTTCGCTGCATCAGTTTCCCCTTTACCAATGCTCGAAGAGGTCTTCTGAGTTATCGTGTATGTAATACCAAAAATCGCAACTCCTTCAATCACTGTAGATAGTGTCACCAGAGCTGCGATAGTGGCCATCTCTGATTCTAACAGGACATCAGCAAGTATCCTGCCATAGAAGATATTGATAATAAAACCTACAATTGTGAGGAAAAAGCTGAATGCAGCTGTTCTAGCATAGGTTCGTCGAATTGCCATCGTAAGTTCATCTAATCAACCGAATGCGTAGAGGTCATGGTTTTGACTCTTACGATTCCCACTCTTTTTATTTCTTTATTTCAAGATATTCGAGAAAGCAATGCTTATTATTCTGAATGAGAATGAAAACACGCCCTTAATATTTAGAATGTCTAAATAGGAGAAACCCACTTACTATACTTCCTGATGGGAGGCACTTTCCTTGAGTAAATCAAAGAAAAAAGCTAAGGAAACTAAACCCGCCATCCTCGTTACGGGTGGAGCAGGTTCGATTGGAGCAGCGTTGACAGAACACTTGGTTAACACCATGGGTAAAGAATACACGATTCGTGTCTTTGACAACAACGAGTATGGAATCTGGTATCTACGGGAAAAGCTCAAGAATCCGAATCTGCGGTTTCTCGTTGGGAATGTTCGAGACTATGCCCGTCTAAAGGAAGCCATGTTTGGGGTTAAGCATGTTTTTCATTGCGCGGCGTTGAAGCATGTGGCTCTTTGTGAGTTCAATCCATTTGATGCGGTAGAGACCAATGTTATTGGTACACAGAACACTATCCGTGCCGCCTTCGACACATCAACAGTCGAAAAGTTCCTCTACATCAGTACTGACAAAGCGGTCAACCCGACCAGCATGATGGGGGCCAGCAAACTCATCGGGGAACGACTTATTCTAGCAGCCAACTACATTAAGGGTGATAGGAACATCATGTTAAGTTCAGCCCGTTTTCCCAATGTTATGGAAACAGCTGGGAATGTCTTTGAAGCGTGGGATTTCCAGTATCGAACCACAGGCACAATACTTGTGCGAGATCCCGAGATGACACGATACTTCATCCACATCGACAGAGCAGTCGACTTTCTTATGGAGTCCTTTAACTTCATGAAAGGTGGAGAAATCTTCTTTCCTGCGCTCACCAAAAAGGACCAACAACGCATCATTGATGTAGCCAAAGACTGGTTGAAACAAAAGCAGTATGATGATGCAAAGATTGTTTACGGTACACCCGAGTTCGGAGAGAAGAAAGAGGAGGAACTTCATACCAAACCGGAAACGCCTTACGTGATTAAGGCATCCCCAACTCTCTACGTAATTCGTCCACCCACCTACGATTTCTCACAGTGGAAGGCCAAGGACGAATCGAAGTAGTTTCAAATCTATGGCATTATTAAGATAACTTATTCAAAGGAGACATTGGAATGAAGATATTAGCTACAATCTGTGCACGAGGAGGATCCAAAGGAGTTCCTAATAAAAATATCAGAAATCTTGCAGGTAAACCGTTAATCTCATACACAATTTCTGTTTTGAAGAAATGGGGACAGGCATCGAACATCATCACCTCAACGGATTCGCTTGAAATTGCTCGAGTAGCCAATGCGTATGGTGCAGAAACTCCCTTCTTACGACCAAAAGAGATGGCAACTGATACAGCACCAAAAATGCCTGCAATCCAACATGCACTAAAATTCTGTGAAGAACATTACAATACAAAATATGATATCGTTGTTGATCTTGACCCAACAGCCCCTATACGGACTGTGAATAATTTAACTGAAGCCTTAGGAAAATTCATCCAAACTGAAGCTCAAGTCCTTTATAGTGTCACAGTCGCGAAAAAGAACCCATATTTCAATATGGTGGAACTTGATGAACATGGCAATGCCCATCTGTCGAAAACCCTTGAATCTGAATACTTCCGAAGGCAAGATGCACCAATAGTGTATGCGATCAATGGTTCAATCTATGTTTTTGACCGAGACTTTCTAATTGACGCGAAAAGTTTGCATTGTGAGAGAGAGAAAGTCTATATTATGGATCAGATTGCATCTGTGGATGTTGACAGAGAAATTGACTTTCAATTCATTGAGTTCCTAATTGAAAGGGGCTATTTTCAATTTGATTAACCTACAATAGTTGGATAAAAATGACTTACAGGATCAAAGTCGGAACAAAATACATCGGCAAAGCTGAACCAGTGTACATCATTGCTGAGGCGGGAGTCAATCACAATGGCGATTTTAAGCTAGCAAAACAACTGGTTGATTCAGCAAAGGAAATCGGGGCTGATGCTGTTAAATTTCAAACATTCAAAGCTGACGATTTAGTCACTAGCAAAGCTGAAATGGCAGACTATCAGAAGAGACACCTCAAGGATGGAGCTAGCCAATATGAGATGATAAAGCGTTTAGAACTCGATTATGATGACTTCCGCAAGTTAAAGAAATACTGTGATGAAAAGGGAATTCAATTTCTTTCGACACCACACTCTCCCAGTGCCGTAGGCTTTTTAGATCCACTTGTTCCTGTCTTTAAAATTGCCTCTGGAGATCTAACCAATCTGCCGTTTCTTGAGCTTGTCGCATCATGTAACAAAGCGATTATATTATCCACTGGAATGGCAACTCTCGATGAAGTCAGCGAGGCCGTACACGTAATCAGAGACAAAGGTGTCAATCAGCTGGTCTTAATGCACTGCGTAAGCAATTATCCAGCATCATTAGAAACAATCAACCTTCGAGCAATGCTGTCACTACAAAAAGCCTTTGGAGTGCTAGTTGGTTACTCGGATCACACAATCGGATTTGAAGCTTCAGTTGCAGCGGTGGCTCTTGGGGCTTGTGTTATTGAAAAACATTTCACCCTTGATAATAGCTTACCAGGACCTGATCACAAGGCTTCAATGGAACCAAGGCAATTTGCTAAGTTGGTGCGGATTTTGAGAGGTATTGAAAAAGCATTAGGAGATGGCGTTAAGAAGCCAACAGAATCTGAAATGAAAAACCGGGAAGTTGCTAGAAAAAGCCTCATCGCTAGGATGGATATCCCAAAGGGTTCAACCATAACCGATAAAATGATTGAAATAAAGCGCCCAGGCACTGGAATTAAACCGAAGCATTTGAAGGACGTACTTGGGAAGAAGGCGAAAATCACAATAAAACGCGAACAAATACTAAACTGGGAGATGCTTGAGTAACCATTGATCATCTCAAAAAGAGAATTATAGTGTTTAATGGCGTAATTATGTGTCTGCAATTTTGATTGAGGTTACGTTTGAATGAGTTTCAAATCCAAAGATATAAGGAGTTACGAAAGTGGGGATGAGAAAGAGATACTAGAATTATTCGAAAGAGTATTTGAAAGAAAAATGTCACTTAATTTTTGGAATTGGAGATTCAGAGATAACCCTTGGGCAAAAGGCATTATAACCTTAGCATGGGATCAATCTGTCTTAGCTAGTCATTATGCAGTAATGCCAGTTCAAGTCCAGGTCCAAAACACGTTGATTAAAGCCGTTTTCTCAATGACAACTATGACCCATCCCGAATATCGTGGGAAGGCCTTGTTTCCTAGATTAGCAAGACGAACCTATGAGACATCGAATGATTTGGGCTATAAACTCGTGTATGGATTTCCAAATGCAATTAGCCATGGCGTATTTGTTAAAAAATTACGATGGTATGACCTGGGAAATGTACCGATTTACAGTCTGGACATATCTTGTATCCCTGAATTTCTGAAACTTACAGATCCAAGTATCACTTCTGAGAAGATCACATCATTTAATGATGGCGTAGATGAATTATGGAACGCTACTAGAACTAATTTCCCTATAGCTGTTCCACGGACCAAAATGTTCTTGAATTGGCGTTTTGCGGACCACCCAGAAATTGAGTACCCCATGTTTCTATTAAAGAATGGAAAAGGAGAATTGATAGGCTATTATATTCTAAAGATATTCAAATCTGGCAGAGAAAAAAAAGGACATATAATTGATTACCTTCTCCTCGATACTGTTCTGTTTAGGGATGTTTTGATTTATGCAAGCGATTTTTTCACCAACTTAGGAATTCAGGATGTGTCTTTTTGGATGAATCAGTCCCTATTTCAAGCTCTAGAACCTGAAATACAAAAGGTGATTAAAAGGCATTTAATGTCGGAAGTATTTTTTGGAGGTTTATTGTTCGAAAACTTTGAGGGTTCAGAACTTTTCAAGGAATTTCACAATTACTATATCACTATGGCTGATTCTGATGTATTCTAATAGCCAATCCAGCAGAATTCAAAATTCTTTTACTTAGTTGATTTACACATTACCTAGAGTTAGAAACTAACAGGGAAGAGAGTGTAAAGATGAAGAATGTAATAATCATATCTGCCCATCCAGATGACGAAACTTATGGTGCGGGAGGAACCATTGCCAAACTATGTTCAAGAGGAGTGCATGTTGAATTAGTGATTTACACGAAAGCGTTTCCTCCTGAGTGGGACGAAGACGAAATAGAAAAACGGAAAAAAGAAGCTTTAGCGGCGGCAAAGGTTTTGGGAATAAAAGAAGTGCATTTTCTTGGATATTTGACTACTAAGTTGGATGTTACACCTCTTAGAGACTTAATTGACGATTTGAATCAAATTCTAAAAACAAGAAATGCAGATACTCTTTTCTTACCATTCATAGGAGACATGCACCAAGATCATAGACGATTATTTGAAGTAGGAGTAAGCGTAGCAAAACCCACACCAGAGCAAACCCTTAGAAGAATACTGTCATATGAAACTCTATCCTCAACTGAATATGGTACACCGATTTTTGAGACCCCCTTTATTCCGAACTACTATGTGAACATCAAAGAGCACTTGGATGATAAAATCTCAGCTGTATCCTGCTATAAATTAGAACTGAGGGAATATCCTCACCCACGGTCAATTGAAGGCGTAAAAACAAAGGCGAAAGCCCGAGGAATGGAAGTTGGGCTAGAGTTCGCTGAAGCGTTTAAAATATTGAGGTGGGTTTCTGAGTGAAAAAAATCTGTGTTATAACAGGTTCAAGAGCAGATTATGGAATAACCAAGATATTGCTCAAGAAAATTCAAGAAAATGCTAAATTGGACTTATCAATCATTGCCACCGGGATGCATTTAGATCCAGCCTATGGATATACTGTGAATGATATCAAAAATGATGGATTCACGATAGATTATGAAGTCGATATGTTGTTTGGTGATAGGACCCGAGCTTCATTAGCGAAATCACTAGGCACTGGCATCATTGGAATCACCCAGTCCCTTGAAAAACTGGAACCTGATTTGGTGATCCTTTTTGGAGATAGGCCGGAGATGCTCTCTGCGGCAATTGCCTCCGTTTATTTACAAATTTTGACTGCGCACATTCAGGGGGGTGATCATGCTGCGGGATACCACATTGATGATTCTAACAGACTCGCTATTTCTAAATTAGCGCACATTCATTTCCCGGCCATTGAAGAACATAAGAAGTATTTACTTCAAATCGGTGAAGCCCCAAGCAGGATTCATGTTGTGGGAAGCTTGGGATTAGATGAAATTATTCAACTGCAAAGTACTCTCACAGAGAACGAAGAACGAGAAATTGCCAAGAAGTATGAAATTAATTTCGATAAGCCTTTCATTATTGTCATTAACCATCCCGTGTATACTGAGATGGAAAAAGCTCGAAGCCAAATGAGTACTATCCTAAGGGCTCTTGAAGATTTGAAAATCGATTCAATAGTGATTTACCCGAGTGGTGACCCTGGAAGCGAAGATATAATTTCAGTTTTAAGCGACTATGAAAACAGAATCTCATGGATTCACTCCTACAAATCTATTCCACGCAGGGATTTCTTGATATTAATGCATCTAGCTTCCGTTATGGTGGGTAATTCAAGTGCAGGAGTAATTGAAACGGCCTCTGCTGGGTTGCCTTCAGTAAATATTGGACATCGGCAAGAAGGTAGAATTACACCTCTCAATGTAATCAATGTCGAATACGACGTTGAGAGTATTAAGAGTGCCATAAAGAGAGCATTAGATGAGGACTTTAAAGAGCAATCAAAGAAGACGGTTAACCCCTATGGAGATGGTAAGGCTTCAGATAGAATCATCAAAATCTTGCAAAACCTGAAGGATGCTCAACAATATCTAATAAAATATTAGGCAACATCCGTATAAAGGAACAAAGGTTATTTCGATGTCAGAAGATCGCTTCAAGGATTGGAAACATCCTGAATTCGATGATAGGGGTCTTACGAAGTGGAATTGGATGTGCCAATATCCCGAGAACCTAGAACTTGGAAAAAATACTGACATAGGTGCTTTTTCCTACATCAATGCGAGATTCATAGTACAGATTGGAGAAGGAGTAGAAGTAGGATCTCATTGCTCCATCTATTCGCATTCAACTATTGACGACAAGAAAGGCAAGGTTGTCATAGAACGAAATGTAAAAATAGGAACTCACTCGGTGATTATGCCGGGTGTTACTATAGGAGAAAACACCATCGTTGGCGCATTCAGTTATGTTACCGAAAGCCTGCCTAAGAATGTGATTGCCTTTGGCGTTCCAGCAAAGGTAATTAGACAACTAGATGAATCAGAGACCAAGGAGAGGTGAAGCGTTTTGGAGATTCCGCTTTTCAAGATACATTGGAGTGAAGAAGATATCAAACGAGTTGAAAAGGTAATTCGCTCAGGCAAGCATTGGTGCATTGGTCCTGAGATTGAAGAATTCGAAGAAAAAATTGCACATTATTTGGGCTTGAAGGAATGTGTGGTTCTTAATTCAGGAGGAGCGGCATTATTAGCGCTCATGCAATCATATGGTTTCTCGAAGGGTGATGAAGTCATCATCCCCTCTTTCACATTCATCGCCACAGCGTATGCTCCTCTGTACGTTGGGGCCAAACCAGTTTTTGCTGATGTGGAGGAATTGACCTATGGGTTAGATGTATCAGACGTAAAGCAAAGAATCACAGCTAATACGAAGGCAATTATACCTATTCATTATGGCGGAATGCCGTGTGAAATTGATGCCCTGCAAGAATTAGCAGCGGATCATGATCTAATTCTAATCGAAGATGCAGCTGAATCATTTGGAGCAAAGCTTGGGACAAAGTTAACAGGAACGTTTGGCGATTCAACAATATTCAGCTTTTGCCAGAATAAGGTTTTTACGACCAGTGAAGGGGGCGCTGTTGTTACTGATAATGGTGACCTAGCAGAAAAAATCAGGTTATTCAGGTCTTATGGCCGAGTTGTTAGTGGAGATTATTTCTCGGAAAATGGTGACTTGGATTACGTGGAGACTGGGTACAATCTTCGAATGTCTACCATTCTTGCAGCCCTTGGTGTCTCTCAGATGGATAGAGTGGACGAGTTGATTTCAATGCGAAGGAAAAATGCGCATTATCTGAACCAACGACTAAGCGAGATTGAAGAGATCATTCCCCCAACTCCTCCAAGCAAAGAGTACTATTCTGTGTATCAGATGTATACGATTAGAATCAAAGAGGGCAGGAAAAAACGAGACAAACTAATTCAACACCTAAAGAAGAGAGGAATAAGTTCCAAGGTTTACTTCGACCCAGCACACAAATATTCAGTACTACAGAAGCTTGGTTTTGGAGGTATCATATTACCTGTAACCGAGCGTCTTTCATCCGAAGTTTTAACTTTGCCAATGTATCCTCATATGACTAATGAGGAGCTTGATTATATTTCAGAGGTAGTACACGAATTCTTCTAAGTTAGACTGCTCAGGATTGAAAACAAGATGATTTTAGTTAGCAGATGGCTAAGCTTTTGTGAGTATAATGTAGAGTTTCTATGAGGAAGTTAGTACGTGTCCGCTGAACCTGATGCGAATTCACTGTTTGAAGTTGGGCGTGAATACTATTCGAAGAAGGCTTACAAGGAAGCCCTGAAAGCCTGGAAAGCAGCTCTTGAGCAATATCAGAAAGAGGGAAAAAAACGGGAAAGTGGCATTGTAAGTGCAGAGATTGGGAAAACCCTGTTAGCGCTAGGGCAAAAGAAGGAAGCGTTGGTAAGTTGCACACAGGCTGTGCGTATTCTTCGTGAAGTAAATGATCCTCCGGTATTGCGTGCAGCACTTTTGGTCATGGGCCACGTAATGGATGAGCTGGGATATGTTGAGGAATCGAATCGTGCTTTTATTCAAGCTGTTGAAATACCTGAGGGTGTTGAAGACACCAGATTCCAAATTAATCTCTTAATAAGAATAGGCAATAGCCTGGCTCGAGTAGGAAATTATCGTGATAGCGCCAATCGATTTGAAGAGGCTATCAGATTATCTTCGAAGGTGGAGGATGTCGAACTGCGCGGAGAAACTCTAGCGGGGTATGCTCGAATTTTACAGTACCTTGATGAGCATGACCAGGCGGAAGAAATTCTTACCCAGCTCATTCGCCTTTGGGATGCTTCGAGTAAGCCAGAATTGAGTGCCTATGCATATCTGGGTTTAGCCAGTTCCTATTTGTCAGAAGGGTATCAGGATAAGGCCTATGCTACAATTCAGCAAGCGCAATCTCTTTTCACAAGCACATCTGATCAAACCGGAATGGCTCTCAGTGAATACCATCAAGCACGTCTTTTCCTTCAGAGTGGTAAACCGGAAGAAGCATTAGCCCATGGTGAGAGGGCGTTGAAACACTTTGAAAAGGAGAAGAATTACCTAGCTTATGCGGAAACAGCTATTATTGTTGCTCAGATTTTAGGACGCCTGGTTCAGGATGTAAGAGCTCTGCGGCTTTTTGACAAAGCAATTGAATTCTTTATTCATTTGAAGGAGGTTGCCCGTGAAAAACAGACCCATGTGTTGAAAGGGAAAGCGCTCCTACGAATTGGTAAACGAAATCAAGCGGAACAGGAATTTACTCAGGCCATCCGCTATTATCAAGAACATAATCGTACAGATCGGGAGGCTTTAGTGTATATTGAGGTTGGGGAGATGTTTTTCGAGTTATCCCAATATGCTGAAGCGTTGGCACAAAGTAAATTAGCATTAACCCTCCTTCAAACCCTAAATGAGGAGAAGCTCGAAATCCGTGGATTCAGACTCCTACAGGATACAGTTAAAAAAACACACCTAATTGAAGAGGAGCTCCCCTTTATCCAGGAGGGAGTTGGGAGAGCTGAGTCTCAAGGAAAAGCGGTACTTGCCTCAACTCTAAGAGTGATTACCGCACAACTATCACTTGAGAAACAGCCACCTGAGCAACTAAAAGCCGTTTTCGAAAAGGCGATTCATGACGAACAATTGCCAACGGCGTTACGAGCTGAAGCTGCTGTAAGTCTTGGGCTAATATTGATGAAAACCGCAGATTATTCAGAAGCAGCGCAATATCTCAGTCAAGCTATCAGGGATTTTGGTGAGGTACCCGGATTCGAGGTTGGTAAGGCATATCTACAACTAGCTGAATCATACAAAGAACTTGGCAAACCAAGCCTGCAAAGGGAAGCGCTGCAAGGCGCGATTGAAGCGCTAGGTCCACAGGGAGATAACAGAACCAAAGCTAAGCTACTCTTTGAACTCGCACCATTGATCGAAGCGGAAGATCCTGTAAAGGCTTTGGAATATTATGAAAAATCCAGCGAAATATTCAGAGATGGTGAATACCTACAGGAATATTATCAAGCCCTTCTCAGGCAAGCGAGCTTACTTGGTGAAACATCGGATTTTGAGTCAGCTAGCCAGATCATATCCAAGACAATAGCCTTGGGAAAGGAATTAGATATTCCCCTCAAGTTTGAGGCAGACATGCTACCCCTTCCATGGGAACATGTCAACGCTGCCCTAGCCGAAGCCATCTTCATTGGCGCGCATCAGTATACCAAACATCAAGAACAGACTATTATCGACCAAATCATTGACTGGTCAGGTCCAAGGAAAGTGGCGTATATCCATCCTTTCTTAACTAGTAACCTTGGCTACGAACGCTGTAGCGAGCTATCGAAGTTGCTTACCGAAGAAGCGAAGTTACTGAAACGTGCAAGTGATATTCGACGAGAGCTAAGGCAACTCTTACCCAGAGGGATTCCTGAGGTCGAGTATCAATCTCGCCGAAACGCGCTCCATAGCGAATTATCCGAAATCTTTGAACAGATCGAGGTGAATCGTAACGTAATTGCAGCTGCCTGTCCTGATCCGGGAAGAGGTATGATTCCTCAGGATTACAAGATGCTCCAGAAATTGTCTGCGCTTATGCCTCCAGATCGTCGATGGCTCATCATCAATTTTGATCTGCTATTAGAGAAACAAAAACTGTTTGTGACAACCTTAGACCACGTCGGCCGTCACAATTTGCACACCATTCCAATTTCTGCCGACCTGCCGTCTGTAATTCAATCATTACAGGCCATGAAGACTTCAAAGGAGTTCCCTTCGATGGCTGACCTAAAGGATATGGCATCTTTTCTTTATCGCAGTTTAATCCCAACTCGCCTTGAGCGAGAACTCGAGAATAATAAATATGGCTTTCTTCAGTTTGTCACAGATGGATTTCTCAACAATGTTCCATTTGAACTCATCTTCGATGGCAAGGAATATTGGGGATTGAAGTATCCCATGGCTTGGGTGCCTGATTTCCAATTCTTTGAAAGCACCCTCAAGACTAAAGCCCTAGCCCAAGCTAGCTCCTCATCGGTCTTACTAGGTGTCAACGTTGATTCAGAACAACAGCCTTCCCGAAAGGAATTTGCAGAAGAAATTGCGAACTCATTTCTTGCAGCTGTTCCCACTCGGCAGGGGGTTTCAGAACCGGTTGTGCTTTTTGGACGTGATTTTACTCGTAGTCTGTTAAAGGTGAACATCGATTCGCCTCGTTCCCTTCTCTACTTTTCAACGCCCACAACCCTTCACCCCCGAAAGGGAGAAATCGCTCTCCAACATCCTGACACCCTAAGGGTTATTGAGATTGGGGTAACAACTAATTTCAAAGGCGCTCCAATTCTTATCTTGGATGACTGTGTACGGCCTGAGCCAACGGAGGATGGATTGGAACTCGCAGGATTTCTCCGCCATTTAGTTTCAGCTGGATCACCTTCTATTGTCTTCACTCGTTGGCGACCTGAGGAACAGCTGCAAGCAGTGTTTACCCAGGGGATTGTTCGACAACTGTTTGAAGGAGACCCCATTGGCGTTGCGCTGATGCACACCCGACGACGATTAGCTAGCCGAGGACCGTCTCCCCACAGCTGGTTATGCTACAGTCTTTGCGGAAATCCGTTCCCGACCCTCTTCTAAGTGATTTGCCTTATTATATGAGGAAGGCATCAAGCAGAATAAGGACGCAATCAAAGGTGGCATGTGCCGCTATCGGTCCAGCTAGACGTCGACCACGCCATTGGAAGAGTAAACCTAGGAAAATGCCACCGATGGTTTGAAAAACGCCAATTAAGGGATTAAGATGCGCTAAACCAAAAATGATAGATGCAACAAGTAGTCCGCCGATTCGGCCATAATGAACATCTAATGAATTTTGGATAAACCCGCGAAAGAAGAATTCCTCTGCTGGTGCAATAACCAGGATCACAGAAAGGCACAGCATTCCAACCCAAAAGAGGTCGGTAGGGGTGGGTAGGGCGGGTGGGGATCCTCCAGGGGCTAAAAGCTCATAGAGATCTAATAAAAGGGTAACGGGTACAATTGCAGCTCCAACTGTAATACCCAACACCAAGTCCTTCGCTAGTGTCAGACCTCCACCTGTGGTCACTCCTACTTTGTCTCGCTTCACTTTGAGGCTGGTAGCGTAGGCCCAAGGCATTAGAATGAAGACGAGTTCTGTAAGGGTGAGTAAAATCATGAAGGCTGGATTAAACGTAATGGTAATGATGTCAAATAGGGGAATCCCCCAGAAAAAGATGAAATAAAACATGCTTGTTACCGAGAGCAAGAAGAAAACACCGTAGGTTATGATGGTTATAATATAGGTGGATGTGGGTGTCCAAGGCCATAGTGAAGCTTGGGTTTCCTTAATCGACCAAGCGATTTTTGCACCGCACGTTTCACAATATCGGGTTGGTGAGGTAATGGGAGTGGCGCAATAAGGACAATACCGTGAGGGATACCATTTCTCAGTCACTTGTATTCCCTCCTACGTATTGTGGAGCCATGAGCTTGTGGCAATTGGGACAGGTCCACTCAATTTGTGCGGAAGATGCTCCTGGTTCAGACGCAGCGATGACAGCTTCCAATCGTTTATTCCGACATGACCCCCACCGGTGCATGGAGCTTTGACAGTGATTACATTCGATGAAGGCACTCCATCGGATTTGCTTTCCACAAACAGTGCACCAGCGCTTGAAGGGAGAAATAGCCAACGCGGCAGCAATGGAAAAAGCTCCTGGTGGAAGCGATAATATCCCAACTAGCACCAGTCCTATTCGAATCACAACTAAACCCCTTTGTTGTCGAAGATGGAGCGCGATAAGGCTAGTTGTGACTATGGCTACGATTTGTAATGCTGCAAGCGTTTGGGGTACTCCAAGGTACAGGGAGGAGGCAAAAATGAACAAGATGGCTGCAAGGATTCCCGAAAGTACAATCTGTGCGCCAATCAGTCCATAGGCTAGTCTGGGTACATAAGCTGGCCGGAAGCGTGGAATCTCTGACTTCTGAGGTGAAACAAGAAGGCTCAAATCGAATTCACAGACAGGACAATGAGTAATCGATTCTGTGGATAACTCAGGAAGCGATTCACCACACAAAGGACAGCACTTGATCGAGGTTTTATGTGAATCCTCTTTCGACTGCGCGAGGCCCTCCATACTCCAACAATTTATTGCGACCACAGGAAAAGGCTTTCCGTTACCCATTTACTGAATTAGGATAAAAATCCATCAAGACCCGACAGCTTAAAGGGTTGAGTAAATTATGCTTCTGCAAGGTGGATTCTGGTCATGGTTGTTGTAGATCGTAAGACACTACTGAAGTTAATTGCCGAAAAGCAACTTGTCACCAATATGATTGATCCGGAAATCCAGGTTTCTCCTAACGGAATCGAATTAACGCTACATGAAGTCTTTAAATTTAAAGGACCTGGGATTATTGATTTCTCAAATAAAGGGCGCCAAATCCCAGAATATGAGAAGGTGGGGTTGAAGGGAGAGAAGTATGAACTTGACTCGGGAACTTACATTGTCACCTATAATGAAACCATATCTGTTCCAACTGATATGATTGCAATTGGTCGACCACGCTCATCGTTACTTCGCTCCGGTGTTACTGTTGAATCGGCAGTTTGGGATGCGGGTTATGAAGGGCGATCTCGGGGACTCTTGACCGTGTATAATTCGCATGGCTTAACTCTGAAACCTAATGCGCGGCTATTACATCTTGTCTTTTTCAAATTGCTCCAAGAAACCCAATCATATGCTGGAGTGTATCAAGGAGAGAGCTAGGTGCCATTGCTAAAAGTTAATGTTTTGGTTACAGGACGTCCCGGATGCGGAAAAAGTACTCTCGTAAACCGTCTTATTGAAAAGGCTCGAGCTAAGGGAATTATAGTTGGGGGAATCAGTACCCCTGAATTTCGACTATCTACCGGCAAGCGGGGAGGCTTTCTGATTCAAGACATTGCCACTGGTGAGAAGCAAATTATGGCATCAGCGAATCATTCTAGCCCCGTTTTGGTTGGTCGCTATGGTGTGGACCTTCAAGCGATTCAGGATGTGGGGGTCAAGGCGATCAATTCAGCAGTGGCGAAAGCGGATTTGGTTGTCATTGATGAAATAGGGAAAATGGAATTGGCTGTTTCTGAATTCAAATTGAGTGTGGCAGGGGCCTTGAATTCATCGAAACCAGTGCTGGGAACAATCGGTATGTGGTTAAAAACCGCCTTTGTCGTTGATATTAAGAACCGGTCAGATGTTACTTTACTTGTCTTGACTCCCGAAACGCGTGACCAGGTCTACCAAAACATAGTGAACCTGTTTGGACTATAAAGAATGAGGGGGACCAAAGCTAGCGTGCTTTGGTCGGATGATAGACGAGATATAAGGAGGTCACAAGGAGGGCGACTGCGAGGACTAATGCCATGATTGCATTGAATAGAATCTCAATCATTGCAGAATTGATGAGATAGACTTGTATGTAGATGGCTGTATTCGGTAGTATCATTAGCGAGAGGAGGAAACTCAAAAGAAGAGGTAAGCGGCGCATTCGGAAGTGAGGCTGCCGTTTCTGAGATTCTACATAGATAATGAGAATGCTACAGACGAGGACAAACCCAAGGGCCGAAAGCAGCAGAGGCATCAAGGTGATGATATCGACATTACGGAGGAATGGGACAATAACCCACGCCATTTGATATCCTCCAAATGCTAAACTAAAAATCGCTGAAAACTTGAGAAAAATCGGACCAGTGGTATCAGAGGTTAGTCCATGATCACCAGGAACTACCTCTCGTCGAACGAGGAGCGCCTCAATGATAATAATTACACCCATTACTGAGAAGAAGATGGCGCGAGACCAAATAGACCCAAATAAGTCACTTGGACTACCAGTGTAGGGCGGAATGAAATAGAAAACTATTCCAATAATTAAGGAGAGGACACCGACACTGAGAAGAAACGCCCAGCCCACATAATCGCGTCCAGGTTTGAAGACATCATCGAAGATGAGAATTCCTGTGCCGATAATTATTGCCAAGAAGATGGCATAGAGCATGAATTCAGGTGGAGGAAGCCATCGGATGAAATATGTGTACAAGCGATATGCAGCATAGATGAAGAATATGAATGCGGTTATTTGGAGCAGCCGGGAAAGGAGATTGGAATGCTTTGCCAATATTTTGCACCACGTTAGGGAATGTTTGTTAGGGAGTCCCTAGGCTAACCATTTAGGACGAGACGAGCCCTTCCATTACTTTTAGATATCTCATATTATAATCTTAGTGGCACGCCCTTCACGAACCCATTTTTGGAGCCCAATCCGCAAGAATCTCAAATTCGAAGGCAACACAGGGAGCCTCGATTCCGAAATTCGCAAGCACGAGAGGGTGGATTTCACCAAGCACCCCAAGCCGTTTGGTTCCTATCTGAAGGTTCGCAACACGTCCTTTAATGAACGAAGGATCCGAGGTTTTTATGACCTTTCCTTTCAGTCCAAGGTTGCTGAGGAGAGTGAACAGTTCGGCTTTCAAAAATGTGATATCGACCCGTGAATTCACGGTTATGGCGGCAAGATGCGAGATAGTGTCGGTGCAGGTTTCAGCATTCGGATTAATCGTCACAACAGGACCCACTTCAAAGATTCGGTGCGGGAGTTCCTGCGCCGTATTCAGACTTAAGAAATCAAGTAACCCTGGGAGGAGACTATTCCTGGCAACGTGGTATTCCATCGATTTGGGATTTGCAATTTCAACCACAGTTTGTCTAGAGTGATTCATTTTCTCAAACAGGGTGCGAGTATTTGTGAGAACGTAGTTTGCTACCTCTTGGTAACCAAGACCCACCATAAGATCACGGATTGTCCTCAGCATCTGTGTCAAGGGTAATTCTTTGCCCACAGTCATGGTTTGTGGTAGTTCCGGTTCGATTCGATTATACCCATAACCAATCGCGACATCTTCGATGATGTCAACATCATGAAGGATATCGACGCGGAACGCAGGGATTTCAACTTGAATCGCTTTTTGATTAGCCTTAGCATCCATTCGCATCCGCTTGAGAGCGCGAGTTACAGCGGGACCGCCAAAATCATAACCAATGGTTGCGTTAATTAAATCCAAGGAAACTTCTCGTTTAGCTAACGAGAGATTCGGCAATTGTTCTTGATGGTCAGGGTATACAACTTCTACAGCTTCAAGAGAGCCACCTCTCTCAGCCAGTGCGGTGATAATGATGTTGAGAGATTGTAGTGTAGTTTGTTTATGGGTACCCGTAACCTCAACAAAGACATCCTTTGTGTCGACTAAAAGTCGCCCAAGGTCATTACTGTTAATTACTGGTGGTAAACTCAAAACATTATCTTTGGCGTCCACAAGAAGAGGATAGCGTGGAAATGGTTTGATTATGTCTCCAAATTCCTGTCCCTTCGGGTGGTCTCGCAGTATCTGTTTGGCAGTTAACTCCTCATGGAACTCCAATGGAACAAACTTGATGACATCGGGTGGCGCAGTACGGTAATACACTGGAGGGGTAATAAGATCTAAGACATATAATCCGATGCTCGTTCGTTTTCGATTACGACCAAAGGTTCCTGTCAATCGTTCCTGTAATTGCATGAATTCAGCAATGAGATCAGTATCTAATGCTAAACCCTTTACAATACCACAAGCTAGGTAGGGTCGCACCTTGGCAACAGAGGGATCAACAATGGCCTGCCACTTTGACTGCTTTACGGGATATTTCGGTGCACCCGTTTCGATTTCTAAGAATCCGCGTAATGCCCGTGCAATTCCTTCAGTAGAGAGCATATCGACACGGTCAGGATTTACCTCAATGGTGGCCACTCCATCAGCTATGCGGTCGATTTCGCATTTAATGAGAAATAAGTTCTCTTCGAGTTCTTTCAAGGAAAGATTTCGACCAATTAGGTGTAGGAGATCTGAAATACGTACATCTACGTTCACAAGGTTCACCTCATTAAAATCTCAGAGACACGCTTCGTAACCAGCCAAGGTCGCGTGTAACAAGTTCGCGAATATCGTTAATGCCTAATGCTGCCATGGCTAGCCGATCAACGCCAATGCCCCAGGCTAGGACAGGAAAATCAACACCAAGTGGCAAGGTGACTTCAGGGCGAAAAATACCTCCTGGTAAGGCTTCCTTCCAACCTAGCCCTGGAATGTGTATGAACCCCTCAATGGATGGCTCTGTGAATGGAAAGAACCCCGGTTTAAATTTAAGTTTCTTTATTCCCACACCTTCGGCAATAGCGCAAAGGTATCCCATTAAATCTCGAAGTGTAAGTCCTTTACCTCCGATAATACCCTCACATTGAAGGAATTCAGCTGAATGTGTCGCATCAAATTTCTCTGGACGGAAATTCCGGTCGATACTAAACATCCGCAATGGTGCTTGTGGGTGCTGTGTGAGGAAGCGAACGGAAACCGCTGTGGTTTGACTGCGCATGACAAGTTGACGGGCAACATCAAAGCTATACTTGTACTTCCATCCTGTTGATCCCGTTCTCCATCCATTTTCGTGAGTTTTTGCTACCTGTTCAGCGATGGTTCTATTCAGGAGGGTTCCAGGACCCTTTGGGATCCTTATCTGATATGAATCGTGAACTTCGCGAGCCACGTGGTCTTGAGGCATGAAGAGGGCATCATTGTTCCAAAATTCCAATTCAACCAGTGGTCCGGTGGCTTCTTGAAAACCTAACCCAATGAGGATTCGTCGAACACGATCGATGAATTCAACGTATGGATGTTTCTTACCCGGATAAAGGGGAGGAGTGGGGGCCTGAAGATTGTAAGGAAGGAAATCACGGTTCTTCCACTGCATAGATTTCAAAAGTCTAGGAGTCAAATCTTGAATCATATCTTTTTGTCGTCGTGATGCATCCAGTGCCTTGATTCCCTCAGGAGTGATTGTTACAGTAACCGTCCTTCGAGATGAGAGTTGGGCAAGTTGCCGTTTCTCAAAATCTTGTTGGATACTTTTCCATGTTTTAGGGTCAAAGTCAACTGCGTCCAGAGATAATTCACCTGTTTTCCTGGCAGTATTCAATGCGAGTTGCAGCGGATGTTGGGCTATTGTGTTCACCGCAGTAGAAGAGATCAGCAGCCAGGTTTCTTCACCACGTTTTGTAACGGAAACCCATCCATTGCGGCGCGCCCATCCAATTGCTAGTTGCTGTTCAGTAGTATCTAGGAGTTTGTTCTCTTCTAGAGAGGAGACTGAAGCCTCTCCACCCAGTTGTGCCAGTATTTCCACTAATCGGATTTCGGGAAGACCTTTTTCAGCAAAACGCTGCCCTTCCTGAGTCAGTTGATATGATTGGATCGTCGAAGACTCATGGTCTTCAATGAGTTTCTGGTTGCGAAGACTTTCTAAGAGGCTCTGAACAGTGTCTTGTTTTAACGATAATGCAGTGGCTATCGCTTCAGGAGATAATGGGCGGGTTGTGGATTGCAGGTAGTTAAGGACTCGTTGGGCTTTTTCAGATAATCTGTACTTCATTTATCCTCCATCCAGTGATACGAATACTGAGCTTCAGGAGCTGATACAAAATAAAACTAAGGGAACAGTAAGAACAATACTTGTTCAAGGTAATTGAAATTCCAAGGCATCAGCCCATCCTTGTTTTCAATGGAGCTTCATTACCTAATACAATATTTAAAGTGTCCGATTAAATCCAGGTGGATTTGAGTCACATTTAGGTAGGTAAGGCTTTCAAAATCTTTCCATAAGGGATTTCGTAGCGATTTCCCCGTGCTCGATAAAAGATCGTGGGGTAAGGGGCTTTCGTGAATGCCTTTCGATGTTTGGTGTCCACCAATAATATCATCTGTTTCAATCCGTTTTGTTTCAGAAAGGTTAATTGAGCGTGCTTCTTTTGGGTATATTCCTCTCGCCAGTATCCAATTATTTCGACAAGGACACGAATATTATTCTTGACGAGAGCGAAATCAGGGATAATCACACGCGAGCCGAATGTAAAAGCTTCGGGTTCTCGTATGATATCCCAACCTCGGAATTTATTATTATGCCAACTCCAGTAGAACTGCTTCTCTACTTTGGAGTCCAGAAAGGCTTCTGAAGGTCTGGTGGAAGGGGGTGGAAGAAGCGGGGGAAGAGATTCAGAGTCTAGCTTAACAACGTATTGACGGTTCCGCAGAATAACATCTAGGGAGATGGTCTCGAAGTGGATATCGACATTCGAAGTATCGCGAAAGAGCCCACTGATTACCTGTGCGATATTCCATCCGAAGGAGGAGGCCCGCCCAAAGAAGATACGGGGCCCAGCTATTGTGGCACGGAGACCAGCATTAGTTGATTCGAGGTCGACCAAAACGCCATATCGTTTCGTATGTTTGAACAAGACCCGAGCAGTTATACCAAGGCTTGTTCCACTGATAAGGAGTGTTACTAAATCACAATTATAAAACAGTGTTTCTAATATTTCGTAGTTATAACCCTTAATCGCAGTTTCTGCAGTAGGTGCTGAATTGCTGCGGTGAAGAAGCATCTCATCTTCACGATGGACCGTGAGTAATTTGTTGATGGTTTCAGAGTCTAACCGTAAGATCTGACCAGCTTTGCTGAGCACTTCGGTGCGTTTCGCACGTGGGTAAAATCCACCATATGCATCTTGGATGTGTTGCCAGAACCATAGACGGAAATCCTCAAGGGAATCAATGCCTTGTCGTCGTAGCTCAGTCAGTTGTGCATCTTCTAGTAAATCTTTGAGAACACGGGGAGAAAATGAATAATTTCGGCTAAATAAGGTAGCAAAGAGAGCTTTTACTATTCGATTGTCAGGCGCCCAAGTTAGGGGAGTATCCAGGTCGATTTCTCCCCTTGACTCACCGAGATGAGCTTCAAGATAATCAATTAACCGTTGGGGGAGCGCTTGGTCTTTGGGATGATTCAGGAAATAGGGAATAAGGTTTATCCCTCGGATTTGGTATTTGAGGTATTGCAGTCGAAGCACCATGAGTAAGTTCCCTATTGATAATGTTAGTAGATACCACCATCTAGAAGCGTACCTAACTCAAGGAGACGCAGACCTTGGCCCCCACGGACATAGATACGGCTACTACCAGTTGGGTCAGAGTGAATTAATGCAAAGATTCGATACCGATCCTTAAGACTTGGAGGAGGATCAGTCACGCGGAATTGGCCTTTCCCAAGCTTGACTTGTTCACCTCCTTTGGCTTTTTCCTCTTGTAAGACTCCTTGAATGAGGAGCGCAATATTCCAGGTTAGTTTTCGACTCCGACAAATCAAGATGCTTCCCTGTAATAGTACAGTGTCGACACGATCAATGACCGTCAACCAGTCCTGTAAATCTGGGTGTAGCTTGTCAGAGCTGAGACTTTTTTCTGTGAAGTATTCTGAAGGAGCTTCAGTGATTTCCACTAGCTCTTCTTTTAACGTCTCAACAGAAGTTGAGTCTCTATCGTGTTCCTGCAGCCAATTGAGAAGGTTTGTGGTAATCTGCTGAAATTCTTCGTTCCGCTGGCAGCCTTCCGCGTAATATATGAGAATCATTCGCTGAAGCACTGGGTCAAGTAGCTGATGCAAGTCAAAATATTGGATAATGTGGATAACCTGGATGAGCAACTTCCAAGCTTCATCAAAGCGCCGGAGCGCGAAGTAAATTGAGGACAGATCGAGGAGAAACCGAATCACTTCTTCTGGATCTGTAATTGAAGGAAATTCCGTCGATGTGATTTCCCCTCGAATAACTAGGAGTGCGAGATACAATGCCTGAGCAGTAGCTTGTTCGTTAGCAAAACCCCATTCTTGAACTTTCCGTGAAAAGATGGTAAAATACATCGTGGCAGATTCAAAATCCTCTAACAACAAGTTGATTGTGATACGAAGAATATGGGTCATCACCATTAAACGGCGATAGATGGATGTAGTGGGCCGGACGTTTAGGAGGGTGCGGTTGCATTCCTCAATAGCCTGTTTAGCTTTCTCCAAATCCACACGTTCACCGAGATACAGATAGCACAGTGCAGTCAGATAGTTGAGGAGAATCAAATCAGGTGTGATTTGCCGGATTAAGCGGCGGTGAGCCGTAGCTGAGAGCTCCCACGAAAGCAGAACCAAGTGGTTATACAATTCCTCGCGAGCTTCGTCTATTTCGATTACAACGTCGCGATAATTTTGCTCTTGGATTTTATTCACATAGTTGGCATAATTACGCCGAAGTTCCTGGAGGAAATTTAAAAGGCCCAAGGCTTCTTGGTCAGTCATTCCCACCAAGTCTTCTTCGTCGATAATGGGTCCCCGAAGTGATCGAACCACGTGAAAGGCTTGGTTTTCAATGAGCTTGATGCGTGATGTAGGATCATACATACTTCGTCGCGTTATACTGTATTTTATTTCGGTATGTAAAACGCGCTCACGAAGCTCTTCGAGAAATTCAGTATCCTTAGGATTGTCGTAACTACGTTCAAGGAGGTGTAACAGAAAAGCACTCCCCATCAATCCTTCTATCTCCGGTTCAAGGTTCCGAAGTGACTGGAGTAACTGGAAATCAGAACTGATAAGTCGTTTTTCATTTATTCTTTTCAATAAGATAAGTAACGACAGGTCCGGTGCTTGTGGGACACGCTCAACAACCTCTTTGGCTTTATTGATGTAGGAGTCCAATTCCTTCTGAGTGATATCAATTACTTCAACAACTTTCAAGACTTGTCGCCGGAGTGGTCCACGTAACTCTTTCATAACTTGAGGGGAAGAATAGAGCTTAAACGACACCCGTTCGGTAATCTCTTTGAAGCGATTCAGAGTCTGAGGATTCTGAGCGAATGCAAGGATGAAGAAGTTTGCATCGACCGCCACTCGTGACCATGGTTTCGACTTCTGTTCTTCAGCGGGTTTAGGTTTTCGTTTCCTTTTCTTACTTGTAGATATACGAGGCGACGTGTTTTTTGACACGGTCAGAACTCCTTGAATTCTAATATATTATACCATTTCTTACCTGAAAAGATAAATAGTCAGTTTTGTGTGTCTAGTTCACCAAATAAAAACGGTGTTATTCATGGCACGTCCTTCCCTTTTCGGCGGTATTATGATCGGTGCAGCAGCATGGCTCCAAGTGTTTGTGATTTTCTTTTTAACTCCTGTAACATGGCAGCTAGCTGTGATACCCGGCCTATTCTTCCTTTCCGGATTGTTTTTAGCAGGATTAGCGGGTGAAGAAGCCCATTATGCTGAGTTAGCAATTGGTGGGATTCTAATCGCCGTCGCCATTGGATTTGTTGGCTGGTTTTACCTGACCAGTGGTGGGCAACTTCTGGTTCCAGCCCTATTTTCACTAGGCGCGGGCATTCTCATCTTGGTGGGTCTTGTCTTCATCATGGGTGGACAAAGTAAAGGCTACTAGAAAGACAACAGTTGCCAGTTTAATCAAGTTCCTGCTCTTCAAACTGTCTTCGCCGTGAGTGGCCATCTTCTAAAGTTGCCTCAGTGACCAGTTCATACAGAATTGCCTGTTCTTTTTGCGGTCGTAAAAGCCGCCCCAAACGCTGAATGAACTCACGCTTGCTCCCTGTTCCAGAGATAATGATACCAACAGATGCGTCAGGAACATCTATCCCTTCATCTAGGACTTGGCCTGTTACGATTTTTGTCAAAACACCTGATTTGAAAAGTGTGAGAATTCTGTCCCGTTCTGAAACTTTGGTCTTATGTGTAATTAGTGGGAGCCCAAATAGGTCCGACAGATGCTCGACGACTCTAGTATATCGAGAGAAAAGTATGATCTTTTCATCAATATGTTGCTGGAGTAGGGCTTCTACCTGATCGATTTTTTCCGAAGCTTCAAGCGCCACCCGTCGGGCCTTTTCTAAATTGGACAATGCTTCCCTCGCATCTGGATCAAAGACGGTACGTTTCACAATAGTATCAAATTGCCAGCCAGGCTCAATATCATCAAGTTTCCGTGTATAGTTACGAAATGTACGCATGTGAGAGTCATAACGGGCTTTCTCTTCGGGTTTCAGCGCAATTTCGATTCGACGAATTTCATAGGGGGCCAAGAAGCCCCTTTTTTCAAGGAGTTTAGGAGCAATTCGGTAAACAGTCGGTCCCACGAGACGATCGAGATCCTGATGTAGTTCATCAAATCGTTCTGGGGTGGCAGTTAAGCCTAATCTATGCGGTGCCAAAGAGAGTTCAGCCGATAATCGGTAGGTCGGGCTGGGAAGATGATGAACTTCATCGAATATTAGGAACCCAAAAGCAGTGACATTGTGACTAGCTAACAGTGAGGCAGAATCGTAGGTTGCAACCGTAATGGGTTGTAGCTTTTTCGTTCCACCACCTAACACTCCAACCTCAGGCACATGCAAAAGCACTTCGAGAGCTTCGCGCCATTGGCTCAACAGATCAAGGGTGGGAACGACGATTAGGGTGGTTTCAGCAAGCTGCCGGATTGCCTCCAAGGCAACAATAGTTTTGCCTCCCCCTGTTGGTAAAACTACAACACCACGCTTTTTAGCTCCCTGCCATCGATGCAGTGCATCTTCCTGATATTCTCGAAGAACCATATCTAGCTGAAGTTGATTTGCATAGTCATTAGGTAACCTAAAATTTAAAGAGAAATGAGTGATGACGGGATACTGCTTTTTTTCTAAGAACTCCAAGATTGTGTAATAGTCCATTATGCGTGCATGAAATTGCTTTTCCTTGGCATTATATGTGAGAATAGATTTGATTTCTTCCAACTCTAAAAAGCCAATGGGTTTCAGTATCAAATCGCTTTTCCGGATCCTGAGTTCCGCAAATTTTCCCACACCTTTCTCTTTCAATATGGCTTTCTGGAAGCTGGGAGAAAGCTCGTAATCAACCTCAAAAAAAAGCTGTCTGAGTGTGTTTAGTTCAAGCTTGGACGCTTTCTTAAATTCTAGTTTAAATTGCATAGGTTCTTGGTCATTATCAGGATTCAGCCGTTCCGCAATCTGGTTGAGTCGTTTAACGGTTTCTTTGTCGGCTTCTAAGACTGCAAAATAAGGTGAACTCTTTCGAATGATCCGTGGAATGACCGAAAACCTCCTATCAGACAGCCATCTGCGCCGTAGTTTCATGCCTCTTTCTACCGAATAGGCTTAAAGTGAATCGGCAGATATCAATGATTAAAGAAGAAAAGCATTAAATGTCTTGGTTCCTAGCGAATCCTAGGCTTGATTTTGGGAGGCTGAACTTGTGTCGTTAGACAAAGAACTCCGGGAAATAGGGATTCGCACCAGCGAAGCAAAACAGCTGGAAGAGGAAGGAAAAATACAGGAGGCCGTAGAGCTTCTGATGCAGCTGTCCCAAGAACTTCGAGCTCTCGCTGATCGGGCTAATACCTCCTCCCTTCGTGGGGTTCTCATGCAACGGAGCCTTGAATATGCTAATAACGCCACCCAGCTGAAACGGCAATACCTCGCTGAAGGAGCAGCAGAGACAGCAGCAGACCAGGAGGGTGTAGCAGAAGTACAAATCCTTCGGGGTCCGCATATTGCTGCACAACTTCTGAGAATGCTGCAATCGGCTCAATATCGAGTTCTCATCGCGACGCACGAGTTGCATGCGATCGATTTAATTGATCCTGAAGCTCAAAAACCAGCAGTTAATCTGCTGACAATTTTACAAGAATTGCACGAAGCCGGAGTGAGAATCCGAATTCTGACAACACCGCCAGCTCAAATTGAAGGAGTGGACCGGTGGAAACAAGCAGATGCGCTGCAAACCCTTGCTAATAGTGGAGTGGAATTCAAACTTTGTTCACACCTTCATTTCAATGGCATTCTGGTCGATGACGCAGGGGTGTGGCGGGGAACAGCATCCCTTACTGAAAGAGGGTTAGCCGGGTTGGATGATGTGGTAGAATATTCAACTGCCCATTGGCTGAAGGCAGTCTACCTCGATTTATTCCGTGCTCGATGGGAGCAAAGTGATTATTCTTGTTCTCATTGCTATGAGAAGACCTGTCTATCGAAATTCAAAGCTGAAGACCCACGTCGAAGCTATGAGGAGACATCCTCATAATCAGGAAAAGGAGACTCGAGAGTCGGTTCAGCAACATCATAGGCGGACACAATCTTCAGATAACCGCGGCGTTGTGCATGCCGAACGATTTCTTCAACCTCTTGTATAGGAATGTCAAGAGCCTCAGCAATGTCAATATTCCGGTGTTTGCCATCGGATAGAATAATAACTAGTAACGAACTCATACCGAAGCGTCGAAGAAGATCTTGCCGGATTGCTGAATCTTTATGGAGCAAACGAGGAATAGCAGTGATCCGAACAGGAATAGGTTCTTTCTGTGGAGTAAACCCAACGAGTTTATCCACTTCCAATTCGAAGCGGCGAAGTAACTCTCGAGCACGTGGACTGGTTCGGAGTAAGGTGCTGAGCAGGATGATCTCATCTTTGAAGATTTTGAAGAAGGCATCACGGAGCGATTCAAGCAACTTCTCTGTGGTTGCATCCTTTTTGACACAAGCTAAAAAAACAGTTCCTGCGTCGACGATGTAACTGAATGAAAGGTCTTCAAAGGTAATATCTTGCAGTTGGCGCCCCATCATCTCACTTTGGAAATGGACAAGAGACGAGAAAAAGCTGCTAAATAGGGTAGGATCAAATTCGAGAGGGGAGTATGCCTTGTGGTAGAGGGGAATGCCGCTAGTATCAATTACCCATACAGCGTGAACTACCATCTAAGGCACCTGGATATCCGAGCTGGTTACTAGAACGGATTCATCTCTTTAAGCTTGCCTCGACGTTCCGTTTCCCTGAATAAAGATTTTCCTTATGGCATTTCATGGTTGAATACGACTGGGCGTGCGCGGGAATAGACACGCTTCACGAATATGCTTCAATTTTAACAACCACACCAAAAATCGCTCTAACCCCATCCCAAACCCAGAATGAGGTGGAAGCCCGAATTTCCGAAGCTCTAGATACCAATCATATGCCGAAGGATCAAGTTTCTCATCCTTAATCCGCTTAAGCAGCAAATCCAAATTATGGATCCGTTGACCTCCACTGGTCAACTCGCCAAAGCCTTCGGGCGCAATCAAATCACTGCTGAGCGTAATCTCTGGACGATCAGGATCTGGCATGTGATAGAACGATCGCGCTGATGTGGGATATCCCGTGATGAAGAAAGGATCCTTGAACTGCTTGGAAACAGCGCGTTCTGCCTCAGTGCCTAGATCTTCTCCCCAGGGAACCTTGAATCCTTGTTTTTCCGCTATGGTAATCGCTTCATCGTAGGAAACCCGCCTAAAAGGTAGTTTCGGCAGTCGCACTTTCACCTTCAGAACGTCTAATTGAGGTTGAAACTGCTCTACAATGTAAGACACTAAAGCGTGAACTAAGCGTTCTTCGACGCCCATAATATCCTCGTGAGTGCCAAAGAGAATCTCAGCCTCCAAATGCCAATATTCGGTTAAATGCCGGCGGGTGCGATGTTTTTCCGCGCGGAAACTCGGAGAAAGGAGATACACTTTCTCCAATGCACAAATCGCCGCCTCTTCGTACAATTGCGCACTCTGACTCAGATACGCGGTTGTACCAAAATACTTGAACGGAAATAGTGTTGCACCGCCTTCAACACTGGCACCCACCATCACTGGTGGAAAGATTTCGGTAAACCCTTCCCCATCAAAGAACTGATGCGCTGCACGACTCATCCCCGCCTTAATCTGCATAATCGACGTTTGGCTGGGACTCCGCAAATACAGATGCCGCTTATCATACAGGAAAGCTTCACCCGCATCCTTTTCAAGCGGCCACTCCGAGTCAGCAAGATTTACCACTTTAAACCCTGTCACCTTTAACTCAATACCCGTCGGCGCGCGTTTATCCACCACAATCGTTCCCGTCACAATAATGGATGATTCCAACGTCACCGCCTGCATCGCCTCAAAGGCATCCGGTGCCTGTTCACGGTGCCCTGCAGCTTGGATGATACCGGTCGGATCACGCACAATAATAAAGATAACGCCACCATGCTCACGTTTCCGATGCACCCACCCTGTCAGCGTCACAGATACACCCTCCTTGGAGGTATCCAACTCCGCCACATAATGGGTTTTTCCGAACGTTTTCAGCACTTTATCAGTCACACTAAGTCCCACCAAATACAGCAAACAACAACAGGAGAATAACGGTACCGGTTAAGAGGATTTTGTTACACGCCGACGAATATAACTCAGCATCTCCTTCGCAATGTACTCAAACGCGGGCGTCACATTCACATCATCCTTCGCGCTGGTCTCAAAATACGCTTTAAACCCATTCGTCTTCGCAAATTGGATCACTTCCTTCTGATCCACCGCCCGATGCAAATCCGCCTTCATTCCAACCAACACAATCGGGATATTATCTGTATTATCACGCACCAAGCTCAGCCACTCATCCAACTTCAAAAACGTACTAAACCGATTCAAATCAAAACACAACATCGCCCCACGCGCCCCAAAACAAAACTTCGGTAACAAAAAACGAAACCGCTTTTCCCCCCCAAAATCCCAGATCTGAGCCTTGATTGGTGTGGGTCCGTGGCCATCATTAATAACAATTCGTTTGGCTGCGAAGGCTGTACCAACAGTTAAAATGGAATCATGATAGACACCTTCGACGTAGCGTCGTATCATGGTGGTTTTGCCGACGCCGCCTTCACCGGCGACGACGAGTTTGAGCATGATGCCTTCGTCTTCCACGTTGCGCGCTTCCGCATGGTCCGTTTGTTCACGTGTCAGATAAGTGTGAGAATAAAAAAACTGTTCGGTGATAAGCCATTTGGGTCGGATTTATCGAGGTTGATTCACAAGTTTTTTTGGTGTGTTTCTGCCTGTTTTGAGCTAGTTGGTGATGTGATAGTGTTGCATGTTGCCGTGGTGCCGACTCGGTGTACGGGGTGTCGGGTGTGTGAGCTGGTGTGCAGTGTCGCCCATGAGGGCGTGGTTCAACCGAGTAAGGCGCGGATTCAGGTCGTATCTTTTGATGAGACGGTGCAGGATGTTCCGATTGTGTGTCAGCAGTGTGCGGATGCGCCCTGCATGGAGGCGTGTCCCCAAGATGCGATTTCACGGGATCCAGAAACTACGGCAGTGGTGGTGGACCGTGAGCTGTGTATTCAGTGTGGGGCTTGTGTTCGGGCCTGTGTGATTGGTGGCGAGGCGATTGATCCGGAGGACAAATTGGCGATTCGCTTGGATGATGAGGCGGAGATGCCGTTGAAGTGTGACCTGTGTGATGGGGATCCACAGTGTGTCCGGTATTGTCCGACAAAGGCGTTGGTGTTGACGGATACGTCGGTTGAGGGTGAATTTGCTGTTGATGCGTTGATGGTGGCGCTGGAGTATTTTTTGAAGCAGGTCGAGCTGCCGTTGCCGAAACAGGAGGGTAACTAGCGTGTATCAAGGGTATAGTGGGAAGATACTTCGGGTGGATTTGACCGACCAGAATGTCAAAGTGGAGTCGACATCACCGGAGATTGCACGTCGTTTCATTGGTGGAACAGGATATGCAAGCTATCTATTGTACAATGAGCTGGCAAAGGGAATTGAGCCTCTAGGACCAGAAAACAAGCTAATCTTTTGCACAGGACCAGTGACTGGAACACCCTGGCCAACGGCTGGACGGATGGCGGTTGTGAGTAAATCACCGTTGACCGGAATTTGGGCCGAAAGCCACGTGGGTGGGCATCTTGGTCCTGAGATTAAATTCGCCGGATACGATTTCATTATTATTGAGGGGCAGGCACAGGAACCTACGGTCCTTTCAATTGTTGACGACAATACCGAGTTTCACTCGGGGTCATCGTATTGGGGCCAGAAAACGCTGAAAACCTCCAAAGAGATACGGCGTGATTTGAAGCAACCCCATGGTCATGTAGCGCTGATTGGACCTGCAGGCGAAAATGGGGTCCGGTTCGCTTCGATTATGATTGATGGAGCACGCGCCGCTGGTCGAACTGGGTTAGGCGCGATAATGGGGAACAAGAAGCTGAAAGGTATGCTAGTGCGGGGAACTGGTAATGTGGCGGTCGCCGATCCCCAACGATTCGAAGCCCTGTGGCGTGAAGGGCATGACCGGGTGCAAACCAATCCCCAGGCCTTGGAAATGCGGAAGTATGGCACAGCAATCCTTGTGGCCACAAAACAGAGTATTGGTGAATTGCCGACCTACAACCACCGTGAGGGAGTGTTCGAGGGCTGGGATCGGATTTCAGCGGAAACCTTTCACGATCACCACTATCACACGACCCGTGCCTGTGGAACCTGCCGTCTTGCTTGTAAGAAAGCCTTCACGGTAAAAGAGGGGCCGTATAAGGGGCTCATCACCGAAGGACCTGAGTATGAGGGAATCATGGCTATGGGCAGTAATGTGGGAATTGATGATATTCCCACTATTCTAGTTGCCCAGCATCTTTGTAATGAGTACGGAATGGATGTTATCAGTGCTGGAACTACTGCAGCATTTTTGATGGAACTTGCAGAACATGGGTTACTAACAAAAGAAGAGCTCGCCAAATTAGATATTCGCTGGGGAAACACAGGCGCGTTGATTGAGTTGATGCATCAAATTGCCCATCGGAAAGGGTTGGGTGATTTGGCAGCTGAAGGGACTCATCGGATTGCGAAACAGAAGGGAGATGCTGCTGAACCTTATGACATGACGGTCAAGGGTATGGAGATCTCTGGCCAAGATGGTCGCGCGCATCGATCCATGGCGTTGGGTCATGCTGTGGCAGCTCGTGGTGCTGATCATCTCCGTAATCTTGTTACAATGGACCAGCTAGCCTACAAGGATGTAGCTGCCGAACGATTCGGCGCTGATAAGCTTCCTGACATCTGCGATCCGTATGTTGAAACCTATAAGGCGCTGGCAACGGTGGTGACTGAAAAGGTGTATACTATTCGTGATAGTTTGATTGTGTGTTGGTATACGTGTTCGTGGCCACCCATTTTCTGGGTCGAGGATTTCGCGCCTCTCCTCGCTTCGGTGACAGGCGAATCTGCCTTTGACAGTGTAGATGAGTTGATGCACATCGGTGCTCGGTTAGTTACAATGAAACGGGCATTCAATGTTCGTGAAGGGATTCGGCGAAAAGATGACCGGCTACCTCGCCGATTCACCGATGAACCCTTCCCCAAAGGCCCCAGTAAAGGCCAGACGGTGAATCTTGAGCCTATGCTTGAAGAGTACTATCATCTCTATGAATGGGACCTCACAACCGGAATCCCAACGGAAGCAACTCTGCGGAAGCTAGGGCTTGAAGAGCTCGTTAAAGACCTTCATGCTAAGAGTTAGATATTAAGCGTGCTTTAAGTTCCGACATGAAAAGCTTGTATATTAAACCAAGAGGGTTCCGTTTCATGCGATAGTAATCGGTTTTTCCTTGGGCTATATCGAATAGCAGGGCACCTGGCCATCGCATTAATCGAGCCAGCCGAAATCCACCATACAGATGAGAATGGACGAGTCTCGCGATGGTCCAGCTGAAACGGAGTTCTTCGCCAAACCGTTGTGTAATTCTCGTTTGATAATCGGAAGTGACTTCAGAAAGCGGACGATTGTGTTTAATGATTTCAATCGCTGCACGCGCACAGATCAGTCCACCTTCAAGAGCGTAGCAGATTCCCTGCCCACTGAAGGTGTCAATGAAGCCAGCCGCATCACCAGCTAAAAGAACCCGATTAGAAGACAGAGGAATCGGATTTCTGAATGCAGGTAATTGATGCCCGTGAATATTATGCAATCTGAAAGGAGGTATCTCATATTGTTCGCAAAACATATGAACTAGCCTTTGGAGCATGTTTGGAAGATTGCCGAGATCCCTAGCTATTCCGCCGACGCCGAACGATAGACTGCGTTTTCGTGGAAACATCCAGAAATATCCGTAGGGGATATTGAGAGGCCACAATAGGATGATAGAAGGGTCGAGACCTTGATTCCAAAGGATTTCATTAATAGGTGTGTCAACTTCGATGGCGATTCCAACTTCCCTTGCGGGCATAGGTTTTCGGAGACCGATTCTACGGCCAACGATTGATGTAGCCCCATCCGCCCCAATGACAAGGCGTCCTACAAACTGACCTTTCTTTGTCAGGCACCGTACATAGTCCTGAGACTGTTCGAGATCATTCAAAGTGCATTCCTGTTCAAATTGAGCGCCCGCGAGAACCGCCTGGTTCGCTAAGTAATCATCAAATTTACTACGCTTGACAGTATAGGCGATGAGGTGCTTCGAACGATACTCGAAGGGCTGTAGCTCAGGTCCCATGAATTGCAGCCCATGGATTTTCTGTTCAATGACAGTTTTGGGAATCTTAATACCTACCAGTTGGAGAGCCTTGAGTGAGCGGACAGAAACGGCTCCACCACATGGTTTGTCCCGTGGAAACCGGGCTTTATCGATTAACAGGGTTTGGAGACCTGCCTTCGCGCAGTTATAAGCCACCATTGATCCCGCAGGTCCTGCACCAACAATTATTACATCATAATGCTTCACGAAGAGTTCCCCGATGATTGAGTCTACCTGAGATAATCGAAGTTCAACTGCATTTTCATCATATAGATTACCAGAAACTAAGGTTAAACCTTCCCACTATTTCTTCACTGGTGGAAGGACATTAGCATAGCCATTCATGACTTCGAGACCATTTTGGTTGGTCACTGTAAAACTGAGACGGAGGAGGTTCTTTTCCGGAACTTTTTCTGTAACCTCGACTGTAGCCGTGATTTCATCACCAGGAAAGACTGGTGCCGTGAAATTCACTTTCATGTTAAAGGCAAGGGTGCCCAAGCCCGGTAATTGCATACCAATTACTCGAGCAACCAAAGCGCCTCCAACTGGACCATGCGCAATACGACGCCCGAACATCGTCGTGGCTGCATACTCATCATCCATGTGCAATGGATTATAATCACCAGACATTTTCGCGTACCATTCGATGTGCTCGTCAGTGACCTTCATCGATCCTTGAGCTTTTTCTCCAATCTTGATTTCATCCAAACTTTTCCCTAATACGAACTCTTTCTCAGCCTTTTTTGTTGGTGGGATCACAGTTTGCACCCCTTCGAGTATTTGAGGAGTGAACCGAAACATTCGGGCAAATTTCAGCAGCAAGTCCATATCCTCAGTATCGATGCTAACCTGTTTCACCATCAAAGCCTGCATAGCATCAAGTTGCCCAAGGAGAATCTTCCGCCATGTCGTTGAATCAGTCTTCACCACCATAGTGGGTTTCGAAATTTCTTTTTTCTCTATTCGACACTCTTGGTTATCGATGGACAGTAACCACGGAGCCTCATCTCCGAAAACGAATTGAATCTTCGCAGAGACCCCCTGAGCCCGATCAGCACGAAAGCCGTTGGGGATAGCGGCCATGAGAGTATCGAAATCAATCGATTCAAGTTTTGAGATGACAGATTTTGACACGTCTCCACGCTTATGTTCGATATAGATTTCGCGTTGAATGAGAAACCGCATGATTTCCGAGGTGCCCCCTCCAATAGTACCCAATCGGGCATCACGATAATATTGCTCAAGTGGATAGTAATCTTTGACGTATCCCGCACCCCCACAGATTTGGATTGCTAAATCACAGACTTTAACTGCAGCCTCAGTTGCATGTAACTTTGCCATTGTAGCTTCCTTGGTGCAGGGAAGTCCTTTATCCACCATTCTGCCTGCAGAGATCGTCAAGAGTCGTGCAGCCCGCATCTGCAAAGCCATATCTGCAATCTTAAATGAAACGCCTTCAAAACGTGAAATCGGTTGATCAAATTGAATGCGTTGTTGAGAATACTCAACGGCGATTTCGAAGGGCTTTCGCATGCAGCCAAGGGCCTCTGCAGCGATACCGATGCGCTCTGAATCTAATTCGTCCATGAGAATGAGAAACCCTTGATTACGTTTTCCCAAGAGGTTTTCTTTGGGAATTTTTATGTTGTCAAATTTAATTTGCGAAACATATACACCACCCCGACCCATGAGGGTGAAGTCCCGTTCAACGGAGAATCCTTTCCAAGCGGTTTCGATAATGAAGGCAGACATCCCACTTTTATTATCTACAGTTGGATCTGTGACAGCAAAAACGACAATTTGATCAGCTATACTGCCGTTAGAGATGTAGCGTTTTTCCCCATTTAGAATCCAACATTGATCTTTCTCACTCCACTTGGCATTGGTTTCCATACCTGCCGTATCACTACCTACCGCAGGTTCAGTAATAGCCAAAGCCCCGATTTTTTCCCCTTTCGCTATAGGAACAAGGTACTTCCGTTTCTGCGCCTCAGAACCAAATCGAAGAATTGGAATAGCACTGAGAGTGCAACTGGCACCGAACATCATCGTAGCCGATGGGGAAACAACAGAGAGCTCTTCACCTGCAATCAATTGGTACATGAACGGTTTATCGGACCCACCATATTCCTCAGGAATAAGTAGACCAGCTAATCCAGCCCCGGCGAGAAGTTTGAAGAACTTTCTGAAATCGCATTTTCTTTCCTCAATTTGCTCACGGATTGGTAGTATCTTCTTTTCGATGAAATCCCGGGTTTGTTGACGAAACGCCAATTCATCAGGGGTGTAGAGCAATTCATCATCATTGATAACAATCATTGAAAGGTCTCCTTTTTTTGTATCCAGCCAGATAGTATAGAGAGTTTTAGGATTAATCTTGTTCGACTATTCGTGGTTGGTGTGAATGGAATAAGAATAAGTATTACAACCAGTTGTTTTGATACCTGAATCAGCACGTAAATATTCGTAGGCGTTGAAGGTTGCGTTTCTTTGGGCATCTCATCAAAGGTGAAATTACTAAACCAAATGAAGGACAGATCCGTAGCTTTCCGAATATGAATAAGGCGATTGGAGATCCACGTATTCTTTTTGCTATGGCTTTAGCAGGTCAAGGGTCAGTTAGTCGTTTTGCCGCCCGCTATTTCAGTGGACAATTACCAGAAAAGACACCAGAAATCCGATTGCTCAAAGACTACATTCGGGTCCATGGCTATCCCAAGGCTACAACCGATGAAATCAACGAAATCCAATTTGCCGAATATGCCGTTGGAGGCGTGAAGGAAGCCACAATTGCTTGTCAGGAAGCGGCACAAATTCGCCAATTAATGCATCGCGAATTGAATGAAAGGGGTAAAGGATTGACTCTTGAAGAGCGGATGAAGAGTATCCTCACCTTACACAGCCTCATGTGGAACCACTATGACGCATTTAAAACCATAGCTGTTGCCGAAGGCACACCAGTCAAACTTTTTGATTGGCAGACTACCAAGGCCTTCGAAACGCTTTGCCAAGAAAAAGCAGATTTTATTACGGACCGGCTGGGACCAAAGGAGATCCCCTGCTCTGTGGAGGGGGAAAGAACAATCCTCACGCGTTATCCCTTTGGTGCTGTGGGCATTTTTCCCCCCTATAACGCTGCTTTGGGCTTAGGATTTACAGCAATTCTGAGCTCCTATTATGCTGGAAACGCTAATGTAACCCGCACTCCAACGCGAATGCCACTCACGAACATGGAACTCACCTATGTCCTTCGCGATGCCATGGAGACATTAGACTTTCCAACGAGCGCCTTTCAAGCAGTAATTGGACCCGCTCGTCCTATTGCCCACTACATGGTTAACACAGCTCCGTTGAATGCGATGGTATATTATGGTGATTCTCTGGTCGGTCTTGGATTAATGGCTCAGGCAATTCAACGGGGAATGCACTTTGTACCAGAGCTTGCGGGTAGTGGCGCTAGTCTCGTCTGGAAGGATGTCGACATTGAAAAAACCGCAGCTTTTGTATCCCGTGCACGGTTCTTTGGGTCCGGGCAGATTTGCCTAGCAGCGAAGCGGTTGTTCCTGCATGAGGCTATCTATGATGAATTCGTTGATGCATTGGTACAAGAAAGCGAGAAGCTGAAAGTAGGTTATCCTGCAGCTTCAGATACCGATTTGCCCATCGTGGGAAGCCGGGCCTTGTATCAACTCATCGATATGACACAAGAGGCGGTAAAGAAGGGAGCAAAACTCGAATGCGGTGGATATCGTATTGATGTCCATGGCGACCGAGATGCTGCTGGCTTGTTTTACAAACCCACCGTGCTCCGAGACGTACCGTTAGACTGCCAGATGTGGTATCAAGAAACCTTTGGGCCAGTCTTACCTGTCATGAAGATTCGGAGTTTTGACCAAGCCATTACCCAAGCCAACAACACCCCTTATGGGATTCGTACATCGGTCTATAGTGAAGAACCGGAAATTTGGCAACGATTCTTTGATGAAATTGAAGCCCCAGGAGTTACAATTAACACAGACCATCTTCATTTCGATACCTTCTTCCCTCATCTCGGTGGACTCAAAACGAGCGGCGTTTTTGGTGGTAAGTACTTCTATGAAGCGTTAACTTATCTAAAGTACCGACACTTTCCAGCGTGACCTCTTACGCCGTTTTATGTGAAAGCCTTTTAACCTACAACGTTCTGCAAAGGCACAGAGCTAGCAGGTGCTGGAAAAGCATGTACGACGAAGAACTTACAAATTTAATGATTCCGGGACCAGTCCCTATTCATCCGCGCGTCTACCGAGCTATGTCACGGGTAATTTTCGGTCATCGAACTCCTGAATATCAAAACCTGTACAAAGAAACCGTATCGCTTCTTCAGCGACTATTGCAAACTGAACAGGACGTTTTGGTCTTCACTGGATCAGGTACAGCTGCAATGGAAGCTGCAATCGCAAATACCTTGGAACCCGGTGAAAAAGTCCTAAACCTAGTAAACGGGAAGTTCAGCGAACGCTGGTCCGAGTTGACCACCGCCTTTGGTGGAACGCCTGTCATTCAAGAGTATACTTATGGGCAAGCAGTTGATCCTGAAAGGGTGCGCGAAGCTCTGGCCTCCGATGCCTCTATTCGTATCGTTACGATGTGTCATAATGAGACATCTACAGGTGTATTGAATCCTGCAAAAGAGGTAGGACAAATCGTTCGTGATTATGACCGCCTCTTCCTCGTCGACGGAATTACGTCGGTAGGTGGAGATTATGTCTTTCCCGATAAATGGAATTTTGATATGTTGGTCACCGGAAGCCAGAAATGCCTTGGAGTTCCCCCTGGGCTAGGCGTCGTCTGGGTTGGCTCACGCGCATGGCAAAAAATCGGAGGACGAAAACAGCCAAGCCCCACCTTTTACCTGAATTTGTTGATGGCTAAAAAACGCTATGATGGGTTCGGTGACTCACCGTTCACGTCAGCAATTAGCCTCATGTACGGCCTTAACGAATCGCTCAAGATTATGTTTGAAGAAGGCTATGAGAATCGTGTCGAGCGACATCATCGACTGGGACGAATCACCCGCGCTGGTTATTTGGGCAGCGGATTAGATTTACTAGCGGACCCAGCCCACTATTCGAATACAGTCACAGCAGTGAAGTATCCCTCTGGAATCACTGACAAGGAATTCCGTGGTCAGCTTCAAAATCTAGGGATATTAATAGCGGGTGGACAGGGTCCCGTGAAAGGTAAGATTTGGCGAACCAACCATATGAATATCTGCACGGAACGCGATGTACTATCCACCTTGGCTATAATTGAGGTCGTGTTAAAGCGCTTGGGATACGAATTCCCCCTTGGATCCGGAGTCCTTGCTGCTCAAGAACAGTTATTGAAAGAAAAAATCTAGAACTCGGCATATCATAACACGTCATCCTTATAGCCGGTGAGGAGAATCAATTAACGTCGTAGAAAATCAGTGATTTGACGTCCTACGTGAGAGACCGAATCAGAATTGAAGTGAACCAAAATGACCCCAAATGATGAGAAACCTCCAGCTGCTTTAAAAAAGGAAGAAAGTGCTGATCAAAGTGCAGCCTCCATTGAGATTTCGTCTGAGTTATTAACAGCGTTGCAGATGCCGTTTAAGCTCACGGAGTCTCAAAGTCGTGCTTATACCGTCTTGTTGGTATTGGGTCAGTTGACTGCAGATGAGATCAGCAACTATTCGGGTATCCCGATGACCAAGATAAAAAGCACCATTAAAACCCTTGAAGAAAAGCAGCTAATCAAGCCCCTACCCGGTGTTGTCACACGCTACCGAGCATTTGCACCCTACAAGGAGCTTGCTGATGAAGTTCAATCGTTCACTAAAGACACTGAAAAATCTTGGAAAGAATTGCAAAAACTCCAGACACAAACGTTGAGCGAAATCCATGATGAGCTACAAACAATGACAAGGCAGACTCGCAGCGCCTTAGAGAACCTGAACGAACGGCAGGGAATTGCGTTAAACGAAGCGGCAATGGCTACTAACATTGTTTTAAGCAATGTTGCTGAAAACCTGCAGAAATCCTTGGATAACCTTACAACGGAGAATGTGAATGATATCTCTGAACATACTACATCAATCCAACAGGCGCTCAGCACCCTCATTGATAAGGGAAGCACCCAACTAGATGCCGATCAACAACTCGCCTTAGATGATGCATCAAAGGCAATGAGTGCCCACCAAGAAGAAACGAACCAATGGATTAGCTCCACATTGGAACAACTCTTAGATCAAACCTCTGGAAGTACCCAGCAAATTACAACCTGGTTAGATGACGCAAAGGCCCTTTTCGACCGTAACATTGATTTTAGCATGAAAAGCGTTGCGTCTGAAGTCACTTCACAGAAAGTAGAAACCACGGATATCATCGAGGATACTGCGAATACCGTTACAGATGAAATTACAACCCACACTCAAGAGACACAAGGAGTATTAGCTGCTTTACAAAAGGAAACCAAACAGATTTTGACGAAACACCATCAGGAGCTCTCATCTCAAATACAAGATATGTGGGCACAGCAGACACAGGCTTTGGACAATGCAATTATGGACCTCGAAAAAACCGTTCAAAAGGAAAATCAGCAACTAATTCAGGAGAGGGATACAGCTGCTGCAACAATGAATACAAAAATAAAATCAGGGTGTGAAGACTCAATAAAAAGTATTGAAACGCTGTTTCAAGATTTAGAGAAAACTCAACAGCACGCTAGTTCCGAGTTACGACAACTCCACAAAGAAGCTGAAACGACCATTGCACAATGGCCTCCCTCATCACTGAATTTTTCACAATTCTCTAAAATCAAAACTACAACATCGAAATTAATCGAGCAAGTAAAAACTGAACAAAATCAGCTGCTGGACAGCACAAGCCAAGATTTAGCCACTGAAATGCAAGATACCTACGTAGCAAGGCTTCTCGAAGTCCAGAACCTATTACAGGCACTCATTGAAGAAGGTAAGTCACAGAAAACCAAGCTTACGGAAAATTTCAAATCAATTGCTGATCAAGTTGGACGACGACTCAAGCGCCGATTGGCTATAATACAGAAAACAGCCCAGACATTTCTATCGAATTTTCAGTCCAATGTGGATTCATTAGAAGCCCAATATCAGGCCCTTGGCAAACAAATGCAAAAACTTCTCAAAAACGAGGCGAACGCCACTCTTAAAGCCCTCGAAGAAACTGAAGTCCAAATCAAGGAGCGCACTGACACCCGATTACTCCAGGCACAAGACACCATAAATCAGTCAGCGCAAGAGAACCTGGCAAAAGCCACGAAAGAACAAGAGGGCAGTCTAAAACAAGTGAAAACCTTCCAAGCAGCAATGAAAAACACAATTAAGGAAACAACTAAAGAATTACAGCAAGAATTTACCAAGCTTGAAGGTATCGTTAGGCAATATTCTGATGGAATTGAAAGTACAGCTGATAAGTTCCGTGCCGAACAAATTCTAAAAATCGAAACGGCAATTGAAAAATACCAACCTGCATTCACAAGGCTACAATCGACTCGTGATAATGCGATCACTCTCGCCATGAATTCATTGGCAGCTCAGCTTACCAAACGACACCAAAACACTTTGAATGACTTCAACACCCTCATGTTAGAAAACATCCCAGTCTATGGCCTCTCAGCACTGGATTCCTACCAAACTACTTTTCAAAAAAATGCAACCGCTCTAGAAACTGAAGCCTTATCAGCAACAGAGTCTGCAATCCTGAAGCAACTCACTGCATCAGAACTCGAAACCATTGATACAGGGATTACAAAGGCTTTTAGCAAACAAATAGACGATGTTTCGGCGAGTCTCCAAGACTTCCTCGCAGGTCAACAAACACTGCAGGATTCACAATCGGAAACTGCATTAAATCTAGCACAAGATGAGTTGATCGAAGTATTCGAGCAGCAAATCTCCAAACACAACGAGATGCTCGCGAAATCGTTCATAAGTAAACTAAAACCTGTTTTAAGCAAATGCAAAACCAAGATTTCAAAACAGATAAGCCGTGAAGAACAAATCAGCAAGATAATCCAGACAACACACAAAAAGATCAAGACATCGCTCGCACCAATTGTAGCTAGACGTTCAAAGGCTATTCGTGATAAACTCGATGAAGAGCTCGAATCAACCTTTCAAACTCTTATCTCTCAACTAGAAAAACAGACCAACCAAGAAGCTAAAGTTACAGAGATTATCGACTCAACAGCGACCAATCTAGAAAAGTTATCAGAAACCCAATTCAAGAAAGAGCCCAAGGAAAACCTAAACGAACAAGTATCGAATCTCCTGGCAATTTTCACTGAATACCAATCAGCCATAGAACGTCAACACATGACTAATACAAAAAATATCACCACTAAATTTCAAGATTTGTTTAAAGAAATGATAGAGACAAGTTATGTAGGGAGCTTGAAATCACAGATAAATAGCCTGCTCCAAAAAACTTGCATAGAAGTGTTAAGGCTCTATCGAACAAAAATTGCGGCAGAACAGACAACCGTGATAGAAAAAGCAGAGGCAGCCTATCAAACTGCATTAGATAAGCAACTCCGCACTCAAATGCAACCCAGAATCCATGAGTATTCAACCTCTGAAAGTCCAACAATCAACACTGTAATTGATGAAACAAAAACCGTTCTTGCCGAGACAACCAAAAATGCTGACGCAAACAGTCGAACTCTCATTGAAAAGTACTGGTTACCTCTGACAAAAATCATTGAGGAATATTCCTCTGTCGTAGTGGGTAACCTCACAGCTCTAAACACGGCTACCGGCTCTGCAGTCGACCAGACCACCATGAACGTCAACACGACCCTGACGAATTTCGAAGATGACTCAAACAAGCTATTGTCAGCTACGGTTCAAACCTTTGATCGAGAAAAAAGTGCAATCAACGAGCAAATCACACAAAGTTTCACCGAATTGCAGGAGGACTGCATCGCGCAGCTTCAAGAAGCTCAAACCCTCCTTGAAACATTGAATACTGATATAGTGGCACGAAAGGCTACAACGACAGAAAAAATCGAAAGCATGGCTGGAGAAATTGATGCCACGACGACCTCACACTATGCAACCACCCGAAAAATCACCAATGCCTTTGTAGAGAACGTCCAAACTGAGTTAGCAACCCAGGAAGAACGAGTTGAGAACCTCAAGAAAAATATCCAAGATCTAATCCACAAACAAGGAGTGGTCCTAAACGAGGGAGTGGATCGAATCCTAACACAACTGGTTGAGTTCTCGGAAACGCAAATACCAAAAATGCAAGGCATCATCGAAGAGAGCGGGCAAAATTACGTAAATCGCATCGAAGAGCAAAGAGCTAACACAGACCACCACTTTGAAGAATTTGCACTCACTCTCTCGAAAGAACTAGACAAGTATACTTCAACATTACAACAAGAGCTAGAACAACTACAAACCATTACCTCGAAATTAGTTGAGCAAATCGGAAAAGCCACTGACACTATTGATACAGAAATTACCAAAGAAACTGATACCAGCAAAGTGAACCTACTCAACACGATTAACGCTCAACAGCAGGTGTTGAATCAGGATATTAGCTCAACGTTTCAATCACTAGCCAAGAAAACACAACAAATTCAGGTCCAACTGCTAGATAAACTGAATCGTGTACGAGATGAAGGAAGAGAAGCACTTGACCAAGACCAGACCGAAATCACTACTGCCTTAGATACCACTCTTAACACGACAGTGAACAAAAAAGAACAAGCCATTCAAGCACAACTCGAAACACAGAAGGCAAAAAATCAAGCCCTGATCACTCAACTAGGCGAAACTCTGTCAGCCATTAGAGATAGCGTAACTACAACCTCAGATAGTCTCCAAGAATCAGTAACATCTGCGTTGATGAACGTTCAAGCCGAACTCATAAAAATTCACTCGAATTCAAGGACACTAATAGAAGAAACGGATCAAACCCTTAGAACTGAGATAGGAGAGGAAGCTGAAAAGACTCTGCAAAGCCAAACCAAATCGATAGGTTTAACCGATTCTCGATTAAAGCGAGCAATACAGGATAGTATCCGCCGAACGAAGGAAAGCCTACAAAGTTTGAAAGGCACAGCATCAACTGATCTTCAGCAAAAGAACAAATCCTTTGTTGCATCCATCACTCAGACACTAGAGAACGTTAAAGATGGGCTAATGACTCAAACTCAGCAAACAGGTAGGCGTATTAGTCGTACCCTGAGCAAAGAACGCCAAACTCTGAAATTAGAATATCAGACTCTGGAAAAAGAAATTACTACACGAGCTAAGACCGCCGAGACAACAGCCGTAAATTCGCTGCAGCTCTTCTCGACACAAACTGAGCCAACTCTAGACCGCTTGCGAACACAGGCAAGTCAAACGGAAGAAATTCTCATCGGTCTATGGGATACACTTACAAAACTAGAACCCGCTGAGGCTGAACGAACTTGGCGTATTGTTACGTGCGAAGGGATTCAAAACCATTTGTTGGATATGTTGCGAAGAATTGACGAAACAATCACCTTGGTATATCCCTCGTTTGATGAGGTGCCGGTAACTGAGCTGAGTAAGATTCAACCACAAAGCCGTGTACATATAATTACCACGTTGGATAGAGAAAAACAGCTGGCTAGTGCTCAGAAGCTCTTACAACAAGGGAATATTCGAATCTGGGATAACCCGAACATGGAGTTCTACGGTGGATCCAGGGATGGAGAAGAAGTTCTCATCGCACCCACTTATGGAAATCAAGGGGAAATCGTTGCTGTCGTCAGCGACCAAGCAAGTTACATTGCATTATTCAATCAAACGCTAGGACCACGGTGGGTTTCCGCATCGGAGGAAATTCGTCTTCGAAGTTGAGAACCTAGATTGTATAAAACAACGCTATTCGGTGCGACCAACCCGGTTGGTCGCAGCCTTCCGGTGGAACTGAGAATTGTAGAGTTCTTGTACCCGGTGGATGGTGTCAGCTTCATTCGGATCTTTATCGTACCGTAGCCGTTTAATTCGTGCGAAGCGAAGCGCCATGCCGGACTTGTACGTAGGACTTTTTTGAATCTCATCATATTCAACTTCAACCACAATCCGTGGATGTACTTTGACAACTCCACCACGTTGTTCAATCTTAAGATCCAAGAGACGTTGGGTAATCTCCACAAATTCTGCATCTGTTAGTCCCTTGAAGGTTTTCCCAAGCATGTGAAACTCTCCAGTTTCAGGATCCTGCGCGGCAAGGTGATAATCACTTAGCCATTTATGCCGTCGCCCAGTCCCCCATTCAGCTGCAATAATCACCAGGTCAAGGGTCTCCATACTTTGTTTAACCTTTAACCAAGCCTTTCCTCGTATACCTGGCTGATACCTACTGTCCAGACGTTTCGCAACTAGACCCTCATGGCCAGCCTCGATGGCTTTCTCAAAAAAGGATTGGGCTTTATTGGAATCGGAGGTCACGAGTTGTTCTACCAATGGAATTGCCCCACTAACTTTCTCAAGGAGCTCCCGTCGGGATTGATACGGTGAATCGATGAGGACATTCCCTTCTTCCATTAACAGGTCAAACAAGTACAAGGTTACAGGGATCTCAGCAATCATTTCTTCAACTTTCCTAACTCGCCGGAACCGTCGCATTAGATGTTGAAAGGGATGTGGACGTCCATCTGGCCCCTCTGCAAGCACCTCTCCTTCAAGGATACAACTTTGCAAACTAACCTGATTGCCAACCAAATCTACTAGATCAGGAAGACTTGTCGTAACATCGGTCAATCGGCGACTGTAAATACGTATCTGTGTTTGGTGATTTTCTCGTTGTAGGTGAATCTGAACACGGGCGCCATCCAGCTTCATTTCAAAAGCTGATGTTCCATCATGGATTTTTAGGGCATCTTCGACATCTTCGGCTTGGGCAGCTAACATAGGAAGCAATGGAACGAACGCACAAAGCTTCACATTTTTCAATCCTTCAGAACCCTGATGGAAAGCTGTCCTTGCTACTTGACCAATATTTCCGGTAAGCATATTCGCGCGGCGAACCAGGTCCAGAGGTATATTCAGCTTTCGTGCAATGGCACTTTCTAGCATTCCAGCACTGAAACCTATCCGTTGATCCCCCACAAGCAGTTTTGTGATATACTTAGCTTCTAGCGGTTTAGCCCGCGTAAATAAGGCTCGGAGTAATGCGGTTTTTCGTTTTCGGGACCCTGAACCTTGTGCATCTGCGATTTCGGTAAAAGTAGAATGGACATCTTGTATTGTCAAAGGCGTTGTAAACAATGTCGATTGTCGAATAGTTCCTGAGCGAAGATACAACTGGTATACAACTTCGCCAATATCCCCTGATTGTGCAAAGAGTTCATTTAACAATTGACGCGGGGGATGCAGAAGCTCCTGGAGAATCTGATTGAGTGCTTTCCAATCAAGAGCCAACGTCCGTTGGCTAGTCCGTGGAAAAGGACGACCAATAAGGAGTAAGGTCCCAATTTCAGTTTCCTCAACCGATAAATTCGCTAGGAACGTCCCAGCCATATCCATTTTCTCTAAACGACTCGAGGTTCCCATAATAGCCTCAGAAACTTCTGCCAAGACCTGAAATGGAGTTGCTGGATTAGCAGCCGCCTTAGACATCAAGAGCCCCTTCTTTTCCTCAAAATCCTCCCCTCCTACAACCTTAAAAAGTGTGCTTCATTACATCCATGATAACTTCCAATTACGCAGGTTCTGAAAAAATGAAAGTCCATGAATTAACTTCTGCATCCCGAAGTGTCAACATCCGATTGCGTATCCTTTCCTTGGAGCCCGTTCGAGATGTGGAGACACGCTATGGTAAAGCCCGAGTGGCCACCGCACAAGCGGGTGACGAAACCGGTACGATCAAGCTCTCATTGTGGAACGATGATATTGACATGATCGATGAAGGGGCCATTGTTGAAGTTGAAAACGGGTTCATCAAAACGTTTCGCGGGGAAATGGAACTATCCGCAGGACGGTATGGAACCATCGCCCTAGTTGATGATCCAAAGTTTCCTTCACGGGAAGAAATTATGAGCAAACATCCTGGCGAATAGTCCAACGCTTCAGGTCCAATAGTGTGTGAGGGAAGCTGTAATTGATTATTGATCAATTCTTTGCTTGGTTACATGCTGTCGATGTATGGGTTGAAGGGCTCATGTGGCTCCTAATCTCATGGGTCCATACCTTAGGCCCTCTTGGCGTGTTTATCGGCGTAATGATTGAGACCTTTATCGCACCGATTCCTTCACCCCTTGTTCCAATGGCAGCAGGAGCCATCCTAACCATTGGGTTAGATCCGGTGCAGGCGCTTCTTGTCATCCTATTTAGCGTTATGTTTGTTGGGGCCCTTGCAGCCACTATTGGATCGTTTTTTGCCTATGGCATCGCTTACTTTGGCGGTTATCCTATCATCGAACGATATGGCAAATATTTTGGTTCTTCAATCGAAGAAATTGAATATACACGACTGAGCTTGGAGAAGTCTTCACGAGATGAAATCTTCCTATTCACGGCCCGTGTAGTGCCAATTGTTCCCCTCTCAGTTGTTTCACTACTTTATGGAGCCATCCGATGGAATCCAAAACGCTATACACTCCTCACGTTCTTGGGTTGCTTACCACGGTATTTTGTTCTGGGTCTTTCGGGGTGGCTTTTAGGATTTGTCTTGCTAAGTATCATCGATTTCTTTGAAACGATTATTCTGGCATTTGTCCTCATCTTCTTTGTCGGCTTTGTGCTTTACCGAATAGTCATCCGCCGGCGCTCACAACAGATGCAGGCGTCAATGAAAAAGGAGGCACCAAAGACTGACGATTCAGCTAGCCTTCAGAGTGAGGATTACCAACAACTGCCGGTCGTAGCTCGAAGAAAAACATCACTTTACAGCCCTGGTTTTGGAGATCCGCTTGGAGAGCTGCCGCACGACCCTTAGCGTCGTGAATGGAGTCATACAACGGTGAAACACAGATTGGTGTGGTCTCCCCTTCAGGAGTGATACATTTGAAATCCTCGGGAACCTTTGCGGGGGCAGGTAACCGTGCGGAGACCCGGAACTTCCCATCGAGGATACTGAGCCAGATTTCAGGATACTTACACTCTGTCATAGATGCCACACGCAAGTAAAGTAAGTAAGAACTAATAAGCCTGAGTAATTGTTAATGGTTTCGGAGTAAAGAGAATAGCAGATTTGGTGTTGGGATTGCCGCAACATATTGCAGGTGTCGACGATGCAGGTCGAGGCCCTGTTATTGGACCCTTAGTGATTGCCGGAGTAGAAATAACAACATCTCAGGAAGATGCACTTATTGAATGTGGAGTTCGGGATTCAAAGACATTAAGTGCTCGTCGTCGTGAACTGCTAGCTCATCGAGTTCACAACCTCGCCAACAGAGTCGAGGTTCTCGAAATTAGTGCAAAACGAATTGATGCTGAACGAAAAAAGAACCGCAGCTTGAACATCTTAGAGGCAGAATGGATGGCACAAGTATTGAACCGACTCAGGTGGGATGTTGCATATGTTGATGCTTCGGATGTGAACGCGGAACGTTATGGTCGGATCATTTCTTCGCAGTTAACCACGCCAAGAAAGATTGTCAGTGAACATAAAGCAGATTCAACATATCCAGTCGTTGCTGCCGCCTCAATCATCGCTAAAGTTCACCGCGATCAGCGGATTCGCGAATTCCACAAACAGTATGGTGACTTTGGGAGTGGCTATCCTAATGATCCTAAAACGAGATACTTTCTAATCAATTGGATTCGAAACAATAGCGAGTTTCCTCATATCGTACGAAAATCGTGGAAAACGGCACAGGAAATTCATGCCGCAAATCGACAGGAAACTCTTACTGATTGAAAAGCAGTGAAATAGGGAATTAAGTAGCTTCCGTTTCTTCTTTCTTTTTCTTTTTCGCTTTCTTCTCTTCCTTCTTCCGTTTCTCTGCTTCCTTCCGCTGCTTCTCTTCCTCTTCCAAGCGCTTTTCCTCAGCCTTCCGCGTCTCTTCCTCTTCCTTCTTCTTCTGTTTCTCTGCTTCCTTCCGCTGCTTCTCTTCCTCTTTTAGACGCCTCTCCTCTTCCTTGCGTTTTTGCTCTTCTTCCTTCTTCTGTCGCTTCTCCTCTTCCTTCCGCTGCTTCTCTTCCTCTTCCAAGCGCTTTTCCTCAGCCTTCCGCGCCTTCTCCTCTTCCTTCTGGATGCGCTTCGCTTCTTTTTCATCAACTTCAAGTAACTCAGTGGTTTCTGGAGGTTCTGTCTCGGCAAGTTCAGGAGGTGGAGTCATTTCTGCTTCCATCTCGGGAAGTTCTTCTTCACCCTCTTCCTTCTTCCGTTTCTTGCGTTCCTTCATCTTCTCCCGCATACGCATATACGTCTCGCTGAGCAGCTCCAGATGCCGTTTCGCGATATCTGGATGAATGTCCTTGGCTTCTAAGCGTTCCTGAATGCGGAGCACCAAAAACTCAGGGAAAAAGGACTCAAAGTGCACATCAGCGGTTAACACAATCACTGGATCATCGTTGGCGGACACCTCAACAGTATTCTCGCCCATCTTCGTAATCACTTGTATTTGCTCTAACCGACGCAACACGTTATCTAGCGATGCTTCCTTCTCAACGACACCAACCAGCTCGGATTTATGCGCGATTTTCCGTCGCAGGGTCTTGGTTACATCATAGATGTCAGGATCAAGCAGCAGCTGGCCAATCATAATCGTATCTTCTTCGGTCCACTGATACGCCTCGAAAAAGCGCTTCACTTGTTCCTCATATTCAGCATACTGTTGTTTGTTCAAACCACCACTCTTGGCCAATTTTAGCGATTGTTCAGGGGGAAACCGTGCCCCGAGTAAGTCATTGACCATAAAGACACAGTTATCAGATACCGCATTAATCCAATCCTCTTCCACTAGCCCACTACGCAATAAGGGCAACGTTACCAGACCCAAGTCTGGATAGTGCTTCCCGGTCTGCAGCTCAAGCCACTCCCGTAGCTCTTCGGCCGAAATCCCACCCCGAGATAATTTGTGCATGAGCAACCGGGTTTCCTGATCTACGAAGACTTTGGCAAGCCGCTGCTCCACCGACAGCTCCACCATCCGCTTCAGCTTCTCAAATACTTCACCCAGATACTCCACAAACTCGGGCTCACCAATATTCTCTACAATCTCACTCGATGCAAGCGTCAACCCCTCCTCATATGCACGCGGCTCCTCATCCAGCTCCATAAACAACATGATACAGAACTGATCACGGCCACGAAGAATCCCAGTGTAAAAACTACTCACCGCCAGATTCGTTCCTTCAAGCGTCATCGTCAGAAACCCCGCCTCGGGTTTACCCATCGCATGCGCAGTGAAGACCCGCAACATATCATCTTCAGAAACTTCAAGATTACGAGGATACACCCCGACGATACGAAGCCCGACCTTGTCGTCCCACCGACATATGCTTAGACCTTTTGGCATACTTTTAAACTCCCGTTTATTCAAATAAGTTCTGTAGCTATGGGTTTTAAAGTGACCCGTTAACACTCGGTTTTGACTATCTGGATTCCCGTATTTAACTTGTTTGTCGGTTCCGGTATTCCGAGGTTTCCGGTTGTTGCTTTCTGCAATTTTTCGCAAGAAAAATGAGGATTATTGAGATCTGGCTAGTCTGTGGTCGCTTCTGCCACTGCACCGAGGATGATTTTATAGAGGATTTCGCGGTATCGGGGATCGATGGCGACGAGTCCGTAAGCTTGCACGCCGAGGATGCGTTGGACGAGTTTGGGTGCGAGGGCGCCGGGGAGGTCTTGTTTGTTGGCGATGGCCCAGACGATGGAGGAGGGGGAGTTTTTGCGGACAACTTCGAGGATGTCGCGGGTTTCGAGGACGTTTTTGAGGGTGGAGTCAGTGACGAGTAAGACGGCGTCGGCGTTGCGGAGGTAGTAGTTCCAGAGGGAGCGGAAGCGATCTTGGCCAGCGAAGTCCCAGACGGCGAGTTCGTAGGGACCGAAGCGGACGCCTTGGAGAGTTTCGATGTCGACGGCGATGGTGGGATAGTAGTCGCCGGGAATGCTTTCGGCGGTGAGGAGTTTGAGCATGGTTGATTTGCCGACCCCGCCTTGGCCGAGGAGGCAGATTTTGAGCATGGTGACGATGACGTTATCAAGTTCGGCGCCAAAGCCTTTGAAGGCTTCGCCGAGGGGGACGGGGGTTTGGATGTAGGCGTCGATTTCGTGGCCGAATTTGGTAAGGAGGAGTTCCTGGGTTTTTTTAAGTGTGCCTTTGATTTTTTCGTCTTCGTCGTTCATGTCGACGGCGAAAACGAGGAGGAGGTGAGTGCCGGCTTCTTTGTAGATGAATTTAATGTTTTTGACGTGAATGGGCAGATCGACTTGGCTACCGAGTTCGGATTCGAAGTGTTTGTAGGTGGCAAGAAATTCTTGTCGTTCTTCAGAGGAGATTTCCACTGACCAGTATTGGCGGTGGAAAGCAAGGCGGCCATCTCGGGTCATGATGAAGACGTTGTGAATCATGGAATAGTGTTTCTCCTTTTGGTTATTCGGCGCGGGTAATGGCTTTTTCTTGAGGTGTAGCGCGTCGCTGTCGTTGTTTGTAATGGGGGAGCTTTTTTTCATCCGAACTCAGGAGGTTACGGAGCTCCCGATAATTGCGACGCAGTGAGGTACGTGAACAACCCACGAGTTCGATTATATCGTTTTCGGGTATTGAATCCCCGGTTTGTTTTGCGCTATAGTAAGCAATGGAAGCAGCAATGATTGGGCGTGGATGCCCTTGGAAGAGACCTTCTTGTCCGACATATTCAACGATGTTGTGAGCGTATTCCTCAGTTTCCGGTTCTATCTCCAAAATTGCGAACAGGCGATCGAGTATAGCATGGACTGGCTCAGCCCAGGCGCCAGATTTGGTGTCTTTAAACTTTTGTCGTTCTTGATCGTAGTCTTCAAGGATGCGTTGGATTCCGGCACGGACCAACTGGCGAGCGTTGGCAAGTTGGTTTTGGCGTTGGCGTCGAATATAACGGGGGCATTGGGGGTATCCGGGCATGTCATAGATGGTTAAATAGCATTGTTTCTTAACCACACGGCAAAAAGACGTCATTTTATCAGTTTTTATGGGTCGCTCATAGACGTAGGGGCATAGTGATTGGTCACGTGACCCACCCCTACGTTCAATTTTTCTGTAGCTATCCGAAAGAATCTGCCGATACCGCCGTTTTCTGTTTGTAGGGTTCCCGCTTGTTTTTGTTATTCGCTGCAGTGTCTTGAGGAGAATCTCCTCATAAGGGGAGCCCTCTTCTTCAGCTGTAAGCAGTACGAAGAGACAGATATCGTCTTCAGCACCATCTCGCATGAAACGCGTGCATACAACTGCTGCACGTTCCTTAACGTCTTTGGTAGGAAAAATTTGAAATGTGGTTCCTAGGTCCTGAGGGGCACTGCCATAATACATCATCGACATGTCGGTGACCTCAAATTCCAATGAACCAGGATACTTGGATAGTATCTTTAGTCCTTCTTTGGTATCCCATTGACTAACGACGAGGCCCCGAGGGATGATGAGTCACCTTCCATGCAGACAGAGCTATAGTTTACGAAGTTGTTACTTGGCTTAAGTCAAAGTTTGGAAACGCCACAGAAAAAGGTTTTTGCACATCGGAAGGTACCCTCAATTCATTCCGAGATACTGAAACCACCATAAAACACGCTAATGGGTTCTAAGCCTCCAAAGTAGAAGTACAATAACGACAGAAATACCCAGAATCGTAAATCCCAACATGAAAGGAAATAGCTGGTCCCATCTCGATGTAGGAAGACTAACTGAATTACCAATTATTGCCGGGTAGATGAACTCATCGAAATATGCATAGTATTCTTCTGAGCTATAGGGGGCGGCACCAAAGGCAAGAACAAGATCCTCTTGGGGAAGTACAAAAACACGCATACCGCCTGCGCCTCTCATTGAATAACCGGAGATGGGAAGATCAATCCACCACTGATAGCCATACCCTTCCCCATACGTAAAGACAAAGTGAGGATATGTGCACTCAACAATCCATTCAGCGGGGAGAAGTTGTGAGACCCCCCATGTGCCGTTATTCAGATAAAGAAAAGCGATTTTTGCCAAGTCACGTAAGCTCAGGCTAAGGCCCGCCATACCTGTCGTGACTCCTTGCGGATCATCACCCCATTCGTATGTTGAAATGCCCATGGGAGTGAACAGTCTATCATGCACAAGGGTTTCCATTGACAACCCTGTTGTTTCCGAAATAATTGCTGATAGGAGATGACTGCAGCCTCCATTATAGTTCCAAAAGCTACCGGGTTCATTCGACATGGGTGAATCGAGGAGATATTGGACCCAATCAGGTTTTGCCCCCAACCCAAAATCACTGCGTTCCAAACCTGATGACATGGTGAGAAGATGCCATATTGACATGGTGGATTTCCAGGGATCCGGGTTTTGAATAGTTCGATTTGGAAAATAATCAAGAACGGAATCGTTAACACTAGCCACTAATCCATCCGCTAGAGCTAGCCCAAAGGCAGCCGCGGAGACACTTTTTGTGCATGAATAGATACGCCAAAGTTGACTTGGACTTATGCCCTGGGCGTAAGCTTCAAACAGAATATACCCATTGCGAATGAGCAGAAAACCTTGCACATTGTCAATGGAAGATATTGTGTGCCAGAATGCCTGTAGCAGGGTAGAATTCATTCCTTGTACTTCAGGTTGGACACCACGCCAGCCTGTGGTAGGCCAATAATCTCTTGGGAAATCTATATTGTGTAGAACACTTGGTTCATAATTGATGGCTAAGGGAGCCAAGAGAAGGAAAGTAAACAAAATAAACCATTTTGTTTGTAGAACCATCATCGACCCGACCAAAGAATGAATGATTATTCGATTTTCAGTATTTTTCTATGTATAGACAAGCCAGGGTTATCCATCAACGTTTCCGCTTTCGAAGATCATAGACAAGCAGTACAACAAAGAGAACAGCAAAGCTGCCTCCAATTAGGGCTAGAAGTCCCGTGTATAGTTCGATGGGCACACCGGGAGAGCTGTGAACGAGCCAGCAAGACACTTTATACATCAGGTTCCATTCTGAATCAGGATCTTGGAGATTCTGATATGTGGGCCAGTGGGTAATGTGATCTTGACTCAACCCATCTCGATCATCGCCTTCTTCGAACTCTGGGTGTGGGCTAGACAGCAACACAGTTCCTTGCCCATATCGGAAGGCAATCACACCGAGTAATCCGGTATCAGCATAGGACAGTATTGGGATAATGTTGGTATTGTCGTGGAATTCAAAATATGAAGCTCCCGAGGTGAAGACCATGTAAGAAGGTGGTTCTTCTGAGAGGTCTGGACCAGCGGAGGCTTGGTTCACGCGCATCTCAGTAATTTTAAGTTCGCCAGTATGGTGATCATGGCATTGAACGCCAGAGGGACCAACATAGTGTAAAGTGGCATCAATTATTCCTAAACTGGTGACAACAAATACCGTGCCGTGACAAACACTAAACAGAGATCCGCCAGTAGCTAAGAATTGTCGGATACGCTCTTTTCCCAGAGGCGTTAATTCGCGTTGGTAGGCGCTAGGAGCGAATGCAGGTAAGACGAGAAGGTCGAAATAGCGGAGAGCACCCTGCTGGATGGCAGTACCGTTGAGATGTTCTACCGTGGCATTCATCCACCGGAACATATGTGTACATGCTGTGAAGCTATAGTTGTCATTCCGTTGTACATCATAGATAGCTACACGAGCGTGAGACATATCAGGAGAAGATTGGGCCATGGTGTCACTAGAATCAAACTGCAATACTGAGGGAGCAACAGCTACCATCAATAGAAGGAAGAGCAGTAGAGTACTTTTCCTCAGTAACCACGGAATATACCTTGGCAACGTTCATAACCATCTTTTAAGGGAGTGTAATGAAAAACCGTAGAAGGGGGATTTATGGTCTTGGATACCGGCTAGGAGGGAAATTCCGAAAATGAACCTGGCTCTTGCATCTTTTATGAACCTGATAATTCAGAAAACGACAGGTTCCATCATATTGGTTTAGCTGATATATTCGGATTTTAAGAGACCAAAATAAACAAGCCCATATCGGGTTCCATTTTCGATTCGTGCTTCCCGAAAATGACCCTCGCGTTTAAACCCCAGTCGTTCGGCGAGTTTGATACTTCGCAAATTTGTATCGCGTGAAATCACGATAACTTTGTGGGCTTGTAAATTGCTGAAAATGAATGTTAGAGAGCGGTTTGCAGCTTCGGTAGCGAAGCCTTTTCCAAGAACTCCTGAATCAAGGAACCAACCGAGTTCAAAGGAAGGTACTTTCCATTGATTCGGCTCGATCCAAATCTCGCCAATATAGAGGGAGTCTTTCTTCCTCCAGATTCCCATAACAAATCTTATCTGAGCCTCCCACTCGTCAGCGTGTTGGCGAACGTTAGCCTCTGCAGCAGCAATGTCTTTGATTTTCGCAACCTCCTCCACATTCGGGAGGAGAAACTGCCGATTATGATTCCGTTCCAGCAAGGCAAGGACCGCGGCTCCATCTCCCGCTTTATATTTCCTGATAAGGAGTCTGTCTGTTTCTAAGTCCTCAGGAAGCTTCGAATATACCGGATCCATTAATCATCCCTGGCAAAAGGTGATTATTTCACCGTCGAGTCATACTGCATCATCCCCATAAGGTTTCCTTCAGTGTCTTTGAAGTACACGTAATAGCCCACACCGGGGATTGTCATTTTTTCACCGATGATGGTGCCATTGTTGGTTTTGATGAGCTTGATGTATTTGTCGATGTCTTCAACGCCGATTACGTTGACCGTGACTCCTTCTGGGAATTCCTCGCGTTGGGCAAATGATCCATTAATCCCAGGCTCTGCATCGTCACCTGTGATTAGGAACCAATGGTCGACTGGACCTTTCCATTTTTCAACCTTCCAACCAAAGACGGTTTGATAAAACGTTGTTATCCGTTCGATATCATCAGCTGGAATCTCAAAATCGATAACTCGGGGCATTACAAACCACATCCACAAGGTGGGTGGGGATTTAATTCTATGCATCAACTATTGTATGTACCGGTCCCGGCAGCCTATCATGTCTTGGGGGCGTAACGGCTTTGAGGCGGGATTTTTCCCACAGGGGCAAGATAGACCACAAATTCATCATTTCCATCTACTTCGAGTAACTCATCGAGCGCTTTTTGATCATATGCGGCAATGGCACACGTTCCAGCCCCTATTGCCTCACATGCTAGGTAGAGATTTTGACAGATATGCCCGGCTTCAATTGCAGTTCCCTTGTGCGCAGCCACACTATACCGCCATTCGATTCGATAAGGAATCACTGCCCAGATAAACACCACTGCAGCACGGGCGACGAAGTTCTGTTTCAGACAGATATCACGGAGCTGAGCTGCAAGATCAGGTTTCGCTGGAGAGAGGAATAGGAGCTTATGTTCAAGGGCAAGGTACCGGTATATGCCAGGTTGAAGCTCCGATACGTGAAAGACTGCTAGATAGGTTTCATATGGATGCCGGGATCCACCCGAGGGCACCGTGCGTTTTGTGGTATCGATTCGCCCATGTCGATTATCCAGAGCCACTTTATGGACTCCTTGCGTTACCCAGAGCAGCAAGGAGAGCTCTTCAAGAGAAAGGGGTTCGTCGATATAACCACGACGACTCTTGCGACGGTTTATCGCCTCAAGCAACGGAATTGGAGGCACATCAAAATCCTGCGGGGCCACAAGGTCAATTATCTGCGAGGTTGTTGAAAAGGGCTTCTGGAATGGCGGCGGAGGGATGCCCTTTCGTTGATCAGGAACGATATCGGGGGTTGATGCCCAATCATGGGCTTTGAGGAATTTCCGACCTGCGTCCATCATTGAGATCACTATCTTTTCGCGGTTCTTGTAACCCTTGAGCGAAGAAAAATAAATAATGAGTACCTTGATGCAAAGTTATCTGGAGCACGACCGTAAATGATACCATTCTCTGAAGTCTGGGAACGCATCGCCAAAAACGCTGGGAAAGTCTTCTACACTAAAAAACGAATAAAATTCACATACACAGTGAATGAAGACACCCTCATCACAAATCGAATAGACTATATCTTGACCCGAAACGAAGTCATGGCTGCCTTCCGGCATGTTCCTCTTGGGGGCCCCAGTGAGTTATCTGGTCTAGTTCGCGGACCGAGTTACATTTGGGCCATCCTCCATGACAAACGCATCCGCCAGAAGGACTGGTGAAACGTTTGTAACAGCTTTTTTATCACACTATCAGGGTATGAAAGACTGGTGACACCAATGGGACTTGTCCGAACACCAGAAGAACTCAAACGGAGGACACAACACCTTGCCCAAGGGTCTTTGATCGGAGACGTCAAGATGGTTTTCGCCCGATTCCAGACTGACCCGAACATCGTTAAACGCCTATTACCTCCACCCCTTGAACCCAGCCCCAAGCCCCTGGGATTTGTCTATGTAGCCGAGTTCGGAAACCCCAACTTTTGCCCACCCTACAATGAGGCTGGTGTCTTCGTCGACGCGCAATACAAAAGCGAGATAGCGAGCTATTGCCTTTCCATGCCGGTCACCGTTGACTCAGCACTGTGGCAGGGCAGAGAAACCCAAGGCTATCCGAAGAAAATCGCTGAATTCATTGCCATTGAAGAACGAGGCAACTATGTGACCGGTAATTGTATTCGCCGTGGCAAACGGCTCATAACCATGACCCTCCAACTCGAAGGTCCTCTAAAAGAAGAACTCCCCAACACCGCGATTTACACCATCAAAGCTTTTCCCAGCATTTCCGGTGCAGGCTTTGAGCACCCACCCATTCTTATTCACTCGCACAACGAGTTCCGCTGGAATACACCCGAAAAAGGGATTGGCCGTGTCACTTTTGGGAAATCAGAACAAGACCCCATCCACGATATTCCCATCAAAGAAGTCGTCCTCGCCGGGTATGGTAAGCATATCGAAATCCTAATGCACCCCGGAGACATCGTGGCTGAACTTGACCCAGAAATCTATGAGCCTTACTATTGGAATAAACAAGACTGGGACTACTAACCTGTCAAGCGCCAATGAGAAGATTTTCTACTCTTAGAGAGAATGTGCGGAAATATAAACAACCAATACCTAAGTTATTGATCGGAGATTTGTAACCCAATGCATCCGGGTACCAAACGAAAATTCATATACGCATATTATCGCTCTAGCAGCAATTATCGTCATTGGTGCAGCGTCTTACAATATTATCATGAGCCTTAACTGCTACTTTCCCTGCTAATGGGTTACAGGGTTTATCGGGTATTGTGATTGTCCTTCACTAATACTAGGACCGGGAGGAACTAGCTTATACCTGAGGGCATCCCTGGCTTCCCAATAGAAGCCATTTTATTAGGCGTCTTAGTCTCTGTGGTCTTGATGCTCACTGTTTACCGTCGAAAAACATAACACTACTCCAATAAGGACACCGTGACAAAAAGCAATGCATCGAAAATCAATTCATGCAAGTCATTTTCGAAAATGAATTTTTTCGAGTTCCATTTCCACAATACCTAATTGTGGAAGGAGCAATGTCGTAACATCACACCACGCCTTCACTAATCCTTGTGCTAACGCATTCTGGAGCCCTTGAGAAGCTCTCCGCAACAAGGAAGAGTGTAAATCTTTCCCTGTCATCCCACGTAAGGCATGAAATGTCTGATCAAGAATCGTGTCTAAGGATGCAGCAATCCCACTAATGAATACCGAATTTCCAAACTCATCAACCGGTCCAACTTGCGACTGTTCAAAGGCTTTCACCGCCGCTTTATCACCCAAGATGCCGTGCGTAATCACATATGCAGCAAAAAACTGGGTTTTCCCCGTGGGATCAAACACATCTAACATCCGCAAATCCTCCTCCAAGTCCGCAACCAGCCTTCGCCAAGCCTTCAGCACTGCCTTCCGAGTTGTCTCCTCTGCAGTCACAAACTCACGAATCTGTGGTAAGAACCCCGCAGCAACACGCGCCACAAACCACTGATATTCTTTCGGTCGACTAGCAAACGTTCTTCCCTGAAACCGTCGTTTCCGACCTTGTTTCCAATCCTGAATTAACCCATTAATCTGTTCAAATGACACAAATTCATTCCCACTTCTTCTTCGTACTCCACCTTTTTAGAATAGGGTAAGACGACAAGTATTTGCCCTTTCTTCAAGGAAATCTCAAGCTTCGCTGCACTAACCAAGCACTTGCTAGGCTCAAGAGGACTCCAAGGCGTCTCTACCCCACACTCTCACAAACCAGCTATTTGCGCAGATGAGAGTATTTATCTGTTATACTATCCAAATAGTCTCTGAGTTTAATGTCAAAAAAGAGCTGTCAAAAAAGTCGTCACCCCCGATACACTCGGTCCAACCGTCCAGACAAACGAAAAGTGACTGGTGAAGAACGGCTCGAAAACACCCGAACCAAATATCGACCCATAACCTATCGAACCGGTCGTTGGGCTTAAACGCTATCAGAATTCTTTTGGCTCCCTTTTGACCTGCACATGGTTAGATGGATTGGATGTAACAAGAAGCTTTAGAACAGCACCATGCATCAAGCTAACTGGACTGAATCGACAGACCCCTTACAAGCTGTTTGTACCCCGTTTGAATGGTACTAGCGGACACCCCGGTTGCTTGTCCAATAGCCTCCTGTGTCCGTCGTTCGTTTTCTAAAATACACGCAATGTATAGCGCGGCAGCCATGAGGCTTTCCGGCGCCTTCCGCACCGTCAACCCTGCCTGCTCTGCATCTATAAGAATCAGTTGCGCACGCTCCCGCGTTTTCGACGACAATCGCAGCTCATCAATATAGGGAGCAAGATCGTATTCAGAGATTTCGGGACTATTCATCTGATTCACCTCACTCATCGCGAGTAAGGTTCCCTTATAAACCGTCTTTTTTCTCCCTTTCGAAAAATTGCGTGATACTATATTAAACGTGGTACTCTGTTGTCAGAATATCCATGTAGATCAGATCATGATATTGCCCGTTGAAGAATATGTGCTCACGGACACGCCCAACTTCCCTGAACCACGCTTTCTGGTAGACATGCCGTGCTCGATGGTTAAAGGCATTCACCCTAACATGATACTCACCAGGTTGAGTATATGAAACCTGAACTGCAACATAAGTTGCACCGTCTCAGAGCCCAACCCTCTATTCCAAAATGACTTGTCCCAAATGTGAAATAACCTATAATATGCTACTTTATACTTGAATCGCCTTTAATCAAATCAAACATAATGAACACACAGTTACCTACTTTTATTATAGACACAGGTAGTGGATTAGTTGTTTTATTAGATTAATCAGGTCGCTAATACGGACATATTCATCGGGTTGATGTGCTGACAGATTATCCACGGTTAGTCCCCCAACCCCTACAAACTTATCAGTGTTTAACGCTTTAGCTACGAACCCCATGTCAGTAGAGATGGAAGCACCACCATAAATCAAATCACTTTCTTGATAACCATGAACAGCTTTCAATGCCTTATTCATTTTCTGAATGTATTTACTTTCCGTATCAGTCTTGAATGGATAATAGGCGTGAATAAAAGTGACCTCAACATCCAAGGCCTTACTCTTAGTCATTCCACGATCAATAGCAGCTTGTATCTCTGCAATAATATCATCATACTTTTCTTCTGAGATGTATCGTCGATTAATAACCAATTCACACTCTGAGGGCACAATGTTAGATTTAGTGCCCCCACGAATAATATTAAGATTGAACAAGGATGTCATCTGGTCGGAAGGAGCACCAACTTCTCGAAGAGCAGGTAAAATTGGGATTGACGACTCACGCTTCTCTATTTCAACTTTAAGCTGCCGCAGCTCATCAATAAATGGAAGCATCTCTTCTACGGCGTTAATGCCAACAAAACTTATCCCTGAGTGGGCGCTTCGACCTTTAGTACGAATAATCACATCAACCATGCCAGCTACACCAGCAATAATAATAGGATCTTGCGTGCCTCCCTCGGTGTTAATGACATGACCCTTAACATAGCCCTCCTTCGCCAAATGGTAAATACCTGGGTATACGCCAATTTCCTCGTCGGTGCATAGAGTACAGACAATATTATAGTGAGGTTCAAGTCGGAGTTCATCCATAACCTCAAGTGCTATGAGCATCCCGGCAATACCTGATTTCATGTCACAAGCTCCCCGGCCATAGAGCTTATCACCCTCAACAATTCCTTCAAAGGGGTCCTTCGTCCATGGTTCTTCTATGGGAACGACGTCCATGTGTGCATAGATAGTCACGGTTTCTTTTCGACCATGTTCACGAGTAGCAACTAGGTTGATACGCGGGCCTTTAAGCGGATAAGGAATCGACTTGATGTACTCCTCAGGGACCACTATACGGTCAGTTGTAAAACCAATCTTCTTGAAGAGAGGTTCTAAGAAATTCACAAGAGCTTCATAGTTGTCACCGGGAGGCACAACTGTCGGAATTCGAATCAAGCCTTGCATTAGCGCAATGATTCGATCTCGCTTTTGCTCAACTACTTTGAAAATTTGCTCTAAAGAAGGTCGATCTGTTGACAAATCATGAGGCATGTATTTTCTCACTTCATCTGTGAGGTTTCTGTGTGTGATTGAAACATCTTCAAACTAGAGTCTCCTAGTTCTTAGAAATTTCCTCAAGAATTTTGAGTTGTTCGAGTATATATTCGAGCTCAATTGCAGTTTCGATTATCTCTTTGTTCATATGTAATAAATCGACATGAGCGTCATGTCCATATTTATTCACTATATCGCATAGCTGGTCGAGGTTTTTATTTCTCCACTTAGCTTCTTCTATCATATCCTCCTGCTCTAACCGCTCTAGTTCTTCTTCAAGCTGATTTAGTTGAGCCATTCCTTTCAACATTTTTTTAGCAGCTTGTTTGGCTTCACTTGAAATATTGGACCAAATTGCCTGTTTTGCAGAGATTTTTTCCAGCAACCACTCTGTGTGGTTTAGATTTTTTTGTGCTAACTTAATGTAAGCCGAATTGTCGGTTGTCACTGTTATTTTGTAGATATTTTCATATTTGGTTAACAGGCTCTTGACGGTTTCTTCTATCCAACTTAATGAGTAGTCTGACTGCAACTCCATCTCAAGTGTTTCAAAGGCAAAAGTAAACCAGTCAAGGTACTTCCAACCTTTCGAAACAATGCTCTTACCTATATCCTCTATGCTCCTTATTTGGTTCATTAGATTCTGAAGCTCGTTAAGAATATGTTCACTGAGTGTTTTCATAGATAGCTTTGAAGTGGTTCTTGGCAGTTTGGTTTCTTCTGAAGTCACATAGAATATCGTATTATGAAGCATTCCATTATTGTCTGGAGCAAGCTCAGGGTGGGAGCCAAACAGCACAACTTTCCCCTGTCCATAATTTGTAGTTACAACTTCTGCATTGTCTTTCATTTTCTTGTATATTTCAGGAGAACTCACCATTCCTTCTGCTTTTATTTCGTGTAACGTTGCCAGCACTTTAACTCCCTCACCAGCATCGAACGTTGGTCCACCATAAAAAAGAGCTTCATTGAAGCCCGAATATCCAAACATAACTGGGTGGTTTGGTTTTATGATTCTCTGAATTATTGGACCTATGTTCCATACGTTTGGAGGAGTATTCGGTGTTTTCGCGTTAGCAATGCCAAAGAAGTCTTTGGTTGAAGGATACGCAACATACGTGCTTTTTTGAGCTAAGAATCCGCCAGCACAAATGCCGATGTATCCTCCTCCATTATTGACAAATTGGACGACTTCATTTCGGGCCTTCTTGCCGAGGGTTCTCATTGTCCAAACTTCATCTCCACCTGGAAATATTACGCCATCATACTCTTGCAGGAATCCTCGTTCGATTTGTTTGGCGCTTAAGAGAGTGAAATCAAAACCTACGGTATTAAGTGCTATAGCAACAAAAACCCATGTTTCTCCTCCAATATCACTATAAACCGCAATTCTTGGACTCTTAAGTTGTAATGCCTTGATTGACGGAATTTCGCTTATTTCATTCCATTGAACACCAAATTCTTCAGCTAAAATGTTAAAGACTTTATATTCTAGCTCATTGGCTACAATTAGGTATGAACCTGGCTTGAAATTCAATGAGCCTGCATTGAAGGATTTTAGAACCCTAAATACATCGAAACCTCTTTTTAAGAGCAGACTCACGATATTGGTGACCTTTACCATCTCTTCTGGTTCACGAGATTGGGGAAGTACAAGAGATTTTATAATTCCAATATTAGTAGCCATCTTTTAGAACCTCATTTCATTTAATTGCAAATGAAATGGTACTTCGAAGATTTATTTTATGCTAATCTCCACAATTGGGTCCGGTCCTCATTTGACAATTTGAGTCGAAGCCGTTGCGGAGAATTGGAATGAATTCTTTTTGCAACCTCTGCGACGCGTGATCCCAGGGATTTTGCCATCATGGTCGCCATTGGATCTTCTTTTATAATGTCTTTACTTTTTGCAAAGGCATACGCCTCTATTATCGATTCCATATCGAGCATTTTCTTCAATGTGTCGGTTGTAGTCATCCAGCCTGCGCCTCCATAATAGCATCCTGGGACTGGGAAGCCATAAACACTAATATCATGCGATCCTGTTCCTACTATGATCATATCGTGAATTAGAAAGAAATTATGTATGGCTCTAATTGTTGTTTCCACACCACCATGTCTATTCCCAGCAGCTACAATAGCTCCGCCCACACAGTTCTGAAGTCCAGCCGTCCATGGTGTGTAGGTATACCGCATCATCGGTTCGGTTCTATCAAAGAATGTCTTCATATGCCCTGAAACGTTTCCAAAATATACAGGGCTTCCTATAATTAAGCCATCAGCTTCATATAATTTCTTTAAAAGCGTGTCTCCATCATCTCTAATATTTACCTGACAGAGATTTTCAGGGTGCTTGAGTAGTTCGATGGGGTCAAAGCATTTAAAGCATCCACGACACGATTTGAGTTTGTATTGGTATAGGTTTATTTTCTCAATATTCACTCCACCAGTGTTCTTCGCTGCTTCAAGGGCTTCATCTAACAAGATTTCCGTACTATGTTTAGGTCTGGGACTCCCATTTACCCCTACAATCTTAATATCCACCTTTGCCACCTCTATTGTTAATACTCATTTGTTACCTGATTTTCTTGGATTCAAATCCCTTCTCGGCTCTTTACCCTTTGTTCAGTCTATTTTTTCTTATGCTTTGCCAACCAATACTTCGCAAGTTCTTTTCCTGTAGCAAACCAAACACCGGGACGCTGTACCATGTGTTGAATCCACTTTTCATAGGCTCTAGCTCGGCTGGGACGACCAGTAATTAATGGGTGGACAACTGCACAATAGCAGAGTCCTTCATCATAATAGGCATCGAATTCTTCAGTCACAACTTCTAGCCAAGGCGACGTGGGTTCAATATTTGAGCCCGAAAACAGAAGCATGGTTTGTTCACTCATAATATAGTAGCGTGGAAAATCGTCACAGCCCCAGTACACGGGGATTTCAACCAGCCCTGTGTCCTTTCCGTCCTTTTTGTGGATGTAGGGTAAGGTCGCATTCATGTAGTTGCTTGAGTACAGATATTTCAAGTCAAGAAGTATCTTCTTTGTGTGGGGTGTGAACTCCCACGCTGGCGATCTATATCCTACTGGCTTTTCACCTATTAGATCTTTAAATACTGCTTGGCTTTTTGTGTGGATTTCCTTTTCTTCTTCTTCTTCGAATTCCATATAGTGGAGTAACTCATGAGTGTATCCATGGTTTCCAATTTCATGCCCCTCTGAATAAATGTCGCGAACCATGTCGGGGTGTCTCTCTGCAACCCATCCGGGTATGAAAAACGTTGCTTTCAAATCATATTTCTTGTATATTTTCAAAAGCCGCTTATACCCTTCATTAGGGCCGAATTCGCCAATAGACCACATTATGGGTCGTGCAGTCGGGTCTTCTTGGGTAATTATGAAAGATGAACTCTCTGCATCAACATCCACAGTAGGAACAACACAGCACTTAAATCCATCAGGCCATACACTTTCGTTTGACATCAACGATCACCTCATTGCTCAGTCTTTTTTCGATCTTACAGTTCTAAATTTCCTTGTATGCTTTTATCCAGACATCCATTATGGGACCAATTTTCATGGCGGCAGACAATGGGCCATGTGTTTTCATTTTTCTACGTAGCATTGCAGCCATAGCACCCATTTTGCCAGATAGTATTTTTTCCCATGTTTCAGAGTCGGTTTCTACTCGCAGAAAGGGTTTTTTCGCTTCTCCTTCGTGAAATGTTACTTTCCCTCCAGTCGTATCGAAATACCACTTAGCGCCAATGTCTTTCATTGTAAACTCGATGATTTGCTCAAAACCTTTAATCGCCTTTACGACTTCAGGTTGTTCGCCTGTTCCACCTATGACTTTTCTCATTAACTCAATATGCTCTTCAACTGACATAGAAACCACTTTTTGGTGTTATTATAGTATCATTTATAAAAATCTAACGCTATAGCCGAAGATTTTCCATAATGTTAATTATTAATCTAAAAAATATACAGAAATTAATGTTTATTTTTAAACGATTAATATCCCGCCTTAATTTTATTAATTGAGACCTAGTCTTCGAGTTCAACTGAGCTTCTTATATCCTCTTTAAGCACCTTAGCAACGACAAGTGTATTAGTTCTTTCAATTTCGGGAATTTTCATAATTTCATCCAATTTTTGGAGATACTCATCCCTATTTTTCGATCGGGAGAGAATGAGTAAATCATTTTCACCAAATATAAAATAGACAGCCCATACGCCAGGAATATTTTCTATTTTTTTTCCAGCTTTTTCGTAATAATGTGGTCCATACTTTGCACGTGCCAAAGTAATTGTGAGGAAATTTTTTCCGAGTTTCTCATTATTGACTTTTGCATAGTATCCTTCAATAATCTTCTTTTCTTCAAGACGCTTAATTCGATAATGTATCGTTGACTTAGGGACTCCTAAATCTTTGGCAATTTGTTCTAACGAAGTTCTGCAATCCTTTTGAAACGCGGTAAGAATTCCTATATCTAAATTATCAAGTTGCATGCCGGGTTCAACCTCGAGGGATTTCCCTTGAGAAACATGTTTGTCGATCCTTATCACAACCCTCAGCAATATTTGATATTGCTATTTGAATTAAAGGTTTGGTACTAATTAAAAATTGTAATAAGATGATGCCCAAACACTCCTCATATTTGGTTAAAAGAAAAGGAACAAAATAACAGCAACATATATACCTATTTTAATTTTACGATTAAAAATTTGGAAAGAATTTAAGAAATATGAGATAAAGTTAAATGATTGTTATAGAAAGTAATCATAATTCCCATGATTACCAACTATGCAAATGTATTATGATGGGGTTAAAAGAATGGACAAGATTGTAGAGAGGGCTAAGAAATATCTGATAACGAGTATGGTCTCCAAATTTCAACCTATAGTTGTCTCTAGCGCAAGTGGAACAATTGTCAAAGATGTCCTTGGAAAAGAGTATATTGATTGCTTTGCAGGAATTTCTGTTGTAAATGCTGGTCATTGTCACCCCGAAGTCGTTAATGCTGCTATAGAACAAGCAAGGAGACTAGTACATGCCTGTTCCTACGTCTATTATGTTCCTCCAACTATAGACCTTGCTGAAAAACTAGCTCAGATCACACCTGTTCAGCTTCAAAAATCTTTTTTTGGTAACAGCGGCGCTGAAGCCATCGAATGCGCAATTAAGCTTGCACGAAAATATACTAAGAAATATGAGCTAATTGCCTTAATGTGCTCTTTTCACGGCAGAACAATCGGTACTCTAAGCGTTACGGGGCAGGCTGAGAGGAGGAGGTTTGATATGGGCCCATACCTTACAGGAGTCTCGTTTACATATCCACCATATTGTTATCGTTGCCCATTCGAAAAAGAGTATCCGGCTTGTGATTTAATTTGCGCAAGAACGATTAACCACGTTATCAACTACTGCACAGGTAAGGGAGTTGCGGCCTTCATCGCTGAGCCAATTATGGGTGAAGGAGGAATTATAGTCCCACCACCTGAATACTTCAAAATTATTAAGGAAGTTTTAGATGATCACGACATATTATTCATCGCTGATGAAGTCCAAAGTGGATTTGGTAGAACGGGGAAGTTTTTCGCGATTGAACATTATGGCGTAGAACCACAATTGATGGCTCTGGCAAAAGGAATTGCAAACGGTTTTCCAATTAGTGCATGTATTACACGCGCAGACATTGGCGACTCCTTTGAACCGGGGGATCATCTCTCTACATTTGGTGGGAACCCTGTCTCTGCTGCCGCAGCACTTGCTAACATCCAGATACTATTGAGAGAGAAGTTATCAGAAAAAGCCGCTGAGAAAGGCGAGTATATAATGAAACGTTTGAATCAAATGAAAGAGGATTATAGTATCATCGGAGATATCAGAGGTAGGGGGTTAATGATAGGGATAGAGCTTGTAAAAGATAGAGAAAAGAAAACTCCAGCAAAAAACGAGACTATGAAGGTAAGGGAGAGAGCACGAAAAGAAGGACTACTAATTGGATCTGGTGGAGTTGAAGGATGTGTACTTCGAATTCAGCCACCACTAGTTATTGAAAAGAAACAGATCGATGAAATGCTAAGCATTCTGGAAATGGCGATAAAAGAAGTGCAATTGGATTTGAGGTGAGTAAGTATGACTCATTTACCTGAACCCATAAAAGAGGTTATGAATCTAAAAAACTATGTTGATGGAACATGGATTGATTCTCAGGGAGAGACTAGAGATGTTATTAATCCAGCTACTTGTAAGGTCATAGCAAGGGTGCCAATCTCAACAAGTGATGAGATAAATGCTGCTGTGACAGCAGCCAAAGACGCCTTTTGGGATTGGAGGTGTACTCCCCCAATTGCAAGAGCACGATGCCTATTCAGATTGAAAAATTTAATGGAAGAGCACTTCGAAGAATTAAGTAGGATTCAAACGATGGAGCATGGAAAAACCATAGATGAATCCCGAGGAGAAACAAGGCGAGGAATTGAAAACGTTGAAGTAGCAACTGGAATTCCTTCATTGATGATGGGACAAAACCTAGAGGACATTGCATCAGGCATTGATGAATATGTAGTCAGACAGCCGATTGGGCTCTTCGGAATAATAGGTCCCTTTAACTTTCCATTTATGGTTCCACTCTGGTTTGCACCTTATGCTGTTGCTACTGGAAATTGTATAATTATTAAACCATCAAGTGAAGATCCAATAAGTCAGGTGAAAATAGCCGAGTTAGCAGAGGAAGCCGGTTTTCCACCCGGCGTCTGGAATATAGTGAATGGTGGACGGACTGTTGTATCAGGTATGTTGGACCACCCTGATATTAAGGGAATATGCTTTGTGGGATCCACCCCTGTTGGACGAGACGTTATTTACAGACGATGCGGCGAAACAGGTAAACGGGTGATTTCCCAGACAGGTGCGAAAAACTTCATACTGATTATGCCAGATGCTGATCTACCTAAAACTATTGCATCTTGCATGACCTCCTTTTATGGTAACACTGGGCAACGATGTCTCTCTGGTGCTAATCTCATTATTGTCGGTGAGGGGGTTAGGGAACACGAATTCAATGCATTTTACAAAAAGGTTGTAGACCTGTTCGTTGATGCAGCACAAAGGATTAGGGTTGGCTATGGGCTAGATGAGTCTATACAAATGGGTCCCCTTCGTGATGAGAGCAAGAAGGAAAGTGTTGTGGGGTTCATCGAGAAAGGCGTTGATGAAGGGGCACGAATAAGACTTGATGGTCGAGACGTGAAGCTCAGCGGGGATTGGCCGCATACATGCTTCCTTAATCCAACAGTTTTCGAAGAAGTAACTTCGGACATGACTATTGGACGTGAAGAAATCTTTGGTCCTGTTGCATGTATAATGAGAGCCACTAACTTGGACGAGGCAATAGAAACTATCCACAATAATCCTTTCGGCAACGCTGCTTCAATATATACCCAAAGTGGAAAGGTGGGTCGAGAATTCCAGTATAG
>JBHLMI010000028.1:0-31851 GCA_048938295.1 Promethearchaeota archaeon
TCGAGGAACACAATTGTGGGAGGGATTGTTCCGTCGCGTCTTAGGTCAAACAAATATCGGAGAACAGCATCGACGATAATTTGTTTCTTTTGAAGGCTCACTGTTTCACTCATATCCAGAATGACTCCATGACCTGGGTTCATTAGCTTCTGCCATTCTGGTGTTGCTGTCTTACCAAACATGTTGAGGCTTTGGAGGTTATCGAGCCACCCCAGGAGCGCTTCACGTGTTCGTGTGTTAATTGATGGATCCTTTTCCAAGGCGGTAATCAGATCACCCAAATCATAAGGTTGGCCCTTTCGCACACTTCGCAAAGTCCGAATAATTCGTGAAAGTTCGCGAACTTGGATGGTTCCCATATCGGGAGAATAGGCTGCAAAGGATTTTGCGTTCATATACGGTGTCGCTATTTCGACAAGAGGACTTCGAATGACCGAAAGGCGGTCTTCAACAGTTAATCCTTTGATTTCCAGAGCATCAGCCAATCCCACGTATTCACCGTGAACGTCAATGATGAGAATGGCTGGACGGCCAAGCGAGGGCTTTCGTGTCAAGAGCTCCTCTATCATAACCGATGCCGCGTAGCTCTTGCCTGCACCACTCATCGCCAATAACGCCACATGCTTCTGAAACATCTTAGTCAAATCGAAAGTTGCTGGGATGCGATGGAACAATAGGTCTCCAAGATGAATTCCGTCTTTCGAGAACCCTAGGAATCGGGAGAGGATGTTAGGGTCAGGTGAGGAAACAATAGCGCCCGGTGAGGGTGGATAGGTAATTCGTTGAATTCGATCCTGCTCGAAAATTCCTAGTGGCTTTGCGTTGGCTAGGATGTATTCCCACCGATCAATGGGGAAAATTGCCCCAAATGGTTTGCCTGAGCGTGTAAACTCATGGACAGCGTCAATTTGTGAGAAGTAGCGGTTGGTCTTATAGACTTGTTCGACATGGGCCATCACCAACCCCTCTTCGGTTTCTACAGACACATACTGCCCCACGTGAACAGGAATTTGTCCAACTGCTGTGGTTGAGGTATTGCGATTGCCCACTACAAATGAGATTTGTTCAGTTGATGGGCCGTCCTCTGTACACACAATTGTTCCAAGCGGTTCAGCGTTCATTCATTTCAACTCCATCTATTCTAATGAAAGGGCATCCTCTCACGTCTGAGTTTCAATATACTCTCCGGGTATCCAATCCGATTGGCAAGCTGTGAGAACAGAAAATCAAGATCCCGTTCGATTAATCGAGCTTGCGAATCTGCATCAATGAGGACAGTAGGGAGAGCAAACCCTTCATTATCGGAAGACATTGGTAACAACATTGCACTTACCTTTTCAACGACTCGGACTGGGTCATAGGATCCCGCAAAGACTTCAATTCGTAAAGGGTAATCAAATTTCGCGGTTCGAAGATAGATACAGACGAGGTTCTTGTTATTACTGGAATTATCAGTTGATGATTCTGGCGTTTGGTCTTTATTGAGCTCGTTTAGTCGCAGAATCGGTGAGCGCTCTCCCACATCAAGAATCCTGAAGAATAAGTCTGTATCATAACTGGTTTGTAGAATGGATCGATAATCCATCTGTAGTAATGGTTTCAGCACTGGGTATCGGGAGATCAAGTGTGGCAGGATTTCACCGAGGATTTTAATAAATCGCTGACTGCGACTATCTTTAACGACACCGGCAAGAAGGGTTCCGGTTTCTAGAGTTTTCTCAAAGAGGGTCTCGTATAACTGCTTGATTTGTTTGTATTTTGGTGAAAACAATGAGTTGTTGGAAGGCCGGTCACTAATATGAGGTCGTAAGGAGCCATCTAGAAGAAGTAACTCCATAGGATGATGGTCTTGGACTCGGATTGCCAACTCAAGTTCTGCTTTAGCTCGCTCAAGGGAAGCACTGACATCGGCTTCTCGCAATGAGCTGGGATTCAATTCAACTTTGATTTTTGGAACTATTGTTTTTTCTGGAAAATAAGTCACTGATACTCGATTCGATGGGGTATATTCGAAGATTGTGGCACATGCTCGGGTGATTATTAACTCGATTCCTCGTAAGGTTTTCTTGAGTAACCCTCCGTCAATTCCGCAAACACGAAGCCCTCTTAATTCCGTGAGTCCCACTTTTCGAGCTAACTGGTCATCCACCAGATGCTTCTCTGCCAGCGGTAGGTTATCATGGAGATTGAAACTGCTGCGGTTAGCTCGAAGAATAGAAGCAAACGCGTTCCGTTTTTCTTCGAGAGATTTAATCTGCTCCGCAATCTTCTGAATCTCTTCGTCTAATACCCAAAGCTCTTGAATCGCTTTCATGATCATAGTCCTCGCGCAATTCTGTTAAGAAGAATAGTTAAAGTCTAAAATTAAAGTCTGGTAAAACACTAAAAACGCAACAAATGTCACTCAATCTTCCTCATCTGCAGGATGCGCAGAATCTCCTGAAGAGAGCTGTTACCGATTCGCAGGTATTGAAACACTGTCAGGCTACTCGACAGAAGGCTCTGAAGATTGCTAGGCAAGTCGCGTCGAAAATCTCCGTCAATTTTCACTTACTCGAACTTGGGGCGCTCCTTCATGATATTGGCCGTGCCAGGACTCACGATGTGACCCACGGTTTTGTTGGAGGACAGATTTTGTTTGAGCATGGGTACCCAATGAGTCTTGTGTTGATTGTAGAAAGACATGTTCTGGGAGGATTTACAGCACTTGAAGCCATAGCGTTAGGGCTCCCAAGACGAGATTTCCTCCCTCAGTCTTGGGAAGAGAAAATCGTGTGTGTCGCCGATAAACTGGGTGTATTTGAGTACGACGAAATTGAGTATCCAAAGAGATGGTTGCCTAGCTTGGACAGTCGGTTTGCGGAGCTTACTAGACGATATGGAGTGGCTAATCCTTTTCTAGCCTCCATGCAGCGAGCTAGAAATTATACCGCAGAATTGATTGCACTGGCCATCGAAGAATGACATGTTAGGGACTCAAAATAATAGCCAGCATCGGGGGATAGATGATCAACGCAGTAATGAACAGTATCAGAGCAGTTAGAAGGGGAACAGTGAGATTATCCGCACCCTTTGGACTTACCCCTTCGATTACCGTTGCCGAGAACGCACAGACCAAACTAAGTATTGTTACCTGGATAATACTAAAAATCGGTAAACCACCCGAGGCGAAGATGTCTAGGAAAGCCCAGCAGATCCATGCACCGATAAAGGATGCAGAAAAGACAGCAATTGACCCTGCATAGCTTCTTGTGGCATTACAAACCGTATACTTGCGCTTTCCGTATTTTGCGCCGATAAGTGGCGCAACACCGTCCCCAAGATACATGGCAGTAAGAGCCATCGCCGCGAGTACGTAGAAAGGTGTTAGAGAAGAAAGTAATGTGCAAAACGATACAAGGATTGTAATCGATATGGCATACAGAAACGGACCCCAAATATGACCCGAAAGATAATCTTCATCACGTGCCATAACTTCAAACATACCCCTCAGACTTTTCACTGGGCTTTTTGGAGATGCAAGAAAAATGAGGATTAAGAAGGACACAGCTACGATTATTGCCGCCCAAGAATTGGTATAAAACGGAACTGTAAACACAGAGAAGCCAGCGAATAAGTGTATGAATTTCCGCGTCATCGCTGGTGGATAATTACCCAATCGCCGCAAAGCTTCTCCGATGGCTAAAACCGAAATGACCCAGATATAGGCGATTGCTAAGACTATGAGATCAATAGAGGTAGGGAATGATTGCAGCATATCTGACCACCTGAATCAATCGCCTCGCGTCTTGTCCTTCAATCTATTTAAAATCGTAGGAGCCATCAAAGATGCTTTAAGGCGAGAAGTATTTCTATGGATATAATGAATCAAAGTGCAAATGAGAACCTGCTTCGTAGTATCGCTGGCGAAATCACCTTAGCTGAGAACCCCGGTCGAGTAATGAAAAAATGGCGTGAACAATTTAATATCGCTCAACATGAGCTAGCTTTGCATCTCAGTATTTCTCCATCTGTAATTAGCGATTATGAGAGCGGGAGACGAAAATCTCCACGAGTTGAAACAATTAGAAAATTCGCTCAAGGCCTCATCGAGATTGACGAAAGCCGGGGTGGTCAAATCGTCAGTGCTTTCATTCGGCTCCTCGGACAAGAGATACCCTCTGAGATTCTTCTCGACATTCGTGAATTTCCCGCAGCAATTCCTGCACAACTACTCATAGATCATCTTGAATGTAAGACGATTGTTCCGGATACGGTTCCGGATCGTGAAATCTTCGGATATACCACGGTTGATAGTCTCCGGGCGATTCTTCAGCTTACACCAGACCAAATGGTCAAACTCTATGGAGCGACACCAAATCGTGCAGCCATTTTTACTCATGTAAGTACAGGGCGGTCCCCCATGGTCGCTATTCGTACATCACAAATGGGGCTAGGTTCAGCGGTTCGCCCATCGATTGTGATTCTACAGGGACCGAGAAAGGTAGATCCAGTAGCCAGCAAGATTGCCAAGGTTGAAAACATACCCTTGTATCTGTCTCTCTTCAAGAAAACTGAGGATCTTATCCGCAGGCTTCGCAGTTTCAAACTAGAGGTGTAATCGAGGACTTGCACGCGCTTTACTTTGTTGGAACCGCGGGCTCTGGAAAATCAACGCTTACGAATAGCCTTGCACGCTGGTTACGTGATGCGAAATTAAGTGTTGGTACTGTCAATCTGGATCCTGGGGTGTTACACCTTCCGTATGGCCCTGACATCGATGTCCGTGACTTTATCTCACTCCAAGGAGTTATGGAAAAATACAATCTAGGACCTAATGGAGGATTAATTGCAGCAATTGATCTCATAAGTTCTCATCTAGAGGCACTGGAAGAGGAAATCAGGGACCTAGGCGTTGATTTTCTACTCTTTGATACACCAGGACAAATCGAGCTGTTTGCATTCCGTGAAACCGGACCAATAATTGTCCAAAGTCTAGCTGAAGAAAGTCGAATGCTTATCTACCTAGTTGATGCCGCGTTAGCAAAAACGCCCGCAGGGCTCATTTCCTCTCTTCTACTCGCGGCATCAGTGCTGGTTCGCTTTCATCTTCCTCAACTCAATGTCCTATCTCGAACAGATCTATTGGATAAAAGCGAAAGTGAACGATTGAATGAATGGCTCAATGATAGTAATCAACTAATCTATGATCTCCAACAAACACGCAACGAGTTACAAATCGAACTCTCTAGAGAACTGGTTGAAATGATTCAAACAGTTTTTTCAGGCCTCGACATGGTTCCGCTGTCCGCTTTGAATATGGAAAATCTTGACCTATTATTCTCCCACATCTCGAACACCTTGATCGGTGGAGACGGCTTTGAACTATTTCGGTAAACTTGTTTTACTAAAAAGTTTTAATTTGACCTACGGTGATGTATCAAAAACCTGGTGAACTAGATGCCAAAAGTTGATGACATCATTGCACTTGCTCAAACAGAAAATCGAACGTACTTACTGGAAAACGAATCAAAAACCATTATTCAAATCTACAAACTTCCTGTAGCCAAATTTAAAATAGCAGAAACCGAAGACGAGGCTGTGAAAGCGGCAGACACAATTGGATATCCTGTTGTTCTAAAGATATTGAGTCGCGATGTTATTCACAAAAGTGATGTCGGCGGCGTAATCATTAATGTCAAGGATGCAGATGCTGTTCGTGAAGGGTACCAATCTATCATATCAAACGTTCAGAAGCATGTGGAACATGCACGAATTAAGGGAATATTTGTGGAAGAGTTCGTCCCCGCAGGTGTTGAGGTTATCATAGGAGCAATAAAGGATCCTCAATTTGGCCCTGCGTTAATGTTTGGTTTAGGCGGCATCTTTGTCGAAGTACTCAAGGACGTAAGCTTCCGAGTTGCTCCAATTACGAAATATGATGCACAGGAGATGCTTCACGAAATCAAAGGGTATCCTATCTTAACCGGTGTACGAGGACAAGAACCACGGGATACTGAAGCATTAGTGGATATTCTACTTAAGATTTCGAAGTTAGTAACAGATTATCCTGTTATTAACCAACTCGATTTGAATCCGGTTTTTTCCTATTCTAAAGGCGCTAAATGCGTAGATGCTCGGATAATTTTGGAAGAATCCAATGAATCTAAATAATCTTGACAGTTTGTATTGCAACCGCTCTTCGGTCAGTGTAAAGCTCCGTTAGTTTTAAAAATCCCTCTTCCCTACACCCTCACACTCAGGAAATCACGTTAGACGTTTTCTTGTACAAGGTGGTATTGTGGCCGAGGACACGGTCTTGCAACTCGCTGAAATCAATCGGCTTACAGCTTCTCTGCGTGAGAAGCGTGATGAGCTAAACACTGCCGCTCAGCAGTTAGTTAAGGAAAGGGACAAACTTAACGGACAAGTCGCCGAGTGGCTGAAGAGGGCTCGTGACCACCGTGAAAAACGTGACGAGTATAATCAAAAGGTTGCCGAGTTCAAGGTAAAACGGGACGAAATCTACGCGAAACTTAAAGATAAAATCGATGAGCGACAAGACAACGAAAATGAACCTGAAGAGGAAAAAAGGAAACCAACACCTCCAATTCATGTGCTTCGACGTAAAATCCGTGAGCTTGATTGGTCTCTTCAAACCCAAGTTTTAGATTTGAAACATGAGCGTGAAATCATTGAGCAAATAGCAGAGCTAGAATCCGAACTCAAGGTTTCTGAAGAAGCTGCGGAGAAGCGCAAAGAGAGTGCAAAGGCGCGAACTGAAATCGATGATCTGCGGCTTCTAATGAATGCACACCACAATTCGGTTCTCGAGTTTGCTCGATTATCCCAAGAAGAAAATCAGCTCATGATTGAAGCATATGCTGAAGTAGATGCGCTTCGAAAAAAGGCTGATGAATCACATCGGCAGTATCTCGAAACACGGCGCGAAGCTGATGAGACTCATCGTCGATATATTGAGTCCAAACAAAAGAACAATCGACTGAGAAAAGAGCTGGGCGAAATACGTATACGACGGCGAGTTGAAAAAATCCAAGAACTGGAAGAGCGACTAGAGGAAAAAGCGGCTGCAGCTCTCGAAAAACACAAGCGTGGGGAACGCCTTACACTGGAAGAATTCACGCTTCTTATGAAACGTGGCTTACTTTAACGCGTATTAATGAGTGACTGGAAGCACAAGATCTGCAGCGTGCTGTAGACCTCTATTTACCTTATCTGACGTGTAAAGCAAAATCACTTCTTTTCCTAGTTCTCTTGCACGGCTTAGCAGTAACAGGAGATTCTCATTTTCAGTAGCAATAGCTAGCGTTTCGATTTTTTCATTATAAATGAGTTCCATGGCTTCAAGGGCCAACTGGATGTCAAGGTCGTCATGGACAATAACAGGAATGAAACCTTCTTGAGCAATCACTTTAGAAAATTCTACAGCTTCCTGTTGACGAACTACCACCTTACCTATCTTTATATCACCAATCTCTTCTAAGATTGGTCGAAGTTTAGATAGTATCTCTGAAAGACCGGATGAAACACTACTATCAACCAATAGCGCCATTGCGGCCTTCTTATCCTTCATATCAAAAATCTCCTAGTTACCAAATCGTCGATCTCTTCGTTGGTACGTACGTATCGCTCGCCAAAAATCAATCTTCCGAATTTCTGGCCAGTAAACGTCAGCAAAATAAAGCTCTGAATATGCTGATTGCCATAATAGAAATCCTGACAATCGTTCCTCTCCCGATGTTCGAATAATCAACTCCGGATCTGCAATCCCCGCTGTGTAGAGGTGTTTTTCTATGGTTTCATCTGAAATCTCTGAGGGATCTAGTGTGCCACTACTTACTTTTTCTGCAATGCTTCTCACAGCATCAACTATCTCTGTTCGACCACCATAGCCTATCGCCACATTCAATTGGAAATTATTATATCCTTTCGTGGCTTCCTCTGCTTCTCTAATCGCCGTGATAACTGATGGGGGAAGTAGGGTCAGCTGCCCAATCGCGCGAACCCGCACTTTATGGCGGTGGACTACTTCTGATTGAGCTACGGTTTCAAATCTTTGACGGGCTAGTTCCATAATGTGTTCGACTTCTTCTTCCTTGCGTGAGAAATTTTCTGTAGAAAAGACGTAAATAGTAACGACCTTAACTCCTGCTTCGAAACACCAATCTAGCACTTCATCGATTCGGTGTGCTCCTATTGTGTGCCCAAAGCTACTATCTTGGCTTTGTTCTTTTGCGTACCGGCGGTTCCCGTCTAAAATTATCCCTACATGCGTTGGCATTGGCTTGTCCTTAACTTGGCGCCAAAGATACCAAGAATACAAGTGATAGATAGGTCCGATTAGATTGGTCACCAACAAGTCTCCGAATAGAGCGAAAAGTTCGAGGTATATAACTTTTCTTTTTAAGAAACTTCTAAGTTATTATCGGTTCAACTTCTTGGCAATTTTTTTTGCTGCGCGTTCCATATTGATAAAAACTAGTCCAAGCCCAGCAAGGCTTTCCGTGTTGGTACTCACCATTAGTACCGAATCCGGTCCTGCTGCAACCATGATTACTGCCCCGGTACTTCCCTGAGCGAAAACTTGGCTTAATGCACCTTTCCCTAAATCAGACGCAGCGCGTTCTCCTACAGTAAGCAAGGCGGCGCTCATTGCTGCGAGTAATGTTTCATCATACTCTTCCGGAAGCTTTGCAGCAATGGGTAGCCCATCAACACCCACAACAACCGCTGCTTCAATCTCTTCAACTGACTCAGTAAGACTCTCCAATATCTTTTCAATTTCAGGAGAACTGGGTATCATCAATTTAACTCTAGCTCGCTGAAGCTTTTGCAGGAGTCTTAGGGTACAAATGGTACATCAAGATATCGCGGGTTATTTGTCTGAACGTGCGTTTCACATTTTCACCCGTTAATGCACAGGTTGTGAAATTTGGCGCATTACCTAGTCCCAGCTTTGCAAGTATGACATTTTTTTCCATAGCGTTTGGCAGGTCCTGTTTATTTAACATTACAACAAGGCTAATGGAATGGCCGAGTTCTTCACCAACAAAAGAACGCAGCTCAGACATACTTTCAATATTGGCTTCCATTTGATCAGGTGACGAGTCTGCAACATAAATAATACCATCAACACCACTCAAGATGACCTTTCGTTGACCTCGATGTCGACGCTGGCCAGCAACAGTGTAAACATCGAATACTACCTGTGCGGTAGCTTGCATTGGAGTATAATCAAAAAAGAGTGTTCGGCCGGTATGATCGGCGACTGATGTGAATCCGCCTTTGTTTAATCCCTCAATATTATCATAAATCCAACGGAGTGCTGTTGTTTTTCCTGATAATGAGGGCCCCCAGAATACGATTTTAAAATGTATTCTTCCCTGTGTGTCTTTCTTCAAAGTAGGACGGCTCCTTCCTTATTCGCGTTGCGATATCCCGTCCCCACTAACCCTTCTCAAGTTCTCCCAATGCGGCCTTAAGCTCTTCCCGCTCCGCATCAGTTTTTCCAGCAGCAACGGCAGGCTTTTCGGCCATGAACTCATCTAGTACTTTCGCGAGCTCAGCAGCCGCCTTCATCATTGTTAAGCGTATCATGCCAATGTTCACTTCTTTATCTGTAATCACGCATAATACACCTTTGCCAGCACCTGCAGCAAAGATCTTGCCATCGCCAAATTCCGACGTCACAATGGTCAAATCGCCCACATCAAGGCTCTTACCTTGTTCCTCGCTTGCGCAAAACACGGCACTAGCAATGGCGCCAATACCATCAACGTCCACTGGATAGTATGAGAATTTCGAGACGTGAGCAATGGTTAGTCCTGTTCGGTCTACTAGAATAGTCTTCTTGATTCCTGGTTCGGATTTGATGACATCGGAGAGGATCTCATCAAATTGCCGTACGGTTATGGACACGGTTCATCCCTTTCCATGAGGCTAGCCGAGCTTATCTTCGAGAGATGACTTTTAATTCTTGTGTGGAGAATGTTGGATTCTCAACCTCGCATGACGATGAGAATATAGTCCTCTTCGGGGGCGACCATGACCTCACCTGCTGGTGTTGAGATGGTAAGAAAGTTCATGCCGCCTTCTCCTAGTTCATCGACAACACGTTTAGCCTTTCCTACCAGTGAAGTGACAAGCGCTGCGATGACCTCAGTTTTTTCTGCGTTTAGATTGGAGCTGATTGGAAGGCCTTCCATGTTAGTAATTATGACGCCACGAACACCTTCGTGGGCTCCGAGGCGCTTTAGTGAGTCTTTTAACGCTTTTCCGCCAATCATTGTACTCCACACTCTCTAGCCACTGACTAGTGGTCTCTCATTGAAGTTATAAAAGTTCCCTCTTGTTCGGAGTTAATATCGAAGTTTTGAAAAAATCTGTCGCCTCTACCTTTCTGTCGGACAGTTTTTAAACAAGGACACCAAATGCTTTTTATTGCAACCACAATTGCCAAGTTTCACTGGCGATGGGTGTGGCTTTCATGCTCGGAAAGAAAGAAGTAGAACAGATTCTTGCAGAAATCATGGATACTATCCCTGAACTCGAGGGACTAATCGCCGCCGCTCCGACAGGGAAGGTCGTTGCAGGACAGACTCTGCGCGAAATGGACCATAATGCCATTACTACAAGCGTTGCTGCCCTGTTGAAGGAAACAAAAATTGTAAGCAAAGCTGTCGATCAAGGTCCCGTGCAATCGATGTATTTGGAAACAGATAAGGGTTATACCGTGGCCGTAACTGCCTCAAAGACAATGGTTGTTGCCATCGCCGGTAAAGATGCGGCTCCAAGTCTGGGACTCATTATTCGGAGTCTCCGTTCTGCGGTCGATAAAATCGGGAAAACTCCATAACCCCCTTTTCAATAATATACCACCTTTTTTGTAATCGCCAAAAGGCTAAGTTCGAGACCTTTTTGTACCGGTAATTTCATTCTCTGGCGTGTCTGACCAAACTATAAAAGGAAGAGTGTAGGCGTTTTCCCGTGGCTTACTTACAACATATCACAATTCAGGGGTTCAAAAGCTTCAGTTCGCGTAAAACCACAATTGATCTCAATAAGGGATTCACCGCAATAGTCGGTGAAAATGGGTGTGGTAAAAGCAACATTTTGGATGCTGTTTGCTTTGTACTTGGACGGTTAAGCAGCAAATCACTTCGCGCAGAGAATTTTGCCTCATTGCTATTTAATGGAGGTGCCGATAACACGCCTTCAAAGATAAGTCGAGTGAGTTTGGTTTTTAATAACACTGACCGGCAGTTTCCAATTGACAGTGACGAAATCACAATTAGCCGTGAGGTGGATGAAACCGGTATTAGCGCTTATCGTATAGGCGGTAAACGTGTTACGCGTACAGAAATGTTAGATACGATAGCTGTCGCTGGGCTCCATCCGGAAGGCCATAATATCGTGATGCAAAACGAGTTGGCTAATGTCATTACCATGACACCGACGGAGATACGTCAGGTTGTTGAGGGAGTAGCCGGGATTTCAGTTTTTGATGAGAAGAAACAGCAGATTGAAAGTGAATTAACGAAAGTTGATCAAAACCTTCACATGGTACAGATGCGTACCGAAGAAATTCGTCAAGAATACACTCGTTTGGAAAAGGACAGGATAGATGCTCTTCGTTGGCGAGATATAACTGAGCAGCTAGCAAAGCTTGAAAGAGATCTCGTATTTGCTGAACTGGCACGCGTTGAAGAACGGTTGAACAAAATGAACGAGGAGTTCGAATTGTACTCTTCGAATGTCAAGGAGCTTGAAACTCGCCGTCAACAAGCGAAGGACCGGAAACTCGAATTAGAAGAAAGGGCACAAACTGACCAAGAGAGAATAAAGCAATTTGACCAGCAATTGCACCAAAAGGAAATTGAACAGACCCGCATTCAAGAAATTCTGAAAGGATCACAACTTGTCTCAGCACAGGTCTCTCAAGATGTTGAACTACTATCTGCAAGCCTGGAACATCTCGAGTCCCAGAAAACCGACAATCAAAATCGTTACTCCCAAATGGAGGAGGAAATTTCTATCCTCAAATCGCAAGAAGCCTCCTTCCAAGAACGCATTTCTCCTATTCACGAACGTCTTTCAGAACTTTCTAGGCAAACCACTTCTCCTGACGCTGAGTACATGTCACTCAGAGAAGAAATACTCAGGCTAACAGAGCGTATTGAAGCCAAGAAGAGTGAACTTGGCGAAACTTCTGCATTAAGCCGAGTCACAGAAAGAACAATTATGGATACTAAAAAACAAATCGAAGATGGTTACGCTCTTCTTCCTGAACAAGAAATAGCACTAGATGAAGCAAATTCAGAGATACAAAACCTCGAAAAACAGCTTCAATCCCTCAAATTAGAGCTAACGAACCTACAGCAACAAAAAGACGAGTATTATAATTCATTGCAAGAAAAACAGAACAAGCATGAAGAACTGAACCAATTAATTCAGGATTCTAAAGAAGAACTCCTCGAAGCACAAACTCGATTAAAAACTATACGCGAATTCAAGAAGTATGGTCTTACTCGCAAGAGCGCAATAGATGCAGTTCTGAAACATGCAAAGGAAAACAAAATTCATGGGGTCTATGGAACCCTAGGCAGTCTTGGAAAAACTTCATCAAAACATGCGACTGCTCTTGAAGTTGCAGGTGGTGGGCGGCTCGATTTCATTGTCGTCGATAGTGAAGAGACGGCTACAAAATGTATAGAACACTTGAAGAAGAGTCGTCTCGGTCAGGCAACTTTCATTCCTCTTGATACGATTAAATCCAACCCCTACACTCATAAAAGCGGAGAAAAGGGAGTCGTGGGGAACGCAATTGATTTGCTGACCTTCGAAGAGCAGTATCGCCCCGCATTTGAATTTGTCTTTGGTCGAACCCTTATTGTGAAAGACTTGAAACTTGCTCGCAACATCAGGGCTGAAGGCGTGCGAAAAATCACGGTTGATGGTGATGTTGTTGAACCTAACCGCACATTGACGGGCGGCTTTTACAAAGGCATCTCCTCATTAACTCTCGAAGAGGAGGCAAGAATTCCAGAGCTGCAGAAAAAACTCAAAGAACTTCGCACGCTCCAAGCCAAAGTCGAAGGCGAATATCAACAATGGACAGACAAAATCAGCAATTTGGATAGCCAGCTCAGAGAAAAGCAAAAGCAGTTTGATGAGTTACAACTCAAGTACGATAGAGCCAGTGAAATTAGAGACTCCCAAGAAGAAGTATTCGCTGATTTCAAAGGAAGTCTTGCGAAACTGCGCGAAAGTTTGAAAGATGAAGAAGACACGAAGAGCTCCTTAGAAGAGAAATTCCGAGTAGATCAATTGGAAATCGATGAGATGATTAAAAAACGAGAAGAGGTCCAACAAAGCCTTTCGATCCTTGAAAGAAGTAGCTTGGATCCGAATCTTACAGCTCTTCGAACCCAGCTAGATGAGCTGGAATCAGAACTTCAAGACACACAGCTTCAACTAATCGAGAGAACTAGCGAAGCTAAGCATGTTAAAGGGGAGGTCAAACGACTTTCAGAAGACCATAATAACGCGAAGGCAGAGTTGACACAGAAAAAAGCGCAACTAGCGGCAAATATAGCTCAAATTGAAAAAAATCAAGCGCAACTTACCCAATTAGAAACTGATGTAGCAACCCTCAATGAACAAATACGCGGGCTCGAAACACAAGTTGCAGCTCATGAAAATGAAAATCGACAGCTAACAAATACAATCGATGAATTGCTTGATAAGATCAATGAAGAAAAAATGGAGCGTTCTAAGGTCGAAGGGCGGATTGAACACTGGCAAGAGCGCTATGATACTCAAAAGGAGAAGACTGTGGGGTTAGAGCCGCCTTTGCTCCCCTTAAATCCCGAACAAGTTCTCAGCTTCCGTCGACAGATCGCAAACCTCCAACAGGAACGAGAGCAAATGGGTCTCATCAACCAAAAAGCCGTGGAACGCTTTGAAGAAATTCGCCACGCCTATGATGAAATATTAGAAAAAGAGAGTAAAATTCGAGAGGAACGTGAAGCCATTCTTGATGCAATGCGAAAAGCCGAGGAGGAGAAATTCCGCGTATTTATGGCAGCCTTTTCGAGTATCTCTAATAATTATTCGGATGTCTATCATCAACTTACACAAGGAGTTGGTCAGCTGGAGTTAGAGAATCCAGAAAACCCCTTTTTAGGAGGGATTCGAATGAAGGTCAGACCTGCAGGAAAACGCGTCCAATACCTCGATGCCCTTTCTGGTGGCGAAAAGGCACTCACAGCTTTAACGTTCATGTTCGCACTGCAACTCCATCAGCCTGCTCCCTTCTACTTCCTCGATGAAATCGATGAGGCCTTAGATCCCAATAACACCGATAGGGTAGCCCAGCTAGTATCAAATCTTTCGGAAAACTCACAGTTTCTCATTATTTCTCACAACGAAATTACAGTCCGCAGAGCGCAGGCTCTATTGGGAGTTGCATTGGTTGACGGTGTATCACAAGTCTTTTCAGTTCAATTTGAAGAAGGCCTGCTGATGATTGAAGGGGCAAGTAAAACCTAGTGAAAACCTCTGATAATACATCAGGTTATATAGGATGCATTTATCAAGTATAACAAAATCGTGAAGCCAAAAGGAGAACGATAACCTAGTGACAGAAACTAGCCCTGAACCATTCTGGTTCCATCAACCATGGCGAGTCCTTACTGACATTCTCGAATTACAAAAGATTAGCCCATGGGAACTTGACCTGGCGGAACTAGTGAATGGGTTTATTGGGCGTTTACTCACCGAAGAATACATCGATCTTCGAATTTGTGGTCGTGCCCTCCTTTCAGCAGCTATATTACTACGATTGAAAACAGAGTATCTACTTGAATTCGGGAGAGAGGAAGAGGAAATCCTTCGAGTAATCGAGGAAGATATATTTCTCCCTCCAATCCGCCCCCCATTTCGGAAAAATATTCGACCAACATCTTCAGCTGAATTTGTTGAGGCATTACGAGAACTCGTTTTTCCTCCTAAGAAATATACACGAAAGCACATCAAAGGTAGTGGATCATTACCGGTGATACCCCAGTTTGATGGTTCATCAATCGAATTGACCAAATCAATGATGCAAGTCCATGCACGATTAATTGAAGCAAGCCTTAAGAACCATCCAGTCTCGTTCGTCAACTTCGTTACTGGAATGTCACATATCGAAATTATCCGGGTGTTTCTCTGTCTACTGATCTTTATAAACAAAAGAAGTATCCGGATCGCCCAGGACCGACAATTTGGCGACATAATGATTTGGGTCCAAGATCCTTTGAGTGAGGAGGCTAGAGCCGGTGGATGAGGCAACACGGTTAGTTGAAGCTGCGCTCTATATTTCAGGACGGCCTCTCACAATCCACGAAATCCAACAGGCTACTCAAATACCCACATTAAGGCAAGTTCGCGATTGTATTCAACAGATAGCTAAGGAGTATGAAGAACGAGAAGGAGCGTTGGAAATCGTCAGGCTTCCTCGTCAACGCTTTGTCCTCCAAATGAAACCAGAACTCACTGAAGCTGTTAGCCGTCTGGCTCCGCAAGGGCTGCTTGCGTTAGGGGAATTAAAAACGCTCATCTATATTGCCCTCTCACAACCAATCCTCCAATCAGATGTTGTCGTCTACCGAGGATCCCATAGTTACAAGCACATCAAGAACTTAGAAGCACATGGTTTCATTGAAGCCATACCAGCTGGCCGAACAAAAGAACTTGCTACAACTGAAATGTTTGCTGATTACTTCGGATTTGATTATGAAATTGACAAACTCAAAGGCCAACTCAAGAAAATGATTAGACAAATTCGGATAGAACAGTCCGAACTAACGACTGCGGCTGAGAAATAGCATCTTACAAACTTCCCCGAGTGCTTCGCGAACTTTGTTAGTTTATATCTGCTTCTATATACTCAACAGAAGCTAAGTTACCCGAGGCTCCAAGTGTGGCACGAATCTCTCAGCCTTCTTTACCACAAATGGTCCCCCGCAATGAAGCTCATAAAACAAGTCCACCTGATGGGCTCTACTCCCTGTTCATCCTCAAGGAATCAGGATGTCCCTTTTATTATCGAATATTTACGACCAATAAAGATCAACCTGACCCTGCTATTCTTGGAGGCTTTTTCATAGCGCTATCACTCTTTGCCAAAGAGGTAACTGATGGGCAAATCGAAACGATTACAACTGAGCCCTGCAAATACACCTTCTATCCGCTTCGAAATGGGCTTTTAGTCATTAGTAGCGCAAAGTCGTTCAGCCCCATCATCCTTGAAACAATTGCTAAGCGTATCGCTAAATTATTTCTCACTAAATACAGTGATCGTCTCATCAAACCACAACCAGCAGCACTCTGTGCCCCTGACATCAACCAGCAAATCGAACGCATATTTGGTGAAACCTGCGCTCAAATCTCATAATAGCGCTATCGTTAACAGCCGCTAGCAGACACGTGGAATCGCCTCTGCCCATGGATGTTGAATAACTCGAGAACCACCGACTTCTGTCTTCATCACCACACGGCCAGGGCGGTCATTTTTTGCCTCACCGATGATTTTTGCGAATTTTCCGTATTTATTTTTCCGGATGACCTGCAAAACTTCATCCGCCTTTTCGCCTTCAACAGCGATTAATGCCTTTCCTTCACAGGTCACTTGTAATGGATCAAGTCCCAACATTTGGCTTGCGGCAAGGACCTCTCGTTGGAATGGGAGTTTTTCCTCTTCGATTAGCAGACCAACCCCAGACTTCTTTGCTATCTCGTTTAACGTTGCAGCTAGTCCTCCACGTGTAGGATCTTTCATAGCATGAATCCCACCAACCTTCAACGCTTCCCGAATCAAGGACCACAATGGAGCAACGTCTGATATTAAATCGGTCTCAAAGGAAAGGCCCTCCCGGCTGGCTAGCAACGCTATCCCATGGTCTCCAATGGATCCGGTCATTATCAGCTTATCACCAACTTTTACACCGCTATCAGTAATAGCCGGGCCTTTCTCGATCATACCAAATCCTGTAGTGCAGATGACGATCTGGTCAATGTGTCCTTTTGGCATCACCTTTGTATCTCCGGCAATAACCGCTACTTGATCTTTAGCTGCTGTTGAAGCCATTGATTCTAAGATTCTGTGAAGCTTTTTCACTGGGAATCCTTCTTCAATCACAATGGCGCTTGTCATAGCTAAGGGTCGGGCTCCCATCATAGCAACATCATTAATTGTCCCTGCGGCTGCTAGACTCCCGATATCGCCACCCGGGAAGAATAGTGGTGAGACCGTGTGGCTATCTGTTGACACTACGATTATTTTACCATCAACAGGAATTGTAGCCCCATCATCTGCTTCGGGGAGTCCTATACCGGCTTGGAATCGATTAAGTTTGAAATGGGGGAAGATAATCTCTGCTAGAAATTGTGTCATGGCACGACCGCCTGCTCCATCGGCTAGCTCAACGAGGGTCTTTTCTCTTTGCATGATTATCGCTCCAAAATTACTGTATGGGAGTCAAAGCCTAGATGACTAAAGTCTTTGCCATTATCGGGGTGGCGAAATGTTTATAGCTCTTGGTCAGTTTTGCGTTTCAAATCCGAGGTTACTGAAATGCCCCTTTGGCAAGGTAAATCAAAACGATATCACACAGGTGCTAGACGAAGAATTTCACGGAAGCATCGAAAATTCGAAAGAGGTAGCCAAGCCACCGAAACCATATTGGGCGAAAAGAAGCTGAGAGTTAAACGGGCTCTCGGTGGGAATTCTAAACATCGTTTACTTGCTGCCTCCTATGCCAATGTCACCGATAAGGTCTCAGGCACTTCAGAAAAAGCGAAAATCATTCAGGTCTTACAAAACCCAGCGAATGTTGATTTTGATCGTCGTGGGGTAATAACGAAAGGAACCATTATTGAGACTGAAAAAGGGAGAGCCGTTGTGACGAGTCGTCCAGGTCAAAATGGCGTAGTTGATGCCATTAAAATTGAATAAGACGCTACTCCTTTTCAACTTCGGCTTGGATATCTTTGATAACACATTCCCTCCCTTGAATGATCTCTACATCCTTTGATTGACACTTTGGGCATGCCAGAGAAATCAAAATTTCGTATAGCGCGCCTTCTTCAGGCACTTCAGATTCTTTATCGCATTCTCTGCAACGAATCTTCGTAGCGAGTGGTTCAAAGGTTACCTTAGCGTCTTCCGCAACCGATCCCTTTGCTGCTATCTCGATACCAAAGAGTAATTGGTCATGGTTTAGCATCGATAATTTTCCTATCTGTAATGTAATCCCAAGTACCTTCGTCGCACCATAACTTGTTGCGGCTCGTTTCACGGCTTCTATAATGTTCACTGCCGTCGAAAATTCGTGCATAGTATCTCAACCCGTCTACTCAGAACTTTTCAACCTTGTCCCCTTACAAAAGCAAAACTTTTGTTTACCAATGGTTGCTATGAAGACGGTCTAGAATGCGAAAATCAGGAAACTACTACATATATCCCGCGTATTTCGAGGCAAACCGAAGTCGCCATTCCGGACGACGTGTTCCCAAGAAACTTGCTCTAACGGCTGTAACGACATCGATGATTGCACAAGCTGCACAACGACTTGGGTTAGACTACACTATTGAATCGAAGACTCGCTATCCGGCAAGTTGGTGGGTTTCTTCGGGGGTCGTCTTGATAAAGAAGCCCGAAAATCAGACCAAAACCAAACTCCTCAAAGAACTTGCTAAAATCATGATCACCTTGAAAGAGGTTGGTAAAAAATAGGGTCTACAGGTAGAGAAACCCAATCTTTCGAATGAGATTATCAAAGAATGGTTTTTAGACCAATTTGGGGCACCACTGATCAAGAATCACCACTAATTAATGACCACTGCCGATCTGTGCTTTACTTTTCCGGCAGCCTAGGTTACCCTTTATACCACCTCGCATCCCGGAATATCCAGGGGATTCAAGTTATAACTTAGCATGGGTCGCCGCCAGTTGGGTGGAGACAGTAAACGCCTGTCATGAGGCAGGAGGTTGCAGGTCCTTTGGTCCAGTGTCCGTCGATGATATAGGAACCGAACACCAGTCCGAAGTACTGGCTGGGCAAGTTTCAGACAACGGTTACAAACGTCAACTTATTTGCTCAGAAAAGCAGGCAAATGTTTTTAAGTGATGGTCTGTTTCTCACCTCTTAACCCCCCAAGACCTAATTCTAGCCTTCCCAGGAGTCGATCTGCTGCAAGGAATTGGTCAAGTTCTACACATTTCCGCGCAAGGAAATGTCATCGCGCGTCTAAATCATGCTGTACGACTAGGGACACGCGTTTTTGCAAGTCAATCTCACCCCATTGGTAAAGTAATTGATATCTTTGGCTCAACTATTCAACCGTTTGCTGCGCTAAAACCCGAATCAAAGATTACAGACGCTGTGGTGCCTCCTGGGACAACTCTCTATATAAAGAAGGCTCCAAGAGGAGGCGTAGGGAAACGACGAAAGAAGTAAGTGCAGCTGCACTCGCTCATTGTCCTGACTGTGGTACTACCCGTCTCGTGAAAGACTATTCAAGAGCGGAAATTATATGCATGAACTGTGGACTCGTACTCACGGATCGGATCATCGATGAAGGTCCTGAATGGAGGGCCTTTGACCAAGAACAACGTGATAAACGTGCGCGTGTTGGAGCACCCCTGACCTTCACTATACATGATAAGGGTCTTTCAACGATGATTGATTGGCGCAATCGTGATAGTTATGGGAAGGACTTAGCTCCAAAACGCCGAGCGCAAATCTATCGACTTCGCAAATGGCAACGCCGAATCCGTGTTTCTGATGCGACTGAACGCAATCTGGCATATGCTCTTTCAGAACTTGACCGTATGGCATCAAGCCTTGGTCTTCCACGCAACGTTCGTGAAATCGCGGCAATGCTTTATCGCAAGGCTGTTGAACAACGTTTAATTCGAGGACGATCGATTGAAGGCGTGGCTGCTGCAGCTCTATATGCAGCGTGCCGTCAGTCACGTATCCCCCGAACACTCGACGAAGTTGCAGAGGTTTCAAGAGTCGGCAAAAAGGAGATTGGACGAAGTTACCGTTTCATCGCGCGTGAACTCCGTCTCTCAATCCCTCCCACCTCTCCAATAGATTATGTTCCCCGGTTTATCAGCGAACTGAAATTAATTGGCGAGGTCCAAGCGCAGTCCATTCAAATTTTAAAAATGGCTGCTAACAAAGGATTAACAAGTGGTCGAGGACCAACAGGCGTCGCGGCAGCAGCTATCTACGTTGCAAGCGTGTTAGCAAACTCACGGCGAACGCAACGCGAGGTGGCTGCAGTGGCGCGCGTCACTGAAGTTACAGTCCGAAATCGGTACAAAGAACTTGTGGAAAAATTAGATCTCGAAGTTCCTCTTTAGCGGGTATTCATAGGGCGAACCTATTCGCCCTTTTTCCTTTCTTTTCGTTGGCGTTTGAAAGGTTTTTTATTCAGCGGACTTGTTTCCTAGATGATGTTATGGAATCGGGTGCTCTCCAAGTCATTAGGGACGCGGGAAAGCAGGGCATACTTCTTGCAGAGTTAGTTAAAAAAATGGACAAACCCGAATCAACTATCCTTAAGGATATTGATTCTCTGAGCAAAAATGGTCAAATCAAGAAGGTTACAGAAAACCACGATGGGAAATCTACCTTTAGACTGATCTGGCAAGATTCTGAGCCGGAATGGGACACACATGAAGGCTGTCCGTGTTTTATCTGTCCCGATATAGACCAATGCGGCGCAGCGCAACCGACAAACCCTTGGGTCTGTGAGAAACTGAATAAATGGATCAAAGATTGTCTATAATGACGGGTTCTGAAACGCCGCTGAATCCCTTGGCTACTAAATAGATCTCTGGGCTCCGTTTAAACGAAGCTTGTGGTTTATACGTTTTCACCAAACGAAACGACTTTCGCGTCATTAGAACGAAGTCACGAAATTCATCAGATTGAAAGACTTTCGTCACAAAACGCCCTTCTCGTTCAAGTAATTTTGTAGCAAACTGAAATGATAGTTTTGCTAGCCACAATTGCCGTTCTCTATCAAGGGATTTATTCCCAGACAATTTTGGTGCGCAATCACTGAGAACAACTTGGGCAGGCTTTTCGAGAACTCCTAAGACTTGGTTTGCTAGCTCAGGAGCTTCGAGACAACTTTGAATAATATTTACACCCGGGATTGGTTTGACATATACTATATCAATTCCTATAATGCTTGTTTTAGAAACATCACAGCGTTCCTTTATTACTTGCAACCAAGACCCTGGAGCACAACAAAGATCAACGATTCGCGTGGTGTCTTTGAATATCTCAAAACGGTCGTCGATTTCTAATAATTTGAAAGCTGCACGTGACCGATATCCAGCCTTTCGGGCTTGTCTCCGGTAGACTTCATCTTTCTTCCATCGTGTCATCGCGTCATTCCTTCACAGCAAGCGATAAAAGAAGCTGGCTCAAGGTCCATTCACTGGCAGATGTGCGAATTGCATGAGGTGTAAAATGGGTTCGCGCACAGAATTCACCGTTATCACGCAGTCTTTTGATCACATCTTGAAAAGGAGGGACTGACATATTCAGTTTATCTGCTAAATGATGCAGGTCATAGTAGGTTGGAGGGCCATTCACTTCTTCTTTGAGTATGCTCAAAAGTGTTGAGATTCTTCGTTTCTTACCTAGCGAAAAGTTATCTAGGTTTTGAAGCATTTTACTGATAAATGCTTCATGCCCTAATTTGCCTATCCAGAGCGGTCCAATCAATCGGGTATTTTCAGCTTTGCATTGATCACAAGACACGGTCTGCGGTATCAAACCTTCCGTAATTGAACGATGTCCACACTGTTCGCAATGGACGAAGAATCCCAATTGTGAAACAGCCTTCCATGTATCCTTGTCTCCATCCTCTGCCAAGCAACAGAGTCGAACATAATGATCTATCGAAAACGATAGCAATGGACTGAGTCCGATGTTTAATGGGGCCGCTTGTCGTACAGCACACCCCATCAATATTCGCACCGCCAGCTCATGCGCGTATTCAGTTTTCAAAGGAACGGCGGCATATCGTTTGATACATGCTTGGTGTCGAATTCCGACCAAGACAGGCAAGTCCGTTGCAGTGAGACAGAGTAAAGCTGGAGGTTTTAACGCCCTAATGGCAGAATCGAAAAATTCTCGTGGACTACCGAACGGATCAATGTCAATAACATCAAATTTCTCGTGGAATGTGGTATATTGGCTTAGTAACTGATTAGCATCCTTGTGATAAATTTCGAGCAGGTTTCCGACATTGTTCATATCTCGATTCGTTCTTATCAAGTCAACGGCATGAGGGTTTGCATCACCCACAATCACCTTTTTAATTCCTGTAACTTCTTTCGCAAAACGAATAGGTCGCACACCCGTTCCTGCTAATGGAGTGCACACTCGGACACACTGTTTTTCATATTCAGTGATGAATGTTTGTAATGCAACAACCGCTATGTCTCGGTTTAGTTCAGATAGTGGGTTGAAAAACACCGTCATATTAGTAGTCGGAACGTCCTGCAAAGGCGGACGAAGAAAGGTAATGACGCCTTCTTGGTGTTCCTCGTACAATTCAAGCTCCTCGACGGCTGTGTATTAACTCGATGAACTCATTTGGGTCCTCTAAAGACAGGAGCTCCTTGATATACACAACTGGTATACCATTAATTACTTCGACAGTACGAGAATCAGATGCGATAATTGCTGGCTCTTCTTTTAGTACATCAGCCAACCTTGCTAAAAACTCAAGTCGAGTCTCATCAAGCCGTTCAAGACGCTGTTTTAAGTAACTCAGAAAGACATGTTGATGCAAGGATGCAAGCAGATTAAAGGGTGCATCATGAGCCACGGTTGAATCAAAACCCAACCGCGAGAAAATCCCGATTGTTGTTTGTATAAGGCGTGTTTGTCTACCAGACGATTTCTCTCCGATCTTAGATTTGCCTGACACGGCGATGGACTCCAAAAGGTTAAGGGGCTCTATTAAGCTCGTTTCAAGGAGTTCCTCTAACCCAAGCGCTATATCAATTGTAGGACTTATAGTCCCTCTCTCGTACTCGTATATCGCCCGTCGAGAAAGTCCCAACTCCTCGGCAATATCTCCACGTGATAAATTCAGTGTTTCACGAGCTTTCTTTAGTTTATTACCATCCAGAATGACGTAAATACCCCCTTTTTTGGCAAGGAGAAAAGGAAGTGCATTTTCTTCCAACATTCGACGAAGTGTTTCAAGACTAATTGCAGGAATCGAACCCCTCGTATGGACAACACCATCTTGTAGGGGGCGTTTCCGAGTACGCTCTCCGATGATTAAGGGAGTACATCGAAGAATTGAACAGATTTTACTAAGTTCTTCTCGAACATGAGACTCAACGTTATCAATTGTAAGGCTAACTTTAATGGCGATACGTCCTGATCCCTCATCGATAATGCTGTCAAAGCAGTATTCCGGATTGAAGGTGGTGGCATGTTCTCTGGCAGCCGTATCTAAGACATCTCGAACGTCATCAAGATACCGTTGCTTTGACTGCATTTTATTTTCCAAATCCTATCGTCACTATGGTCGGTAATTTCTGTCTTAAGAGACCCACTTCAGGGGAATAAATAATTCGGGGTAACTCTATGGAACGCCACAACTCAAATGGTCCTTCAACTCTTCCCAAAATCCATAAAACCGTGAATTGTTCAAGCTTTGAACCGCCAATCGTATGAGCTCCTGGGCCCAGCGAAGTCCTTCGTAGGACCGTGAATGGAAGCATAAGTTTGCTATGATACTCCTGTGGAACCGCCTTTGCCAATTCTCTTAGTTCCTCCACGCGGACTGCACTTTTCTGCCCTTCTCGCGTTATGAAGCCCGGTGTCTTTTCATCTAATAATTCGGAAAGAGACTTCTTAGTTTTAGGCATATGATCATTAATTTGCGCGATCTCTCTTTCAAGACCAGAGAGGAAGCCAGAATATTTCTTCATTACTCGCTTTCACCATAAATAGCGCTTAAAAAAACATGGTCAGCAGAAAAGGGGTCCAACGAGAATCGATCTACTACGGTAAATTCAGATTGTGCTAATGTTTTTTCTTCACGGCTAAATATTCGCGTTGGCTTAGCTGCAACATCGATACTTCTAGCCTTAATGGCAACGTATGCGGTTCCTCCAGATCGAAGAAATCGTTTCGCATTTTGGACAAGAATTTTTGCTTGGTTGGGTTGAGCCACATCCTGGTACAACACATCAACCATTTCAGGTATTTGGATATAAGATTCAGGATATCGTGCATCTGCCATAATCGGAATCATATTCTTCCGTATAGCACAGACCGGGACAAGCTCACGCATCATTCTGGGGGCGAATTCAACACAATATACCCGTCCTTCCGAACCGATTAAATCTGATACATGACTCGCTGTTGTACCTGACGATGCTCCCAAATAAAGGACAGATGCCCCGGGAACAAAGGCGAACGCTTCAAGACCCTTAAGCAGAGCTGCAGCTAGCTTACTACGATAAGGATCCCAAATTCGGAATTCCGAGCTTCCTTTGATGATTATCTGCTCATTATAAACTGTACTTCCTGGAACGAAATTCAGAGTAGCAGGCCGTTTCGCTCCTGCATCCATATGAGCCCAAAATACTCCTGGTCGCTTCTTATCTTCCATGACATCAATCAACCCTTTTCCCTCCGAGAATCGATTCGACGTTTTTTCTGCGCATGCGCTTTAATCCGCTTACCATACCGTTTCCCTTTTAGTGGTCGCTTTTGTGATTTTGAGGGTGAAGTCTTAGGTGCCGCAGGATATTTTCGTTTGACTTCAGCAACCCGTGATTGAACGTTCTGCTTCAACTCCTCAGCGACATATTGACCCGAATACAAATCAATCCGTGCGGCAATTGCGATTTTTCCTGCTAAGATTCGAGCTATTTTTCCTCGTTGCCACCACGGGGCAGAATGAACAAGAGTGTGCTGGAAAATAACTCCGTGCTTTGGCGGTCTGGCACCGGTTTTCAACGCGCGAAAGAGCGCTTGTTCGGCACCAAGCACTTGAATAGTGCTAGCCGGAAAACGTGCAAGTTTTTGCATTCCTCCCGCTAAGCCAATTAGACGGGCTCCTATTACGGGGCCAATTAATCCCCTTAGATTCGGTGCTACGATTCGCATTGATTCATCAAGGTATTTTTCCAACTGTTCTCTGAACTTGTAAAGTTCAAGAATTTGCTGAGCCAATGATTGAATCACGACCATATCTTGTTCGGGAATATCAGCTCCCATAGACTGACTAAGTGATTCTGTTTTTACAGATGAATCAGCAATCAGATTCATTAATTCGGGCTCGTTTTCAATGCGCGCTCTTGAACCGCCTTCTACTACAATACGGGCAAGAGTTTGACCATTCTCAATAGCATGCGCCGCTTCGGGAAAATGTAGTCCATACCATTCTCGAAGTCGTGAAACCATTAGATTTTGTACCTTTTCTACGTCATCCAAGGAATTCATCGCTTGAATAACTAATTGATCGCCTTGCTCAGAGGCTTCCCGAATGGCTAGCCGTGAAATTCCGACGGCTACTTCATTGAGTACCTTTTCCTTTTTGGACGCAAAGATTCGACTCAAGAATTCCTGACGAACCTTTCGCCATAGCCGAACATCTTCGTATTGTTGTGCGCTCACTTCATATACTCTTGAAAGTTCATCTGCCAACGCCTTTGATTCCACAAAGAATCGCTTAATATCCTTCTCTGCTAAGGCATCAAGAAATTCCGCAATTTGTGGGGTGACTACTCCTCGTCGAAGCCGATCATGGGTTTGTATGATATCGTCTATTGTCTCACCTAAACTAGTCTCAGAAATAACCGAAAACTGCTCATTAATACAGTATATTTTACCAATGCCAATGACAAGAAAGGCATCCATTTTATTCACCAAATCACGTAATGCCTACCAGTTCAAGCCACTGTAAAAAGATTGCTGATACTAAATACCACGTGATTTTACTGTTTTCTCTACAACAAATGGAAATCCTTAAAGCCTAAGATACAAACACCGGGTCAGTGAAAAACAATGCCAGGATCACACGGAAGCCTAACAAAAGCAGGTAAAGTTCGGAGCCAAACGCCAAAAATTGAAGGCAAAGTAAGGGTTACTCCGATTCCTCGGCTGCGCAATCGTAGAATCTATACCAAGCGCATCTTAAACCAGACACCTGCCGGTCAGCCCAAAGCTGTTCGACGCTAGACTTGAGAACAGTCAGTCTAGCCTCTACCATTTTCGTTTACCCTGTGATTACTCGATAGGTGGAAACTAGGTTGCAGCGTGTTGCTGAAGAAATCCTTCAGGCGGTAATAGTAGGTAAGATTCAAAGTAAAAGCGAACTTCAGAAACTAAAACGCAAGCTCAGCCATAAGTATAAACTCTCTCGGTTTCCCTCCGATGTCGAGATATTAAGTTATGCTACCGACGAGGAGAAAGAACAAGTAAGCCATATTCTCCGTAAGAAACCCACCCGCACCTTATCCGGCGTCGTCGTAGTAGCGGTTATGACCGAACCGATGGAATGCCCAGGACAATGCACCTATTGCCCCACCAATATCCCTACTGCACCAAAGGCATACGTAGGTGATGAACCCGCCACCCTGCGCGCTCGTCAGAATCAGTATGATCCTTTTCGACAGGTGGTAAGTCGGTTGGAACAGCTCCAAGCTATGGGACACAGCACCGATAAAGTTGAATTAATCATCATGGGGGGAACCTTCCTTTCCGCTTCTGACGTATATCAACAAGAGTTCGTAAAGCGATGTCTTGATGCAATGAATGATTTTGAAGCTAAGGACATCACTGAAGCAATAAAGCTGGCTGAAAATGCCCAAATTCGGCCCGTCGGAATCACCATTGAAACCCGTCCTGACTACTGCAAACAAGAACATGTCGATAGAATGCTAGACTTGGGAACCACCCGCGTGGAATTAGGAGTTCAAACCATTTATGATGACATCTACAAGACCATTTGCCGTGGACACACTGTATCTGATGTCATTAGTGCCACTCAGCTGGCAAAAGATGCGGGGCTCAAAGTCTGCTACCATATCATGCCCGGTTTGCCAGGGTCTACTAGAGAACGGGATCAAGAAGTCTTCGAGAACTTGTTCTCACGTGAAGAATTCCAACCTGATCTCCTCAAGATATACCCTTGTTTAGTTTTACGAGGTAGTAGCCTCTTTGAAACGTGGCGTAAAGGTGAGTACACTCCATACACCACAGATGAAGTGATAGACCTCATTTCTGACGTTATGCCATCAATTCCTCGGTGGGTACGAATTCAACGTATGCAACGTGATATTCCCAAACGACTTATCGTGGCGGGACCTGATGCAGGAAATTTAACCCAACTTGTCTTTAAGCGTGCAGAACAAAAAGGCTACCAAGTACAGACTATACGCTATCGCGAAGTAGGGTATAAGCAACGGTCTCAAATGAATAAAAACACAGGAAACCCAGACATCGCGGATTTAACGCTCCGAGTAGATGAATACCCAGCGTCTAAAGGACGAGAACTTTTCTTCGCTTACGAAGACCCAAAGCAGAACACACTGGTAGGTTATCTCCGGCTTCGAATACCCAGTAATTGTGCCCATCGCCCAGAAATAAAATCACGAGATACAGCTCTTCTTCGTGAACTACATGTTTACGGTCAATCAGTTAACATTGGCGTGACAAAAGAAGACGCTTGGCAACATCGTGGAGTTGGTGCTCAACTGCTATGTGCCGCTGAAGAGTATGCGCAAAACTACGATAGCAAATTGATTGTGTGCACTAGTGGAATCGGAGCAAGAGAATATTATCGCCGCCATGGCTACAAACTTAATGGACCTTATATGACAAAAAGCCTATAGTTTTCCTAAATGGGAAAGTTTATGCAACGTGTTTGAAGTGGTTCCTAGGGGCGAACTGTCATGTGTGGAATCATTGGCGTGGTTCATATGAAAGGTAATGTCGCCTCCCTTCTACGCCAGTCTTTGAAGCGTCTAGAGTACCGAGGATATGATTCAAGCGGAATTGCTACGGTTTCTGAAGGCACCTTATTCATCAAGAAGGACAAAGGTAAGATAGATGACATACACCAACGCTTAAACTTTGACACCCTTCCTGGAAGCATCGGCATTGGTCACACACGCTGGGCTACCCATGGAGTTCCTTCGAAAGACAATGCACATCCTCACACCGATTGCCAAAATCGTATCGCCGTTGTTCACAATGGAATTATCGAAAATTACCAAGAACTTCGTGATCAGCTTCTAGCAAATGGTCACCGATTTTCGTCTCAAACCGATACTGAAGTAATTCCCCACATGATAGAAGAGGCTCGTAATCACACTTCCACTCTCAAAGAAGCAGTAGCACAGACTATAGTAAAATTAGAAGGGAGCTATGCAATCGTTGTCTTGGGAACGAATGGCAAAGAGCTAGTGTGCACCCGAAAAGAAAGCCCCCTTGTGATTGGATTGGGCACTCAAGGAGTTTATTGTGCCTCAGATGTTCCAGCATTTCTTCCAATGACTAGAAAAACAATCGTTCTTGAAGACAATGAAGTCGTTCATCTAACCTCTAACAGCGCATTGATGAGTCGAATTGATGACAAAGGATCACTAGCCCCACTCCCTGTTAGGGAACCAACCGTGGTCAACTGGACAATTGACATGGCCCAAAAGGGCGGTTATCCGCATTTCATGTTGAAAGAGATTCACGAGCAGCCCCGTGCGCTCAGCGATACTCTGCGTATTCGAAAAAAAGATCTTGAAGCGTTTGCCGAGATCCTATATAACCACAAGAATATTCTTACAATCGCCGCAGGCACATCATTTCATGCAACGATGGCTGCAAAATACATGTTTTCTCATATCGCCGACCGACTCATACATGGGGTAATTGCCTCCGAAGGATCAGATACTGTAGCAGAAAGTTTGGGTAAAGATACAGCCGTTTTAGCAGTGACACAATCAGGTGAAACCATTGATACCTTGCATGCTGTCAAACATCTCAAAAACCAAGGCGCAACCATTTTAACCATTACCAATACCGTGGGCAGTTCAATTACTCGAATGGCTGATTCTGTCCTTTACACTCAGGCGGGTCCAGAAATTGGTGTTGCTGCAACAAAGACCTACGCAACCCAACTTGCAACCTTAGCCTTACTTTCAATTTCGATGGGAACAATGACTGGTGCGCAAACGAAACAAGAAAGTCAGGAATTAACCGAAGCATTGAATCAATTTCCCAATCTTATCCAAGCAGTCATTCGCAATCAAGAAAGCCTGATTAAAGAAACTGCCCAAGAATACATCACCAAATCCAACTTCTTCTTCCTCGGACGAGGCATTAGCACTTCGACGGCAATGGAAGGGGCACTGAAAATCAAGGAAATTGCCTACGTCCATGCAGAAGGCTATCCTGCTGGCGAATCCAAACATGGTCCCATCGCCCTTGTTGAACCCGGATTCCCTATTATCTTCGTGGCTCCTAGCGATAATACCCGTCGACACTTAGAAGGCAATGTGATGGAAATGAAAGCAAGAGGGGCACAAATCATCTCCATCTGCTCAGAAAGTGATCAGAAACTTATTGATCTCAGCCACCACGCGATACCCTTACCTGAACTTCCATCAGAATATTTCTCACCAATAAGCTACGTGATCCCTCTCCAGCTTCTAGCATATTATGCCGCCATTTTGCGTGGGCATGATCCAGACCAGCCTAGGAATCTTGCAAAATCGGTCACAGTCCTTTGATACAAAGAGTTAAAGCACTACATTGGTTAGTTCTCAACACCCAATGGTTAGGTGAACAATTTGGCTCGCTGCCCTGAGTGCGCTGGCACTATGCGATTTGATCCAAAGAGCGGTCGTCAAGTGTGTCAACGATGTGGACTTGCCGTGTCTCGTGGTGAGCTGGACCGGCTTTGGGATGAGCAACGTTCCTCATATCGACACGAGGATGCGGAACGAGAAAAATCCCAACACCGTCGCGACTATCTTGAATGGTGGCTCGGTAAGAAAGGAAAAGAAAAACGCAAGAAGTAGTCAAGCTTCTACGTAAGCTTCTCCTAGTCAGTTTTAGGTTAGTGTGGAAAATCCTTTTATGGACGGCAACTTCAGTTCGTGCAGTGAAGCGGCTAGTCTTCTCTGATTGACTGATTCGAGAGTGCGCACGTGGGCGAGAATATCATTGAAAAAGCACTATTAGGTGCATCAGTTTTTAAAAACGAAGAGACCCTCCACCCGGCATTTGTTCCACCAGACCTACCCAACCGCGAAAACCAACTAATAAGGCTGAGTCACACATTCAAGGCTCTCCTTAACAAGGATGGTGCCTATGCAGTAAATGTCGCTGTTGTGGGAAAACCCGGAACGGGAAAAACCGTTTCTATCCGGTACTTTGGACGAGAGCTAGAGAAGGCGGCAGCGAAACGGGACATCAAAGTCCGGTTTGAATACTATGACTGTTTCATGTTTCGAACAAAAAGCGCTATTCTCCGCGATCTGCTCACCGAACGATTCAAAGTCACCAGTCGTGGGTTTTCAGATGAAGAGATTACAACTATGATTAACCGACGACTATCTCGGGAAAATATAAGACTAGTCCTATGCCTTGATGAAGCTTATTTACTTGGCCAGGATCTTCTTAGCCTCATTCACGCTAGTGAAGTGGCAAAGCATGGCCAAGCATTTATTTCGACACTAATAGCCTGCCGTATAGTCGATTGGCAAAACACTCTGAGTTTTCCACTCTCTGGACGGCTCCATGACCGCATCGAGATGCCAGCCTATAACCAAGATGAACTTTTTAAAATCTTTAAATTCCGATCCGAACTCGCGTTTCATAAAGGCGTGGTAACGGATGAGATCATAGACATGGTAGCCAATATCGCCGCATCCACTCAGAATGCTCGACATGGAATTGAAATTTTATATATAGCCGGTAAAGCTGCAGATCGTCTCAATGTCAGACCCATAACACCGGACTTGATTCGCCGAGCCAAACAAGAAGTCTACTCAGAATTACGTTCTGATGTGCTTTCTGGACTCCGTGAGCAAGAAATCCTCGTACTGGCCGCGCTCACTCGAGAATTAAAAGCGGAGAAATCCAGTTCAACTACCATTGCAAATGTCTATGAGCGTTACCAACTCATCTGCGAGGAATTTGGAGTAAAGAAACAGGCCCTCCCAACCTTCAGAAAAACCATCGATACCCTCGTTTCACTCGGAATCATTGGAAAAGTCGTCGAAGGGATTGGAACGGGCCAGCGGGGACGGCGTGCACGGTTAACACTCATGGACATACCCGTTGAAGTCTTTGATGAACGTGTCAGTGAAATCCTGCAGCGTCGCGAATCAATGGAAGGAAATTTTGACTAAAAACAGATGAGGAATCAAGCATGGTAGCTCAAAACATGAAGGATGCACTTTGGTTTCAATACGAAAACGCTACAGTGCCTGTAATCGCCTTAAGGACAATGGATGGGTTCACCATCCAAGACTCAACCTATGGTCCTGTTGAAAAGGGACGAGAATTTGATCTTCCTCGATGGGTCGCAGTCGTCTTAGCCTCGAATAATATGGTTCAACTAAAGGCTCCAGAACTAAGCGTCCCTGATTTACATAAGGCATTACTACGGGAAGCAGGAGAACCTGTTCTCCAGCCATTATCGCCCAATTACTACTTCCAAGTCAGGACTGCCATCGAACATCTTATTCAACAAAATAAAAAAGCCCCCAATGATGTTCGAGTAGCAGCCCAAACTAAAATG
>JBHLMI010000051.1:0-7486 GCA_048938295.1 Promethearchaeota archaeon
TTCAACCTACGGATCCGTTAGGCAATTTTATCCAGTTGTTCATTCAATTTCTCATTGATTTACAGCTGATTCTGGGTCCCTTTTGGCCCATTCTCCGGCTCGTCATCGTCTGGGTGATTCTTCTCGTCGTGGGTAGTCTTGTTATCCGGTTTGTTCGACGACGGGTGAAAAAACTTAGAGTGCCTCCGAACGCAGTCAATGGTATCGTGATGGCGCTTCGTCTCATCTTCGTGTGGCTTGGGGTCGTGGCTTTCGCTACCCTTCTTCCTCCTGAAATCCTTAACGTTGTCGGCGACATCACGGTTATTGTCGGTTTGGCGGTGGGTATCGCCCTCAGCCTGGCCATGCGGAATTTCGTTGCCGGATTATACGTGATGGTCACAGATCCCTTTAGTGTGGGCGATTATGTGCGGATTGGCTCCAATGAGGGGATTGTCCTTGAAATCGGTCTCAACTATACACGGATCCGCCAACTGGACGGCACCATTGCGTTAATTCCCAATGACAAAGTGATGTCCTCATCGGTGACGAACTTTCGGTTCGAACAGAAAATCCGACCCGAGGCAAAAGAAGCCCAAGAAGCCGAACAGGATGAGTCCATCCCCAAGCGAATCTGGAAAGCCTTGAGTAGAGCTGCGGATACCTCCAAGCTCATTCAATACGCCTTCGAATTAGATTTCCCGATCGCCCCAGGCCTTCGACACTATGAAGAAAAACTGCCTCCCATCATGAAACGTTGGACAACTAAATTCGGCTTCAAACCCGACTTCGTCCTCTCTTCAACCTCCAGCTTTGCCTTCACCTACACGTTTACTATCTTCGTTCAAGACCCAAAGCTCCTCTTAGATTATCGTTTCGACTTCATTGAAGATATTTCCCGAGCAGTATATTGATAAACTGATACTTTCATCAAAGCAACAGGACTTGAGGGGCGCACCCTATGCTATGGAGGGGACGACCACGCTGTTCGATTTAATGTGATATAGAGATTAATCATATAGATGACAGGCAACCCAGTGCTTCTTCTTAACTTCACAGAGTGGGGGTTCTTCTTCCACGCATAGTTCGAAGGCTTTAGGACATCGGGGATGAAAGTTGCACCCAGAAGGAGGATTAATGGGGCTGGGAATCTCTCCCTTAGGAATCGCCTCTGCCTTCTTCACCTTCGGATCTGGCACGGGTATTGCCGCCATCAGACTAACAGCATACGGATGAAGGGAATCCGTATAGATTTGGTCTTTATCAGCAATCTCTACTATCTTCCCCAGGTACATAATACCAATCCGGTCACAGATATGCCGTGCTGTGGCAAGATCATGAGAGATGAAAAGATAGGTCAGGCTATATTCATCCTGTAGATCTTTCATGAGTTCCAGAATCTGCGCTCGAACTGACACATCTACCATCGCAACGGGTTCATCAGTGACGACAAATTTGGGTTCAAGTATGATGGCTCGTCCAAGCACAACTCTCTGCTTTTGACCACCGCTGAGTTGATGAGGCAGCCTATCATAAAAGGAGCTAGCAGGGAAAAGGCCAACTCGTTCTAGAATTTTCATTGTTCGCTGCTTCTGTTCACTCTTTGAACCAATCCCTTGGAGCCGCAGTGCATCAGCAATAGCAGTTCCAATGGTCAATCGCGGATTGAGTGAAGAAGAAGGGTCTTGAAAAGTGAATTGAAGTCTCCGCTTTAGTAATCGTAATTGTTTTCCGCGAATCTTCGCTATGTCTTGGTCTTGAAAGAGAATTTGTCCGGCGGTGGGATCTATCAATCGTACGATCAGTCGTCCCGTAGTCGTCTTTCCTGAGCCACTCTCTCCTGCAAGGCCAAAAACTTCTCCTTCTTCTATTTCAAAGGAAATGTCATCTACTGCTTTGACGAATTCTTTTTGCCTGGTAAAAAGAGTATCAAGGAACCCTTTCTGGACCGGAAAATACTTCACGACATTCTTTACTTCAATTAACGGCATAGTTACGATCCCTCATAGAGATAGCATGCAACGATCCCACCCGATGCACTCTTTATCAGTGGGGGTGGCGCCGTTGCACAAATTTCCATAGCATGTGGACATCGCGGTCTAAACATGCAACCTGGGAAAGGTTCGGTGAGGCTGGGTGGTGACCCAGGAATCCAGGAAAGTTGTCTATCTGGTTTTCTGACATCGGGAACTGATTGCAGCAAGGCTTGCGTATAGGGATGCTGGGGGGACTCGAACAATGCCTCCGTTGGAGCTATTTCCATGATTCTACCAGTGTACATGATTGCGATACTATCGGCTGTTTCAGCCAATACTCCCAAATTATGCGTAATTAACATCATAGTAAGATTGAACTTGTCTTTGAGATTTGAGATTAGATCGAGAATCTGTGCCTCCACAATCACATCGAGTGAAGTAGTTGGCTCATCGGCAATCAACAGCTGTGGTGTCAAAGCAAGTCCCAAACCGATCATCACGCGTTGGCGCATTCCTCCACTGAACTGGTGGGGGTAGTCTAAGACACGTTCAGGAAGAATATCTAATGCCTCCAGGAGATCTTCGGCTCTGGTTTGTGCATCTTCTTTGGGAGTGTCTGGTTCGTGTGCTTTTATGATCTCAATAAAGTGTTGTCCAATTCTTTCCATTGGATTCAAAGAGGTCATAGGGTCTTGAAAGATATAAGCCAGTTTTTTGCCTCGAAGAGCCCTCATCTGGTCATCTTTAAGCTGCAGGAGATTTATTTGTCCTTTCTCGACAACACCATTCTCATACGGTACATCCTCATCAAGGTTGAGAAGAATTTCACCTTCAAGTATGCGACCTGGATAAGGAACAAGCCGGATAATCGATCGACCCAAAGTTGATTTTCCACAACCAGATTCTCCTGCAAGACCAAGGGTTTTATTCTCGTCCAGAGTTATAGAAACATTATCCACTGCCCGGGCGGTGCCTAACCGCGTTTTATATTCAACGGATAAGTTGTGGATTTCGAGAAGGGTAGGCATTTCTATCTAATCCTTAAGCATCGGTGTAAGTATTTCATTAAGTCCTTCACCAACCAGCGTAAATCCTAGTGCAAGAAGGACAATCATAATTCCAGGGAATGTGATAACCCACCACGCGCCAGTTATTAGTTGATGCCAGCCAAATGTCAAATCCCATCCCCAATCAGCAACATCAATCGGAAGACCCAAGCCAACAAATGTTAATCCCGCAGCAGTGAGAACGGCATCTGCGAAGTTAATCGACATCACGACAATGATTGAGGGTAAAGCGTTAGGAAGAACATATCTAAACATGGTATCTCGATCTCTAGCACCCAAGACTTTTGCGGCCTCGACATAAGGGAGTTCTTTGATTGTAAGAACTTGGCTTCGGAGCACCCTGAAGTAGGAAGGAATGTAAACGACGGCAATTGCAAAGGCCATGTTAACAACGCCTGGGCCAAGCATTGCAGCAATAGCGATTGCTAGAATCAGACCGGGGAATGCAAAGATAGCATCCATGACAAGGGATAGTGTTCGATCAAGTATTCCTCCCCTAAATGAGGAGAGAAGCCCCAATGGAACCCCGACAGAGAAACAAATGACCACTGAAAGAAATGCCACCTGTAACATGATCGCACCACCAGCAATGATTCTACTGAGTAAGTCTTGTCCTAAAGACGTGGTTCCTAAAGGGAAACCAGGGTGCGGAGGCCACAAGAGTGGTCCAACATTGAGGGTGAAAGGATCATAAGGCACAATCCAGTAGGAAATAACGGTCATATAGATGATAGCAAGTACCATCAACAACCCCGTGATGGTCAGAAACCCAGGGGAACCCCTTTCTTTCAACCAGGAATATCGGAAGTAGAGAAAGAGTAGGATAATGCCTATCACAACACCACCCATTACAAAAACTGCCCAAAGATCAAACCATGCAAAGGGAAGAATGAAAATGCTTACAGGAATAGTGATGACGCCAAGTAAGCAAGTAACACCAATTAGAAACAGTGTCCCCATTCTTGGCGAGAAGGTTCCCTGGCGAATCAAAAGAGTCTGGAATAAACCCACGACTAGCATAGACACTCCGAAGAGTATAGTGCCCACGACAACCGGAATTCCCAAACCACCATTAGACCTTGCAGCTAATATTATCAGACTGGCAACTAAAGTTATGGTGCCCCCCAGTATTACCCCCAGTACAATCCACCATAGTTTTGACCGATTCCGGAAGGGTTCTTGAACAAGTCTCAAGTAGATGAAAACACCGCTAATCGTTATGTCTTGTCCCATCATTACCCGCCCTTAGTATCTTATTCGGGGATCAAGAACTGCGTATAGAAGGTCGAGCACTAACGTAACAGCAGCTACTAGGATTGCATAAAATACGACCGTGCCCTGAATAGCTGTGTAGTCTCGATGCGCAATTCGATCAACTAAATAGGTTCCTAGACCTGGCCAACTGAATGTGGTCTCTGTCAGAACAGCCCCAGCAAGAAGAACAGCGAATTGGAGGCCAATCATTGTCAAGATTGGGAGGAATGCATTCCTGAGTGCATAACCGTAAGTGATTCTGGAGTCTGAAAGACCTCTGGCTTCTCCTGCAACGACGAAGTCTTTTCGAAGTGTCTCAATCATGTTGGTTCTGGTTAAACGAATAAAAATCCCACAAAGTACGAGACCCAGAGTGACGGTAGGAAGTATAAGGTATCGTACAGATACCATGAACGCCCATAAATTGCCAGTTAACAGGCTATCAATTGTGTAAAGACCCGTTATACGTTGTGGTGGGACGTAGTGGGGGTCAAATCTAGTCCCCGAAGGTAATACTTTCAGCCATACTGCAAAGATAAGCTGAAAGATCATACCCAAGAAAAATACTGGAATCGCGTAGGTTATAATACCGAAAAGTCTGATTGAATGATCAGTAGGAGAATCATATCTCTTCGATGAAAAGACTCCAAGGGCAATTCCGAGTAAGACCGCAAATAGCATGGAATAAATGGCCAATTCGAGTGTTGCAGGAAACCGGGCTATAAGATGAGTTACCACAGGTGAATAGTCCTGCATCGATAATCCGAAATTACCGACAAGAAGCCCCCCAAGATAAGTGATATACTGAATTGGAATGGGCTGATCCAATCCTAAACGCCTCCGAAATTCAGCAAGGGCAGCAGGGTCCACTCGCCGCTCAAAATGCAATAGTGCCGGGTCACCAGGCATGACTCGGATGATGATGAAGACGAACGTGAGAAGCAACAAAACCATTGGGATGGCCATTAGGATACGGGTGACCACATACGATTTTAGTGACACTTGAATCCAACCTGTTTACCAAAGAAAATGTGGGTGTCATCAGTTCCAATCAAGTCCTAGTTTAGGTTTATGGTTGTTACCTAATAGTCGAACTTGGTTTGGTATCTGATGACACTTATTTCATTGGTTTGGAGCGCCAAAAATGGACCTGTGGTTGCTGGTGCACCTATATAGATGAGCCATTGTCGGAAGTTAAGTGTGATATCCAAGATGACACCATGGATGGTGGGTTTAGTAATTGCATAAGCACCACCCTGGAACAATGGAATCACTGAACATTCTTGGGCTTGAAGATCTTGTAGAGCATAATATGAAGTCTGTCTTCCTGAATCAGTTGTATTACTCCTGCCCCACACCCATAGGGTGTATTGCTGGACACCACCAGCGGGAGCTGTGTCATTGTAGTACATGTTAAGCCAAGTAGCAAATGGTAAGAACGCATAGTCATCGGGATCAATGTAGTCTGGATACCAGCCGTAGAGGAAGACTGGCATTGTACCAGCACTTCTTGCAGACCTGTAACTCGCCCATTCGAGACTATGGAGGTTAACGGTCATTACACCGCTTGCCTCAAGGTTACTCTTGTAAAAGGCGGCTTGTTCAGCGCTTTGTGGATAGTGACCTGAACTCTCATACCATAGGTCGACAGTTAGTTTGTTGGTTGAATTGTAGCCAAAGAGATCAAACACAGTTTGGGTGTAAGTGTAGTTTGCAGATCCATGAATCTCAAAGCTTGGTCTATGGTAGGCCATTCCCGCGGGGATGATGGTATACAGAGGCACTGAGGTGCCAAGGAATACTGTATTAACCAAGTCGGTTCGATTCAACGCGGCTGCTATCCCTTGCCGGATCAGCGTTTCGTTGAAGGGATAAACTCTCTGTTGGAAGCACATATACTGTATAAATGTACCTACACCCTCCCAAACCCGTACACTAGGATTAGCCCGAAAAGCGTTAATCTGAGTTGCACTGAGCTGGCGGTACGCTACATCAATCTCACCAGCCGTCATCGCAGTTGCGAGAGCGGTGTCGGTTTCGTAGAATCTAATGATGAACGTGTCAGTCTTTGGTATCCCATTGGCAGTATCAAAGTAGCCGGGGTTTCTGACTAGTATTATCTCTTCATCGGTCCCACCGGTGCGCACCCAGCTTTGCAGAAGGTATGGACCAAGACCCAACGCATGGCTTGCACGGGGATCACCTGCCGTGTAATTCACCAATTCACCCATAGGTGCAATCGATGGATCGACTATGAAAGATCCTTGTGCAGCCAGTGTTTGTAAGAATGGAGCCCAGGGGAACTGCAAGTAGAACCTAACGGTATAATCGCCGGTTACTGTCACATTATCAATGACGTCGGCTAAGCCGATACCAAGCTGGAACCCTTCAGAATGGTATATTCCGGTGCCTGTAAGGTTGCAGCTTCTATCAAAGGTGTACTTGACAACTGATGCGTTAAATGGAGCTCCATTTTCGAAGGTTAAACCTTGCCTCAGAGTAAAGTCGTATATTGTTCCACCGCCAGTTATTGTCCAACTCGTTGCCAATGTCGGTATGATATCGTCTGGTCCGGCTGACGACCCGGGGTCAATATCAACTAACCCGCAGCCGAGAGCACCAATAATTGACCAACCGAAGTAATCGTATGCTCTAGCAGGATCAAGGACTGTCTCTATTGAGTCAGTAGTCCCCATGACGACTAGGTTGGCAATTGGTGGGGGTCTCAAGAAGACATAGACACCAACGCCACCTACGACAATGATAACTACCAACGCAATGGCAATCGCGTAGCTTCTTTTCAAATCGAAGTTACCTCCTATAGGAAATGGTTTGCTCTCGACAAAAGATGCTAAACCATGTCCAAGAGCTTCCTATGGCTGCTGTTGATATTTAAATCGTTCTTAACCAGCAACGCAGGATTTAGATGTTAATTGGATGCGGCTACACCGCGGTTAGTTTTGAATGAATGGCATTTCTCGAAATTGTCAAAAATCCCACTGATATGGGGTTAATTGCGATTAATCCGTCTATGTCCAGTTCGGACCATTAAGCTAGGAGACCCTCCGCCGGGGGGGCAGGCAAGTCGGATTCACTTCTCCGCGGGGGTGAGCCACGTATAAAAGCCGTCAGTGCGCTAGGTGTGGCTGGTCGCCGCGAGTTGCGTGGAGACCCTAAACGCCTGGTCCGCGAGGCGGGAGGTGACAGCCC
>JBHLMI010000006.1:0-101760 GCA_048938295.1 Promethearchaeota archaeon
GGTGACGCCTGGTTCCATAGCAACCGATCAATGAACTCCTACCGTGGCTGCGAGCATGGATGTGTATATTGTGATGGTCATTGCCAATACTACCGAATTGATAATTTCTATACGCATATCCGTGTAAAGGAAAATGCCCCCCAAGTGTTGCGATGGGAGCTGGAACGTGCCAGATTCAAGTCCCAGAGTAAAATGCAATCTGAAACCCTAGTTCGATTCCTAAGTAATCAAGAAAAAACTAAAGCTTTGGACACAGGACCCCGGAAGATCATTGTGGGTATCTCAGGTGGAGTGTCCGACGCATACCAGCAAGCCGAAGAAAAATACCAGATTACACGACAGGTCCTTGAAACCTTGTATGATTTTCGTCTTCCCGTGTTCATTCTGACCAAGTCGAATAGAGTCCTTCGAGATCTCGACCTGTTGAAAGAGATTCATAGACAAGCCTTTGTTAGTGTTTGTTTCAGTATCACGTTACATAATGAGAAAATGCAGACGATTTTTGAACCGAAGGCTTCAGCGACCTGGGAACGTTTCGCAGCACTGAAAGAAATCCGTAAAGCTGGACTGTATGGCGGAGTAATGGCGTATCCGACCATCCCAACGATTGGTGACACACCAGAGAACATGGAGGGGCTAGCTAAGGAAGCGAAAAAAGCAGGTTCAGAATTCATCCTCTTTTCCGGAATGACCTTGAAACCAGGACGTCAAAAGGAGTATTTCTTCAATGTGGTGCGCAGACAAGTACCACGGGTTCACGATCAGTTGCAACAAATCTACGCAAATAACCATACATATGGATATCCAATCTTCGAGTTGTTGCCGGTGAATCCAGGCCTTCAAGGGCGTCAGGTATGTAAAAAAATGAGGATTTCGGACCGATCTGTTCGGCACAGGCCACCGAATGAACCTGAGGCAAACATCGAGGTTATCAACCGGCTTCTTGACCTTGTCTACTATCGACAGATCTTGTTAGGTGAGCCAAAGCAGTTCTGGAAGCCGTATCAGGAGTTGGCTATTAAAATTGAGAAGGGAGTTGAGGACCTCAAAATCCTTGCCAGCGAAGGCATCCTCTCAACGCAACTGAATATCAGTGGGAAAATGGCAGGAGTTGTCAACGAGATACTTCAAAGTGGCACATTTGATGCCTTGACACGCACAGAACAGGACCTCGATTCGTCTTTTTCTTCACCTTGATGAGATCATATAATTGAGTTCGAAGTGAAAGAGCTGAAAAATAGAACTCGAGAAATTGTCCCAATGCGCAACAGAAAAATAGAGAATACTGAACAGAAGGCGTGGGGCGAGATATTATTTCAGAAAAATGTTGGAACTGTGGTGCATCTGTCGATCCAAATGAGAGGGGACAATGCCCGAAATGTCACACCCAACTCACGCGATTCGATATGCAGCTGCGGATCGTCGATGACCTTGATGAACTACAAGACGCGCAAATACCCAAAGGCGAGTCCCTTGATCCCATCAAAAAGAAAGAAGCAAGCATGGCGAACCAGTTCCATAGGTGGCTCAAAGACAAACAAATCCTTCCTGGCGGATATACGATTAAGTCTCAAGGAGCCCTGGTGGGTGACTTATCACGTCAGGAGTTCGGATTGAAACTTCTCCTCATCGCTGAACCAGAATTAGATCTCAACCCCATCTTGGAGCGTTCAGGGTTTGAAACAAGCCCCACAGATTATCGGGCTACTCTCGGGTTCAACCTTTCCTTCCGAGATTATGAGAACACTGAAAACCGCATTCGGGTTCTCGCTTGGAATATCGTCCCTCCATATATCCCCTATTTCCTGACCCATTATCGGGGTGCCCATGGGACTATCTTCGTGTTCGATGTACGTAACAAGAATGGATTAGAGTGCATACCATCCCTTCATGACTTGGTCAAGGACATCAACGGCGACGTTCCCATTGCCCTTGTCGGCCATAAGCCAGAAACTGCTGGTCGGCGGAAGATTACCCGGAAAGCTGCTCAGACACTCGCAGACCAACTGGAAATCCTCTATCATGAAACCAAAAATCCTAATGGCTCCACCCTTGAACCGGTATTAGAAGTACTCGTCCCTCGCATGCTCGGATTCGCGAAATACTAATCACCCCTTTATATGAAGAACAGATAGAACATCCAGCTCTTTTTATGGACGAAGAAGATAGTGATAATGTCTGCTCTGAGGTGCTGCTGTGGAGTTCTTTGACATACCTACCCTTCAAGCGGCTTTTACTATTCGTCAGGGATTGGTCTACGGGTTTATCTTGTAATTTCCGCATGGTTCGACGTGTTGCAACGGCATCATAGAAGCCCAGTATATTGCTATCCTTCGTGTGATTGTCGTGCTGCTGCAATTACTAAAGATTTTATATGCCAATCTGTAAAACAACCTAGCTCTCTTTGAGAGGTAATAATATGAGTGATGAAGAAACAGCAAGCACATTACTCCTCGTTGCCGGAATCCTTCAGATCATCATTTCGGTTCTTTTAATCTTCGGTGTTATCACCATTCCTTTGGCAATCGTTGGAATCGTTTTCGGCGCCCTCTGGATATCCTGGCGGGATAACCCAATGGAACACAAAACTGGAGCCATCGTTACTGGCATCCTTGGACTCATTTTCACGGGTGTTATTCCTGGTATTTTGGCTCTGGTTGCCGGCGCTATTCTGCCCAGTGGAAAGGGTGGAGCATAAGGGAACATCGTTCAACGAGAACTATGTTCCTCTCTTCTTTTTTCTCCATGGATATGTAGATGCTGTTTCGGTTGTTAATCAACTGCTTCGAATTTGGTGAATTGAGGTTCATTTCTTCAATAATTTATTTGGCTCTTTCCACCACTGAGGAACCTTATGGTGCTCAGTGAGAATCTTGAGAACGAATGGCATTGAATCGAATTGATTCATGCACAAATTGTATTCCTCTTCAGTCACATCAAAAGTGCGGGGAAGACTATAAAGGAGCATCCCATTTCGACTCGCCATCAGCTTTTTCACCTTGTCACAAGGGAACTCATCACAGGTCATACAATAGTCGACCCCCCGCTCCTTGGCACAAGGTCGCGCTTTACATTCCTTGTCCGCGATTTTACCGTCAGCTTTGCATCCATCGCACTGTACGTTTTCAGCTGTATAATTCTGGTGCCCAAAGTACTTACGCCAGCCATCGACAAGTTTTTGCCGGGTTTTTTCATCAGGAGATTGTGCGGCACACAAATGGCACCGATACCCACAATAACCATGCATTTCAGTCATGTGAACCACAACGTCAAATTATGTATAACGATGATAAGAGCCTAACGTTAGGGGAATGTGTGATAACTAGTCCAAGGCTTGGGCTTTGAGCGTTTTAGGCATTTTTTCAATAGCATAGCGAAGGGCTCGGCTGGGCATCTTATCCTTCTTTTTCATCACATAATTAAAGACCTGATCCTGGAAGTGTTTCGTTGCCTCTTTGAGCATCCAGCCATACCCGTTCTGCACGTACTTCCTTGGATCTAATAACATGGCATCAGCAACCTCAAAGATATGCTCTATGTGTCGACCTCGACGCAAACCATAAATCAACGACACGGCGGCAGCTCGTAGAATCCAGGGATTATCTGATATCGCCCACTTCCTCGCATGCTGGGCAAACTCAGGAAACACATCGAAGAAGTAACCCATGGTATGAGTACAGAAATCATCAACACCACCCCACGTGGAGAGATAAAGTGTGGTCCAGCTTTCATAAATCGGGAAATGGCGAGGTTCAAATTGCTTGCGAACCCGATAAGACCAATCGAAGGCTATGGTGCGATACTCCCAGCTCCACTGCATCAATAAGGCATTACAAAGGGCTAAGATGGTGTCTATGTCATGCAAGCCTTCGGCTCGGAGCTCTTGAAAGAGCAGTCTACTCACTTTCCGAACCATTGGCACATCAAGGGCTGCGATTCGTAAACGGCGGCGGTATTTAGGAGAAAGGGAAACAGGTACAAAGTAGGTCAAGCCCTTGTAGCCCGCGCTGAAATCTTCATACCAATCGAGCTTCTCAGCTTGAGCAATCACTTCGGGAAATCGATGCTCTACTCGACTAATTTCGATGAGGGCTTGTTTCGTTTTAGCTATAATGCTATCCTCGGATACCATGTAGAGTTCACCACGGGCTTAAGACTGAATCTGGTTGGTCAAGGACCACTATCTTTTATTTAAGATTAGGAGTAAGGAATGTGGTTTCGTATGGGGTTTGATGATATAGAATATGCATATGAACGATACAAACTCGAGCGGGACATCATCAAGCCTTACGCAGATGACATGGAGATGGTGAGACGCATCCAAGGCTATGAAGCCCACTTCTTTCCTTGGAGACGCTATCTCTTACTACTGGCCTTCAGTGGCGTAGTCTTCGCTTCTGTCGCGCTTCTCATCGGAGCTAACCTGTGGATTTTTGGTTCACCATTTATTGGCTATATTTCTGATTGGGTGCCGGTGGGTTTTGTAGTTCTTGGAATCATCGGGATTATCTTGGCTCTTCATCTTCGTAGAAAGTTTATGGTAATCTCCGTGGATGGCATCTCCGTCCCTCGCGTTTTTGGAAGCAATCAAACGATTCGCTGGCCACACATCACAAAGATCAACTTCAAAGCATCCGGGTGGGATGAGGCAATCACGCTCATCATCGAATATGGTTCACAGAAACGAAAAACCCACCTTGGTTGGTATAAGAACATCTACCTTGCAGGTGCGAGGAAGGAATTACGGTTAGTCCGTGTTCTTCAAGGGTACTATCGACTTCGAGTCCAGGGTATGGACCTTGAACCGATCCGGAGACAAATCAAAATCGACCGAACCAAACGGTATGGGCTACACGATGCAGTAGGGGGACTTGTGGTGGCGCTCTGGTTGTTGGTCACTAGAGCACTGATATTCCTTGCGGGTTGGCTCATTGCAATCCCTGCATTGATCATGGCATTTCCCCTCGGACTCGTCGCGTTCATCGGTGTGGGGCTGTATCAGGGGAAGCCTATGAATTCCACCGTCCGTAGATATCTGGTTGTTTCCCTTCTCGTAATCGTGATTTGCGTAGTGGTAATCCTCGTGATGTTATTAGCCACTCTGCTTTAATCAGGCAACCAACTAAAAACCGATTTAGGGAAAGGTGTTCTGGACTTTCTGCCACCATGCATTAAACCGTTTCATTATATGATTTCGGGCTGGTGCCGTCATGCCGGTGACGAAGAAACCAGGTGCAGGGTCATTTAGGATTTTGCGAATGATCCGTATTTGTCCCATGTGACCCATGATGTGCAAGGTGATACGCTGGATGCGATTCACAGTGGGCGTCGTGGTTGCAGGCAGGTAACCGAATTTTTTCTCTGGTAATCCTCGAAGATACGAGAAGGTAATTTCACCGACCTTGAGGAAATCCTCTACAAGTTCCTTGAAGGTCAAAGGTAGTCCCTGCTGGATGATCTCTTTCGTTTGCCCAATGGTAAAGGGGCTACCTTCCTTCCAGGACCATTGACCCATGAATGCCTCTCCCAGGCATTCGGCAACAAACTTCTGATCCATGTGGGCTGCTACATGGCCTATGATCCAAATCACGGGATTAATATTCGGATTTACCTGTTTTGACACAGTCTCCGGTTTAATGCCTTCAATGGTCCGTAGAAAATTGTAGTAGGCAATCTCTAGGGTTTCTACTGTGTACTCCTTGAGACTCGCTTTGGCTTTTTCTTTCATAGGGAATTCCTCCCAGGGAGCGTTATTTTCATCCTTCACTCCCTTTAAGGTTTCAACCCTAAGAGGGTGAAGTGAATTAATCTGTTTTTGAGTTTGGCATTTCTTCTTGATAGCAAAGAGTAATATAGAACTATTCTATTAATAGAATAGCAGTATTCTACTATTAGAATAGTGATAGAGTATGACCTCACTCAACGAACTCACCCAATCCGAAATTGCCATCCTCAGCCTCCTCAGCGAAGGTGAACAACATGGCTACGGACTTAACGAAGCTATCGAACAACGCGGCTTCCGCAACTGGACCAACATTGGCTTCTCATCCATCTATTGGATCCTCAACCGAATGGAAAAAGCCAAACTCATCACCAGTCGTAAAGATCCCTCCAAGAAAGGTCCTGAACGCAAACTCTATCGTCTAGCCCAAAAAGGCCAATCTGCTCTACTCGACTCAATTCGGGGCTCGATATCGATTCCAGAACACATCCGAACGCAGGTTGATTTGGGAGCCGCCTACGTTGAACTGCTACCACGCGAAGAAGCCATAAGGTGCTTTGAAACCTATCGCAAAACGATGCAGGAACGCATCAATGGTATCGCAGCAGTCCGCAAAGCACAGGAACCACTCCCATTTGGCGCTCAAATCATCTTCGACCATGGCACCATCAAAGGGAAAGCAGAACTCGAATGGGTGGACGGCGTCCTCGAACGTTTGAAACAACAACAGGAGAATTAATGCGAATGAGTAATAAGTACATCATCACCGACTTCGATTTCTTTGGTGGATTACACTGCGCAACCAGTGCTGTTCGTAAGGTCCTGCAATACAATGATTTACCGATTTCCGAAGAGATGCTCTTTGGACTTGGAGGCGGGATTGGTTTCATTTACTGGTATGTCAAGCAGATGCCCGCACCCATGGTCGGAGGACGTGGCGGAGGTCGCCATTTCATAGAAGATGCAACTCGCCGAGCGGGTGTGACACTCGAAGTACAGCGAACAACAAGCAGCAAAAAAGGCCATGCATGGCTACTGGAAAAATTAGCACAGCAAGAACTCGCAGTCATCTATGCGGACATGGCGTATCTTCCTTATATGGGAGTGGGCGAAGACGCTCATTTTGGCCAACATGTCTTCGTCGTCTATGGCTTAGACGAACAAGAGAATGTAGTGTACATTTCAGACCGGGCTCAAAAAGGCGTCACAGTTACTGTTAATGAATTGAAGAAGGCAAGAGCATCAAAGTTTCCGCCATGGCCTCCACAGCACACTATCTTCGATTTTCAGCTCCCGAAAGATTTGACCATAACCAAAGATAGAGTAATCGAAGCCATGCAGCAAACTGTTGATGGTATGGTGAATCCACTGATTCGCAATCTCGGATTGAAAGGTATCGAGAAATGGTCGAAGCTCATCGTCAAATGGCCAGACCTGTTTCCTGGTGAGAAGCTCATACAAGCCCTCTATCAGGGATTCATCTACATTGAAACAGGAGGAACGGGAGGAAGCGCTTTTCGCCCCATATATGCCCGATACCTGCAAGAGGTGTCCGAACGCTTCTCCATGCAAGGATTAGATCCCGTGATCGCAAAGTACGAAGAAGCAGCAAGGATTTGGAGCGAGATTGCCACTCACTTACTCCCCGATGAATACCCGATGTTAAAGCGTGCCCGTGAACTCATCCTCGAACAAAACCGAATTAGTGAAGAACAACCAGCAGGTGCCATCAAAACGTTGCACGCGATTAATCAAGAGTTTAAGTCACACATCGACGCCATTCTAGCTGAGGTGGCTGAGGCACCAAAGTTTCTGCGCATTGTACGAGAGTGGATACTTCAACTCTATCAAGTGGAAAAAGAAGCCATCGAACTACTCCATAACGCGAGTAACTAGGAAGGATGTAAAATGGAAAAAGTGGATCATAAGAAACTTTTCAAAGAATTCTACACACCAAGTCGAAAACCGGTCATCGTAGATGTACCGGCCATGCAGTACCTCATGATTGACGGAAAAGGTTACCCAGGCACCTCAGTGGAATACACACAAGCAATAGAAGCCCTCTATCCCATTTCTTACACATTGAAGTTTGCCCTGAAGAAAGCTGGCATCATTGATTACACAGTAATGCCCCTCGAGGGTCTTTGGTGGGCCAAGGACATGGAGGTATTCGTTATCGATGCTCGAAAAGATGAATGGCTTTGGACCTCGATGATTATGCAACCTCCCGAAGTGACTCAAGAGCATTATAAAGAAGCCTTTGAAGTGGTGCGAGAAAAGACTGATCCTGTTGCGTTGCTAAAGATGCGAATGGAAACCTACCACGAGGGAGTTTCGGTTCAGGTGATGTATATTGGTCCCTTCTCGGAAGAAGGACCTGTGATTGAAGCCATGCACCAGTATGCCTTTGACCAAGGGTATGAACTGCGAGGAAAACATCACGAAATTTATCTCAGTGATCCACGGCGTACGGCGCCAGAGAAACTGCGTACAATAATTCGACAACCTATTAAAAAGATCTAACCATCATTTCCTTTGTCTCTCTCCAAGGTGTAGATGAATATTCAGGGAAAAAGAAGAATCTGAACCAACGCCTTCAGAACTTTGTTGATTTTCAGGCACTCTGAGTATTTCTCCTCACAATCGTGTTGCCAGAGGATTATATCTTCATACTCACAATAATATCTTAGTCACTACAAATTCGTAAGGAAGTAATTGTGGTTAAAAAAATGGTGAAATGCTCCAACTGTGGTGAAGAGATCACTGGTAAATCCTATGATCGACTTAGATACAAATGGTCTACTAGAATACCCGACCAATTGCATTTCTGCAAGTATTGTTACTTGGAATGTGATGACTTCGATCGGGGGACCTCTCCCAGTACAGTGATATTTACCACGACCATTACAGTTTTTGTCATCTTGTTGATTATCTGGCTAGTCAAGTTCGCTCACTAAAACTGGAGCAGAAGGAAACTGCATCAACCCGAACCAGAAGGTTCGCATATGCTACACCAATCCCTTTTTTGATGCGGAATTCTGAACTGTTCGGATTCCGTGCAATTATATTCAAGAATAGTGAAGCAGCAATCATGCCATTAACTAAAAATGCGAAGATCATCATCACCGTTGTCATTGTGGCAACTGTGGCTGTTGCCTTGCCAGTCATTGGGTTTTCGCTAATGCAACCCGCTGGCATACGCTTCCAACTGCTAGATAATGCAGGTGTGATGTTTGAATACAATGGCTATCGAATCTACGTGGATCCCATCAATCTTCCAGACAGTTATGGTAACCTACCCGCCGATGTGGTGCTTATTACTCATCCACACGGTGACCATTATCAACCTTCTTCCATTAACCTGATTCAAAAAGAGGGAACCATTAACGTGTTTCCGGCCAACATGTCTGCAGAGATCGTGGTTCATGGTGGAATTGGTGTTGTACCTCGGGACGAATTAGTGTATGAGCAAGTTACCATTACAGCGTTCTTCATGTACACCTTTGATGTCGAGGGGGGCCAAGCTAGTCATCCACTAGAAGCAGAATATACTAGCTATATTATCGAATTTGGTGGAACCACCTTCTTCCATGCTGGTGATTCCAAGAACATCCCCGAATACAGTGAACTGACTGGCACGATTGATGTGGCAATGCTGCCCTTGGGTCCAGGATGTCAGACCATGTTCAACGAAGAAGTCGTCGACGCCTTGGAAGTCATTCAACCGCGCTATTTCGTTCCCATCCACTACGCTGAAGGAGCAAACATTGAGTGGCTCAACACCTACGCCTCTCAATGTACAATGTGCCAAATTGTCAGCCTTGCCTATTGGCAACAAACCAGTTTCGCACCAGCCTAGCCATGAATCGCGTGCTTTCGACCGCTTTGAAGATCTTATCGGCAACATAGACCTGACCAAACCAAAGCCCGTCCTCTCATTTCTCCTCTATTACAAAAGCTTTTATCATAGTGCAAGAAAGTATTCTCGTTAACTGAGAATAGTTCTCGAACTACTCCACCTCCATCAGGATGGAAAACGCATGGAGCAACCGGAGCCAGATAAGCGGACCTTTCGCAGCTACCTCATCTTTTGGAGCGGCCAACTCGCATCATTAGCAGGCACTAACATTGTCAACTTCAGCCTGGTTTGGTGGATTACTATCCAAACTGAGAGCGCTTTTTTCTTGGGCATCTCAGCATTCTTTGCATTTGGAAGCTTCATTCTAATAACACCAATCGCTGGCGTTTTAGTGGACCGATGGTCACGAAAGAAAGTCATCATCACAGCAGATAGCATACTCGCACTTTTGAGCCTCGTCCTAGTCATCTTGTTCTTCATCGGCATCACAAACATCATCCATGTCCTCCTCATCCAATTGCTAGGCGGTATGATTGGAGCGTTCCATGCCACGGCAGTTCAAGCCATCATTCCCATCATGGTACCCAGAAAACACCTGACACGGATGAATAGCCTGAACTATTTTGCTACTGCTTTTATTCAGACCATTGGTCCTAGTATTGGAGCCCTCGTGTTCCTCATCTTCTTTGGAGACATGGGAAGAATTCTTCTCATCGATATTGGCACCTATCTGATTGCCATTGTGCCTGCCATCCTTGTCACTATTCCTTCAATTCTGAAGAAAACCCAAATAGAAAAACCGTCCTTTAAAGAAGAATTCTCTGAAGGACTAACTTTCATCAGGGCACGATCCGGTTTACTCACCTTACTTTCAGTATTCACTCTGGCCAACTTCTTTCTTCCACCAATTTTCGTCTTGCTCCCATTATACGCCAACATTTACCTCGCTTTTCTAAACCTCGATCTAGCCGTTGTGTACCTTGGAATCCTGATGTCTTTGCAAAGCGCAAGCATGATGGTTGCCTCCGCGATCATGATGACTTCAGGAGGATTCAAACGCAATGTTATCGGTGTCGCCCTGGGATTGTTTCTCGGCTCCCTTGGAATGGTGATTCTGGCTTTGACCCCACCAGGCTTATTCTGGGTCGCGGCATTTGGGATCATTCTGGTAGGCTTCACTTTGCCTGTAGCTAATATCTCAAGTCAAACTATTTGGCAGAAAGTCGTCCCACCTGAAAAAATGGGTCGAGTCTTTTCAGTGCGGGTAACGATCGCACAGTTTACTGGACCCTTTGCTTTTCTACTCGCCGGTTATCTTGCACAGATATTCTCGATTCCACTCATTTTTCTCGTCTTTGGTAGCATCATGATTGCCTTCTTGTTTGTTGCATGGGCGTTTACAGGCTTGCCTCATGTTGAAAAGAAACTCCAAAAACATGAAATAGAAACGGATGAGGGACAGGTTCAACCAGAGGCTATTTCAAACTCTGATGGTTCATGATACCCATAGGATTTATTGTTTGAAACGCGGATTAGACTGCATGAAATTCAGTTCATATCGATCTCCAGTGTATGTGAGAAATGGTATTGTTGCGTCAAGTCAGCCATTAGCCTCAGAAATTGGTATTAGAATATTGCAAAGTGGAGGAAATGCAGCTGATGCAGCGGTAGCCACTGCAGCTGCATTAAATGTCACTGAGCCTTGTTCGACAGGGATCGGCGGAGATTGTTTTTGCTTATTTTTTAATAACGCCACAAAAACCGTGAAAGGGCTGAATGGGAGTGGAAGAGCCCCTGGTAAGTTAACATTGAAAAAACTAGCAGAGATGGGTATTAAGAGAGCACTTCCACCGTTTGGCGTTCATACGATAACAGTACCTGGGGCAGCTGCAGGTTGGGTGGATGCGGTAACGAAATTTGGTTCATTATCAATCAAAGAAGTCCTTGCCCCTGCTATTACACTGGCCGAAGAAGGTTTTCCTGTTGCGCCATTAACTGCTGTTTCTTGGCAACGAGGAGTAAAACAGTTGATACAAGGCCCCAATGCTGATGAAATGCTAATTAATGGCAGGGCTCCTAAAGCGGGAGAAATCATGAAGCTGCCTAACTTAGCACGAACCTTCCGAGAAGTAGCGGATCATGGGAAACGAGGATTCTATGAGGGATATATTGCCGAGGCAATTGTGGAGTTGATTCAATCTTTAGGGGGAGTGATGACAGAGAGGGATTTGCAGAACCATCGAAGTACTTTCGATGAACCAATATCTGTAAATTACAAAGGAGTTGATGTGTTTGAGATGCCCCCGAATGGTCAGGGGATTACTGCCCTTATTGCGTTGAATATCCTTGAAGAGTATGATTTCGCGAAACTGGGACATTCTACTGTTAATCATCTCCACTTGATGATAGAAGCTTTGCGTTTGGCTTTTGCTGATACCCGGTGGTATGTGGCTGATCCGGCTGTGGTAGACGTGCCGATTCAAGAACTAATTTCAAAGGAATATGCTTCGAAACGCCGGAAAGAAATTTCCATGAAACGAGTAAATCTTTCTTACACTCGAGGTACCCCAACGAGCGGATCCGATACGGTCTACTTTTCTGTTGTTGACGCTGAAGGTAATGCGTGCAGTTTCATTAACTCAAATTACATGGGATTTGGTACAGGACTGATTCCAAAAGGGTGTGGGTTCACTTTACAAAACCGGGGTGCGAACTTTTCTCTTAATCCGAACCACCCCAACGTACTTGCACCGAATAAGCGACCCTATCATACAATCATTCCAGGAATGGCTCTCCAAAACAACGAACTGTTTGCCAGCTTTGGAGTTATGGGGGGATTCAACCAGCCACAAGGACACGTCCAGGTTCTTATCAACCTAATTGACTTTGAGATGAATCCGCAAGAGGCTTTGGATGCCCCACGGTTCACCATTCAGAGTGGAAGAAGCGCAGGTGAAGTCTTTCTTGAAGATGAAATCCTGGAATCAACAGTAACTACCCTTAGGGAATACGGTCACAAAATCACCACTGTGTCAGGAGCCAGTCGGATGATGTTTGGTCGAGGGCAAATAATCACTCGAAACCCAGCATCCGGAGTACTATGTGGTGGATCTAGCCCAAGAGCTGACGGGGCTGCGATTGGATATTAGGTTCAAGCAATTTATCCGAACAGAATTTCCAGGTTGAGACAATTCCAAGAATAGATGATTATTTTTTCATAGGTACAAAGGTTTTAGAAAGGAAATGAGTGGTGTTAAGTATGACAGAATTTCTCAGCGTTTCAGTCCAGAACGGACAACTCGTTCCATTAGGCTATGAGAAAATTGCCACCGCCATTGACGATGTGCAATTTGAAGGGAATAAGGGCCGTCTCGCTGTTTCCGACGTTCGAATTGTCTGGTATAGGAGGGAGAAACCCAAAGGTGGGGGAATGCTCGGAGGCTTTGCTAAAGCTTTTGCCGTGGGTGTCGCTGGATCCGTGGCAGCAGGAGCAGCCAGGCGTCATGGAGGTTTTGTAGGCCGCGCCGTTGGACGAGGAATTCAACATGCATCATATGCTACAGCTACCGCGATCATGATTAACACCCTTTCAACGAACCAGATGGTGGCTCGTGGACAAGGTGGCGTTGCAGAATCCCTTGCTGTTCCACTCATGGTTATCGATAATATTGACAGCCCAGGGAAGAAACTAGTGATAACTTTGAGCAGTGGAGAAGACATCGAATTTGAGTCAAACAAGCCTCAGATGTTTGCAGTTGTTGAAGCCCAAATCGAATCCGCTAAGGTTAAGAACAAATGCCCGTTTTGTGGCACGCATGTCCCCTCAGGCGAAACTCATTGTCCCCATTGTGGTGCGCCAGTTCGGACAAGTTCCTCAGATTCGCCTCCAGTCCCCACCCCATCTGCTGGACCTGCAATGATGCCAGGTACGATGCCTTCAATGCCACAAGCGCAGTGTCCATATTGTAAGAGCACTGTACCTATCAGTGAACACTGTTCAAATTGTGGGAAAAAGCTCATAGTCCACTGTTCGAAATGCGATGCAGAATTGCCCCTTTTCATGTTTCCAGGGAAATTCTGTCCGAATTGCGGAAATAAGCTTTTTTAGAGCCAAATCCTTGCTTGGCAGATTAAAAATTTGTAGAGAATGTACTTTGTCGAATACTGCAATAAAGTTGTAATCTAACTTCGAATCCGATACAGTTTTTATAGCGGTTTCATTATTCAGCGGTAAGCAGTTAGCGATTCTACTCTTCCAGCGGGAATCGTACGATCTACTGCTTCAATAAAATCGAACAGTAGTGAGATTTGAAAAATGAATCGAAATATTTGGAAAATAGGTCTTCTAGTGCTCAGTTTACTTCTGTTTCAGTTTGGTATCCCTCAACCAATGGGCTTCGCAGAAACACCCTCGCCCACAGTTACCGCCATTTCTGTTCCCGTTAACGGTATGGCATCGATTCTGGTCAATGATACTGATCCCTTAGACAGTTTTACAGTGCAAATCCTGGACCCAGGCGTTTACCGGTTTAACCTCACATATTACGTGAATAATGCTACTCCAGGAGGAGTGGACATTGATACCGACTGGTATCAACCGATGGACACCTTTTGGCCAGGAGTTGGTACGTTCTTTCGCTCGCTAGATCACATTACCTCAGTCGATTGGAATAATCGAATGGAAAATGAAACGGGGTATTATGACACAGACATTATTTGTGTTCGTCCTGGCTATCTTCACATTAACTACGAGCTAACATCCTATTTCACCGGTGATTGGGTCACTGGCAATTTGACTGTTAATCAGCTTCTTTCTTTCGGGGCTTTACCCAATGCGATGCCGTTGAGTCAGAATACCACGCTTGAATGGACAACCGATTACACCTGGCAAGGGTTCCGATTACAGCTACCAGAAAACAGCTTCTACAACTTCACAGCATATGGCAGTCTCAACTGGAGTACAACCTCTGGATGGGGTGGTGACGCCACCTTCTACCCCTTAGATGGAGTCGTACTCATTGACCTCAATTATGGCGAATACTACCCCTACAACGCTTGGCATCCCGTCTATAATGTCCCCGCAGGACCTGATGAAAATGACACAGTTTGGGGACCAGACATCGAGTCTGAAGTGCTAGTTGGTGGAACTTATTATCTGCTCGCACTAAGTGACAATTTTGAGTTCCTCAATGACTCCCTGACTACCTTCACGTTGAATGTTGCTCCAATACCCACCACACCCCTCATTCCAGGAATTCCCTTACCTCTTCAGTTCAATACAACCTCAAATGTTCTTGATGCCTATGTCGCAGTGACCATCCCTGAAGGACATTATTTCAATGCATACTTTAGTAATCCTTCAGGTATCAATTGGACTCTAAATACCTTCGACGCCTGGACGGGTAGCTATACTGGTCCCTCCTTTGAAATCTACGAAGACCCCAGTACAAATTATACCCTACAGGACAATCTTGAACGTGGATACGCCACCGCTCAAAGCATGGGTTTTCCATCACCTTCAATGATGGGGAATTTGTACATGGAAATGTGGATGGCTACCGCCACCTATACCCTCTATACCAACGGATCAATAACCGGGGCTATACCTCCACTTGGACCAGGAATTAGCAGCCGATTCAATACCTTCTATATGTATATACAAGCGAATTCGATAGGCGACCCACACAGCGAGACTTTCAATATCGTGGCGAATCTCGATTTAACACCCTTCCCGGAGTTGACAGGTCTTGGACTCAATGTTGACTTCAATACCACTGTTGGCCCATTCTATCATTGCTTCACTCTACCACAAGCTAGTGGAGCCATATACTCGGTAAGTGCCACTCCAGATGAATACACTACAAGTGGCACTATTGGCCTTGAAGACTTTCAACAGTCAGAAGCCTACCGCGATTGGCAATACTTCAGTATATACGGACCACCACTCGGCTTTGCCGATCCACCATCTGGCACTGGATACTCAGAAAATACCAATGATACCGCAATGTTGACTTATGTTGCTGTCCGTGATAGCATCAATTACATGTGGGTTTTAGGCCCTGGTATGGTTGGTGGAGATATGACAAGCGCAAATGTCAGTCTCATCATCACACCAGTCACTCCCTATGCCTTTGGCACTGTAGCTACAGCAAGCTTGGAACCAGACCAGTTTGCTACCTACTCATTCAATGTCATTGCCGGGAACACCTATGTCCTTACAATGGAACTGATTCCTGGCGGCGACACGGTGTTTGGTTATTTCATGACCACCACCGGAGACAATCCATTCATTATTGGTAGCCTGTTCAGCAGCCTTATCGGAGTCAGCACCACATTTCCGTTCAGTATGATCTACCAGGACACTTTCACAGCACGATTTACTGGTCGCATTAGTTTTGCCCTAGTCGGTGAAGGCACCGTTAACATCATCATTGGTGTAGCAGAAGGACCACTATCTCCCTTGATGATTGGAGCCTTCATTGGTGTTGCAGTTATCATGCTCTTAGTCGGCGTCTTGGTTGGCTACCTCACCTGGAAACGACGCGTGTTCAACCGTACAGGATAACTACCATCCCAATCTGGGGGTGATTACAGCGAATTTCACCCCCACTCCGCTCTTTTTCTTTTTCAACAACCCGTTCTCTTCTTTATCATAGCCCTAATCGTTGGCTGGTACCTCATCAAGAAACCCAAAGAGGAATAAGAAGACGAAGGCACGCTCAGGACAATTGTCTGAAGATCATGTTTGACAATTGTCTCCCCTCTTCTTTTTATGACGGCGTTAGTGAATTCAGTGGTATCCAGTGTTTATGAATCAAGTATATGCAAATGAACGCTGAGAGGAACATCACAATATCAGCATAGATGCCAAATCCAAGAGATGGCATGAAGCCAAAAAGTCCTTGTATTGTTGGTATGAGAAGCAAAATAGGTAAGATTCGTTTATCAGCCCAAAGAAAGAGACCTACTGTGAGGATAACAACTGGAGCGGGTGCTGTTCCAAAGACGGGATAGAACGGAAAGGGGTAACCCGTTATAACACCTACATACCAGTAAAAGGCGATTGCGAATATAATGAGAACAAACCCAGTAACGCCTAGGAGGTTTGATTTGAATTTGAAGGAGAGGAATTTATGATAGACACCATAATACCAGAACAGCACGCCTTGGAGAGTGAAGATTACCCCATAAAAATAACCAAATCCTGGAATGGAACCAGCCGCTTCCCTAAAGGTTATCAAGATCCAGAATCCGCACCAAAGGAATCCATACACAATTCCGACCCAAAGCCAGAGAAATGCTAGAATGCCTGAAATGAGTTGACCTGAATGGGAAGTCTTCTTCAGAGCGAAGAGAACAGCTATAACACCAAGAATTACTGTTACAATAATCATTAATCCGAATGTCGCGTTATATAGCATCATTGACAAGAAGAAGTAGTTATAACTCATTTCATGTTCTCATATCTGTGTTCAGATATTTCATTACTATGACTTAAACACCCTATATTTCACGACGCGAGTATTCCTGAGTCAAGATTTATCATTATCATCATCTGATGTGTTCCTAATGAACCTCCACTAAATTCGAGATGGGTGCTTTGGATGGGTATAGTTGATAGCCTGCGACAGTTGCCATCAGCGGCCTGGCAGGCGATAAAGGACTATTTTGCTGGATTACGGCTGTTTTTCAATCGAGAAAATTGGAGCCATAGCATTACATTCATCATCACTTTGAGTTTATTTCTCATCCTGGCCGTGGTGCAACGACCCCTTCGATTCATTCTTTGGGATCCCATCAGCGGAGTTCATCCAGGTGTAGTGAATTCTGTGAGAGTCATGGCGCTAGGAGGATGTGGGGCGTTTATTGGATTTCTCTTTCTTGGGTTCCTAGGGGTTTTTAGGAAAGGACAACAGCTGCTATTCCAATCCCGTTTCCGACACGCGATATCTCCACTGATGATTGTGAGTAGTGCCTTATTCTTCATCTTTCTTCTCCCACCGTTACTTATTCGCTTCCCGAACGCCATGAATGTCATGTTTGGCGCTAATGGACTCTTTTTCACCATCTTCACATGGTCGTGGATAATCATGATCTTTCTGCAAGTTATCCTCCTGGGTTACACTATCGTAAAGAGTACAAAATGGCTCACTGAATATACGGGCATCCCAGCAAAACAACCGCCGAAATGGAAATACGGACTGATCCTCAGCCCAATGCTCATTCTCATCCCCATCCTCATATTAGCCTGGTTTCCCGTAGTATTTGCCATCATGGTGAATGGCTTCCGACCAGGTGATAATCCACCACCCATTCCCCTCCCCAACTTCGTTCTTTGGCTACTTAGCCTGGTTCCTGGAGATTTTCTTGTTTACCTACTTCTCATCTCCCCCATAGTCATCATCATCGCAGTCTTGGCGTTATGGCGACGATACCCCAGCGTTGCAATGGCAATTGCCAGTTTTGGGTTTCTCTATCCTGCCTTAGTGTACTATTATCGTTTCAGGGTCATACAATATTTCATCAACTGGTCGTTCCTTCCTGAAACGACATCAATCGCACCCCTACCAAATGCAGGCTTTTTTCAAATCCTTTTGCTGCTTCTAACCTTTGTTTTAGTCTTATTGGGGGCCGCAAAGATTCAGCGAAACGTGTCTCCAAATCCTTTTGGATTATTTGCGATAATGGTTGGAACCATCGTATTTCTCCTCTTCTGGGTAATCATCCCAGACTATGCGATTGGCTTTGGCGTTGAATACATTGGCATGATTGGTTCTGCGCTATCAGCATTATTAGCGCTGATCGTGTTTGCTATCCTTCCGATCAGCTATGCCAGCTACCGCATCCATAAGGGCCCTGATAAACCGTCCGTTGCCGAAGAAAGTGCAACTGTAGAGCTAGAGGTAGAGTATCTGCCAAGTAAGGCAGAGTAAGCTTTTTGCCTCCAAGCAAGTAGGAAGTCATGACAATGACCATGACAATCATAACAGAACTCCAAGATATTGAAAAGCGACTCGACCAAGAAGGTGATACAGCACAAGTTCGGAAAGTCTTCTGGCGTATCGTTGGAAAAATCAAGCGATTGGATCCCGCGTTGGTTGATGATAAAGTCGTCGAGAAAGCGACCGCGATTCGAAACCGCCTTTTCAAGCATAAAATCGCAATCAGTGTTGGAAGAGGAGTAGCAGTCTACTTTCTGGTATTCCTCTTGTCAATCCTTGGTTACATCTGGGCCCTGCTTTTTCTGGAATCGACACTTGCGGTATTCATCATTTTACCTCCACTCTTTGCCCAAATCATTTTGAATATCGTCCTCATTCTGATCTGTGTCTGTACTGCCTATGGATTCTACCCCATGGGACGCTTCCTTGGTGGAGTCATTGCCCGAGTAAAATTCGAAGGGATGTACCGGTATTCACCGGGAGAACTCGGATTGAAAATCGAATACGCCAGTTACCTACGCACGACACCAAGCCGCCGCAAATGGGTCTTCGGTTTTCCCATTATATGGGTCTTCGGTATCCTCATCACCCTGCTCCCCATTACCTGGTTGCTGAATCCAACCGGTGTTTGGGCTCCAATCTTCATCATAATCTTATTTGCATTATTCTACGTTGTGATCTATCGGATGAAAACTGGCGAGATATACCGGTTTGTGCGGGAGCTCCGTATCGCCCGTGAAGTGAAACGAACGCAATAAAACCAGATTCGTGTTCAAGGAAGAATATTCACGAAATTTAGGTATATTATTCGCAAAAACCATTCCATGTTTTTCACCTGTGTCATTCCTCTTTGGTAGTTGCCAGGAGCACCCTTTACCTTAGATACTTGGTTATATGTTTTACTAACCTTAGTTTTAACCCCCGGAGACAAAATAGCTTCCCACATTGTGTGTTTTTCTCCGCATAAGAGGAGCCAAACCGAAGAAAACAGACTAGATTTGATGATGTGTAAAAGAATTTAGGTATGGTATATTGTGAAACTTTACAGAAGGTGTAGAAATAATGAGTGCTGATGCTGATTTTGAAGCACTGAAAAATGAATTCTATGAACGGTTCTACCAAATGCTTCCAGAAGTGGCAAGCATGCTGGGGCTTCATGAACCCTATGATCATCTCCTGTCAAAAGGTGATTTAAGCCGAGATTTTAAAATCGAGAAGCTGCTCGAGGAAGCAATCGAGCGAATGAAGAGCACTATCGAGTTTAACACCCTTAACGATTCGAACAAGATTGATTGGCAAATCTTGGAGAGAACCCTGGATATTTGGAAATTCAATCTCCATGAACTCAACGTTAACACGCTGAACCCTGATGCCTTTGATCTCATCGGGATGGCTTTCTTTATGCTGATTTCAAGAGACTATGCACCTCTCGAGGAAAGGATGAAGGCAATCATTTCACGTATGGGCGAGGTTCCACGCTTCCTGAAGGAGTTTCAAACCCGCTTTGAAAACTCTAAGCCCGTGAAGCTCTGGACAGAAATCGCCCTCGAATCAGCAAAAGGGATTCCGGGTCTTTTTCAGTTCATCATGGTCGTAGGAAAAGGGCAAATTTCCGATGAGCTCCAGGCAAGCTTGGAAGAAACAGTAGCCACATTAGATGAACCACTCAAAGAGCATATTGCATGGCTTGAACAGCTGCTATTAAAGACTACAGAAAAATGGACGATGGGTCGGGAAAGGTTTGAGCGATTCATTCAATACCGTGGACTTGGAATGACTGCGGACGAGATTCTACAATTTGGGATCCAAGCCCTCAAAGACCTTAAAGAAGAAAGGCGGAAAACGGCTGCTCAAATTGATCAAAATAAGAGTATTGAAGAGGTTATGGCTACAATTGAGAAAGATGTCCCAGACACCTTTGAAGAAGTTTTGACCGCGACACGAACTGCGGTGGAGAAGGCGAAACAATTCGTTCTTGACAACGATTTGGCCACAATCTATGAAGAGGATAAACTCTATGTTCAAGAGACACCTCCCTTCATGACACCTTTAATCCCTTTTGCGGCTTTGATGCCTCCTTCACGATTTGATGAAAAGAAAATCGGGGTGTATGTTGTTACCCGACCCAAAGATGTTGCTGACCTTGGAAAGCAACTGAATAATCCCAATACTCGAAACGTCGCTGTCCACGAAGGTTATCCGGGACACTTCTTGCAACTCTCTGCTTCGAATAGAGGATCACTTATACCTCTTATCGGCTTGATGGCAGCCACTCTAGGAACTGAAACCGTGGAAGGGTGGGCTCATTACTGTGAGCAGATGATGATGGAACAGGGGTTTGTGACCAGCCTGGAGGCTAAAATGGTCCAACTTACTGGAGTGATTTGGCGGGCAGTCCGAATCATCGTGGATGTTAAATTATCACGCGGTGAAATGACGATTGATGAGGCTGTAGACATGCTCGTCAAGGAAACTGGAATGGTCAAGGATAGTGCCATCGCAGAAGTCAACTGGTACACTCTCTCACCAGGTTACCCCTTGTCCTACCTGTTAGGAAAACATCTGATTCTCCAACTCCGTGATGAAGTAAAACAAAGGATGGGTGACGAATACACCGACAAATTCTTCCACGACACCATCACCCACAATGGCAACCTGCCTATCACGTTCCTCAGAAAGGTATTTGATCAGAAAATCGCAAAACTCTAGCCTTGGTTGATCTTGTCTTCTTTGTTTTGTTTTCGTAGTGGAGGAAAGAGACGACCAGTTCGTAGGATGTATTCCCTATAGGTTTCGCCAAATTTTTCGAGGAGCATTGCTTCTTCCTGGGGCATTCGAAGAACAATGTAGACCAAGAAAGTGAACCACAGGAAGAAGAAGAGAATGTGCGCTGTCATCAGGAACCAAGAAAGGAAGAGAATGATGAACGCCGTGTACATAGGATGACGTACTCGCTGATATGGCCCGTTTGATACTAGCGTATGCTGGTCTTGAATGGTGAGTATTTTGGAAAATGCTTTTCCTAATGTGGCATGGGCCCACCAGAGCAGGAATAAGGAGATGAAAGCAATTATGACACCGAGCCATCGGAACCAGTCCGGGATTGGCAATACCATCCAGGGAAAGAGGTAGGGAAAGAAGATATAGAGGACGAGTGCGACCAGCCAAATAATCCCCAAGAAAACTAACAAGGTAAACGTGACTCGTCCTTCATGCTTGGTGGAACTTCGTGTAAGTTCTCGGAGAGATTTCTTTCGATCGGGAGATTTCCAACCATAATATCCCCTGATCACGAAAATTCCGACGAAGGTAATGAGGAAGATTATGAAGAAAAGAAAGTCACCGTTCATCGTTTTCATCTATGATGGTGAGGATAAAACCTTTGCATTTATACTTTAAGGTCAGTTTTTTGACTGACCAGTCAGTTACTTTTTTATACAATGAGCCCATTTTAGGAAGGTTATACGGTGAGAACGATGCCACGTGTCCTCCAGGATTACAAAATCCGTGCTAAGAAACGCATCATTGAAGCAGCGATAGCAGTCTTTGCTAAGAAGGGCTACCATCAGGCGAAGATGACCGACATAGCTAAAGAAGTCGGGGTGAGTAAGGGCACTTTGTATCAGTACTTTAAGAGCAAGGAAGACCTGTTTGGAGCCGTGGTCCAAATTCCATTTCGGAAAATCGAAGAAGAACCGCTCTCGAAGATTTTGGAGTCAGGGAACCTGTTGGATATCACCACAAATAGCTTCTATGATAAGCTGTGGAGCACCCCATTGTTCTTTTCTGAGCCCAACTGGCCACCGAGTCTCATGTTTGAAATTGTCTCCGAAGCGTCACGGAAACCCAAATTAGCTAATTCCCTTCAGAGCATGTATGATGATGCTCTAACTTACTTGACGACTTTCTTTGAAGACCAAAAAGAGAAAGGATTCATTCGACGCGATGTAAACACATACAATTTAGCTCTCGGTTTAATCGCCTTGCAGGATGGATTGCAGGGTTACGAACTTTTCGGAATGGATCGGTCCGAAACTGGAAAGGCTTGGTCTGAGATTTCAAACATCTTGTTGACAAGCGTCGTTCCTAATAGGAAAGAAATGAAAGAATACAAAGAAAACAAATAACCTAAGTTCCTCGATGCGGTTTTCAATCTAGGTGGGCTAATTAAGTTCTTGTATGAGTTGATCAAAGAAGGCTTTAATTGTAGCCGGTTTCAAATGAGGCATAACAACCATTCTAATCGTTGGTGGTATTGGTGATAGAGCCATTCGCCAACCCTTGTGCCCCATCACCTCTGCGATTTTTTGTAATGGTCTTCCCTCGATTTGAATGGCTAGCAGATTCATAATTGGTGGAATTGGTACACTAAGTTTTGGATGCACCGCGATACGGTCCATCGCCAACATTGTATTATTCATGCATGTTTTGATTATGTTCTGATACCCCTTACGCCCTAGGTGTTTCATGATCCCCCAGGTAGCTAGAATTGGTCCAGCTGGCCTCGTACCGAGGAGGGATCGTTGGTTCGCGCTTGCGCCAAGGAGATAGGGGACATTCATTGTGATCTTCTGTAATGGTTCTTGGTTTCGAAAGAGGAGAAAACTTGCAGGAATTGGTGCAAGGCCCATTTTGTGTGGGTCCATGCTGATACTCGTCACACCTGGGCTTTGGAAATCAAAGGAGGGGCTAGGATAACCTAAAGCGTTGAGGAAAGGAAGAACGAATCCACCAAAGGCGGCATCAACGTGTAAAGGGAGTTGATGTGCGTCAGCGATGGAAGCGATTTTAGGAATTGGATCGACTTGCCCCAGGTACGTAGTTCCAGCAGTACAAAGGATTCCAATTGTATCTGGAGTAATAGCTTGCTCAATTTCTTCGGGGATGGCTCGAAATTTATCATCAACCTTGGTTTTAATCAAATTAAGCCCGAGAATCCATGCGGCTTTTTCTACGGAAGAATGGACAGTCTCGGGGGCAATAATGGTGGGTCTTTGAATGCTACGAGAGCTAGTTTCCCGGGCTGCTAGCATCGCAAGGACATTCGATTCGGTTCCTCCAGAAGTACTTGTTCCATAAGGCTGGTGAATTCTCAATAGGTCCCCTATCATACTGATAGTCTCATGTTCGATTTGTTCGCAGCCCCTGAAGGTATTATAACGACCCGCATTTCGATCCATAGTCCTCGAAAAGATTTCAACACCCAACTGGTGCGGAGTGGTAGACATAGAGGAAACAGGATACCCACTGGTATAGGTAGAATCCAGTTCCAAAGTCTGTGACAGGAGTTCCAACACCTGATTCTTTGGTAACCCTTGCTCTTTGAACATTTGTAGCCCTCAGAACGTTATATACTTCGGTTTGCGTCTGATTATTATCGGTATAACTATTGTGGAGGAAAAGAAACAATGATTCGAAAAAATACTCCCAAAAAAGATGAAAGTCAGTCAAAGTTAAGTCGAGTGCTTTTAACCAGGGCTTTGTCGACCTTCAGCATATGTTGTATGTAATCTTCAATCTTTTTTGCATCAAAGACTTTACATGAATACAAATCGAGGATAAATTCACGGTCACTAGGAAAAGTATGCACCGCGATATGGGAGTAATCAATAATAGCAAATCCTGTTAGTCCTGGATTATGCGGCCTTCCCTCAACGACGACTGGACCATGTAAAAGTTCCATCTCGCTTAATCTTGCTACGTCTCGAATTATCGTTTCCACAAAGGAGCGGTCCATTAACTGTTCACGGTCACAGTCAGCAACTTCCATTATCAGTTGGAACCGGTTTGTTGAGAAAGACATGAATCTAGCTCCTCATCTACCTCGATAAAAATCCCTCACTCAATCCAACCATGCAGAGAATTACTAACAAAATTGTGGAACGCACACTTTTTTGTTAGTACAAAAAAATTTTGAACATGCAGCCGACTAGGTTCTGTATCCATTACGTCCAGACCAGGACGAACATCTTTACATTCTCTTGACGATGTTATTTGGGAAGCACATCATGCGAGCACAACTTGACTAGGCTGATGAGGCGAGTAAGTTTCTGCGACCCCAGGTTAAGAATTAAAAACCACAACTACACATAGCACTGCAGTGGATGGTGTTCTGGGCGTGGATGAGACCGCATTTCGTCAGTTTCTGAAACGGGGTGGTCGCAAGCCCCATGTGGTGGATAGCATTATCCATATTGTCCGCAGCTATGAAGCGTATCTGCGTAAATATGCCAATGGGAAAACCATTGATGAAGCAACCCTAGAGGACATAACAACCTACGTTACCTGGTTCGAAGAAGACCAAGGAACCTCAACAAAGAGGCAGCTGTGGGCGATTCGTTATTACTACCGATTTACTGCTAATAGGGAGATGGCGAACCGAGTCGCAGAGTTTAGGGAAGTCCGTACCCGAAGGACTCGGAAGGAGTTTCAATTACGCGATTTCAGAGGGATAAACCTCGAGCATGTGACGAAACTCGAAGCTGCTGGTATCTGCGATGTAGAGCAGATGCGGACTAGAGGAGCGACCCCCAGCCAGAGAACTGAACTCGCAAAAATGCTAGATATTCCTGAGGAAACTATTTTGGAATTAGTGAAATTATCCGATCTGGCAAGATTACCTGGTGTCAAAGGGATTCGTGCTCGCCTTTATTATGAAGCGGGCGTGGATACTTTGGAAAAAATGGCGCAATGGGATCCAGAAGCGCTACGACACATGCTCATTGAGTTTGTGGAAAAGAGAGGATTTAATGGAATTGCCCCACTGCCGAAAGAAGCCGCAAACTCAGTTAAAGTAGCTGGAGAACTCCCCAAGCTCATCGAATTTTAGCATATAATTCAATACCTATCGCTGCCAGCGATGTTAAGGCGTTCAAAAGCCTTGATAAGACAAATCTAAATTCATCATTCTAAGCATTATCAATTAAGAAAACCAAACTAGTTGCTATATCCGACAACCGATCAAATACAGTATCAGTACTCTATAGTCTGATCTCAGCTACGGCTAAATCCACTAATAAGCGCAGCGAATAGATGAGCTGAGACTAGCATTTAGGGAAGCTTCCATTAAGCGGGGAGTAGTATTAACGATTATTTAGGCTTTCTTTGGAAAGGAGTGGAGTACCTTTTTTCTCCATCTGTTTTTGTATCTTTAGGGCTTCTTGTTTTTTCGTGGTGGCAACCTGGATTAGATGGTTCCAGGCTTTGGGTGTGTTTTCTATTTTTTCCAGTTCAAGAACACCTTTACTTACAGCTTTATTGACTAACTCTTTGCCTTTCTCTGTTCGAATAATCAAGATGGACCAGCCTTTCCGTACCGCTGCCCCGCCTATACTTAAGTCGGCTAGTTCAGCTGTAAAATCCGTGCAGGTCTTACAAGCAGTCACTATATGGTCTTCAATTTCTTTAATTGGAACTTTGATTTCACTACGATTTGTTGTTATTATGTAGTGACTAACTTCTAGGTCAATGCTCTGAATTTCGCTGGAAGATATTTCATATTCTCGATACAGGTAATCTGTTAGAGTTTTTAACGAGTAAATGCATAGGCAAAAAAGGCCGATTATAATTCCTATGCATGCTGATAACTTGTGCTTCCAAGCCTCAAGCTTTCGAAGTGCTAGAACTTGGCAAGGTACACCAACAAAAGCGATTTGGCTTTTACCGTGCTCAAATACTGCCCTCCCAAACGCTTTCGCAACAGCTGAAGGCACAAATTTGGCATCCACTGCAGAAAGTGTATCATCAGGAACAAGACTTATTGCAGGTCTAATCTCTAAAGGGTTCTCATCTACAGCCTCAGATATTATTGTACAATCAATAAGGTTCTCAGACATCGCAAAATGAAGTAATGCATTAACGACCCCTCCCCTGCTCCCAGAGGTTCTAAAACCTGGATCAGTTGCTCGTGCCAAGAAGACCTCTTGATAATAACCTAATTCATCCGATTTATGGGGTGCAGGTGCCACAGACTCTAGCACTTCAGATAAGAGCATTCCCGTATGGGGACAAATTTCGTAGCAAATAGAGCAGGTATCCATGTCCTCAGAACAATCATGAAGCATATAAGGGGCATCATCTTCTTGCGCGATCGCATGAACCGGACATGCAGCTTCACAAGCACCACATTGAGTACATAATCCAGGCTCTATTATCCGATGCGTTAATTCGTTAAACGATTCGCATTTAAACACTTTTTTAGACATAATTTAGCGCGCTTCTCATTTTTTTCTACAGTATTACTATTCTATAACTTAACCTAATATCGTAGACAAACTCAGGGGATATATGGCAGCTGTTGAAGAACAGGTTCTATTAAGTTTAAAACGATTGTAGGAAAGAGTCCAATAATAATCAAGCCAATCGCTAAGATGAAAACAGGAACAAGCAGTCTTGTTGGTTCATTGATTTTAAAGTCGGAATTGGGTGAACCTCCATACATCTTGTTTAGGAGCCTAAGTATATACGCTGATTGGATAACGCTAAAGGATACTCCTATTATTGCCAACCAGATTAAATTTGCTTCAATGGCCGCTGTAAAAACTAAATATTTAGCAAAGAACCCTGCTAATGGTGGAATACCCGCGAAGGATAATAATCCGATTGAAAGGCAGAAAGATGTGAGAGGTAATTTTCTGCCTAGTCCACTGAAATCCTCTAGCGTCTCAAATCCCATCCGATTCAGAATTCCAACCACCATAAAGCACAAGGCAGTACTAATTCCTCCAATTAGAAAGAAGAATAGATTTCCCATGATTCCAAATACATCGACGCTTGTTATTGCAATAAGATTGTAGCCGATATCTGCGATACAAATGTATGTTATTAGATATTTTACATTTGTCTGGGTTAATGCTCGAAGATTCCCAACAACCATCGTTAAAACTGCAAATATAGCTAGCATAAACGTCCAATTTAGAACCATGAACGGAGTTAAGATGTAGATTAAGACCCTTAAGAGAATATAGTAACTACCTTGATCAACTAGCGCGGAAAGAAAAGCTGAAGAAGAAGAGGGGGCTGCTTTATAAGCGTCTGGAAGCCACATGTGAAAAGGCACAATTGCAGCTTCGATAGCAAATCCAGCCGCAATGAACGTAAAAGCAAGTAAAAGGATACTTTTGTCTTCTAATCCAATAAGCACCTGTTTCACTGCCCAAAAATTCAGCGTGCCTGAGAGGCCAAAAACAATTGATATCCCATAGACGATAAATGCGGATGCAATTGTGATCATAATGAGATACTTCAAAGTAGCATGTAGAGACAACGGATTCTTAGCATAGATAATTAAAAGACTTGAACCTACAGCAGCGGCTTCCCAGAAGATGAAAAGAGTTAGAAAGTCGCCCGATAAGGCTGTTCCTATCAGACATCCTGTAACGAGAAGAATCAGAGAATAATACCGTTCTGAAAATTGGTTTTTAGGTTCAATGTAGAAGAGACAGAAAAAGAGAACTAGCATACCAACGATAGCAAATATGATAACCATGTAAACTGAAATCGCATCTACCAGAAAACTGCTACTAAAAATGCTAAGTATTCCAATGCCCCAAGAGAGTTCTAGAAAAGGTCGTGGCAATGGTAAACTATAGAACTTCAATGCTAAATTCGTGACAGCTAAGGCTACAATTCCAAAGACACCTATTAACCAGATAGTGCTCAATATTATTGCGTTCGGTTGGTTTTTTCGAATCTGCCCGATAATAGGGATGGTGAGAAGTGCTGAAATTATAAAACAGATTGTTGGCAAAGTAACATCAAGGATATCAATCATTAGCTTCTCTCACCCTCCAAAAGTCGCTGTTCCAATGATATCAATGAAGAATTTGAATCCAATACCCAGCACAATGACGAGTATAGTTAATATGATTAGGGCACATCTCATAAAGAACGGTGCTAGTTTTCTATCTTTGACTACTTCAGAACCAAATATTACTTGATTAAAATAGCGGAGCACATATGCGAGCGAAACCAGAGTAGCTATTAACAAAAGGGTGATCATTACTAAATAGAAGATATTGCTGGTTGCAACTTGGAAACCGCCAGTAAATATAAGAAATTCACTTATAAAGCAGGCAAATGGTGGAATAGCTGCGATACTTAGTCCTGCAGTCACTGTAGATGTTGCGGTAACAGGCATTTGCCCTGAGAGTCCTCCTAGCTGCCTGATATTTCTAGTCTTAATCTGATGAATAATGGCTCCAGCAGAAAGGAAAAACAAGGCTTTACTTGCAGTATGATTCACTAGGTGTAGGACAGTTCCAGTCATCGCTATCTGGTTGGGAAAAAGTGAAAGTCCAAAAAGGATGTAACCGAGCTGAGAAATGCTCGAATAGGCTAATATTCTCTTTATATCATTCTCTCCCAGTGCTATAAGGGCACCAAATAGCGCTGTGATGACTCCTAACAAAGCCATTACTTGTAAGAAGTAGACTGCAAAAACAGTGCTTAAGATGGCAGGAAGCACCATATCCAAAATTAATCGCAGGATCGCATAAGCACCTGCAGCGGCAATGGATCCACTCAAAAGAGCAGACATAGGAGCTGGAGCTTCAGAATATGCGTCAGGAAGCCACATATGAAAAGGAACAATAGCCATTTTCACTAAGAAACCGAGTGTAAGGAGAATTAATATCCAGAGTACCAGACTCGAGGGTACTAGCAACAATGCTGGTTGTATTAGGAATATATCTAATTGACCTGTGACTATGAAAAGCAGTCCTATACTTAAAAGAACTAATACAGCTCCTGCGTGAGTAAATATGACAAATTTAAGGGCAGCTTTGTATGGTTTTCCATACCCCCATTCTCCGATGATAAAGTAGGATGGGACGAGTACAAGTTCCCAACAAAAATAAAAGAACAAAAGATTTGATGTGGTGAAAATACCGAGAAGGCCGATAGAGAGGATCACCAGAAGGGCAAAATATTCTGCAGGGGACTTCTTGTTTTGAAAAGAATCTATTGAAAATACTGCTACTGCTAAAATGAGTAGTAGTGTAATTATTACTAAGGGGAGACTAATTCCATCAACGAAAAGAGAAAAATAAGCGCCAAGAGGTGGAATCCAATAATAAGTCTCTACATGCCTATATCCTGTTGCTGGATCTAATATTGTAGGTATAATTGTGCTGAGGAGCCCGATATTGATTACACAAACGAGCGCAATTATAATACCTGCAGCTTTGATGTTTTTCTTTCCAATTATGTACACAATTGGGAGGGAAATTAACAATATGGTAAACATTAGTAATAGTGGATTTTGCATTTTACATCACGTACAGGGTAAACATAATCAGGGCTAGTAGCACAAGGAAGCCAATGAGAGCTGCTACAATATATTGAGGAAAAGAAACTGAATCTTCTTCCTGTTCTTGCGAAACCTTAGGTGCCCACCGATCTCTTGCAAAGTAGAGAATTCTATTAACAAGAATGCTATAGGATTTGTGAACAGCATTGGATAGATGCGTTACACCAGAGGCAAGGAGATTTGGGATCCGTTCAAAAATGTTGACTTCTACATATTGAGTGCCTTTTGAGAGTTTGAGAATTCCTCTAGCAATGACTTTTTCATAGAAATCATCGAAGAAATAACCTCGCTCAACAATACTATTGATGGGAGCTATTATTTTTATCTTAAATTCTGAGACCAACCGATTTCTACTATAATAGATTAGATAGACCGGAAGGCCTCCAATCAATAAGACCAATAGAAAGATCACTGTTTCGAAGCTGAGAATATTCTCAAGACTAATTTCCACAGACACACCCAGAAATTGGCCAAGCCCGTTTGCGAAGAAACCCCAGATTGTGCAAAAGACAGCAAGGACAGCGCAGGCGAAAAGCATTATTTTGGGGGCTTCATGCAGTTGAAATTTTCCCGCATATTCAGTTTTTTCTCGAAGGAAGGTGAGGATTGTAAAACGCAGAGTATAAGCAAAGGTCAATGCTATGGCTGCATAAACACAAAGAACAAGCAAGACATCTCCGGTAGTCTTTAGACTCGTAATTATTAGACCCTTGCTAAAGAAACTAGCAAATGGAGGTACGCCGGTTCGGGCAAATAAAACTACCAGGCATAGCCCAAATGTGATTGGCAACGCTTTACGAAGCCCGCCCATCTGACGCATGTCTCGTGTTCCAAGGATATGGATTATTCCTCCGATAGCAAGAAATCCAAGACTCTGGAAAAACGCATGGCTAATTAGATGGAACAACCCAGCAAACCATCCAAGTGATGAAGCAGAGGTAGCTGAACCAAGTGCAGCAACCATGAAGCCAATTTGACTTGTAGTTGAATATGCAGGAACGCCTTTGATATCAGGAGTGGAGAGTGCCAAAGTGGCACCGATGAAAGCTGTTATTGCGCCAATCCATGCAACAGATGGTAACCAGAGTGGGATTAACGGTAGTAGTGGACCAAAAAGAATGAATAACCTCGCAATTAGATAGACTCCAGCTTTCACCATGGTTGCACCATGTAAGAGTGCACTAACAGAAGTCGGTGCCTCCATGGCTGTGTACAACCATGTATGCAAAGGGAGCTGTGCTGATTTTGTAATTGCTCCAGCCAGTATAAGGAAAGCGACTAGGGTGAGAGTGGGAAATGGTATTAGAGCAATATTGCTAATGAGATAAGAAAAAGAGAACGACCCTAGGTGTACATAAAGAAGGAGTATGGCTCCAAAGAAGCAGACGTCGCCGACCCGTGTCATAATAAAGACTTTTTTGCCTGCGCGAACTGGTTCAATGCGCTTATTCCAGAATGAAACTAATGAATAAGAACATAAGCCGACCATTTCCCAGAAAATGAACAGTTGGAAGAAATTGTCAGAAAGAACGAGGGCAATCATCGAACCAATAAAAAGTAGCATAAAGAAGTAGTATCGTGAAAGATTTTCTTCACCTGCCATATAGCCTAACGAGTAAATAATGACGATAAGACCGATAGAAGCAATCAAATTTGTAAAAAGTATACTAAGTGGATCTACTAATACTCCAATTTGGATACCAATTGCAGGAAGAACGTCTATTGTGAATTCAGTACTGGTCAGTATACCAAAGTAAATATCTGGAATTATTGAGATTGCAAATACTGTAGTGATTAGACAAATGATAACAGCAAAATAATCTCGTGCTTTTCCACTTCGTCGCCCAAGAAGAGGAACAAATATGCTAGAAGCAATTGGAATAATCCATACAAGCCACGGAGCGAAAGGTAGCATTCACTATTCCCTCTTTGCAATTATTTCACAGTTGTTTGTCTCATGATCATTATTTTCACTGTGCAAAAGTCTCGCAAGCTCTCGGATATCGCAGGTACCATATTTGCGCGAGATACTGACTAGCAAAACCAGGACTATAGCGGAGATACATGCATCAGTCGAGAAAGCTAGAATGAAAATCGCTTCACCTAATGGTTTGAGAATTGATGAGGCAAATAGCACAAAATTCATGGTTGCCGCATTTGTAATTAGTTCAATAGAGATAACGGTTTTTAGAAACTGGTATTTGCTTAACAAACCATAGATACCGATTCCCATCAGCACTACCGAGAGAATGAGATAATCCATCAAGATGCCCCCTTTTCCTTTTTTATTTCATGAAAAAAGAATACGACACCCACAGCAGTAACAAGGATTACTAATCCTTGTATCAAGATATCCACGATTCTTAGATCCCAGAGCGCCTGACTGAAAGTGAACACGATTGGAATACTAGGTGCAATTATTGGTACCGAAAGAAAAATTACTGGCAAGGATAGTAAAATGGCAATTGCGATAGCTGCTATTAAACTCTGGATGGTCTGCTTTTTAACTGACTCCTCGCTCAACATTTCGCTAGACAGAAAAAGTAATGCAGCAGTTCCCACGCCAACAGCAAGTTGAAAAATTGCCACAAAGAATGCACCATTCAATGCAAAGAGAAGTGCAAGCAGCAACAGCATACAAACTAGTGATCCAATTGCATAGACGGCTTCTTCAAAATGAACAGCCAGAAATGCGAAAATAATCAGTAGTATTACAATTAATTCTATAATCATCTAGGTTTCTTCCCCTCCTGAGGTATTTGGATGAGGATCTACAATAAGGTGTGATTTTTCATGGTTTGCAAGTTCAAAAATAACAGAAGTCTTGATAGCATTTTTAGGACAACTCTCAGCACATTGATAACAAAAAACGCAACGATATAGCATGAATTTAGGCCGTTGCTTACCCTCTACATCCACCATTTCGATGGCTTCAGCAGGACAAACTCTTGAACATAATCCACAGCTGATACAAAGATCTATATCAAATACTTGTCTCCCCCGAAGATTCTCAGGAACTTCCGGTTTAATCGCGGGATATTTTGAAGTAGCAGGTTTTCTAAAAAGCTGGAGAAAAACTTCCTTTAAGATAGGGGAGATTCTTCGTTTTTTGCTCATTCAATCACCAACCTCAACCTGCAAAAAAATTTGTTCCAAATATCAATCCAATAGTTATAATGAGTGACAAAATAGATAGTGGCACTAGAATCTTCCAACTCAATGTGAGCATTTGGTCAATTCGCAATCGCGCAAATATGCAGCTTAAGTATTCAGAGATAATAACAACAATCAAGACTTTTATCACAAACCACAAGGTATACCAGAATGGTGCTAAGCCAAAAAAAACAGGTCCAAAGGGGCCTCCCAAGAATAGCTCAACCACAATCACTGCGACTACTAAGCGTTGTACTTCCCTTGCAAGTTTCAAGAAAGCTAATTTTCGTCCGCCGTATTCTGTCTCATAACCTCCCACAATCTCCGTATCTGCATGAGGAATATCAAAGGGGTCTTTCTCTAACTCCGCTTGCATAGTAAAGAGGAATAATACAAATACCCAAGGTATCAAAATGGCAAACGGGATGGATTGGCTGGCAACGATTACTGAGAAACTCAGGGAACCTGCAATGAAAGCAGGTGCTAAAGCGAGGACGAAAAGAGGAAGATCATATCCGAGAAATTGCATCAGGACCCTTTTCGCGCTTATAGCACTATAGGGGTTGGTTGAAGCCCAGCCTGAAAGAAATAGAAGTAAATTCGCAATCGAGACTAACGAGAGTATCAGAATCAAATCGCCTTGAAAACTCGAATTGAGAACCACATTCCCCCCATCAATTGGCAACAAGAATAGAGTAAAAACATAAAGGGAAAAAGCGAAAATTGGTACAAATTTAAAGAGGACACTTCTGGTTTCAATTGGGACTACATCTTCTTTTATGAGCAACTTGATGAAGTCAGCAAAGGGTTGTAAAATCCCTCCTGGACCAGCTTGATTGGGTCCAATCCGATTCTGCATCCGAGCCTCAAGTTTCCTATCAACCCATGCGAAGAACATAGCGAGAAGAAAAATGAAAGTGAATCCTGGAAAGACTAAAACCCGAATTATAAATAAGAGATCCAGAGTCATTTCATCACCCCTCTTTTTTTATCTATCCGTGCAGGAGAAGCAAGGATCTAGACTAACGAAGCTTGCGGGAATATCCGCCACATTGACGCCCTGAGCTATGCTGACAAATGAAAGGATATTCGCATAGGTTGGTGTTCGAACTTTAACCCGTTCAGGTGACCGTGTTCCATTACCTTTCACATAGTAAAACAGTTCACCACGTGGAGCTTCTACTCGACTAATTGAATCATTTGCGGGAACTACCCTGGGAACTTTGATTCGATAGGGACCACTTGGTAGATGGTCTACTATGTAGTCTATTATCTGAATACTTTCTGAAATTTCATCTAGTCTTACCATTAGACGGGACCAGCTATCTCCTGAAGGATAAGTTATCATGTTGAAAGGAATTTCACCATAAGCAAAATATGGCTGATTTTTCCTAACATCCATTTTTAGACCTGAACCCCGTGCGACTGGACCTACAACGCAGAGTTCTAATGCATCTTTTTTACTGAGCAGCCCAATATTTTTTGTTCGCCCTTTAAAGGTGATATCAGTCTCGAATAGGTGTTTGTAGAAGTCTACTCGTTTTCCTAGTTTGTCTAATTCTGATTTAATCAGAGGAATTTTTTGGGTGTTTAGATCAGCCCGTACGCCTCCAATTGCCATAATAGAAGCATGAACTCGATTGCCTGTAATAATTTCCATTAAATCCATCATGGGTTCACGGTCACGCCACATGTACTGAAAGACTGATTGGTATCCGATTTCTAGGCACGCATGGCCCAATACTAGCAGGTGACTTTGAATACGATTCAACTCAAGGACAAGTGTACGTAGGTATTTGGCTTTTGGTGGTATTTCGACGCCCAGTATTGCTTCGACGGCTTGGCAAAAGCATGATGAGTGGCATGAATTGCAGATCCCGCATATTCTTTCAACTAAATATACATTCTGAGGATATCTACGGCTTTCAGTAGCTTTTTCTACTGCTCGATGACAATACCCAATTCGTGGTTCAACTTTTCGAATTCTTTCACCATCTACATCAAGTACAAATCTTTCAGGTTCTAGTAAAGCGGGATGCTGTGGGCCCATAGTTAGCGTTATTATTTGACTTTTAGTCGATGGATTATCGGTTATGGAGGGATTTGTTATCGGGCTAATTTGATTCATTACATCTTCAAGATTTGCATCTTTCCTGAGTGGAAACAGATTCTCAGGCCAATTATCTGGAAGAATTAGCCTCTTGGGATTAGGATGGTTAAGGAACACTACACCGAAAAAGTCGCTGACTTCTCTCTCATGAAAGTTGGCTCCAGGTAGAATATCTGTAATGCTGTTGATTTCTGCTTTAGATTTAGGCACGCTCGTAATGATTGTGATAATTGTCCCAAGAAAGCGAAAGTGATATCGAATTTCTATGTCTTTGGCCATATCTATTCCTGTGATCGCTGATATTGTCGTGGTATCATCCTTTTCTAGGAGTGCTTTTAGCGCTGTTCTATGGGTTCCAGGCTCCACTTGAATCGTTGTTTCTTCTTTTCGGGATTGTCTAATCGAAAAACTTGAATCCTTAAATGCGGCTCCCAGCAATGATGAAAGTATCTCTTCCATGGTAATCACGATTTTAGTCTTAAATCATGTTTAGGAGTTTTGCAACTCCATCAATGAGAGCTTCTGGTTTCGGGGGGCAGCCTGGAATGTACATATCGACAGGTAAGACCTTATCGACTCCGCCTAAGAGGCTGTAATTACCTCTAAAGATGCCTCCTGAGCAACCACATGCTCCAATTGCAACGACGAAACGTGGCTGAGGCATCTGCTCGTAAATTCGTCGTAATCTCTCGGCACATTGTATAGTGACAACGCCTGTGACTAACAATACATCGGCATGTCGAGGTGAAGGTTCAAGTCGAATTCCGAAGCGTTCAACATCATATCGGGGTGTTAAAAGGGAGACAAGTTCGATATCACAGCCATTACATGATCCCGAATTAAAATGAAGTACCCATGGAGAGTGCTTTTTTACCCACTGGGTTAATTTAGCACAACACGTTATTTATCTCCCTCCTTTAATAACAAAATACTGGATATTAGGATAGCCACCAAGTAGCAAAATAGACCCAACAAATTTATTGTTGACAGTCCCAAGGAAGCAAAGGCGATTATCAATATTGCTGAATCCAGAATGAGAAAATAGGCAAAATACTTGTAAAGAGAGACACTAATTCTTGGTCTCTTAAAATACGCTTTTTCGCCACAAGCATATGAAGATTGGGCAGTCTCACTGATAGATTGCTTGGGTGAAAGGCGACGACCAACTAAGTAAATAAGAGATGAGACTAAGATCACCAACAGAAAAGCCACTACGAGTTCGACGAACAACAGAATCATCTTCCTTACAGATCACTTCTCAGCTAATAGACAATTACTGCTTCCTGTCAGTCTCAAACGGATAGTTAGAGAATGAAAGGGGAATTTAAATCTATCATATATGAGAAGCAAATTACATCCTGACATCAGACAATTTTGGCTTTTTGCTTTCGTCGTATGAGTACGACAGAAGAAATAATGACAATTATGGCGATAGTGCCCCCGATTGTTATTATGAGATAGAGAGTTAACGGAGGAGGCGGTGGCGTAAAAAAGTCTGTAAGTGCGATTTTTCTGTAGTGAAGAGTACCATCATCAGCAACTGCATGATAGAGAGTAAGTGATTCGGTGTATCCGGGAGCTCCTGGTTGTACGGCAGCTAATTCTGTATCAAGGTTCATCGTTGCAGTTATTGTATAGTCACGATCATACCACAGATATATGTCTCGGCTAACACAGTCGAATACGTTACTATACTTAGTTGCATAAAGTCCGTTTTGGTGAACAGCATCAAGTACATCTCTGCACGCCTCCACTGTGAGAGCGGATTCTGACGAAATGGCTGTGAGCATGAGCATAGCAGTGCTGTATCGCCAGCAATCAAAGACATCGCGAGTTGAATCGGCGACATTGATATTGGTTGATACTAGGCAGGTGTTGGTCTGGATGCGGGTAAAGGCGATTTCATTGTCGTCACCAGGACTAACAACGACTGCATCACCCGTCGCATCGGCAAAGTGTAATTGATAGGGCATTGATGTTCCGATACGATGTGTTTGATACCAAGTCACAACTTCTTCGACGGTGGCACATTCCCAGAGAATTTGGGCCATCATCGCACAGTAAGGCGTATCTCTTTCAGGATGGTCATGTATTGAATAGTCGCTGAGGGCATTACCATCTATGCATAATCCCTGATCATTCATTCCACCTTGAGGGTATCCGTCAGCCTGATCGCCATTATCATCGAAGCCAAAAAAGATAGCACCATAAGTAGTATGGCTTCCAGACGGTGTCCAGATCGCCTGAGCGGGGATGAACCAAGCATAGATCCCCCAGAGCCGATAGTCTTCATTATTCCCAAACAATACACGATCGCTAATTGTGGCAGTAAAGATTGTACATGAATCGCCGATGTGAGTGGCTGGGTTGGAGTTTGTCGAATTGATGCCTTGCGTTGAATCAATACTAATTCTGGCTGAAAGGAACCAAAGGATAATGATGATGATTACAACCTTTCTCATGAGAATACGTGGATCTGCGAATAATGGCAAGAGGAGTCACTTCGGCATAAACCCACATATTTCGAAAATATAATCCTATGGATATCGGTGGAGCCAGCAAGACCTACCTCATTTATATGAGGTTCAAAAAATAGGGTAGGCAGTATACGGAGGTATTTACTATGGGTCTGAAAGATCAAACAGTGGCAGTCATTACCATCATCCTTGGTGTCATCCTACTATTCGTCGGCGCTTGGGTTTGGAACAACCTACCACAACCTACAGCATTCAACCTTGGTCTTGGCTTAATCGCTATCGGTATAATGGTTCTCATTGGCGGAATTGTGATTGCCATCACATCTGGTGGACGCAAAGAACCGAAGGTAGCTGGACCAGCTGCAGCACCGAAGAATGTAGAAGTTGCTGAAGGCCCCGAGGAATTCGTTCCAGAAGTTCTGCTTCCACAGCCAGGTAAGAAACAGCTCCCCGTTAGCACCATTGAAGGAATTGGTAAAACGTATCAAGATGAACTTGAAAAAGGGAATATCAAGTGGGTTGAAGACCTGGCTCTCGCAAACCCAGAGACCATCTCGAGGTTAACTAGCGTCAACAACAGGACTGCGCAGAAGTGGATTGCGATGGCGCGTTTGACCTGGCTGGATAATGTGTCCAATGAAGATGCCGAATGTATCGTCTTGGGTGCTAACATCACCAGCATTGAAGAGCTGGCTGTAGCAGATGCTGAAGACCTGTACAATAAGGTTTCAACTGCTGAGAAATTTGGTCGAGTTCAAGTTCCTAAAGGCTACAAGATCACCAAAGATAAAGTCAGGCTGTGGATTGAAAGCGCGAAAAAAGAAATGCCTGAATAGGTTTTCTTTACTAGAAAGACTCCTCAACTAGAGGAATCCCTTGCATTCTTTTCATTACGCTGTATTATGAGGTTAAGGGTTTAGTAGCTTTAACACTCCAACATAGTGGTAAGAGATCTCCTTCTATATGCCATTCTCCATCTTGAATCTTTTCTGCAAATTGAACTGGTTTCCACGGCAAAGCGGGAAATTCTTTGACTTCAGCGATTATGAGACCTACTTGGATTAAGGCATTAAGAACATCACTCACAGTATGAGCCCATTCGTACCCCCTTGTATTGGTCAACTTTATGTCTGTATCAACATAGGTCCCTTCCTCATCATAACTGAATGGTTCGTCTGAGTGCCAATATGAGTACTTGACCTTAAGTTCGCTTGGATGATCAAAATCAAAGACCCAGAAAAATGGGTGTCCATCCACAATGAAGAAGGTTCCACCTGGTTTCAAGTAATTTGCAATTATCTGACCCCATGATTTGATGTCTGCCAACCAGCAGAGAACACCAAAACTAGTAAAGACGATGTCATATTCGCTCTGATGGACTTTAGGGAGATCGTAGATGTTGCTACAGATGAACTGTGTATCTGAGCCAACCTGTTGCGCAAGTTCGCGAGCAAACTTGATTGCTTTATCGCTGAAATCCACACCGGTCGCCTTAGCACCCAGACGAGACCAACTGATTGTGTCAAGCCCAAAATGGCATTGCAGATGCAACAAACTCTTACCAGACACATCACCCAGTGCATCCAACTCAACCTGGTGGAGACTCGTTGTTCCGGCTAGAAAACCTTCGAGACCATATTCTTCAGACTTCGCATGAATTGCTACGAGTTCATTCCATCGGCGCTTATTCGCTTCATAGTATTCATCCATGAAATGACCACCTCTTGAACCAAGTGATATGACTTGTGTGACAAGAGAATAGATTAATTATTTTGTGTTTCCAAAGTGCTTGACCTGGAATTCGAAGGTAATTTTCTAGCGATCCTTGGGAATGGGAACTTGAATCAGACCACTTTCGGGATTACGAGCTAGTTCGATGATATTATTACCGATGAGTTGGCAGCTTAGCCGTTTGTGGGGGCGAATACGAATGAATATCGGTTCTGCTTCGTCTCTTTGCTCTTCAGCCATTCTCAGATTAAATCGGAGGATACGAGTTTGATTAAAGGCATGAAGGCCAACCTGGTTGTCGAATGGAAATATCTCCGCGTTCCCTTGGAATTGGATTACACCTGCAGGGATAAAGCGAAAGATATGATGAGGGTATGGTACGGCAAAAGACACATGAGGACTCGATCGGATGTTCTTATATTTCTTTGAGGTTTTTCCGGTAATCACCCAGATGTATAACGGTAACTCAGGCAGGGATACTGCATAACTTACACCGGTGGTTTGTGACCAGCCTTTAGGGCTCACGGTTCCGAGTAGCCCAAAGCTTTTCTTACGAAGTTGCTTTTCGAGGTAGTCAAAGGTTATTTTTTGAGCCATTTTTTCCAAGTCCTCCAAAGGATTGAGTTCTTTCTGAGAATCCACGCGAATATACTTTAAGTGAGATATGGAGTTACGCAGACTTCACCTTCAGCTTGCTGCCTCCCATCTACCTTGATTTGGTGTCAAGAAAGGCTTGCCTGAGTGCCACAATGGTTGGGGGATTAAGACAATTTGCTCGCACTGGACGATTCAATATCAGATAGAGAATATGGTGTTCAGCTTGTTGTTCAAGGCTCATCTAAATTCATCACTGAGCGTTTAGGTCCATTTAATTCGTTCAAGACTCATGGCTCGAAGCTGCATGGTCAATTCACCTAGATGATATGTATTGTGCCGGATCAGGTACTGATACTTTTCAAGTATCGAGACAAACCAGTGGAACCCATCTTTTGCCAGAAATTCTTTGTCAGTCATACCTTTCAATTTATTCTCCAAGTATCTAGCTATCTCGTTTAGGTAGACGAGAGTATCTCCTTTAACCACTTTTTCAGCAGCTTCCTTAGCAGGAAGCGTTTCCCACCAATTGATTATTCCAAGCCTAGCACCCCATTGCATTCCATCAGGAGCATCCCGAGAATAGAATTCAGCTGTTTCGACCATATGATAAACACGAAGTGAATAGAACCACTCCTCATCAGTCTCAATACCTACAGTCCACTTCTTATCTGGGATTTGTTCGATCGCATTTCGGGTCATCGCCCACAAGGCCCGAAATTGGCGAGCTAGACTAAAAGCAATTTTGCTTTTGAACTCCGTTTCTTCAAGCTTTGGCATATGCATCCCTGGCAGAAGCTATGGAATTTGAAGTCTTATAAATCTTGAAAACTTAAGGGCTTCAGGCGATATCATCGATGTCTACTAGACAGCACCTAATTGCCATTCTTGCCCTCCCCTTCACAGTCACCATCATCATTCCTATTCTCCTTCTGCTCCTATCAGAGTGGTCAGGTCATCCTTGGTTATTCCTCTATCCCCTGAACCCTCTAACACTCATACTAGGTACCATGAGCAGCGCCATAGGACTTGTAACCCTCTACAAAACCAACCAAGCCTTCGCCCGTACTGGTAAAGGAACCCTCGCGCCATGGGCACCCACCCAACGCTTAGTCGCCGTTGGACTCTACTGCTATGTCCGCAATCCGATGATCATATCCGTGCTTCTCATTCTGCTGGGTGAAGCCATTCTGTTTGGAGCAACCCTCCTTTTCCTCTGGTTCTTTATCTTCTGGATTATGAATCATGTCTGGTTCATCTGGTGGGAAGAGCCAGACTTGGAAAGACGATTCGGAGACAAGTATCGTGAGTACAAGGCGAATGTTCCGCGATGGTTTCCCCGTCCCACCCCATGGAGACCTCAGTCCACTGACTCAAACATCTAATCTGTGGACAGAAATACAGCAGGTCACCTAGATTAAATGCGAAAACGAGTAACAGGTGCGATTATGTGCCTACGATGGCTTGGGGTTTGACTTCAAACCCAGCCCGGGCACAGCGACAACAATACCCAGAGCCCTTATTGATTTGGAGTTCACGGCACCGGAGGCATTCGGTGTGGCGACAGTATCGGCAGGTGCGCAAATGGTTCACCCCACATCTATATAATCTATAGATTCCTTAGAATAATGACTTATAAAGGTACGGATTTCGTCGCCTCTACAAAAAGGCGGGTAATACCATCGCCATCCCACATTTCAGGAAAGACAAGGCATTTCACAGTAATCTAACTGCTTCAAGAGGGCTCGTTGACTTCTTTCGGTTTCTGAAACGCGTCGGTTAACACCGCCCGCTTATCAAGTTCTTTATACGCTTCGGCAGGAGTCTCAGCGGGAAGCGGTAATTCAGGAATGTCTACTGAAGGAACTTCAGGGATTTCGGGAACCTCATCCTTGATTTCTTCAAGGAATTCTTCGATGGATTCATCTTTAGGAATGGGGTGTTTAAACCCTCTCTGGATAAGAAATGCCCCAATGAAAGCAACAGCAGCAGCTATCGTAAAGACTGCGGGAAACCCGAAAATGGGTAAGAGCTGACTAATGGCAAAGATTAGTGGGATTGAGAGTAGAAATGCGATAGTCGGGCGAAGGCTGTACATACAATTGCGGATACGGTTGGGAAAAACATCTAACATTACACGCCCACTCAACACTTCACTCATCCGACCGATGAAGTCAGAGGAAACGAAAAGTATCCAAATCAGAATCACCGGAAGAATTGATACGAATGGTAAGGTCAGGAAGGGAACAGCGGTGAAGGGAATGAAGACTGTAAGGAATTCGGTCGCACCAAGGGGTGGTGGGAAAGCAGCTGTTATTAGGACGAGTCCTATACAAAAAGCAACTCCCATAAACTGTATAAACCGAAGCCGTGGAATCCACTTCACCGGATCAAACCGCTGCGAAACAACACCCGATCTCTCCTGTGCGACGATCATCGGTGCGAACATTGAGGTGCGGAATGCAGATACAGCTATATCACTCAGTAAATATGAGAAGTAGAGGGGGAACAGCAGGATTTCCCACCATACGATGCCGATGGCCCACATGAGCATTTCGCCTGCCATGGTGAAGGCAACGAATTTTGAGGACCCCATGAACCGGATGCCGTCCTTGAGGAGGCGACCGTATTCACGGAAGCCGGTTCGGTGCTCTGTGTATTTTCGGGCACCGGGGAGATCACGAATAAAAACGAAGGCCATAATGGCGAGAATGATGAAGAGAATGCCCTGGACTTGGAATACCCATCCATGACTGAAGATGAAGGCAAGGATGCTGCCTGGGATGAGAACAAGGGTAGAAATGAATTGGAACATTGTTCCTGCACGGGCCCAGAAGACACCGTATTGTTTGCGGTCTTTGTCTTGTGGCATGGCGACACGATAGTTATTATCAAACCAAGCAGGCATAGCTCCACTTTCCTGGGAGGCGCCCAGCCCCATGAGGACGTAGATTAGAATAAAGACATAAAACGGGACAAAGACCACTGAGACAGCGTAGGCTGTAAGAAAGAAGGCAATACTGTAACAAATTAGGGCGGAGGCAATGATCCAGCGTTGACCAATCCAGTCGCCAATCCCTCCGGTAGGATAATCTAAAACGACTTGGACAACGATGCGGATGATGACGAGGAGACCAACCATGGCCATGCCGGCAAGGTAGTCACCACCTCCCAATACCGTCGCAATCGAGATCATCCAGAAGGTGGTTGAGAGTTGGAAAGCGATGGACCATGTGGAGCCGAGTGACATCACCACTAGGGCGATGCGGTTGGCTTGGGGAGAATCCTCTTTGAATCCAAACATTCGGCTCAGGAGACTCATGTTTGTCCACGTTCGGCTGTGTTGGTGCGCTGATGTTCCCAGGTGCCTGAGCCTATTAAAGGGGGACTCACTTCACGAGGTCACCGATTGTGACTAATGCCGTGTTGGTTGCTTCTTCCCCCGTTGGTGTTCGATGGTTCAGGTCACTTGAAGTGGGTGCATCGAACGACTTTATTTTTCTCAGTGAGTGAGAACACCCTCTTGAACTTTGATATAAAGCTTTCCGTTGAGAAGAAATATTTTAAGTTTTGAAGAAAACTGGAACTCCAATCAATATAATGAGACACAGACTTTATGATAGATGAAAGGTTGATGGCGGCGATGATTTCAGAAAAGGACTGCGCGCAGCAAGTACGTAAAGTAGGAAACCAAGTTGGATTGCTCTTCTATCATTTTGCTAGGACTCTGATTGATGAACTTGGTGATGCAAAAGGTAAAGTGCTAATTCTGAAGGCGGTTGAAAGTTATGGCACGGAAAGGGGGAAAATCATTCGCAAAAGAGTCGAGCAGGCGGGTCTCGAGTTAACAATGGAGAATTTTTCTAAATTCAGTGATTTACCCCAAAGCGGTTGGGAATACAGTGAGGAAGGGACCACTTACTGCTGTTATGCCGAAGCGTGGATGGATCGGGGGGTTGAGGATCTCGGTCGCTTGTACTGTGAAGTAGACTTTGCCCTATTGAAGGCGTACAATCCGAAGATGCGTCTGAGGCGGGTAGGAAGCCTTCTTGACGGTGATCCCTGCTGTAAAAGCAAAATCGAATTTGTAGAATGAGACGATAAGGTATGAGTAGAGAACAGCGAGTGATCGGAATAAGTGGCAGCCCCCGTTCGAATGGGAATACGGAAACGCTCGTGAATGAGATTCTCACTGGAGCGAATGAGGCAGGCGCTTCAACCTCGATAGTGATTCTTGCTGACCTTGATATCCGCCCCTGTAAGGGCTGTTTCGCCTGCTCGAAGTTAGGGAAATGCATTCAGGATGATGATATGAATGAGCTGGCAGCGACAATGCAACAGAGTGCGGGGTGGGTGCTGGGAACGCCCATCTATTGGTGGGGACCTTCGGCCCAATTCAAAGCGTTCTTAGATCGCTGGGTTAGTATTCGCCGTGCAACTTTTCGGAATAAGAAGGTGGTGTTGGCGATTCCGATGGGTGGTGGCTCGGAACGGTATGCGCGACATACCGTGGCTATGTTCGAGGATGTGTTCAGCTATTTGAATATGGATCACGTTGGCACGGTTCTTGCGCCTGGATCGGATGAACGCACTGCGGTCAGTAGTTCGTCAAATCTCTTGATTAAGGCACGCCAGGTTGGTAAAGAGCTTGTTGAGAGACTATGAATCCACTTAATAATGGGTTCATTTCTTGTCAATGGGTTTGGTGTGTTTATCTAGAATCTCCCAGACGGCAGGAGTTACGGTAGGTGTGGAAAGGCTTACGAACATAGGAGACCGAATACCCATGGTATAGCCTGCTTTTCCAAGCGAGGAAACGGTTTCTTCGAGTTTTTCTACAGGTAGGGCAAAGATGATTTCATGGTCTTGGACGGCGGCGTACACTCGGTCACCAGCTCCAGGGATGACGATGTTGGAATTGCGGGTTATGAACGTATGCAAAACACCACCGATGCAGCTGGCGACTAATCCCATCTGTTTTGTCATGAGGGGTTCGCCAGTAGTGTAGACACTTGCTTGGATGAGTCTCATGATTTGAGTCGAGTTACCATGAATGAGAATCACATCCGGTTCCACTTTTGTCCAAGCTAGGGGAGAAATGACGACGGCCTCGTATTCACCAGGCTTAAGCATGGGGAAATTATCGATGATGCGTTGGGCGGCTTCATCCGTGGCATAATAATCCATGGCGCGTAATGCTTCGATGAAGGCGTAATCATCAGTGAGTCTAGTGAATCCGTAGCCGATGAGATTGGGGGTGCATTTCATATCCTCGACTGCAAGCCCCATGGTCCAGCCGATACGTCGAGCGAAGGTGTAACCTTGACACATGGTTATCTGCATATTGAAGGCACTCGGTTGGCGAACCTTCTCAGGAATGTCATTTTTCGATTTCAGAAGGCGTACAGCGAGGGGAAAGGTTTGGAGGTGAAGGTATTCGTTGAGTTTCTTCCCCAGCTCACGAAAATGTTCTAATTTGGGCATGATCTTCATCTCGTCATTTCTTTTTGGTACATTTCAGGACGCTGTGGCTAATTTCCACGATACATAGAAACCTTTTTCGCTTTTATCTGTGGTTATGGGAAAGTCAATTTGCTTAACGCATAACCTGCTTTCAATACGCTTAATATTTTACAATTATATTTTTATTAAAAGACTCGACATATCTAGAATATGGAGAAATAATGGGATGGTAGTTAATTTTGGCTATTGTATTTGAGTTGGGCTGTGATTACAACGAGTTTTGCCGATATTACGAGTCGGTCCTAAAGAATGAGGAAGGTCGGGAAAATGGATTGATGTATTTCAAACAGGATCCCGAACAGCTCATCGTCTGGCGGAAGGATGATGAGATTGTGGGCCATACTATTTGGCATCATTGTTCAACCGACGAACATCAACCAGGCAACCCACGGGATGAGGCTGATCGAGCATCGTTGCGAGAGTTATTTGGCGGGAAAATGGACATCATAGAGCTTCACGAAGTGTGGCTCAAAAAGGAATATCGAGGCCAAGGGTATGGAGCTCAATTCTTTGCATACTTCGAAGAGCTGATGCGAGGAAAACAACAGCCCGAAATCGCTTATTACGCTTACAATCCAGCGGCTTTAGCCATCTGTCGAAAACGAGGCTACAAATTAGGCAGCTATATGTACATGCCTGGATTCGAAGGGAACATTGAGAAAACATATGTGATTCGAATGTCATTGTAATCTGTAAGTGATTATGGTGGATGCCATCGACAAAGGAATCCTGTTCACCCTTTTACATAATTGCCGAGTCACATTCGAAGAACTTGCCCGTGATCACAAAATTACAGCTAATGCCATTAAACGACGTGTTGCTAAGCTACATAAATCGGGAGTAATCTACCAATTCATTATCCGCTTAAGCTGGAAGATGGTTGATGCGCACCCGTTGATTATCTTTGTCTATTCTGATCGATCTTATGATGATGAAGGGTTCATGAATCACATCGGAGCACACCCTATGGTCAGTCGGGTTCGCTTCGACTCCTTTGGATCGTCGGTGGTTACCGCGGCTTATCGTGATGGGAATGATATCTATCAGCTTAGCGAATATCTGCAGAACTTGGAAGGAGTCAACGATATCGAAATTCATACAATTCCTGCAGACCGCGGCGAGCAGATCAAGTTCACAAGACCCCAATACCGAGTCATGACCCAATTGGCTAAAGATCCTAGAATGCCCATCTCGCTCATTGCCTCACAATCCGGTCTTTCAGCCAAACGTGTTAGCAAAACTATTAATGAACTTGAGAACAGCAAGAGCCTATTGTTTACTATTGATATAGATCCGGCTGCTGGAGCTGGTAACTTCTTAGCATTTCGAATAATCTATCAGCCAAAGGTTACCAACCCCAAGGCAATTATTTCCTCACTTGAAGAAGAGTTTCACGATAAGATTTGGGATGAATGGCACTCGGCTTCACAGAATCGTTTGTGGATTAACTGTGTCTTGGATAATGTTCGTGAGGCAGAACCGATTGCTAAGCGTCTGCGAATGATGGCAGGCGTTGAGATTGAAAACACCATCGTTCCGTATCCTGCACGTTATTTTCCAAATTATCGAGATGACCGACTCCAGGAGTTGTTACAGGAATCAGGTGTGCTGAAAATCTCGAAATAGTTGTTCAGTATTTTTAGAACTAACGTTCAATTTTCCCGAAACAAATAAAAAGGAATACAGCACTTTCCCCACTCGCTGGAATCTTCTCATGAATGACGTGGATTTAGAAACAGCATGGAATGTGACTGGAAAACTCGGAAAAGACCTGGCCGTTGTGCTGGGAGCCCTCGCAAACCAGAAGCGGCTACGCGTGCTGTCGGCCTTGCTGATGGGGGTTAAACCGTTTAGTGAGTTAAGGAAAATTTCTGGGCTTGGAAAAACCGCATTATCCCATCATCTAGGGATTCTTGTGAAAGCCAATGTGATTAAACAAACCGGGCGAGGGCAATATGAAATGACCCTCGATGGCCAGGCATTACTCACCGCCATTAGTTCCACATATTTGGAGACTAAACGATATGAAACTTTGCAATCGACACAGATGAAACGATACATCGAGAAGGTCTATGCATTACGGAAAGAGAAGGAGATCGAAGATTTGTTTGTACAAGTAGTAGAGCTCGAACCCATGCGCGTGGCGAGTGTTCGAGCCATTAGTGCATCACCCGAAGTTGATGCCTGGGAAAAAATGCGAACATGGGCACACCCTCAAGGATTATTGGACGATTATAACAAGCACCCGGTCTTTGGATTCAATAACCCGAATCCCTTGCCAGGACAGAAAGAATATGGATACGAGTTCTGGATTCGAATGGGTGCCCACTTCAAAGGTGAAGGAGAAATTGAGGCCAAGGATTATGAGGGGGGCTTGTTCGCTGTAACGACATGTAAACCCTGGGAAGAAATGCAATCAGAATTCGGAAAGAAACACGGGTACCTAGAATCTTGGAAGAAACTCGTGGACTGGGTGATTCTCAGCGAGAAGTATGAGATGGATGAATCTCGTCAGTGTCTGGAAAAACCGCATGACCAGGATGTTTCCTTTGAGGAGCTAGTGCTGGACTTGTATCAACCCATCAAAGAGGTTAAGCGCTGATGACCGACCTTTCACAACTCCGATATGAAAGAGCTACTGAAGACGATATTCCCGCCATGACCGCAGTGATGACCCGCAGCTTTGATGACGATTCACAGCGGTTCCGCGGAGAACCGGAAGGTGGCCCTGACGGATACAATGACGGACGGTTCTTTCAGCAGTGGATGCAACAAGGCAAATGTTGGAAGATCCTCCTTGGCGATCAGCTAATTGGAGCTTTCCTCATCTTCGTGGGTTATCCGGAGAAAGGTTCTAATGCGCTAGGAACGATTTTCCTCGACCCGGAATTTCAGGATCAAGGGATTGGTTCAGCTGTCATGGATCATGTGCACCGAACGTTTGCAGCGAAGCGATGGATCTTAGATACCCCGGAGTGGCATACGCGGAATCATCACTTCTACGAGAAGCTGGGGTATCGGAAGATAGGTGAACAGGAAGAACCTCATGCTGGGTTTACCCTCCGTATCTATCAGAAGGATATGGCAGGGTTGGCTTTGGGCGGTGGGCGGACGTTCTTCCATTGCCTGGCAATCTAACTGGTTTACTTTGCGATTAGACTCCCTGATTATATAGGAGATACTCCTAGTGATTCGGGAGTCATTCCCTTTTTTCTAAGATGGTTAGAGATGAGCGAAGTAGTTTCAAAATGCGGGATGAACTGTGCAAAATGCCCTTGGTCTCCCATCACGCGGAAGCACATTTCTGATGAAGAAATTCCGAAAATGCGGAAACAGGCAAAGGCAATCTTGGGTTTTTCCCCAACAGAGAAGCCTTGTTTGTTGTGTTTAACACTGGATGAAAAAATTAGCAAAAAAGATGCAACACATTGGCATGCGCGTTTTCGTAAAGGATGCCAAGTGCGTAAATGTGTGACGAACATGGGGATTAAGAACTGTGCCTATTGTTCACGATTCCCTTGTGACTTTGAACAAGCGCATGGAGGGACTTGGACACGAGAGGCTTATGAGAAAAAGCATGGACGACCCTTAACTGATGAGGAGTATCACAGATTCATTGAACCATTCGAGGCAGTGACTCGATTACAACAGATCAGGAAAGAATTACGCTCCGATGAGATTGTTGAAGCAAAGACGGTTCCGCTCTTGAAGGTGGAGGTTGTGGACTTTCCTGCTTCATTGTCTGGTGCTCGAGCAGCTAGTTTCAAGCAGCTGCATTCGGTGTTGAAAACGTTGAAGGAGTCCACCCTTTCGGGTGTAGATGCAGATTTAGCAATTCAGCAAAGACGGCTGCAAAATCGGGTCAAATACTTGTTCCGATTTCTGTGGATTTTTGCTATACATGGTAAGTTGCAGGAGACAAACGGGAAGGCCCTCGTTGTTGATCCTGACGTGTATAAGAGTAACCGTGGAAGTGAAACCGCGTTAATGTCCGTGAGTACCTTGGAAAATGTGATTTTCCCCAATCTTGTTAAGGCGGGCATGAAAGCGGAAATTGATAAGTTGGATAAGGATTGGAAAGTGCCAACTGGATACCTTCGGATACGAGGGTGGGAAATGAAACTGGTTTTCACCAAGAAGATTGGGGGATTAGCTGGTCTGAAGGCATTATATGAATATGGTAAAGCTTTGTTGAAAAAGTATGGAAAACGGGCGTTTCAGTATTTCACTAATATTGATATGACCGTACTGATTGACAGCTAATGGAGTAAGGCCACCTTGACAAAAGATATCTTGGGCATTTTTGTTACCGAATATGATAGCCCTGCGAAAGCTGACAGTGTTGTTACAGTGATGAAAACCTGCCCTCATCTGGTGGTTGGAGGTACCTCGGGAAATATCGTTTTGATGGGCTTCATTGTGCCGGAATCCCTAAAGTGGTAGTTCGAAGCACCAGCAGAAAGTCCTGAAATCCTTGGCGCCAAGAAGGTCAAGGTATTCATCATTGACGACATCACTTATCCTGGCAAATTTGTTCCTCGACTTCCCGAAAAGAAATTCGCTTCTCCCCCCTGTGGAGCCAATTGCAATGATTGTCCGATGCGTGAAAAATACGAGTGCCCTGGATGTCCGGCGGTAATCTAACTCGGTGATTTCATTTCATTGCTAGCCATAGCGCTTGAAGCGCTGTTTTTTCGGCTTCATAAACTTCGTGAAATCGATCGCTTAATTCTTCGAAGAGGGTTATAAGTTCACGCTGATTAAGTGGTGGTTCTTCAGAGAACTCAGTTCGTATCCTCTGAAGTTGCCTGCTGAGAGTATCAAGAGAGTTGGATTTGACGCTTCCATGGGCTTTGAAAGTGTTATGCCAGTTAAGGGCTGTTTGTCTAGCGTGTAGCAGTTCAGGAATATCATCGTTGAGGGCTTCTGTGCCAATTTCGTCCCACATGATGCCGATTTCGGAAAACTGGTGAGCGATCTGTTTGAGTTCAGGTTTCTTTAGAATGTCACTAGCTTCTTCTAAGAAATCTGCATATGAGGAACGGAGTGCGCCACCATCACTATTGTAGAAGGCGATTTGTGCATGGATTCGGGTTAATGTATCAAAGAGCTGCCAGGATTCTGGGAAGAGAGCCAGCCATCCACGTTTCCCTTTGAAGTCGCTGATTTTTGTTGCCATGGCGTGCCAAGCTTCGGTTCGATAATGTGTGCCGGCGATGATAGCTTTTTCATGGAGTAGGCTTTCGACGCAGTCCCAAATTCCAAGTCGGATGGCTTTGGCAAGGTCAGGTTTAGTTTGTGGAGAATCAAGTGTGTAGGTTATATTTTTCCAAGCTTTGACAATACCCCGTGATTCGGCTAGCTGTTGTGTAGTGAGAGTAACGGGTTGGTTGCTGAAATCCGAGATATGTGTTTTCTGTGCATCCTCATCAATGCCATACACAGTGACAAGATGCTCAGCAATCCATGAATATGGTAGTGAATAATATGGGAGAAAATTGACAAACTCATCATAAAGGAGTGGAGGAAAGAAATTAGGATCTTGTTCGTACTTGGTTTTTATGTCATGATGATGGTAGATTCCTTGCCAGATCGAGAGGACAACCATCACGGGTTTACCAGCCTGAAGTGAGTTGGTAAGAAAGTGTTGAGCTGTTTTTCGACTGGCTGAATACTTCGTTGTAAGTTGAGCTCCAATCCGAGCAGCGGCTTTCGATAGGAAGATTTGCTCTTGCTTCTTAGTGTAGTTTTGTAGATGATGGAATCGAATAGCGAGTTGATTGTGGGGTTGGTGGGATGGATCAATTCCTGTGTAGGTCATAACGTTGTATTCTGCACCTAATCCGCCCCCGATACCCATGAGAAGGGCTTCAGTGAAAGGTTCATCAGTATGGGGTGCGTGCACTCTGTAATGGTCTAAGATGTTACGGAGTGCTCCAGCTGTACGTTCTGTTGCTCCAAATTGTGAGTATCCTTCGATGATCATAAGTTAAAGCTCCGCTTTGGTGAGCATGACATGGTGGAATCCTTCTTTGTCGAAGTCTTTGCTAATTGTCCAATCCGCTTGTTGTATCGTCTCTTGAAATTGGTCGTTGGTAGGAAGCCAGAGGCCAAACCAGGATCCGAAATATCCAAGGAAGCGGAATCGGAGAATTATTTCCCCTTTGAGGCGGCCAGCGGCGAGATTGTGTTTATGGATTGCGAGGTGAAAGGGATCATCGGTTTGTTCCACATTGGCATAGGAGAGTAAGATGTTTGCATCTGGTGTACCAAGTTGATGTAGGTTTTTGAGCAGGCGGAGGGTGTTGGGTTGATTTCCTAGAATCCCGAAATTGTTGAAGAGCAACAGAAAAGTGTTGAAGGGTTTCTTGAATGAGGGCAGGTGGGCAGCAGAACCTTGCACGACTTTTTTCAATCCGCGCTTATTGCAGACGTAAACAGCTCCTTCGGAAATGTCCAAGCCAATGACATCTATTCCCTTTTCCTGGAGGTAGAGTGCGTGACGACCTGCACCACAACCAATATCGAGGACCGGCGATTCAGCCTGCTGAAGAAGGGCTAGTTCATTGTCTGGCCAGTCTTCCTTCGTGGCGAAGTACTTTTGCGTGTTATTGCAGGTGATATAGCCGTCTTCCCGTTCAATGAGATGGAAGATGGGTTCTTTAGAAACTAGTTGCTCTTTGAGTATTAACCCGAAGATATCAGGCGTCACTGCTTTTTCTAACAATGTTCTCTCACCTCACAAACCCTAGGATGCTAGTAGTTTTTATGATTACTCAAACTAACACACCAAGAATAAGAATCATATAGATATGGTTGGAAACGCTTTGGCTGAAGAACTCCATCAACGGATGTATGACCGCACTCGTGAACCCACAGATACAGACATAATCTCCTTCATCTCGGATTCCCAAGCAGTTAGTGCCTGGAACCAATTAATGAAATATATGGATAGCTTCTATGATCTTGCGAAGGAGGTGCTCTACTATGGTGATCGGTATGGTTGGCTGGTTCGGTATCGCAAGAGTAAGCGGACCATTGTGTCCATGTTTCCTGAAACCAATAGTTTTAGTTTTCTCATTATCTATGGCAAAAACGAGATTGACAAGTTTGAGAATCAGAAATCAGACTTCTTACCATCAGTTGTGGATGTGTTTGAAAAAACGGAGAAATTACACGATGGGAAGTGGCTATGGATCCGTGTGAAGAATACGTCTGTGCTTGAAGATTTGAAGAAACTGATTGCCATCAAAAGAAAGCCCAATGTATTGGGCCAAACTGGGCATTGAAAAAACAAAAGTTAGAGGCTAGAAGAAAATCTTCTAGTCCTCTTACTGGAAGTGCTGAATTATTTGTTCTGTTTGTAGAGCGCTTCGATGAAAGGTCCGAAGCCTTTCTTGCGACTTTCGAAGTCTTTCTTCTCTTCGCCGTATTGCTTGCACTGTTCGCACTTGAAGAACCATTCTAGCTGCTTCTTGGGAGTGTCGGGTATAGTGTGTTTGACTTGTATCTTGTCTTTGTAGTTACCGAATTTTTGGATGTTCGCCCAGGGAATGAAGCCTGCGAGTGCACCAGCAGCCATGGAAACAAAGGATACTTCAAAGAGCCCTGTCTTCGCAGCGTAGAAAGCGATGCCTTGATCAGTGATAACCACGGAACCAGATTTCTTGTGTGCGCCCATACCTCGTTTGAGTACTTCAGCACGGGTCGTATAGAGGATGTTTGCTTCCGCTGGAATGAGTTTTTCGTATCCAGAATCTAGTTGATCTATCGGTATGTAGTGATGTTCAGACATTGTGATATCCCCAAAGGGCACCAACCGATGATGCTATTTAAAGCGTGAGTTAACGAAGTTTAGGACAGTTTTGGAATTAAGTTTCGCTTAATGACCGAGTAAGCCTAGTGAATCAGAGGTTTTCCGTACTTAGCTCTGAGTTTTTGATAAAGGAAGGGTTGATAAACTCGGTTTAGATCAATCGGTCCAAACCTCTTTTCATCAGAGAAACTTGAGCATTCATAAAGAAACGTAGGCTTCCCCAGCCATTTCAGCCGTTCAAGATTCGCAGCGATTTGACTGCTCTGATTCACCCAAATAATAATCGCTGAATCACAGGCCTCAATCATGTTACGCTCGCGTTCAGCAAGAACATCACCGTATTTCATATCCAACCAATCACCGGCATTGTATCGGAGGCTGCGGGCATGCCCGACAATAACATCACGGTAACCTTGGCTGTGAAGGTAATCTTGGTACAGGTGACAGGCCCCGGGAGCTTCACCGACGATTATTTGCATCTGTTCTTTAATAGCGGCGTTGAGTAACTGTTTCACTACTTTGGGGAGTTTATGGTCTGTGTAAGCTTTGCTTCCCATGAGGAGGAGCTTTTTTCCTTTGCCAAGTACCACTTCATCCAAATCGCGTCACCTTTCATGGAGTTTAGGTGTTCATCAGATTGGGCGATTACTTTTAGTATTGTCCCTGTTGGGTTTTATACGTTTAAGGAGACCTTCGTGTAATTACAAAGGATAATAGTAGGTTTCAGTTTACGTTGGGACGATGTAGATGGATATCCACGTGAAGGGTGCCAGTGAGCACAACCTCAAGGATATTGATGTTCGATTCCGTGATGGCCTTACTGTGGTCACCGGGGTCTCGGGTTCAGGCAAGACCTCCTTGGTGTTTGATACTTTATACCATGAGGCAAATCGGCGCTTCTTGGAAGTCTTCTTATATGGTCGGGGCGGTCAACGATTAGCCCCAGCAAATGTTGAAACAGTCACAGGTTTGGGACCAGCAATTGCTGTAGGTCAAAATCTGTTGAATCGAAACCCAGGATCAACTCTCGCAACAGCATCGGGTTTGCATCCATTTTTGCGATTACTCTTTACGAACTATGGAGTTCGGTATTGTCTGAAATGCCACGAGCCTTTATCGGTGTTGACCGAAGATGAACTGGTCGAACGATTAACAGCGTTGTCTAAAGAGGAACCCTACCAACTCTTCGCACCGCTCTTACAGGACATCCAAGGAAGTCATAAGATCCTGCTTGCAACTCTGAGAAACGAATTTGAGAAAGGACAAATAATTATCGATGGAAAAGAATGGCAAGGAAACGCATTATCTCCAAAAGAGCCTCATTCTATCGACCTCCATATCGGAGCAATTGATGCCAAAAGCTCGACTAAGAAAATTCGAGAATTGACCCAACAGGCAATTGCACTAGGTGCTGGAGCTATCCACGTAACATCCAAGAAATCCAACATAACTCTGACAACGACACAAAATTGTAGTGTGTGTGGAACAGGTTTTCGGGAGCTGCGTCCCACGCATTTCAATCAGTCATGCCCTTATTGCAAAGGTAAGGGCTGTGAACGCTGTGATAGGACTGGGATGCATCCTCAAGCTGCAACAGTCCGATGGGAAGGGATGCGATTACCAGAACTACTCGCACTTTCTGTTGATAACACACATGAATTGTTCAATCGAGTGAAATTACCTTCGACCGCAAAACGCTTACTTTCTGAGATTCAGAGACGGCTCGATGCTTTAGCCCGAGTGGGTCTTGGATATATTTCCTTGGACCGTTCATCCCCTACCCTATCACGGGGTGAATCGCAGCGGGTGAGACTAGCTATTTCCTTGTCAAGTCGTCTGGAAGACATTGTGCATGTACTAGATGAACCAACCATTGGTCAGCACCCGGCGGATATAGCCCGGTTGCTACCCGCCTTCCGTGAGTTGTCCGGACCGGTTATCTTTGTTGAGCACGAAAGAGTAGCTGCTGCATCAGCGGATTATGCAATCGACTTAGGTCCCGGGGCTGGAAAGAACGGCGGTGAAGTGGTCTTTGAAGGTTCACCTAAAGAATTATGGCTAGCGGATACTGTCACGGGACAGTATTTCAGCCTCCGAAACCGAGTCGTGCACCCTGAATCCCGTCCACCACCGAAAGGCTTCATTACGGTCAGGAAGGCGCACCAACATAACCTGAAGAATATTGATGTGAAAATCCCTCTAGGTCGCTTGATAGTAATATCTGGTGTATCGGGTTCGGGAAAAAGCACACTGGTTGAGCATGTGCTTGTGCCTTCGTTGGCTAAGAAGACACCCATGGGGTGTGAAGAGATTGAAGGGCCAACGATTAAACCTGTGTTAGTTGACCAAAGTCCCATTGGGCGCAATCCACGTTCCAATCCAGCAACCTATACAAAACTCTCAGATATCATCCGTGATCTCTTTGCTGATGCTACAGGGCTATCAAAATCACACTTCTCTTTCAATCGCCCCGAAGGCGCATGTCCTCTCTGCAAAGGCATCGGGGCTGCCGAGGTGAAAATGCAATATCTCCCATCGATTTGGCTTCCCTGTGAAGAATGCAAGGGGCAACGCTTTAGCCGAGAAGTCTTGTCAGCACTTGTAGACTTTAATGGTGGACAACTCTCCATTGCTGATTTCTATGCCCTACCGATAGCCGATACCGAGAAAATGTTAACGAAATCTCCACACCTGTCTGAATCGAAACGTGAAGCCGCTCAACGCATCCTCAAAGCGCTAACTGATGTGGGGCTAGGCTATCTGGAGTTGGGACAACCCTCACCAACTCTCTCAGGTGGTGAAGCTCAACGGGTAAAACTCACCAAGTTTTTGGGGCGAAACCGGCTAACAAATCAGCTAATCATCCTTGATGAACCTTCAACTGGACTCCATCCCAATGATCTTAATGGACTGCTTGTAGTTTTGGATCGGTTGGTACGTCACGGAGCAACCATTGTAGTCGTTGAGCACAATACAGACTTCATGCGAGCAGCTGACTGGATTATCGATCTTGGTCCTGGTGCAGGACCACGCGGCGGTGAGCTCCTCTATGAAGGCCCACCGGAACAGTTGTTAGATGTCAAAGAATCTTTAACAGGCGAGGCTTTGAGGAATGAGGCTCAGATTCAGCCACGTGGAATTCCGAAGAAGACGGAACCTGTTAAAACACCTGTTATTACCGTGCGAAATGCTCGATCAAATAACTTGAAGGGAATTAACGTCGATATTCCAAAGAGCTCATTAACTGTTGTTACGGGCGTGTCTGGTTCTGGGAAGTCGAGTTTGGTGCAAAATGTCCTGCAAACTGAGGCTCGCCGCAGATACCTTGAAACGCTATCGATGTATGAACGCCAAGGAATACGTGAAGGTGCTAAAGCACCTGTTGATTCAATTACTGGACTAGGTGTGACACTAACTGTCACGGCTCACCGGGCCCACCTCTGGACCCACATCCCACAGTTTACTCGTCGGAATACTGTCGGTGCACTCACCGAAATTAGCCCCCACCTTGCCAACCTCTTAGCGGCGTTGGGAGAACGAACCTGCCTGAATTGTGGTGCCACGATGCAGCGTGGTAAACAATGGCATTGTCCCAAGTGTGATGATACTGCTCCGCTGGCAAACCCACAATATTTCTCATCTGCACACTGGACAAGTTCATGTAAGAAATGCAATGGGCTAGGTATTCTTCGGCTCCCACAACCAGAAAAACTCCTTGTCAATCCAGATAAACCCCTTTGTGCCGGTGCAATGTGGTCGCCAGGGTATTGGCCAAAGACCTACTTGTGTAAGGACCAACCGATTATCCCTGCACTGGGAAAACGGTATGGCTTTGACCCTTTCAAGACCCCATGGAATGAGATGTCCAAGGAAGCTCAAGATGTGTTCTTAAATGGCGATGGAGAAACCTATCATTTCACCTACGTCAGCAAATCGACAGGTCGAATGAAAGGCAAAGAACGCCAGACCAAGTGGACTTGGAAGGGCTTCTTTCGCCCCGAAAGCTGGATTTTTAGTTGGGACATTCACGGAACCTACACTAAGGAAGTTGTATGCCCTGAATGCAATGGCGCAGGCCTCAAACCCGAGTTCTTGGCTGTAACACTTCAAGGGAAGAACATCTTCGAGATGAGTGAGCTTGCCCTCACAGAACTCGAAACCTTAATCAATCAAATCCCCCAGCCCCCACCTGAAATCCCATTAGTCGACACTAGTCTTGATATCATTCGTCGACGATTACGCTTCATGCGACAAGTTGGTATTGGTTACCTCCATTTGAATCGCCCTATTGGGACTTTGTCCGCTGGTGAAGCCCAACGCATTCAGCTTGCTAGTCTTCTTGGGAGTGGATTGACTTCGTTAACGATTCTAGTGGATGAACCATCTCGTGGAATGCACCCCTCTGAACTGGAAGCCTTGCTTGAAGCGTTACAAGAGTTACGCGATGAGGGCAACACGGTGATTGTGGTTGAACATGATTTGTTGATAATCCGTGCGGCAGATCATATAATCGATATGGGTCCACAGGCAGGGGCTCTTGGTGGCGAAGTTGTTGCAGAGGGAAAACCAGCGGATATCGTCAGGGCAAATACAATTACTGGAAAATGGTTGGCAGAGAATAGAACCATCAGCATTTCGAAGAATGCTAGGCTACAACAGTGGATGGACACGACTAACCGACGGGATCCTCAAGGCTGGATGGTAGTAAAAGGAGCACGGGAAAACAACCTACGAGGCGAAGAAGTTCGCATACCACTTGGCACATTGACTGGGATCTGCGGCGTTTCCGGATCAGGAAAGAGCACGCTTCTCATCGATACTGTGGGTCGTGCACTGGTTAAGCAAACACATACTTCATCATTTGCCAGAGAACCTTCGGAACCGGGAACTCATGACTCAATTAGCGGCAATCCGAAACGAACCTTCATTGTTGATCAGTCTCGACATGGGATTCGGAGTCCAGCTAATTTCTTGGGCTTAGTCAAACCTATGTCAGAGATCTTCCTTGAAAGCGACGACGCGTTGGCTCTAGACTTAGGAGAAAGAGATCTTGCCCGTGAATGTTCTGCTTGTCGAGGTCGAGGCTTCCTGCGCTTGGATATGGGATTCCTGCCAAACGAGTTTGTGGAATGTGAGACGTGTCGGGGAACTGGATACCGACCTGAAGCCTGGGAGGTTCGTGTTCATGGGATCACCCTCCCTGATCTAAATGGGATGACTCTTGATGAAATCTATGAGCTCTTCAAAGAGACTCCCAAAATTGCTAACCCCTTACAAGTCGCCAGAGAGGTGGGATTAGGGTATCTTGTCTGGCGACAACGGAGCTACACTCTCTCCGGAGGAGAAATCCAGAGGCTGAAGATTGCCAAGGAACTCCTCAAGAAGGCGAATGAACCCACTTTGTATATTCTTGATGAACCCACCGTTGGACTCCACATGGAAGATGTTACTCGTCTTATTGCGGTCTTAAATAGGTTAGTTGATGATGGCCATACTGTTGTGGTTGTTGAGCATCACCCCCATCTTCTGGCCTCTTGTGATTGGATAATTGAGCTTGGTCCAGTAGGCGGACCTCAGGGTGGTAAAGTCATTGCAGTTGGCGTTCCAGAAGATATTGTGAAACAGGATACCCCGACGGCTCCATACCTTCATGACGTGTTGGAGGGAACAGCATGACTTGGACCCCACTGCTTCTTGCTGACCCATCACCAAGTCTCCGGCTCCTTGTGTTACGCGATCTGCTGAACCAACCTGAATCGGATACAGAAGTTCAAGAACTCCAAGAGCTCCAAAAATCTGATCCAATGGTTGAGAAGTTCCTTGCCTTACAGGAACCGGATGGAGCCTTTCGGAGCGGAGAAGGTGGAGGTACAGTTTTGGGACGAATCCGTATGACTTCCCAGGCCCTGATGGGATTGGGGTACTTCGGATTAGGGCCAAAGCACCCTGCGGTCAAGAAGGGGGCTGAATTCCTTTTTACACAGCAGCAATCAGATGGAGCCTTTCCTTTGATTACGCAGGGCGCTGTACTGGATGGTGGCAAATCTCAGGATGTGAAGTACCATGCCATACCAGTCCAGACCGCCTTGCCTCTGATAGGATTAGCCTGGGCAGGATATGCTACGGATAAACGCGCTGAAGCCGCTTATGAGTGGCTAATCAATGAAGAACTACCAGAAGGCGGGTGGCCATCAGGACGCCATAAAGATAAACTCATTTTCGCTGCAGGTTACCGTCGACTCCCGCACTCTAAGTTTGGTTGTCGAACCAACACTACAGCGACGGTAAGTGCACTAGCCCTCCATCCCACTCGGCGAAAGAGCGAGTCTGCTCGTAAGGGATTGGATAAGTTACTTGCCCAAGAGCAGCGCCAAGCCCATACACTGGGGTTTGAAGTGGCACGAATCATAGGAGCGGAACCACCTCGTGGCGGATTTACATATTTCCGTCGATACGATGTTGGGCAGATGCTGGATTTGTCATGGCGGATTGGAGCCAACCTCGAGGACCCCAGAGTTGATGAAAACATCAAATTCGTCAAGGAATTACAAGGCCCCTACGGCCTCTGGGAATACCAACGGTACCCGGAAGTGTCACGCTGGGTCACCTTTGATCTTCTTCGATCCTTAACCCGCCTAGACCAGGATACTGATTGGGTTAGCTTAGAACCCCGAACTCCCTTCCAAGCCTATCCGAAAAAACGACGCCGCTTCTGAACTGAACCATTTATCTTCCTAGCCACCCTATTAGCGAGCACCTCAACTGCGCGAGGAACCAGCCATGAATAAAGAAGCAGTTTTTTCATACATCGACAAGCATATCGATGACCATATTGTGAAGGTTCAAGAGCTGATCAAACACCCTTCCATTTCTCCGCAGGATATCGGCGTCCGTGATTGTGCCAATCTAGTTTGTGGATACTTCAAAGACCTAGGATGTCAACGCGCTGAGTTGGTCGAAACCAAAGGAAACCCAGTAGTTGTTGGTGAGTTAGATGTCGGAGCCAAGAAGACAGTCTTAGCGTACATGATGTATGATACCCAACCGATTGATGATCCAGGTTGGTCTGTTCCACCTCTTGAAGCTAGGTTAGTGGATACGAAGCCTTTTGGCCGAGTTCTGATGGCACGGGGATCCTATAACAGTAAGGGACCACTTCGGGGCTTCTTGAATGCCTGTGAAGCCATCCAAGGTGCCGGTGAACAGCTACCCATAAATCTCATTTTTGTCGCGGAAGGAGAAGAAGAACTAGGAAGCCGAAACTTTCCTGAGTTCTTAAAAAAAGAAGAAAAAACCGTCAAAAAAGCTGATTACGTGTTCTTCCCTTTTCTTACGCAGGATATGAAAGGCAAAGTTGTGAATTATCTAGGCTGCAAGGGCATTGTCTATTTTGAACTCGAGTTAAATGGGAAAAATTGGGGGTATGGTCCCACAGAATTCGACATTCATGGTGGCACCAAATCCATCGTGGACAACCCAGCTTGGCGGTTCATTCAAGCCCTTTCATCCATGACCACACCAGATGGCAACCGGGTGTTAATCGAAGGTTTCTACGATGACGTAGAACCTGTCTCAAAAGAAGATGGAGAGCTTGTGGATAAACTTGCAGAAAGCTGGAACGAAGACACGTTCAAAGCGCCTGTAAAGATTGAACGGTTTATCAATGATGAACATGGCCGCGAGGTGCTGTTGAAATACATGTTTGGACCTACGCTGAACATCAATGGCATTTGGTCTGGATATACGGCTCCGGGTACTAAGACAGTTGTCCCCTGGAAAGCCACCGCTAAAATCGATGTTCGCCTCGTACCCAACATGCAGGTAATAGATGTCCTTCCAATGATACGTCACCACCTCGACACCCAAGGATTTCCAGAGGTCCGCATCGTTGAGCTCAAGTCCGGTTATGGATGGGCAAAACTTAGCATCAGCCACCCACTTGTCCAGGCGGTTTTAGCGATGTACCAAGAATTCGGCTATGATATCGAGAACTGGCCCATGCTTTCAGGAAGCGCTCCATTTTCTCTTTTTGCCCAAACACCGTTTAATCTACCTTTCGTTATTGGAGGATTAGGACATGGAACACGAGCCCATGCCCCAGACGAATACATTGTCATCGATGAGGGTGGACCAACCGGTGGATTGGCAACGATGGAGAAATCCTTTGTTGACCTACTAGGACGTATCAGCAGAATCTGAGAATATCAAGAAAATGATTCATTCGGTAGTGTCTCTGTCCCAGTAGGCAGCAGTCACCCAGCGACTAGCGAACTGGTCAGCATCAATGGGATACGTATAGTGTAACTTTTGTGCAACTTCTCTGGAAATCCAACGAAAGAGCTGCATTGTGTTGGCCAGTGCCTGCCAGACATCCTCCTCGTCATAATGGGCAAATGCACCACGAAGATCAGCAATGATTCTAGGATTCGCCCATCTTTCAATGAACCGACCGCGGAACCAGGTGTCATGCTCTCTTCCTTGAGTGAGATGTGCATGCCATTCCATTAGGGGCAATAGGCAACGCCCCTTCATATAGGAATCAATACAAGCTTTGCCTTCCCACAATTCACCTCGTCGAAGCTTCTTGGCTGCCCATACCGTGTGATACCAGAAATCATTCACCCGTTCAAGATATTCCTGTTCGGTGGGAGGGCTAGGTGGAGGTAGCTTATATTTTTTGAACTCAGTGATGAATTTGTCCATGATCTTGTCTTTGTCAATGAGTACACGGATACCACGCCCAATAATATTCGCTAGCTCCCGAGCCAATTCGGGTGTCATGCCGTGCTTATTGGTATCTTGGATGTATTGGATTGGGTCAACCGCAAAATCAACGTCTAATCCATTATCATAGAGTACTCGACGTTCATCTCCTTCCCCGTCTGCGGTGGGTTCAATGAAGGTGATCACCGGATTACCGAATTCACCGACCCATTCCGCGGAATCAATGAGAATATTATGATTCGTTGAAAAAATGATGATATCCAGGTCAGACCATTTATCAGCTGGAACACCAGTGCGTGCCTGTGAGCCCACTACCATGGCGGCCCTGATGTGATCTTGCGTCTTTGCCCATTTAACGAATTGCTTTTCGACCTGTTTGTAAAATTTAGCGGCTTCTTTCTTATCTAAGATCATTTCATCACCTTCACTTCAGGAGCTACATCGAAGAATTCCCCTAACCGTTGTGCTTCAGCTTCTAAGTCCTCGAGCTGCGATTTTGTCAGTGTTTCGAACGGTTCTACTGTGACGGTGACTTTTGTTGATGTACGTGTCTGTTTCCAGATTCCGATGGCCTCTCCATCCTGGAGTAGGACGGGGGAAATCCATGCGGCTTTTTTAAACACTCGTTTGTAATGGGCTTCAGCAACGATATGTTTTTTGTCTTTGTGCCCAAGTAAGAATGAATCGAAATGAGGGAGAAGTCGAAGTGGTCGAGATTTTAACTGAATATTCAGCAGTGCATCAAGATCCTTCTTTAGAATCCAAACTGGCTTCTCATTAAGAGTTAATTTGACAAAATGTGTGCTGTTTCGCTCCCAAATTGGCTTCACTGTTGCCATTTTGAGATCAGACCACGCCGAGAAATCCTGGGGGGTTGCTGGTCCATAGCATTGCAGGTATTGTGACAGCACCGTGTCTTCTGCTACCTCTTTACGAATCGATGACTGTTTCGGGAGCCATTGATTAGTCAGGACGAGTGTGGCTTTTCCTTCCAAATCGGGACCAAAACAAACCTTTCCCTCATACGCCAAGAGTTTGGTTACAATGTAGTAACCCGTATCAACCCATGGACGGGCTTCAGAACCGACTTCCTCTTCCACAACATTGGCCACTTCTTCTCGGGTTGCAGGTCCACCTTTTAAGGCTTTTTCGACAGCAGCTAGTATGGCTTCGAAGTCATGTTGAGAGCGATTAAATTTGGCTACTTCTCCGAATTCCCGTATCCCCCGTTTCGCTAGCCATTCTTTATGCCTTGGTATCCGTGGTTCAATTATCGCTTTTAAAAAGACTTGAAACTGGGAGGTGGGATGGTAATGTGCTGTGCCTCGCATCGACCAGGTTCGTAAAAGTGTTTTAGCTGTCCAGAGATTAGCGGTAATATCTTCATGTTGGAGATCCTGAATGCGTACCCAAAGTTGAAGGTTGGCCGCAGCAGGCATTTGCGCCTGAATACCACACACTCGCTCTACGACAGTCACTATGTCTTTTTTTAATGCCCGTTTGGTCAAATAGTGCCTATCCATTCTGAACCGATTCACTTGTCCTTGATTAATTTCCAAAGTCATGAATTCACCCTCTGCGAATAGTTAATTTATGCTGCTTTACACCAAAGAATAATCATACTAAATAGTTATAGAAATCATAGAGTAGCGTGATTTATGATGACCTCCTCACGGATTGCTTGTGTTCACTCGGAAACTACACGTGCCCTTCAAGCATATGAAGCGTTAAGTGCCCAAATCAATTTTGTCCCCGTCGAAGAAGCGGAAGTGGTCGTAGCGCTAGGTGGTGATGGTTTTATGCTCCGCTGTTTCCACCAATTCGTGAACCAAGATGTGCAAGTATATGGGATGAATCGCGGAACCATTGGCTTTCTCATGAATAAATACCAAGAAGAAGGGCTTCGGGGACGCATTCTAGCTGCAAAAGAGGAGCGCATCTATCCATTGAAGATGGTGGCTCAAACAACGGACGGTAAGACACATATTGCCATCGGATTTAACGAGGTCGCCATTATACGGCAAGCCCAGCAATCTGCCCATATCCGCGTCTCCATTAATAACAAAATCCGTTTAGAAAACCTCATTTGTGATGGCATCCTAGTTGCCACCCCTGCAGGGAGTACAGCGTATAATCTCTCAGCCCGAGGTCCAATCATTCCAATTGGAGCTAATGTCTTGGCTTTGACACCCCTCAATCCTTTCCGACCACGTCGTTGGTTTGGCGCATTATTGCCTCAAACCGCAATTGTAGATTTTGAGATCCTTGATCCAGAGAACCGACCGGTTTCTGTGTCCGCTGATTTTAATGATGTGAAATTTCCTATTAACATCAAGGTGCAGGAGGATCGGTCGCAATTTGTTAAAGTCTTATTCGACGAAGGACACTCCCTGGAAGAACGCATAATCCAAGAGCAATTCCTTCAATGAAGTAGTTTGACCCTTGAGTCTTTTATCATAAGCACAAAAGCTAATTATCTAAACTCGGCAATACTGATGCCAATTCAGTGCAAGTGAGGCGTTCCTATGGTAAAACGTGCAGGACCAATGGACATCTATCCTCTGCTTCCTCAGACAAATTGTGGAGAATGCGGCGAAGCGAATTGCATGGCCTTCGCAACGAAGGCGGCTGAATATACGCTAGGCATCAAAGCATGTGCTCCATTGTACCGGGAAAGGGAGTATGCAAAGAAACGCGAGAAACTCGAGGAACTCATGCGACCCCCAGTAAAAGAGGTTCAGGTTGGAACTGGAGAAAATAAAGTCTTGATTGGTGGAGAGCTTGTGCTCTACCGACACGATTTACGGTACATGCATCCAACAGCCTTCTTTGTCGATATAGCGGATACAGCGTCAGCCGAGGAATTGAAGAAGCGTGTTAAGGCAATCGAGGACTGGACCTATTTGTACATCGGGATGAACCTGCAATTGAACGGAATCGCGTTGCGATCAGTTTCTGGGGATTCGAAGAAGTTTGCGGAAGCGACAAAGCGTGTGGGCGAATTGACGAACTGGCCCATCATGTTGTGTTCCTTGAATCCCAAAGTCTTAGCTGCAGGAGCCGAATCCTTGCAAGGACGTCGCCCCCTTTTATATGCAGCCACCGTGGACACATGGCAAGAACTGGCTGATGTCGCCCTGAAGTATCAGTGCCCGCTAGTCGCGTATGCTCCTGGTGATTTATCTGAACTCAAATCCCTTGCTATGACTCTTGACCAGATGGGCATCGATGTTGTCCTAGACCCGGGCAACGAGTTTGGGGCAGCGCTCGGTGCGACTGTTGATGATTTTAGTATGCTTCGGCGAGCTGCCACCCGCGAAGGAGACCAAGGTGTCGGGTTTCCACTACTAGCCTCCCCCATTTCAGTCTGGGGTGACCATAAAGAGGGGGAAGCCGAAGAGCTGGCGAAATGGCAAGAAGTCCTGGCAGGTGCCTCAATGATTATCCGGTATGCAGACATCCTAGTTATGCACAGCCTGGATATGTGGGCTGAATTACCGCTTACTTTTCTTCGAACCAATCTCTATACAGACCCAGTGAAACCTGTTGCCGTTGAACCTGGTCTCCGTGAATTTGGTTCACCTACTAAAGAGTCACCAGTCATGTACACATCGAATTTTGCCCTGACTTATTTCACGGTTGAAAGTGACATTAAACAGGCAGGGATTGACGCCTATTTAGTCGTGGTGGATACTGAGGGATTGAGCATCCAATCAGCTGTGGCGGGACGAAAACTCACTGCAGATATCATCGCTGAAGCGATCAAAGAATCTGGGGTGGAGGATAAAGTGGATCATCGCATCCTTATCAGCCCTGGGATGGCGGCCCGTCTTAGCGGTGAAACTGAAGAAGCGAGTAAGTGGACCGTCAAGGTGGGACCCAAAGACTCTAGCGGCATCGGTCAATATATTGGCGATGAAGTGTGGAAGAAAGAATAGCTAACTATTCCTTCTACAGATAGAAACAGCATAATTGTCAACATTGATCCGCTAATGTGACATTCATCTTCTTGCCGCTAGACTTTGCTCATAGATGTGGAGAAATTGCTCTTGACCAACAGTCTCAACCGAATTAGGTCGCTTTTCGCGGACATTGTAAATGGCTTCATCCGCACTCATTCCCTCACTAATAAGGTATGCAGCAAGAAATGTACCTGTTCTTCCCCAACCCATCCAGCAGTGTACAGCGACTGGTCGGTTTTTTGCTCGATTCTCATTGACAAGATCGACAAACCGATTGATATCTGTCAATGAAGGACTACCATATGGAAGTACGGGAAAATAGTGGTATTCGAGTCCTAGGTCTTTGACAAGTTCTTCGTCGAGGGTGTATTCCATGACGGTGACCAGAACTTGGATGCCTTCTGTGACAAGCCGTTCGAGCGCCTCTCGTCCGCGTGGAAAACTTGAGCCCGCCAAGACTCCGGGGATTATATAACTGAAGTTTAACATGAATTGAGGCCCCACCATTGATTAGACTCTTGAAGGTTTCTGATACTATTACCTATAGTGGGGGATAAGGTGTCGAGTGGTTCTATTAAGGGTTCTAGTACAACGAACACGAGGTTAGAGCCGTTCATCCAATTCGCGAAGTTGTTCGAGCATTTTGAGTCGGTCTGTGATGTCCCGACAGATTCCCCTGAACCCAAGGAGTTCACCAGCTTCATTAAAGACTGGGCGTCCGCGAGCTTCAAGAACAACATCGGATTCATCCCTGTGGACCATCTGGATGACGATGGTTCGAATGGGCCGTCGTCGTTCTATGAGTTCAGCCCAGGTATTTTGTGCGCGTTTCACGTCTTCGGGATGTAAGAAATCACAGGGGGTTCGTCCCAGTACTTGCCCTGCAGAAAATCCGATGATATCTTCAACAGCATTGTTTGTATAGACAAACTTTCCTGAAATATCCATCTCCCAGACCCAATCTGAGAGGTCTTCAACCAGTGCTCGGAACCGTTCCTCAGATTCTAGCAAGGCAGCTTCAGCTTGTTTTCGTTCAGTGATATCCATGTATGCTGCTTGAACTGCAGGTTCACCCTCATATTCAATTCGATCAGCAAAAATCGCCACCCAAACAATTGAACCATCTTTTTTCACCATCCGGTATTCATACTGATTGGGAACCTCTTTACCCATCAACCTATCCTCTGCCCGTTGAATAACTAGGTCACGGTCTGAGGGATGAATGAGTTCTTGGATTTTCTTGGGAGTCATCGCCAATAATGCTTCGATTGTATATCCCATCATATCTGCGAATGCCTCATTGACAAAGAAGAAACGGAGAGGTGGACCTCGGGAGATTACTATCCCAAAGAGGGATTGTTCGACCAGGGTGCGGTATTTCTCTTCGGATTCTTTGATTGCCTGTTCAGCACGCATCCGTTCAGTGACATCTGAAAGGGTGACTTGGATTGCTGGCTTTCCCTGATATTCGATCATTTTCACCCAGATTTCTACCCATTGGATAGTTCCTTCAGGTGATATCACACGGATTGGATATCGGTCTGGTACCTTTTTTCCCGCAAAGCGATCCTGCAAGCGTTGTTGTATCCATTGAATATCATCAGGATGAATTCGAGCCCAAAATTCATTGGGAGGCATATCTAAGAGCTCTTCTCGAGTAATATCAACAACTTCTTTCATTTGAGGATTAGCAAACACGATCCGATCGTCTTGAATGATGATAATGCCTTGAAGGGACTGGTCGACCAACGCTCGGTACTTGGCTTCGGATTCTTTCACGGCATCCTCACTTAGTTTTCGATCTGTGATATCCTCGAGTGTGCCTTCATAATACTCGATGCCATCGTCCTTATTTCGAATTGCCCGGGCAGAAAGATTGATCCAGATGGTTTCTCCATCTTCACGTTTAAATTCAGTTTGAATTCCTGTTACGACATCCTCGAGGGCCACAGCAGCTTCCCAATGCCGCCGTTCTTCTGGATCAAGATAAAAGCTCGAAGCCTTGCGTTTAAGAAGCGGTTCTTTACTATCGAAGCCTAACATTTCAAACAAGGCGGGATTGGCATCGAGAATGGTCCCATCAGGGGTTGTTCTAAATAACCCAACTGGGATACTGTCGAAAAGGTGACGATATCGGGCTTCAGCTTCTTTGCGGTCGCTAATATCTCGAATTACACCGATGAATGCCATTGGATTGCCATCAGCATCTTTAAGGAGTGAAGCATTGAGCTCAGCAGGATATGCTGTCCCATCTCGTTTCAGAAGGGTATATTCTAAGGTCCCTGAAGTGCCATCTCTTAAGGTTATTTGCATGTTTTCAATCGCTTTGGGAACATCTTCGTGGGAGATTAAGTCAAAAGCGTTAACACCAATCAGTTCCGCTTCCTTTTTCACTCCGTAGAGTTGGAGGGCTTGCTGGTTGACCATGATTACTTTGCCTTCTAAATCAGTGACCGTGATTGCATCTGGGGAGGTTTCAATGAGTTTTCGGTATTTCTCTTCACTTTCTTTAAGCGCCTGTTCAGCCCGTTTCCTTTCGGTAATGTCTCGTGCTACACTCTGAATATGGAGGGGATTGCCTTCGGTATCGGTTACAAGTGAAGCATTAATCTCGACAGGAAATTCCTCTCCAGTTTTTTTTACAAAGATGCGTTCATAGATTGGAACAGGATCACCTGCAAGTAATGCCCGTAATACTCGTTTGCTATCTTCATATTCGCCTTTTGCCACTACTTTTTCAACAGGCATGCCAATGAGTTCACCTCGAGGATAGCCAAGAAGTTTAGTGGCACGTGGATTTGCATCAAGGTGTTTCATGTCGAGTGAGATAATGAAGATGGCATCACTTGTGTGTTCAAAGAGGGCACGATATCGTCTTTCTCGAATTTTGCGAGCTTGCTCAGCTTCTACTCGGTCGGTGATATCCTCTAAGGAGCCTTCATAGCTTTGGATGTTGCCTAGTTCATCCTCGAACGCCCGAAAGGTGTCATGGACCCAAATGAGTTTGCCATCCAATCGTTTGAATTGCACATCATGTCCAGTGACTATACCCTCTTTTCCAAGCAATTCCTCAAACCGCTGGCGTTCGTGTCGATCAACATAGAAATCAGAGGCGTTCATTTGTAATAGTGTTTCTTTGTCTTCTGCTCCAAGAAGCCTTACCAAGGCTGGGTTAGCATCAATGATATTCCCTTCCACTGTAGTACGATATAATCCGATGGGTAAATCATCGAATAGTCCACGATACTTTACTTCCGATTCTTTTAATTTGGCTTCAGCCTTTTGGCGTTCAGTGATATCGAGAAATGTAGCTTGAATAGCCGGTTTTCCAGCGAACTCGCTAAGAGTGACATACATTTCAACCCAACGCTCCTCCCCATCCTTTCTAATGCCTTTGAATTGATAATGAGAAGGAACCGGTTTTCCCTCGAGCCGATCTCGCATCCGCCCCCATACCCGTGCTTGATAGTCTGGGTGCACACTTGCTTGGACTTGTTTGGGCGTCAATTCCAATAATTCATCAATTGTATATCCGCTTATTTCGGCAAAAGCTTGATTAGCAAAAACTACACGCATATTCTGAATGATCAGAAGGCCTTGTAAAGAGTGGTCGACCAGTTCCCGGTAGGCAAGATCAATACGCTTTTGATCAGTCACCTCTGCAACCATTGCGAGAAATGCCGGTTTATTGTTCACCGTAATTGAACGCGGCAGGATTTGAATCCACTTTTCCTTTCCTTTCTTGTTGATAATTCGAAAATCATAGAATTTTGTCTTAACCTCACCACTTTGAGCCCATTTCAATCGTTGTCCTGCTTCGACTTTATCTGCGTCAGCCATAAACTGCATGAATTCGTTGGGTTTCAAAGCTTCAAGGTTTTTGCGAGTGGTACCAATGAGTTTAGCGAGTTCCTGGTTAGCAAATAAAACTTTATCGTCCTGAATGACGATTATACCGACCGGTGATTTTTGGGTGATGGTTCTTAGAATTTCTTCAGGAACTTCAGGGTTAAAGGAAGTGATGTCTTCATCTTGAGGCATTTTCTGTCACCTCGTATTGGCTAGAGGAAAATCGGTTTTATGTCTGTGCACATCTTTCGTTCCCCAGGCTTCTCTGAAGCTTGATGATACTCTGTCCTAGAGAGCATATATCTCCTTCGATGAAAATGTGAAGGAGATGATAGGAATTAAGGTCAGCTAAAAACTGGAAAATGCCCTTAGTATGGTCATGGAGTGATTATTTGTCGCGTAAGGTATTGTAATGTGACCATTTTTGCTAAGTTTTGAACCGAAATCACGAATTATGACTTACTACCGTCAATATCAAGTTCACTTCCGTCAATGTGAAAGTCTTCAGCGTATTTGTCAAAATCACCATTGGGAACAGGATCTTCCCTTCGAGCAAGGTTTGACACGCTCGTGACTAATTGATAACCGCCATACCCTACCGAAACCACGCCGAACTGTATTGGAATGAAGTATCGTTCAGTCCATTGGTGAAAGTACTACTATCATTTCGCGCAAATTCAAAGACTTCGAGTGTTCCGCCACTGCCTGTATAAGGAGAATTGGGTGGAGTACCTGCGCGAACAGTAGCAAGTGGATTTTCTAAAAGAGGGCTAAGAGCTACACATGCAAAAAGGAGCAGGGCTGTTATCAGGCGTATCTTTGTATTCCCCATATCTTTCACCAACTTGTGAGGAGTTAGCATTTTCACTCCCCGCTGTAAAGCCGCTTCTTCTAGGCTTAGGAATGAAATTTAAATAGATTTTGTGAAATGCACCACTAAGCAAATTTCAACGAATTTGTCGAAACATGAAAGATAATTAAAGAATTATCCCACTTGAAGAACGGGACTTCAACCATGCCAGCCAAACGTTTTGATCTTGTCATTGTGGGTCATCTCACCATTGATCTAATGAAGTCTGGTGACAAAGAACATACTGAGATGGGTGGCCCTCCCGCATATGCGATGGTTGGACCAGCCTTGGGACTCAAGAACGTCGGAATTGTATCTCGCATCGGACGAGACTTCCCCCCCGCATATTATGACCGACTAGTATGTTCAGGATTAAATTTAGAAGGATTACGACAAAACAAGCACACTACGCATTTCACTAATACTTACAATGAACTGGGTGACCGAACTCAACGAGTGGATGCGGTTTCAGATCCCTTAACATCGGAGGATTTCCCTAACACCTACTGGAATACTCTATGGATGCATATTAGCCCGGTAATTGGTGAAGTAGACTCCTCGATTATCCCAAAAGCAAAATCTCGGGGAATTCAAGTATCTGTCGATGTTCAAGGTTTTATACGCACACGAAAGAACAAAGACACAGAGATAATTAGCTGTGAGTGGGAGAAGTTCTCTGAACTCGCAGCATATATCGATGCCCTAAAAGTTGATTCGCAGGAACTCCGTCAACTCACCCACCAATCTGACACTCGAACTGCTGCCCAGAGCGTCCACAAAATGGGTGTTCCTCTAATTCTGATAACTCGTGGATATAAGGGAGCTCATCTCTCTTATGGAGACAACTATTACGATATTCCAGCTATTGAACCCCAGCACATCGTGGACCATACGGGAAGTGGAGATGTCTTTTCCATTAGTTTTCTTGTAGAACTCCAACGGACTCAGCGTCCTCTGTGGTCAGCTTTCTTTGCCTCAGCTGCTGCTTCCTATAACCTCGAAACACCTGGACCAACCAATTTTCCTTCATACGAACAAGTGATCACCCGCTTACGAGGGTTCCTTGCGCTGCAAGAGAATCGACAGCACACCGAGAAATTGCTTAATGAACCCGGCTCCACTGAGTGTCCATTGTAATCGTTTCGTGCTTTGTACAGAGGATCGTTATTACGTGGTCCAAAAAGTTTATATCGGAATCCGATAGTATCGAACGCCGATAGTTCCTTTAACGACATAAATTGAGTTGCCACTACCTTGCACGATAAAACCACTCAACAGCCCACGGGCCCCACGAGCACTGTCAAATCCCTTGGTAAAGGTTACATGCGGGCAATAATCCTAGCACTACTCGCTGACCAGCCCAGGTATGGTTACGATATTCTGGATACACTAGCAGAGTCAAGCGATGGATGGCGCCCCTCTCCCGGAACCATTTACCCCATTTTACATGATCTTCATGAACGGGGATGGATTATGAAGAAAGAAGTGGAACCGGAAGGTCGCCGTCGCATCATCTATCGTTTGGGAACAAAGGGAAAACGGCACCTTGAACATGATGCTTTAGAACACGCAAGGTTCGTAGCCATGATGCGAAGAATCCTCATTAAACACGGTGGCCCACAGTTTGCAGTAGCCCCAGCTTTCGATGTGGATAAGGCTTTGCGGCGATTAGAGCATTTCGATTTAATTCTGGATGAAGCGTCACTAATTCTAAAAGAGGATGCTTCGGATTTAGCGTTTCAAAAGAAGCGATCTGTTGAAGTGTTACAACGTCGTTTAAAGTTACTCGAAAATCATGCAGGGAATATTGAAAAAGCCATTCGAAGTGTGAAGGAGGAGATTCGTAATCTCGAAAATTCTACTGGAACACTTTAATCATATATGGAGACGTGAACACAATCAGCATTATTGAAGTGAAAGAACTAACTAAAACCTTTAACGGTGATGTCACTGCTGTCGACCACATCTCATTCACTGTAGAAGAAGGAGAAATCTTTGGGTTTCTTGGACCTAACGGAGCAGGAAAAACCACTACTCTGAATATGCTTGCCACTATTCTTAGACCAACTAGTGGAACAGCGATAGTGAACGGATTTGATATCCATGACAATCCCGATGCCGTTCGACGGAGCATTGGATTTGTTTTCCAAGACCCCACTTTAGATACCGAACTCACAGGACGTGAGAATCTAGATTTCCATGGGCGATTGTACGGGCTGACAAAGAAGGAACGAGAAGAGCGGATTAAAGAGATTCTCGAGGTCGTTCAATTAACTGACCGTGCTGACGCTTATGTGAAGACTTATAGTGGTGGAATGAAACGCCGGCTTGAGATTGCACGAGGATTATTACATTACCCGAAGGTGTTGTTTCTTGATGAACCCACGTTAGGATTGGATCCCCAAACCCGACGTGCGATCTGGGATTACATTGTCAAACTCAATCAGGAACAAAATGTTACTATCATCTTGACGACACATTACACCGAAGAAGCTGACCATTTGTGTAACCGAATCCAAATCATAGATTTTGGAAAAATTGTGGCAAATGATACACCAGAGAATTTGAAGGCAACTTTGCAGGGTGATGTAATCGGTCTGACTTTCAAGAAATCTGAAGATGCCCAAGGAATGCTGTCCAAGCTGATTACCCTAGAGTGGGTCAAAAAGGCAATTCCTGTCACTGAGGGTAGCAATCAAGTTGGCATGAGCAACATGAGCCATTTGATGCGGCGAATTGGTCAGCCTGACGGCGTTGTAACGATGGGTGGGATTGAAAATTTAGAAAGTGGAGGGAAGACGCAAATGGCAAGAGATCCAGACGAGATAGCCATAGTTATGAGTAAAATGCACGAACAGGTTGGACTCTCAAAGAATTTCCGTCAGATAAACTTACTTGTCGATAATGCAAGTAAGAGGATTCCTGGACTGGTGAAAATTGTCGATGCATCTGGTGTTGAACTCGACTCGGTCCAAATGAATAAACCGGCATTAGATGATGTCTTTCTATCTGTTACTGGGCGGAGTATTCGTGATGAAGCTGGAAGCATGATGCAAATGTTTCGCCAGTTTCGCATGATGCGACAAGCCCGAGGAGGCAGTACTCCTCACTAAACGAGGTGATATGTGAAATGCAACTAATATCTGGACAGGCCATTTACGTGGTCTTACTTCGAGAACTGAAACGGTTCTGGCGAGCAAAAGCCCGAATTATTGCTTCCATTGCTCAAAGCTTCTTCTTCCTTCTCATTCTCGGATTTGGAATAGGAGGGTTATTTGGAGGAGCGCTTGGAGGTAGCTACCTTACGTTTATTGCACCCGGAATCATTGCAATGTCATTACTATTTGCTTCGGTATTTTCTGGAGTTTCGGTTATTTTTGATCGACAATTTGGTTTCTTTAAAGAGATGCTAGTTGCCCCTGTGAGCCGTACCAGCATCATAACGGGTAAAATCTTTGGAGGGGCAATCACCGCAGCAATCCAAGGTCTATTAATTTTAGTCGTTTCGACCATCCTTGGAGCATTCGTGCTTGATCCCCGATTTGCTCTTGGGATTTTTGCAGGAATTGGAGTGATGCTGTTGATTACTGCCGGATTTGTCGGACTCGGAGTAGCAATTGGTTCAGCGCTTACAGATTTTCATGCCTTCCAATTGATTTCGACTTTTATCATTTGGCCCCTTTTCATGCTCTCAGGTGTCTTCTTTCCAATTGATACTGCACCTTTACCTCTTCAAATAGCGATGCTCGTTGATCCCCTTTTCTACGGAGTAGAACTTCTTCGCTTCTGCCTTGTTGGATATATTACTCCCATATTGGGTCCGTTTGGTCCACTCCTTGCTTTGACAGTACTAGGTGGATTTTCACTTCTAATGATTGCAATTGGAACTTACCTGTTTTCTCGAGCTGAAGCTTAAATATCAAGAAACTCGGATGCAAGCAAATCATAAAGTAGAAGATCGTGGTAGGCACCTTCGAAGAATGAGGCTTGGCGGCGGCGTCCGCCGTGCTGAAACCCTATTTTTTCATAGACTCGCTGCGCACGCTTGTTGATATCGTGTGTGAATAATACGATTCGATGGAGGTTAAGTTGCTTGAAACCAAAGTTCAGAAGGAGCCGTAGAGCTTCAGTTCCATATCCTTTGTCGTAGTTCTGATCTTCGTAAATTACAATCATGAGCTCGGCTTTATGATTGATTTTACTGATGTCCATCAATCCACAAACACCGAGTAGTTGTTGCGTTTTAGTGTGCTCGATTGCAAAGAGGTAGTGTTGGTGGTTTTTCCTTGCCTCCCATGTTTTTTTGATCCATTGTTTCGTGTCTTCGAGTGAGGATGGATAAGGCATATCTAAGAACCGTCGCACTTCTAGCCAATTGAATTGTTGGTTAATTGTCTCTACATCGGTTAACTCAAGGCTGCGAAGCAGTACCTGTTTGCCTTCAAACATTTTTTGTTTCCTCCTGAATGAGGGGGTAATGTGGAGGATGGCGGTCGCGGAATTCCTCATCGAGGATGTCCATGATGAGCACGTCCTTGTATTTTCCATCTTGGAAGATAGCTTTGCGATGACGTGCTACGTGTTGAAACCCGACTTTCTCGTAGGCTCGGATGGCCCGGGGATTATCCTCATTGACGAGGAGGAAGATGCTGTGGAGGTTGAGGAAATTGAATCCGTACCCGAGCAGAAGATTGATTGCCTCCTGACCATAGCCTTTGGCCCAATATTGTTTATTCCAAATTGCGATGCCAAGTTCAGCTGACCGGTTGATCCATGAGAGTGTAAATAGGCTGCATGATCCTATGAGGTGTTTTGGTTGCTTGGTTTCGATGCCGAAAACATGTGCGTTCCCCTGTCGACGCTGGTCCCAAGTGTTGCGTATCCATTGTTCCTCCTCTTCTTTTGATAGGGGAATTGTAAGACCGAGAAAACGTCGCAGTTCAACATCGTTCCAGTGTTTGAGTATCTCATCGACATCTGTTAGTTCTAATCCTCGAAGGATGATTTTCTCTCCAGTTATCAAGGCCCTACACCTAGAATTTGCATGGGATGCCTGGTGGGTTAACGCTGGTACTATTTCTCTGTTTCTTCTTAGAAAGGTTTGCTAAATACTCCAGCCCATCATTTGCCGAAAGGCATTTCCAGTAAAGCTCAGGACAAGAATGAAGGGGGTGGCTAAAACTAAGAATAGGAAGAGACTTTGCAGGTATAACAAAGTGAAACTTACAAGGACTTCGTTGAATATAGCTGTCCAGTTGGGATTCAACCCCCAAATCCATTGCCAACCGGGAATCAAAGTAGTGGCATAAGCTGGATTAATGATAAGTATTCCCAGTATGACGAAGTAGTTGACATTAAGAAATAGGAAAGGACCTAAGAATCCAGCAACTACGACCTCCTTCGTTTCGAAGGTGACCAAGAATCCGATAACAAAAGCCATGCCAGCAAAAACAAAAAGATAGAAGAAGAAATCCATGGCTGCGGTGGGAGAAAGGGGATTGATAAGATAAGTGAATTTAGTTCCAAAGAGGAAGAAATGAAGCCAATCGATGCCGATGAATCCCAAACACATGATTCCTGTAATTGCTAATACGTGTCGCCATCTGATGCGGGGTCGAATGTCTTGTGCCATCGATTCATGTCCTTTAATTAAAAGTTGGTTTGTGAGTACCTTTGTGGGTATTAAAGTTGATAGTCTTGCACCAGAACTTGTGGTTGGATTTTTAAAGAAAAAGGAAAGCTGGTGGCGATTTACTGTCTTTTCATAGAGGCAACAAGTTGGCTCCGAAATAGACTACAACGCGAGATAATTCTAAGCGACCGTTATTAGTTTCAGCAAGAAATGTCGTCTGCACAAGCGGTTCTAACAGAAGATACCAATTCCAGTTACCACTTGATTCTGCGGCTAGGAACAGGGATTGATCAGACTCGGTTAATGAGTACTCCCAGGTGAAATCACGAGTTTCGCCCGGAATAATTATTGTACGACCTCCTTTGAAACCAAAACCATAGTAGAGTTGTTCGCCATTGAGAAGGATACGGGTATCGGTGTGAATGAGATCCACGGAGAGGGTTAGCCCAGGATTATGGATTCGACCACTGATCTGCACTCTTACATACATGCCACTTGTCGCATTACTAATCACATTGACTGATGTGATTTCATAGGTAAAAGTGAGAGAGCGATAAGTGTCAGCTTGATAAAAAGCAGATAGGCCTAACAGGACACTTGAGGCTAAAATGGCTGAAAGGAAAATAAGCGTACGTGTCCGACGAATCATATCAGACCAAGACCTTTTTTCACGGCAGAGCGTTATCTTCGTATTAAGTCAACGGTGACGGCAATTTCTACCTTGTCTTCTTCGGGCTACGTGTAAAGAATATTTAAGGTTGGAGTTTGTAGGAGTATCTTACTGGTTGAGGGTGATTTTGAGTGGTACGATTTCGAAAATCCCAGTTATATACGGTGTGGCTGGTTCTCGTTATCATCCTATTCGTTGTTAATTGGATTGGCCTGAGAGACCGTTATGTAACGAGTACATATCCCACTGATAATGCAACACAAATTGCACTTGGAGATCTCGATGTCTCAAAACCCGGATTTGAATTAGCTTACTTAACTCCATCACGAGTCATCCTAGTTGGTGGACTCACTGCATCCCCATGGCAAGAGACAGTCTTTCAAAATCCAGACTGGGAAACGAATCCCCTCATAGCCCTAAGCGTGGGCGATTATTTTGATGAATACAAAGGAGACGAAATCGCAGTCCTTACACAGAATGGAATACTACATTTGAACTTCCGCGGAGCTGCCATCTGGCATTCTGAAGAAATCGGTAATATTCCTGATGGATATCCGGTGTGGACAACTAACCATATGTTTGCTGGCCAATTCATCACGGCATCAAATTCCATGGAAATAGCCATTATTGGTCAATATTATAATGTGTCCACAACGATTTCAACGGGTCGCATCTATGTCGCTAGCAGATTCAACAGTACAACCTGGACTATTGACCAAGTCCATACTGAACCGACCATTTTACTCACTGGCACAGCTGGTGATGTGGATACCTCCAATAGCGGCGATGAATTGATTGCGGGCGGAATAGATACAGGAGTCTTCTATTTACGTTACGATGATGGAGCCTGGACGATATCCCGACTCATGGAATGGGTTGGGGTAACACGTTCAATTGCAATTGGAGATTTTATGTTTCAACCTGCAGGGAACGAAATCGCCATCGTAAGGAATCATGATATTCGAGTCTTCTATAGGCAATTGGGAGAATGGATATCGACGACTATCTGGTCGGAGAATCATTTGCAAATCGGAATCGAGTCTGTGTTCATCGGGGACATCGACCCATTTAACCCTGGATATGAGGTGCTGGGTGTTGGTACTGTAAATGAAAATAACAAACCAGTACTAATTGTCCAGAAGTATATGTTAAGTTGGGTGCCTAGCATTCTCTGGAACCTAGTTGAATCACCTACAAGTGTAATTGCAGGGAATTTTGATTTCAACCACATGGGAACAGAGATTCTCATCACCAATTCACCTCAAACTTCTGTGTTGTCTGTCCCAACAGCTACTGACCGAAGTCTACGTGCAGGAGTAGCTGTCCTGATACCAGCAATCCTACTATTTCCATCAACCTTTCTTCTCTTCGCACTAGCGGAGTATTTTGGAAAAGTTACTGATGAACGTCGTCGCGCTCGTGCCTTAGAAATGATTTCCAAAGGGTATGTTCGGTGCCCTGTTTGCAGACGCTTTATTCCCAAGGATAAAGCGGAAGCTCATAAACGGTGGCATAGAACCCAACAATTCCGTTAAATACCAGTCTAGGATTTGAGAACCTTTCTAGGAAGTTGTGCCAAGACCTTAATTGCGTCCTTCACAATGGCGTCAATTAGTTCAGCAACCGTGGGTAAATCCGATATGCGACCTGTCACCTCGCCACCAAACATCAGAGCAGTATCGGATTTCCGGTCCAAGAGATCCACAAACCCTGATTGTTCTAGTTTCAATATGGCGTCATTCGAGTCGACTGGCTCGCCAAGGTAAAACCGGGGAACATCGTCCAGTGTCTGCTCGACAAGCATCTCTGCCCGTTGGTTCCGAAGAAACCGCATCGGTCCAAATAACCCACGTCCAACAAGTGTTTGTCGTTCCTCATGATTAATGATGGCGTCTTTCCAGATGGATTCGAAATCACTTTCTTGGGTCGCGATAAAACGTGTTCCCATTTGAATCCCTACTGCCCCTAAACAGAGGGCTGCAGCCAGGGATGCTCCATCACTGAACCCTCCTGCAGCGACGACGGGGGTTTTTACTGCCCGAGCCACCGCCGGTACTAACACCATCGAATGGACGGGGTCCCAGGAGACATGGGCACCACCTTCATGCCCAGAGGCCACAATCACATCAGCCCCTACCCGTTCAGCCTTCTTGGCATGATAGACAGAGGGCACCACATGCACCCAGATGAGCCCATGTTTTTTGACTTCAGCCCACGGTGTCGGATTCCCGGCAGAGGTGATTAATACCCGCAGCCGCCGCTCAATATCGGAATCGCCATTCCTAGCCTCAATGACCTGCTCGACGAACATCTTTGACGCTAATAGGAACTCTGCAGCCACAGGAACATTTACGCCAAAAACGCCCTTCGATGATTTTGTCCCCTTGGCCACTGCTTCCATGGATTTTTGTAATAACACCATTGGTGGATCATCGCCGAACAATCGTTTCGCATCCACCGGAGCCGCTTCGGGTAAGAGAGTGGCTGCCATCCCGATACTACTAATAACCCCTAAAGCCCCTGCATTAGAAACGGCGATGGCTAGGTCCTCAGTCTTATAGGGTCCCATGCCCCCTTGCAGAATGGGCACACGGATATCCAACAGATCACATAGGTCCGTATGAAGACGTGTCATGCTATAGCATGCCCAACCCTTGTGATTTAAATTTACACCTTGAAACCCGGTCGCATGCCGCTATTTTGAAGGCACATACGCGATGACATCAATTTCTATAGCCACTCCCTTCGGGAGTGTCGCAACACCGATCGTGGTACGAGCTGGGGGATCCAGGTCGAAGTAATTGCTATAGGCATCGTTAACTTCACCGAAATCATGCATGTTTGTCAAGTAAATCGTCGTCCGCACCACATCCGCAAGTCTTGCGCCTGCGGCATTTAGAATAGACTTCAAATTCTCCATACATTGCCGAGTTTGATTACCAATTGACCCGGTGACGAACTCACCAGTTTTGGGATTTACAGGAACCTGTCCTGCCACAAACAAAAAATCACCTGCGCGGATTGCCTGACTATACGGTCCCACAGGCGAAGGAGCATCTTGGGTGAACACCCGAGTTTTCTTCGAGGGCATCAAATCATCTCCAATAACCAGTAACGAGAGTAGACAGGAATCAGTGTGTACACTTATTATGCTTGCGATATAGGCGCACAGCACTAAACTTTGACCGAGTGTAAAGGTTAAAAAACACCTACCATCCTGTGGGGATAATCTCCACCTGTAATACAAGGCGGGGAGTCCCTCAAAGGAGAGAAACATCACATGCCACCAAAAGTAGACGAAACAAAATGCACCGGTTGCGGTACCTGCGTCGACGTTTGCCCCAGCGAATGCTTCACCCTCGAAGACAACAAGTCCAAAGTCACCGACCCAGATGCGTGCGTCGAATGTGAAAGTTGTGTCGAGAACTGTCCTGAAAGCGCGATTGTTCTTGAGTGAATCTTACGGGATCCAGAGCTTAGCTCTCTTCTCACTAGATATAAGGTTTGAAGCAGAGCATGCCTAATTGTTGTAACTTTTAGTACTACTTCTGTACAACTACACTCCATGAGGACAATATTCCGCTCTTCAGGGCTCACGCTTTTCACGATTTTATTATGTGTTCAGCTTCTCCTCTCTCCATTTGTTTCTTCCTCATATCAGAACCTATCCTTGATAGCACATGAACCAACTAACTCAGATCATTTTCAATTTCAGGCAACAGATGTTAGGTTTGGTCAAAACCGTCGTGTTAATACTGGAGGTTCAGGGTACTCCGAGCAAGTAGAACCCACATTAACGATTCTTAGTAATGGTTGCATCCTTATAGGATGGAAAGAAGCGGCCACTTCAACTGGACCAGGACTCCGGGTAGGCTTTGCTTATTCGGAAGATGATGGCTATTCATTCAGCAATAACACTCTTATGGCCACATTGGGTGGCGGTTCGCAATCCGATCCCTGGCTTGTAAAAGACCAGAATGATAACGCTTATTTTACCTTCCTTGAATATGGCGGTTCTTCCGAGGGTATGGGTGTGGCGAAGACGATTGATGGTGGGTTGACATGGCAACCACCAACACAAGCTAGTGATACGCCCGGAGAGCTTGATGACAAAGAAACCATGTGTGTCGATTCCAATGGGAATCTCTATTTGGTCTGGGATTTCATCTACTACAGTGGTGGTGCAGCCTTTCTGAAATTTACAAGATCTACAAATAGTGGTGCCTCCTTTGATCCCACTACAACACTTGGCCTTTGGGAAGAACGGGGTGGTATTCCCTATATCACCTGTTCAGCGAATAACACGCTCTATATGACAACATATGACTCAAGTGAAGCGTATCCAGATATGATTTATCTTTCAAAATCAATCGATTTAGGCAATACTTGGACAACACCTGCTAATGTGAACACCTGGGGTTACCCGAGCATTGCATTAATCACTGTATGTGCCACTGATAGCAATAATGATGTGTACATCTGTTTTGCTGCAGGTTCCATTACTGATTATGAAGTCTATGTGACCAAATCAATAGATGGTGGTTTCTCTTGGTCCACACCGGTACAGATCAATGATAAGAGCACGAATATGCAACGAATGGTCGAGATGCACATTGATCCCGAAGATAATATTCATGTTGCCTGGTTAGATGGCAGTCTAGGTGAATGGAATATCTTCTACAGTTACTCAACTGACGGAGGAGCCACATTCTCTAATGATATTAAAATCACAAGTGAAGGCACACCATTCTCATACACACGCCCTGGTGACTACTTCACATTGCGCTCTGGTCCCAATGGTCGACTCTACATTGTTTGGACCGATGGACGAGGCCAGGACCAGGATATCTACTTTGCAAAGCAGGATCTTTTAGCGCCACAAATCAATCATACACCGCCAGTGTTTATATTGATACAAACACCTTTCAACGTCGAGGTTCAGGCATCAGATGATGACGCTATCGAACGGGTTGAATTTCATTATCGCATCGGAGACATAGGAACCTGGAATACTCAGCTTTTGACTCGTATCTCTTCAACATCCTATCAAGGAGAGATTGATGCTGATCGAATGATAGGATCTACGATTGCGTACTATTTTACCGTTAATGATTATGCCCAACGACAGACATTTCTTCCCGCTTCAGGATATTTCATTATTCCTCTACTACCGGTATCACCAACGATGATCATCATAATTGTGGCCTCTATCATCATTATCACAATAGTTGTAATCTTTGCTATATGGTATCTTCGCCGACCATAATTTCTTCACAGAAAGCGTTGGTCAGGATTACTTAGCTTCCCGACTAATGACCATAATACGATATACAAATCCTTGTTTTTAACCTTCAAGTAGGTTGAGAGCTAATCTTCTAGTTTAAGGTGTCCTAGAACGACTCCATGAAATCCGTGGCGTATCACAAGATATGTGTACAGTGTGGTTTAAACTGGATAGGGTTCTTTGTCTCCAGGTGGATGAGTCATCAAGTCATCACCATGACGAGTGGGTGACTTCGTCTTCGTTTGATGGGAATAAAAGGCGACAAAAAGCGGGAGTCTAATGGAGAATATGATGTAAACGCGGTTCTTATGTGTTAAAATAGCTCAAGCAGCGTTCATTATGGTGTAAATGTGATTTCACATAACAGAGGGTGTTTGTTTAAGATTCTGGTAATTATTTTCTAAGAAAAGTGCGAAAAAAATTACTTTTTCTGGCAATTTTATCTCGGAAATTTTCACGATAAGTAAGGCTTTTGGGCATGTTAAATCGGTGTTATCATCATGGCGGGAGTGATCGACCACCCACTGATTGAACTCGCCGATCAGATCGTGGCGAGAACACAACCAGTGGAGGAGAGAGCATCGATTCAACGTAGATTATACAATATCATTCTTTACATCAAACGGGTTGAAAACAAAGAATTAACTCAAAAAGAAAGAGAATTTCTGGCACATCGCAAACTCGGTATAACAGCAATGGCTGCCTCCCAAGAGCTTGCGGATGGCTTAAGAGACCGGATTCGAATAATTAACGAGTATCACATTGAGTCCGCTTTTCGGATTTATGAAATGCTTGAATATGGCTTCGAGATTACCTCGCCACGCTCACTTTCAAAAAAGCAGGTATTGATTCTTCAAGAATTGGTAAAGGATCCAATGATGAAAGTGTCCCAGCTGAGCACACGGTTAAACAAATCCCGTCATACTGTTACCAAGATTTTAAATGAATTGGAAGAGCATTTCGCACTTAGCCGCCTTTATGTAGCAAATCGAGGGAAACTGAAGCTATCGTCTTTCATTCTGTTTTTTCAAACTAAGTCTTACCAGCATTCAAAAGCACTTGAATCTTGGGTTCGAAAATCGCCACCGTTATTTGGGACCACCCTTGTCTTTGATGTGACATTTCGTAATGGATATCTCGGATATGCTATTCCATCCCAACATCGAGCATACCGGCTGTTTACTGACCGTCTAAGACGTTTAGAACAGACCTATTTCAAACGAACTCAACTCCAAGAATTAACAGAACATTTTTGGAACATCCGTTTTGACTATTATGACTCGGGCCAAGGACAGTGGTTAATTCCCCCTGTATTGAAAGACCCTTCAGAACTTCCAAGGATAGGGCAAACAGAGAATTCAGGAATCACCTATTGCACTCATGCTGACTTGGGAGAACCTGGGGATTTTGACTGTATTGATCTTCTTATCACCAAAGCAAAAATCAAAGCACAGGACACCATCGCAAATATCCAAGCTTATCTCACTCAATACGGTTACCAACTCCCATATCCGGTGGTATCACAGCGCATCAATCGACTAACACAGGAAGGAATACTTTTTCCACATCTCTATTTCAGCGGAGCGGGAATCGAAGAATTCGTTGGACTGGGGATTACCTGTCAACCAAAAACCCGATACCAACTCCAGATACTCGCATCATATTTTCCGCTTTCTTTCACATATTTGTCCAAACAAGGAATTACGATTTTTATCAAACTCCCGATGGGATGGAGAGACTTCTTTTCCAAATTCGTTCATGACCTACCCTCAGTCTATGACATTGGAGAAGTAATGGTGGTTCATCAGGAACGCAATTTTGGTAGCGGTCTCAAAGATGAAGTATATGTTCGTTGGAATGAAAAACGGCAGTATTGGGAATTTACCGACGACGAGATCTAGATACCCAGAAGGGGCATTCGTTGGAGGTGAATGCCCCATTGGATATCTGGGTATGGTGCCTAATCGCGTCTCAAAATTCTCAGCTCAACCCCCCTAGTTGACTCAGAGGGCACAATGGTTATAGCCTTTGGTGTTTGTATACCAAAGTCCCGTGCAAGCGCTAGAAGGAGTAGGTTGCACACTGCGGCGAGTTGGCGGGAATGTTCTCGCTCCGAAAAACGATCGACGCAGAGATAACGAATTTTCTCGTGGGACACCTGGAGACTTACATCCGCATGGAAGGGGATATTAGATTCGGATTGTTGAGGATCATGGGTAGGTGATTCGTTAGTCAAAGTGCATCCCTTACTCTTGATCTTCTAGCGAGGTGTGGAGAAAGAGGGATAACGGGTTTGGTGGGAACATCCTTCTCCATATAACGGAAAGGGATTTTGCCTTTTAAGATAAGAATTAGAAACCTTAGTCAGGCTTTTTCTCCGAATAGGACACTAATAGATGCCCGAAGATTAATTACGGATTCAAGCCAGCGTTTTACGGAATTTGGGAGGAGTACTTGCCATGTTGTGGAATAAAATTCAGCTATCAGCCGGGAAAATGTAACAGGAGATTTGTATTTGAGTCATTTTTTCTTTTTCATCCGTAATCTTAAGAATCATAAAAGGTCTAAAGAAAAGGTGGAATGGACATCTATCAAGATAGACTTCTGAAACAAGGTCAACAAATCCTTAAAGGGATCGCCCCAGGAAATGATGCCACTCAGCTTCAGAAGCTTTTGAACCAACTTATCCATTACCAACTTCGAGTACGTGGGATAACATCAATTGGCATACCTTCGGATTCACCCTTTTTTAACTCTCAAACAACATTACCCTCCCTCGACTTAGCTGCAGAGATTGATTACCGATTAGCTCTATTAGCCTCCTATCAGTTATCGAAGCCTAAACGAATCGTCAAAACCCTCATGGCAGGATTACAAATAGAAAAGCCCCCACAATTTACCCAATTACAAATCAGACTTCTAACGGAAATGCACCAAGACTCAAGAGTAGGCACAGTAAACCTTTCTAAAACGTTACATGTTAGCCCAAGGACAATTAATCAGCAGAAACATGAATTGCTGTCAGCTTTTGGAGCACGAACAGCAGCGGTAATTGATCCCCATCGATTTGGGCTAGTCCATGTTGGAGTATGGTTCCGGGCAAATTCCCCTGAAGCATCACAAAGCATCGAACACTGGATTTTCCAGGAAGCACACCTCAACGGAGCTCTCCCCTTCCTGCATGGATTTGGATTTGATGTCAACCAACAAAATGGGCTCCTGATGCTATATTTACCAGACGAAAGGCGAGTACTAACACAATTCAACCAAACCCTGGAAAAACTAGCAGATTCTCATTTAGAAAGTTATGAGATAATTCCCTTCCAAGGCTTTTTCAGCAACGTGAATTTCAACACTTACGATTATGTTTCCCAGCAATGGCAGATAACCTCCGATTTACGAACAGAAGGCACCCGTCGTTTCATCGAAGAGTACGGCCCCCAGTTTCCACCCCCACGGGGCAGCTTGTACCAAAAGAAACCGTTGGCATTCACTCAAGCTGATTGGATACTCGCCCTCAGCATCTGCGAAGGATTAGTGGACCGGAAGGACCGACAACACATTATTGCTTCACACGGATTCCCTTTTGCAAACAAAACTGGGTGGGCTCATGAGCATCGTTTAGAAAACGCTCAGGCATATATTCGGTACCTTACCTTCAGCAACTTACTCTTCGCCGAGATCATTTGTATTATCGTAGTATGTGAAACTTCCATGGTTGACTTCTTTCACCAGTTTTCCACCCAATTTGCCATGAGCCGGCTTATGCCTACACCGGAGGGAGTTGTGGTTTTCATTGGGATCCCCACCCAGGCTTCAAGCTTCATAAACCAACTCATCCACACGCTCATCGATATTCCGGGTCTTCGTAATATCGACTTTTTACGGCTAAAGCGCAACCTCCCAAGCACACCCCCTATACATACTTTTCACCTTTGGAATCCCAGCCCTAAGCGCTGGAGCTACCCAAAATACGATGATTAATGACGCCCTAATTAAAATCAACAATAAAGCTTCGGCTCAAGATGTAAAAGGTGACGCAAAAAGGTGCGCCACCCTATAGCGGGATGGGGCGTCCATTTAATGAGGACATAAAGGAGGAGAGGGGGAGAGGGGAATGAAAGACACAGGGAAAGGAGACCCCATCCTGTCGCCGTAAAGTTTTGGTTTTACCTCATTTGATGTCTTGTGTCGGGAAACTGGCATTCCGGAGAAGGTGGAAAAGTTGGGTTGGTAGAGGACTTACTCGTCGTGTAAGCTGTATTATTGTGCTCTATTCCACCTCGGGGAACTCCCGTTATCCAGTTTTATAGGGGGGTACTGAATTTAAAATGCTTTCCTTTTGCTTCTGCACGTTTTTTCCGGAAAATACTATAGAATCGGAAAAAACCAGGTTCAAGACGCATCTGAATAATGGGGAGAATATCGGGAGCGGAATATTTGTCCGCGCACGAGAAGGAAAAGCAATCACTTTTAAGGAGATAGTAAAGGATGTGTGCGCGGAGGGTTTCTCTGAATTGCTCTTTATTCTTGAAACACCTTTCCATTTTGGAGTTATTCTACTGCTTGCTATTATCTTTCTCTTCTTCGCACTTTTTGGAATCATTGGCGTCCTCCGAAGTGAACACCCATCGCCTTCAGGGTGGTCGGGATTCTTGACTGTCGCCTTTGGTTTCTTCGCCTTCATCATCCTCGCCGCGTCTGTATTCTTGTTGCCTGCCACGGCGACAGCTAGTGAACTGTTCCCCTACTATCTTGCGGTGTATTCTTTCGTTGGATTACATGCATTCTTCATGGTGTTCTATTTCCTCGACTTATCCTGGTTTAAGAAACGAATGTGGCTCGTGTATCTGCCAATTCTGGCAACGTTTTCCTGGATTGCTATCATGTGGTTTTATGTGACCCCGACGACTGTGAGCGTCGTCTCAGATGGAGTCCTCAACTTCATCGTGATGCCGTTGAACTTTTTGCTCTACTCTGCCTTCTTGACAGTAATCTATCTATTCCTGGTTCCGACACTTGTTCTTTACAGGCTCGCAAAGGCCCGTGAAGGATCGATGAAGATGTGGACCTGGATTGGTTGGCTAGGTAGCCTGCTGTGGTTTATCTCTGTTCTACTTATGGCGCTTGTTCAGTACACTGCGCCGTTTATGATCTATATCTTCATTATCGCCTCGTTTGCTTGGATAATCATATTCATCGCATGGTACCTAACAACACAGAGAAGCTAGATAGGATAATCCCAGATATCTGGCCTGTTACCTGAGATTCACAGGGAATGGGCCTCTCTTCCTTTTTCATCAAAGTCACTTAGTGAGTGGTACTGCTCTGAAAGTGGAAGTCTATTTATAGAAAATCGTTGGAGGACTTATTGGAGGGTATTTGCTGCTTTTCATTCATGAAACCCCGGTACATTTTGCCGTTGTTCTGCTGATTTGTGCGATAACCTTTGTTTCACTGCTACTTGCGATTCTCTCTGTGAGTCGGGCTGAAGGCACAACGCGTTGGACGCGATTATTTGGGTTATTGTTTGTGTTGTCGATTTTTCTAATGTATCTTGTATTTGCGATCTCCATGGCTGTGTTGCCAGCAACTGCAGGTGTTGTTGAACTACTTCCGTTTTACCTTGTGATTTGGGGATTTGCGGGGCTCAATGGTTTTTTCATTATATTGTTCTGTCTGGGCGCTCGCTTCCTCAATGAACGAAAATGGCTATTGCTGCTCATTGTATTAGGTGGCGCAGTATATGTGGTTCTGCTCTTTCTTCTTCCGACTCCATTCACGGTGTTCACCGTTTCGGATGGCTGGCTCAATTACATTGCCATGCCTTTGGTCTTGGTGATGTACGCCTTTTTCCTTGGGACTATCTACATGTGCTTGATTCCCTTATACGTTAGCATCCAGCTAAACAATCGGATGGAGGGATCTGCAAAGCGTGGCTTATGGATTGGATGGATAGGGCTCTTTTTATCATTTCTTGGAGCCGTACTGATTTCAGCTGTGCAGTTCACTGTTGCGTTTATTCTGTTTGTCTTTGCACTCGTTGCCATAGCATGGGTGCTAAACATACTAGGCATTGTCCTTGCAGGCCTTCACACGAAACCATTAGCAGAATAATGTCAGAGTGGGATTCGATTATCACATTGCATATGGTCTCAGGAGAAAAGGTGGAGGTGCCCGACAAAGGGTGCGGGCACATCCCTGTGTGATCATCCCCCTACACCCCCGATAGGAGGGGGGTAACTCAGACACAGGACGCTCGTCAGTTCCGGGAACCTAGAAAAAATTTCTGAGGTTCGGACAACGGGAGGAGGGATTTGGGAGGACAGAATTGGAGGGCTCCCCGGGTGGGAGGCGTTTTTCGAGGTGCCCGGATATTCACGTCGCGTCCAGGGTGCTTCCCGGAGTCTGTGTTACCAAGTAAGTCTAATTATTGAGTGGTGATTGCGTAGTTCCGGTGGTGGAAACGGCGCATTTGCGTAGAAAATGTGATATTATGGCTGTGAAAAAGTAGGTTATTGTGAAATGATTTCGCGCAAGCGCGTGGTTTGGTATCTTCTTAAAAGTGTTACATTTCCTCAGGTTGCGGGGGATGAGATTTTGTGGTTTTCAAAGAAAGGACAAAGCATATCAGCATCCGATTCAGGTGAATACTGGGTATCGTGCAACGGCGGGTGGACGTGTGACGTTTAAACCCTCAGTACTAGAAGATCATGGCGCGTGGTTGCTTATCAAACGGTTATTGGATGGGACCATCGGGGAATTAGTCCCAGTATTTGACGTGACAGCACCATACGGGTTTCGGTATCCCGAGGCCGAGAAGGTACTAGAAGCAGATCCAAAGGACACCGTAGATCGGCTGGAGGGATTACGTCGTGCTGGTATTTTGGAAGGGAAGTTATCGGAGTCGATTTTCACATGTAGCGAGTGTTCTTCGCCAGACTTGCATCCCCAATCCCAATGTCCATCATGTGCGAAGAACCGTTTGGTTCACCAGCCGGTGATTGAACATTTCAGCTGTGGGTTCATTGGACCACGAACAGAGTTTGAAAGTGAGAAAGGATTACGGTGCCCGTCATGTAGGGAATTCTTAAGCGCTGAACAGCAGGACTACAAATCTGAAGAAGCCTTTCAATGCCTAGACTGTAAAACGGTAAGTGCCCAGCCCCGGTTGGTATTTCGGTGTTTTCAGTGTCAGAATACTGCTGAGCCATCTGTAATGACGGAACAAGCCATCTATGTCTACCATTTGAACATAAAGCATCGTGGGGATATCATTCACTATCTGGGGTTTCATCCAACTCCTGAAGCTGAAAAACCTTCTCGGCGAAAGCATCGTGCCGATTTGGATGATATGGATCGACGGATTCTGAACATCCTACAACGAGATGCACGATTGTCTTTTCGAAACATCGCTCGCCGATTGAAGGTTAGTGATGCCACCGTTCGAAGTCGGGTTTCTCGCCTCGAGCAGAATAATGTGATTAAGGGCTTTACAACCTTGGTTGACCCCCAACAGGTGGGGATGGAAGTAATTGCACTGATTCAATTGGAAGTGGATGCCAAGCTGTTAACGAAACTGAACACAGACCTACAGACAGTAGAAGAAGTTAAGCTGGTACTGGAAACCGGGGACCGGGCTAATATGATTCTACTTACAAGCTTTGTGTCACGTGACACTTTGAACTCGTTCTTAGATAGCCATATTCGGGGACGCCAGGGCGTTCAATTGGTTTCTGTCACCCTGGCATTGGGGATAAGGAAATATGATTGGATGATTCAGCTGTAGAATTGGGAACCCCTTATTCTTGTAGGGAAATTCTGGTGGTCGGCGATAACCTTTTTGAATGGATATGAGTCCATATCATAGCAGGAAAAAGACCCGCCTTGAGGCGTTGCAAGTGTCAGATCTCTATAAATTACTGGAAGAAGGCGAGGTTCAGAAGGCCTTAGAGCTGGTCAACGAGGACGAAGATGCATGGCAAGACCTTATGGAATTGCTTGAAGATACAGATGAATCGATGCAGCGTTTTGCTTTTGAAATCGCTTCAAAATCTGGCGACAATCCACTACTTCTTGAAGCGTTGCCAATGCTTATCAGCGGGCTTAATAGTGATGAGGATGACATTTGTCGGTATGCTGCAGAAGCACTTTATTACTTAGGTCCCGATGCAGCGGATGCAGCTGAAGCCCTCTCAAATCTATTGAGTCATGATGATGACGACGTACGACGCGCTTCAGCCCGAGTTTTTACAAACATGGGAACCACAGCATTGGTAGCTAAGGAGCAGCTGATTGAAGCCCTCAATGATAGCGATGAGGTCGTCCGAGGAGAAGCAGCGCTGGCTATCGCGAATCTAGGCAAAGATGCATCTGAAGCAGTCCCAGTTCTAATCAACATGTTATCGGACGAAGAGGAATTTATCCACGAGAATAAGGGTATGGAGGTTCGACTGGCAGCCCAGAAAGCTTTGGAGCGAATCGGCCCTGATGCGATTCCTGGACTCCTTGAAGCATTACGAGCAGACCGACCCGAACAGCGCGCGATTGCAGTCACAGCATTGGGAGCAATGGAATCATTGCCAGAAGAAGCCGCCAAAGATATTGAAGATGCAACGCTAGATCCTGATGAGACGGTGCAGACTGCAGCAAAGAATGCGCTAAAGCGAATTAAGGCACAGAAATAGCAGAGCTCAACTTATTGTTCGAACCCCCTTCTTCTTCATTCTCATTCTCTGTAAACTCTCGACGATCAATGAAGAAGAAGATGGCAAGGAAGATGAGAACTCCGACCAAGACTGGAATCTTTACAACGAATGAAACAGGCGAGATGAGATACCAGGACAACGCAAAACCGGTGGGGAGTGCAGTCCAGAACCGGATGCCATTTCGGCTTTCACGTAAAGCAAGTCTTTGAGTTGTCCAATCCAAGATTGCAGGCAATGAGATGAAGATAGCAACAAGTGTAGTGCCGAGGTCACCGAGACTATAGAAGATAGGAAAATAGAGGAGCATGGCAAAGGAGATGATAAAACCGAGTAGAATCCCAAGATATAGACCCGAACACCGGGCGCACACGTAATAGATCTGATTATCGAGTTTTACTTTAAATGCGTGGATCTTCTTATGATAGAAGAAGCTAAGAATGGGACCCAGAATTCGTTTTTTGAGACTCATCGCGCAATCACTTAACCGTATGCTTAGGAGAGGTTTTGGGGGCAGATGGGTGGAAGATTGCGTTTGTGTTCATTGTCGGTAATTCGCTTCTTGAAATGAGTGATTTGTACTTCTGTTAACCCCTTGGGAGTTTTCCCTGCGACAAGGTCATCGAGCCGTTCATAGCTGGCCCCGAGTTCACCCTCATCGGTTTGCCCAGGCCACAATCCAGGAGTTGGAATTTTAGTTAATATTTTTTCAGGTAGACCTAGGTGTGCGCCGAGTCCTTGGACTTCACGTTTCAAGAGCGCCCCTAGGGGAAGTAAGTCCACAGCTCCATCACCATACTTTGTAAAGAATCCAAGTGCCAGTTCAGTTCGGTTGCCCGTGCCCACCACAAGTCGATTACGTTGATTAGCTTCATAATATAATGCTACCATTCGAAGACGAGCCTTAATGTTCGCTAAGGGGATTGTTGTTGGCGTTTCTGTAGAAAGACCCAGAGCTAGAAGTAAGGAATTGTAAGTTGCGGTGAGATCATAGGTTTCATGATCGATATTGAATTGTTCTGCAATGGCTTGTGCATCTGGAGCAGCGTCTTCAGGTGTGTGACCACAGGGCAAGATAAGCCCCAAAGTAGCATCTGAGACTCGACGACATAAGACAGCAGTGACACTAGAATCAACACCACCCGAAATCGCGACGACAAAACCTGTGCAACCACTCTGCTCAAGATGTTCCTGCAACCATTTCAATATTCTTTTTTCGATCTTTGCAAAATTTGGTTTGGACTCCATGTTCTGATTCAGCCTCCAGGCGTAGTTTTCTTTTGGATGGGTGTTATATCGATGCTTAGATCAAGCGCGCGAACGGAGTGGGTTAGCCATCCCACTGAGATGACATCAACACCCGTCCTGGCGTATTCAGCGATGTTTTCAGGCGTAATGTTTCCTGACGCTTCAAGGAGAATGGTGGGATGCGATTTGCGAAGAGATGAGGCGACTTTTTTGATTTCACTGGGTAACATGTTGTCTAAAAGAATGGTATCAGGTTTAGCATCAGCTACTGAAATTGCATCGTTAACATTCGTGACTTCCACTTCAATGGATGTAGAGAAACTTGAACTGATTTTCGCCTGATGCACGGCTTCTCTAGGAGTCGAGTAGAAGGCAAGATGATTATCTTTTATCAAGATAGCATCATCAAGTCGCCAGCGATGAGGATCCCCCCCTCCCATAATAACAGCAAGTTTATCAAATAGCCGAAGAAGCGGAGCTGTTTTCCGTGTGGCAGCGACCCGTATGCTGGGATTGACTTTACGGGCGATGGCTAAAAGATTCGCCGTTGCTGTTGCAATACCGCTCATCCGTTGGAGTAAATTTAAGAGTGTACGCTCAAGAGTGAGAAGAATAGAAGCACGACCATCAGCGGTGAGCAAGGTCATATCAGTCTGAACAGCTGTACCATCTTTTTGCTTTTGCTTAACAAAACACCCAAAGTCCTGCAGCACAATGGCAGCGATATTGAGTCCTGCAATGACTCCGGCTTGCCGTGTGAAGAGCCGTGCATGTGCTGGGTGACTAGTAGGAACCAACGCATTGGTAGTAATGTCCCCGAAGCCGACATCTTCCTCCAGCATCTCATAGAACCGTTGAAGAACTAGCTGTGAGGGCAGTTCAGGTAAAAAGTATGGAGGGGGTTTTACCATTAGCATTCACTAGGATATGCTAGGTTTTGACTGCTTCTAAAAACCTTCTCTCTACAAGATTTATCAACAAGTCAACTTGTTAGGTCCAGCATCCGCTGAATCGCCACTCGTGCCTTATCGGCGATAGATTTCGGTACAGTGACTTGGTATTGGTTGTTGATTAAACTGGCTTTAACTTTCTCCAGAGTGATTTTTTTCATAGCTTTACAAATGGCATAATCCAATGCAGGAATGAAGGTTTTTTCGGGCATCTCTTTATGCATTCGGCTGACAAGATCTACCTCCGTACAAATAATGAAGGTGTCATTTGGACTATCACGGGCGTATTGGAGCATCTGACCTGTGGATCCAATGAAGTCAGCTTGCTCTTGGATATTCCAAGCACATTCAGGATGAACGAGTAGCTTGGCGTTGGGATAGGTTTCTTTCCATAGGAGAACTTGGGGATCAAAACTGAATGTCACATGCACGTGGCAGAAGCCATAGTCTGGAATAGGAATCACTTCGTATCCGCAAACATGATGGGCGTATTCAGCCATATTCCCATCCGGTCCAAAGAGAACCGGGTTAGTATCAAGGGCCTTCAAGATAGTGCATAAATTTGATGAGGTGCAGATGACATCAGCTTCGGCTTTCGCTTCTGCAGTAGTATTCACATATAGGACAACAGGAACCCCAGGATGCCGCTTTTTCGCCTCCTGAATGAGATCAGCAGGCAATTGTGCAGCCATGGGACACCTGGCTGAGGGATCAGGGATCAGGACACGTTTGTCGGGATTGAGGATGGTGGCTGTTTCGGCCATAAACCGAACCCCACAGAAAAGAATCGTATCAGCTTCAATTTGTTGGGCTCGTTGACATAACCCAAAACTATCCCCCAAATAATCAGCAATGGCTTGAATTTCTGGGGGCTGATAATTGTGGGCGAAAATGATCGTGTTATTTGCCTTAGCCAAACGCTGAATGTCTTTTTGAAGAGGAGTAAGGGAGCCCATACGGTTGCCGCCATTCGATTTCAATTCAAGATAGTGAAGCAAAAATCCCCGCACCACCCTCTCCTATAAGCCTTTGTCTTGAAATGCTGTCGGAAGCTTTTTGAGGTAACACCAGGCAGAGGGTATATAATCTGCTTTGGGAGTACAAAAAACTATGACTGATAAGCCATCACGAGAGTCAAATCTCAGCCGTCTTTTCTCTGGAGCTACAACAGCCACTTTTATCATCCAGCTTCTAACCATCCTGCTCCTCATTGGCGCCCTCGTTGGCTACGCACTTTGGTTTATCGGATTTTGGGCTCTGATTAGGAACAACCAAGATATCGTCATCTTTCTTTTACTAGTTGGTGGTGCCATTGCATTCGCAATCTTTATGCTCTTTTTTGGCTTCTTTATCCGAACCCTAGGACGTGTGAAGCACTTCGTTCTGGGTAAAGGAATTGGCACTGTTACAGGTGGCGATGGGCAAATCATTCTCATGCTCTTTGCATTCTCAGTTGTCTTCTTTACGCTAGCGGGTATCTATGCCATCTATTTGCTGTGGAAGTATCTTTTCCCCTATTTATTCAGCATTACAAACTCAATTTATCCCAACATCATTATCCTTTGTATCGCGATCCTCATTGTGACCGGGATAATTCAACTTGCCACCCGAATGGTCAGCCGATATGCACAACACGTCGTTAAGCGAATAACAGATGAGAAATAGCCAAGACTGAGGAGTCAAAGCAGTTTTAAGCTGAATTCCAATAGAGAGTAGTGACCATGCATAAGAGGTAGGTCGATTATGGTTCTTCGGATATTTTTCAAAGCTTGGCGCATCACCATGCGGACAACGCGACGATTTATCGTTTTCCTCGTCGCCTATGCTATATTACTGACCTGGATCGCATTTATCATTCGACAATATTACATCACACTCTTCACCCCCCCAGTTAACCCAGCTGTCTTAACATATTTCATGGTGATTATTGGGTGGACCCTTGTGGCTGGAACCATAATGGGAATCATCTTCTCTTGGCTACTTGCCCATGGACGACGTGACGATATTGCTACCTTGAAATGTGTCGGATGGTCTAACCATGATATCCGTGAATTGGTACTTGGAGAAGTCATCTTCATTACGATTGCTGCCATGATAACCATCGCTGTCCTCGGAGTCCTAGCTACTGGCATTTACGCCGCTGTTGCCATCATGTTAAGCTTTGATCCCCTCGGGAATACTGTCATCTTTATTCCCGATGCGCTCCGACTTATCTTGATCAACCCGTTCTTCATGTTGGTTTCCTTTGCCGCAGTGATGGTGGTACAGTTACCAGGAATTCTCATTCTCCTTTGGCGTTCTCTGCGCATCAGCCCCATGATGGCTCTAACCCGACCTGAATGATGGAGGAAGAAATGACATGCCAGACGAAATTATTGTTGCACAAAAACTTCAGAAGGAATATCGACGCGGACGTGAGATTATCCACGCCCTTCGTGACATTAACCTCACTATCCGATCCGGCGAATTCATTGTTATCGAAGGAAAAAGTGGGTGTGGCAAGACAACGCTTCTTAACGTTTTATCGGGCCTTGACCGCCCTACGGATGGCCGGATTATCTTTGACCAGATGGACCTCACCGTCATTGATGAACGAATCTTGCCAAAAATCCGACAAGAAAAAATCGGGTTCATCTTCCAACTCTTCAACCTTATCTCTACCATGACAGTATATGAGAATGTGGCGGCGCCTCTCTGGCCGACAACCCTCAAAGGCAAAGAAATCGAAGATAGAGCAATGGAGGTCATTCGCGCCGTTGATATGGTGGAACGTAAAGATCACATACCGCGGCAACTCTCCGGCGGCGAGCAACAGCGAACGGCCATCGCCCGAGCTTTAGTCAATAAACCGAAAGTTGTCTTCGCTGATGAACCCACTGGTGACCTCGACACTAAAACTGGCACATCAATCATGCAGCTTCTTCGCAAACTCAATAAGGATGAAAAAATCACCTTCGTCGTTGTAACACATGACCAAGAACTAGTCAAGTATGCTGACAGACATTGGACAATGAGTGATGGAAAGCTGGGTGGAGCTCGTGACTAGCTAGGTTTCTGGTTCATCGAGTTCCTTTCGTCGTTTTGCAATTAGGGAATACAACTTTTCGAAGGTTTCAGGAGGTTCATGTTGCTCCACTTTTTTCATGAGCTGGATGCAATATCCGACGGATGGGGTGGTTTACCCGTTCTATCCAAAAGATGTCCATTCTTGATTATTATATTGTAGTTCCTTTGACCACCAAGGATTACTTATTCTGTGACAATGTTTTCGATGACTTTGAGGGTCTTGGAGAACTCCTCGTCTGTATGTACAAAGGAGACGCCACCTAACCCATGATATCCGAATACACCCTCTTCAAGAAGGCGACTTTGAAACAGATTTGTTTGTTCAGTATCAAAGACCTTCCCTAATCGACCTGCAGTGATGAGACCCTCTTCCAATGGCTCTTTTAGTGAGTGAATGAAAAGGATCGACCCTTTGCCCATTGCTACTTTGTTAGCGTTCGCTCTTCGAAAGATATTGTTGATTTGACGCCGTAATTGGTCACCGCGTTTATTGAGGGCAGTGTATTTCTGCTTATACGATTCGAGGATCTCCAGTGTTGTTATTCCAGCAACCATGGTCAAGGGATGACTGGAGAACGTACCACCTCCAACCCATCTCCCACTGGGTACCCCTGGGACAGCGAGTTTCATGACATCAGCCCGACCTCCATACACACCGATCGGGAGGCCACTGGCAATGATTTTTCCATGGGTTTGGAGGTCGGGTTTGACACCAAAGACTTGGGTCCCAGCAGATCCATAACATAAGCGGAATCCGGTGATAATCTCATCGAAGATGAGTAGGATGTCGCGTGATTCGGTTTCTTCACGAAGGTATGGCAAAAATTCTGAATCTGGTTCGATTCCTCCCCCTGCACCTAAAACAGGTTCGATGATCACAGCAGCTAATTGCTTACCGTGTTTCTTCATGAGCCGATCAACACTAGTAGTGTCATTATAATCGAATGCGACTCCATTATAATAGGGTTCATCCGTGAAAGGATACTTGTTATGGTAACTGAGTGCGTCGTTGCCGCCATGCCATCCGCTCCAAGCCTTGGCAACCAACTTTCTTCCTGTGAAGAGCCTGGCTAGTCGCGTAGCATACATCGTCGATTCGCTGCCTGTGGTACAAAATCGCATTTTCTCAAGCTCAGGGATTATTGTCTGAAGCTTTTCAGCATAGAGGACTTGGGCTTCGTTCAAGGCTCCGAGATGCCAGCCTTCACGGAGTTGTTGTTCTAGGGCCAGAAGAATCTGTGGGTGATTATGGCCTAAAATCATGCAATAATGCGTCATCCAATAGTCGATGTATTCATTCCCATCGACATCCCAGATATGACAGCCTTCGCCACGTTGCATAAAGGGGGGATGTGCATTCGCACTACCTAGGCCGAAGGTTCGAATGTTATGGTTGATTCCACCACAAAAGACCTTTTTTGCACGTTCCCAAAGCTGTCTTGATTTGGGTGAGGCTTGTCGGTATCGTTCCAGCATTCGGATTCACCCTTAATGGGTGAATGGGTGGTTAGTCTTTTTAAGGCGAGTCCTTGAAGACTCGCTCCGTATTGTGTGGAGCGGGTATATCGCGCATGGTGAAAAGACCGGGTTCTGCGTCAACAATCACTGGGATAAGGTTGAGTAGCATACCAATCGTTGCGTGATCACCATGCACGCCACCTTCGATTCGTTGACAAATGCTAGGGTGCCCCTCAATTCGGACTTCATCATAAGCAGGGTCAGCATCAGCATAAGCGTTGAAATCTAGCGTGACTAGGGTCTTTCCAGCTTTTTGTCCGATAGCACGACTCTTGAGCCCACGTACCATCCCCTTCTCAACGGTGGCAAAGGGCGTAACGATTTTCTTTTCGGCAATGACGGGTTCGGGAGGCAACTCCTCCACATGTTCGAGCCCCATTTTGAGTGTGTCGCTAATCATCTGCAAGGATTCCACTAATCCCACATGGCCAGTTATCGCTCCTGTGGAAATTGCATGCTCAAAGGCCTCTTTAGTCATGCCAGTTCCAATCTTCCTCTGGAAGGCAGCCCGTCGTGAACTGGAATTCATATTACGAGTCACATGGATGGTTTCTACATGCTGAATTGGCGCAGTCAGGAAAATTGGCAATAGATCCATGAGATACCCTGGATTAATTCCTGTACCCAAAATCGACTTCTTCGCTTTGAGACCCATCTCGTGGACTTTCTTCGAGATCTCAGGGTTCTTTTCATAGGGAAAGGATAGTTCTTCACAGAGTGAAAGCACATCCATTCCAGCATTCAAGCAATCCTGGATAGTGGGTACAACTTTTTCTAATGAAGAAGAAGTTGACACTATCGCCACATCAGGGGGATTATTCTTGAATTCAAGTAGCACTTGTTGAAGATCATCGCGTATTTTTAAAGAAGATGAAATTTCTCGTTCTAATAAATCTGCAAGCGGTTTTCCCTTAAGATTCGGATCAATATCTACCACAGCATCTAAGTGCAGATTCTCTCGTTGAATGATTGCTTTGGCAATTGAGCGCCCCAATGTTCCAAAGCCGATCTGAATTACTCGGAATGGGTTTGGCATAATTTCCCACTGTAGGAAGTGGGCTTAAAAGCTGTTCTGATGCATAATTCCTTAGTTTGATCAGTTTTCACCGAAAAAGAAAGGTCAGAGGGACGGAAGCCATCCCTCAACCCGACAGACTAGCCTTTCACGTCTTCAATCATGAAGGCGATTTTCACGGTTGCACGGTATTCGACGATTTTACCATTCTTGATGACAGCAGTCATTGCTTTGACATCAGCGCCCGTAAGACCTCGAAGAGTCTTGGCAGCAGTGTTTACGGCATTATTCGCCGCGTCTTCCCAGCTTTTCGTCGAATTACCAACTAATTCAATGACTTTGATAACACCCATTGGCAAAACCTCACACCCTATTTACAGCAAAGTCAGCTTAAGGCTTTCTATCTACAAAGGAATCCATGCTGCTAGTTTCATTTGACAGATTTACCAGATTCCCTAATGAACAACCCAGCTGCAATAACGAGTAAGCCAGGACTCATAATGATAGGACTCATAATGATAGAAATCGGTGTCCGTGACCCCAACAAGGATATCACGATTCCAAGCCCATACACAATCCATATTGCCCCGGTATATACCAAGTCCACGTCACGGAACGAATCGTACGCCAACCACATCAGCCAATAATACGAAAGGAGACCTGATAAGCACAAGCCAAAGAAAAAGTACACCACCCTCACAGAGTCCTCCAAGGAAAATAAAAAGAATGATTGGAAAAGAAATTGGATAATCATTTGACCCAGAGAAAAAAGCTGGAATAGGAAGAACAGAATCAACATCACTATTGCTATAGCAAATAGGATTCGACTCGCCCCTCGGTGCGCCATGAAATACCGCTATTTTTTTCTGAATTTAAATTTTATAATATAGGCACCACCTTTCCATTCCAGTTTCAATATTGAACAGATGAGATACCCGGATTTTAAATCACAAATAGCTCGGGATTCCTACGGAGAAACAAACTGAGCTGAAAACAGCGAGAAGCAGACCCAAACAACCAAAGTCTTTTTAACCAAACCACCTAATCGGCAAGTCCCTTTACGATTGTAAAGACCCCACGACAGAAATAAACAAGAGGTTTATCGTGATGGATGATAGTCTAAATAACGCACGATCCACCGATGGCACCGCCCTCCGTACACGGGATCCCAATCCCGTCAGCGGCATGTGCGGCATCTGCATCCACGACTGCAAAGTTCTCTGCATGATCAGCAAATCCGCCTTCCGTGGCCACGAGGTTCTTTACCCAACCAATGAATACTTCGGTCAAAGCACAGCCTCCGCCAACAAGGACTTCGGACTTGACTGGTCGAACTTCCAGCTGCTTGCCGCCCTCCAGGGTGCCGAAGGGATCGAAGCCGATTCCGACAAAGCATTATTCCCCAACGCTGATGCCTCCACCTCCGTTGGTGGCATCCCCCTCAAGCTCCCGATGCTCATTGCGGGGCTCGGGTCTACCGCAGTGGCGAAGAACCACTGGAAAGGCATCTCTATGGGCGCCGCCATGGCTGGAACAATTCAGACAGTTGGAGAGAATGTCTGCGGGATGGATAATGATAGTGTAATCACAAACGGAAAGGTGAGCCATTCACCGGATATGCAGTTCCGTATCGACTCTTACCGGAAATTCTGGGATGAGAAGCACGGTGACATTGTGGTTCAAACGAACGTTGAAGACCAGCGGCTTGGAGTTGATTTGTATGCGATTTCCAAGCTGGAAGTGAACGTGATTGAGCGAAAGTGGGGGCAGGGTGCCAAGTCGATTGGCGGTGAGGTGCGTCTACCAACCCTTGAGCGAGCTAAGAAGCTCAAGAGTCGTGGGTATGTGGTCCTCCCTGACCCTGATGATCCTGTCGTTCAAGAAGCGTTCAAAGCGGGGACGATTAAGACCTTTGAGCGTCATAGCCGTGTCGGTATGCCAGAACTGAGTTGCATTGAGGATCTGGAGTGGCTTCGTGAGCAGGGTGCGAAGAAAGTCTTCTTGAAGACTGGTGCGTATCGTCCTGCCGCAACGGCGTTTGCCTTGAAAGCTGCTAGCGAAGGCAAGGTTGATATGCTCACCCTTGACGGGGCAGGCGGCGGAACAGGTATGAGCCCCATGGCGCACATGAATGAGCTCAGCACACCAACCGTGTATCTGGCGGCCCAGGTGCTGAAGGGTTGTCAGATTCTAAAGAAGAAAGGTAAGCATGTGCCTGACATTTCGATTGCTGGTGGCTTTATCCATGAGGCTCAAATTGTAAAGGCGATTGCCCTTAGCAACTTTGGTGCCGGTCCATTCTTCAAGTCAGTGGCTGTAGCACGTGCACCACTCACCGCGGCTATGAAGTCGGATTACTTCATAGAACTTGCGAAGAAGGGACAATTACCCAAGAGCTTTGTGGATGACTATGGTGATGATCCGGAGAAGTTCTTTATCGCCTCTGCTGATTTGGAGCACGAATATGGCAACCGCTATAAAGACATTCCCAAACCAGCCATTGGTGTTTACACCTACTTTGAGCGGATTCGGGTTGGTATCCAGCAGTTAATTGCAGGAATGCGGAAGTTCAAGCTGCACCTTGTGGATCGCAACGATCTGATGGCTTTGACACCGCTTGCAGCTGAAGTTACCGGGATTCGGATGCCCCACCAGGTTGAGGCTGACGTCTTCGAACAGATGCTTGGCTGAGCGCTTTGTTCTCAGCCCCATCTCCTTTTTTTAACTCTGTCAGTGGATATTAGGTTTCAATGAGATCGGGTGGATCTAAGTCGGCGTTGCAGTGGGGGCATTTGCCTTTGACCTTCAGGTACTCGAGGAAGTGTACTCGATGGGCTCTGCCTTCACAGTGAGGGCATTGTAAGGTGACATCAGTTGACCCAATAGCTCTGTTACATACCATGCAGAGGTGTTGTGGGCCGCTCGTTGATGAGGGAAAGGGGGTTTCGGATGAGTCGTCGATGAGTTCATGGGGGTCGAGATCGGCGTTGCATTCTGGACATTTGCCTTTGACTTTCAAGTATTCTAGAAAGTGGATGCGATGGGCCTGCCC
>JBHLMI010000052.1:0-6919 GCA_048938295.1 Promethearchaeota archaeon
ACAAGCCGACCAAGATTTGTCAACATCTTCAGTCCATTGTCATATGTTTGCTCGAAGCCGACAAAATCTACGACGACGTTTGCACCGTTATCACCCGTTATTTTAAGAACTTCACTGACGGGGTCCTTCTTGCCATCTACGACGTAATGCGCTCCGACCTTCTTAGCCATCTCTAGCTTTTCTTCGGTAATGTCTATGGCTATGACGCTTGCTCCCATAGCGTTGGCTATTTGGATTGCAAATGAGCCTGTACCTCCTGCTCCATAAATAACGACGGTATCACTCGGTGTAACCTTTGCTTTTCTCAACGCCCGATAGGATGTGACTCCACAACATGAGAGGGGCGCAACATCTTCTGGTTTTAAATCTCCAATATGAATAAGCGCCTTCTCTGGGACCGCTATATATTCAGAATAGCCTCCATCTCTCGCAAATCCAATTGGTTCATTAAGTTTACAGGAATTTTCAAATCCAGTTTTACACAAAATACATGAACCACACGCGTAAGCCGCCCAGCCATCGATTAAAACTGGATCACTCACATTAAACGCGGTGACTTCAGACCCGATTTCATGTACTTTCCCAGCAATTTCATGGCCCAAAATCCATGGGCGTTTTCCTCCAAACTTCTCAGTCGTTAAGTTTCCATGCGAGAGATGAACATCTGTATGACAAACCCCACAGGCCTGAATTTTGATTAGGGCATCTTTTGGTCCTATCTCTGGGATATCTACTTCATCAAGTCTTAGAGGCTCCCTATAATTGTGTAATCTCATCGCTTTCAAAATTATCCCTCTGAGTATTCGAAACTGCACCATAAGTCTTATATAAATCGTACAGCCGAAAGTGGGAGCTGAGGGAAAATAATGGCTCTCTCTCGAAATCAAATCATAGGAATAGTTGCTATTGTTATCATTGTGTGTGCCACCGGTGGAGGAGCTTGGTATTATTTCTTCATATTAGCACCTCAACAGCCATTACCACCGAAAGAAAGTGTAACGATTGGGTGTGCACTTTCACTTACAGGACCCTTTGGCGGTGGTGCAGCACTCCATCTAACGCCATATTACAACTGGATTGTCGACGAATACAATGCTTTGGGTGGACTCTACATACCGGAATACGGAACGCGTTTGCCAATAGAAATGACAATTGTGGACGATGAGGGCAATGTTGAGAATCTAATTTCGCAAACTGAACGGTTCATTACAGTAGACCATGTTGATTTTATTTTTCCCCCATGGGGAACAGCAATGAATTTTGCAGTGTTTCCACTGTATCAGCAATATGGGTACCCAGTTGTTGCTTTAACAGTTGGAGCCGATGAAGCCGCAAGCCGAATTGAAAGTGGTGAATGGAACTATGTCTTCCTAACACTCGGTCAACCACATCATACAGGTAGCGTTATAGCAGATTACCTTTCGTACATCGATGAAAATATGACGTCACTGGATTCGGTAGGAATCATCTTCGTCGCTGACCAACACGGTGTAGAATATGGCGGGGCCGCATATAGTTACTTATACACTAGAGGCTTCAATATCACCGTCTATCAGAGTTATCCAATAAACGTTGCAGACTTCACCCCACTAATCAACCAGCTTAAATTCTGGGAATGCGATGTGATGTTCGCATCGAGCTATCCGCCAGATGGCATGTTACTTTTAGGTCAGTGCATAGCGCAAGATTATAGTCCAAAGGTTATGTTCTTCGGTCCTGGTATTGAAGTTCCAATGATCGTGCATGGACCAGGAGCATTTACAGATGAACAGACCATGGGAATTCACTTCTACGATGGCTATCCGGCTACTGCTTATGACACACCGGAATTAGCAGCTTGGGCTGAACTGCATAATTCCACTCTTGGTTTCTATCCCTTCCCCGCATCAGCAACGTTTTATGGAGGTCTTCAATGTCTTTTCCAGGCGATAGAGCAAGTTGGTCTTAATCGAGCACTAGTTAGGGAAGCCCTCGCTACCCAAACCTTCGACACCATTCTAGGAGACTATACGTTTGTAGCAGGTGAACATCCAGATATTCCTGGAACGGGATTACTATCCCAGTGGCAAGGTGGAGACATGATGGAAGTTGTGTGGCCACTTGATGCCGCTTCAGCGTCTATAATCGCTCCGAAGCCTGCTTGGCCAGCACCCCCGGCTCCCACACTGAGTGCCCCTCTGCCCACGGGAACAGACTACCAATTTGGTGGACAAGGTGCAGGCTTAGCGAAAGTTGGAAGCAAACCAGTTGCTGATCGATCGATGGATTTTGCCACGATGGCAATAGTGTGTCCGATGCTTTCATGGCGAATAACCTCAAGGGATTAGTAGCCATGAAGCTCCCCTTTTTTTTGAAACACTACTGGAGGCATAATTCTTGATTGACATTCTCATCGGGGGCGCAATTTTAGGGGCAATATTCTCTCTGATAGCAGCAGGTCTTAACCTTCAATATGGGGTAACGCGAGTACTGAATATCGCTCATGGCGAGTTCCTAATGTTAGGTGCGTACATCACCTACGTTTGTTTCACTTCTTTTTTTATCACGCCGCTTTTTTCCCTTCCAATTTCCGGAATCATTATTTTTCTTGTAGGCGTCTTAATTCAGCTACTCGTTTTTCGCAGATTGGTTCATTTATCAAAAACGGGCGAAGAGCTTGAATTTAGATCACTCTTAGCTTCCTTCGGACTTTTATTCATTCTTCAGAATGTTGCTCTATTGATATTTGGTGCTACGCCACTAGGCTACACGTGGGCTAATTTACCTGTCATTATTTTTGGCTACTATTTTCAATTAAACATGATAATAATTGCTATTGCAGCGATGTTCATTATCATAGGTGTCTATCTTTTTTTGCGCTTCACAAAGCTGGGTTTGGCAATGCGGGCAACTGCTGAAGAACCTACTGGAGCTAAGCTTGTTGGAATCAACATTGATAGGATGCACGCCTTGTCGTTTGGAATAGGCGTTCTTTTATCTGCTTGGGCAGGCTCGCTATTGAGTGTGATTTATTTCATAACCCCTTTCATTGGTTCAGCCTATACATTCATCGCCTTAGTAATAATTATCATGGGCGGTATGGGCAGTTATCTTGGCAGCATAGTAGGAGGATTTGTAATGGGTTACGTGTATTATATCACCTTGACAATTGATGCCCTCTTATCAATGGCAGTCGTCTACGTTTTCCTCATCATAATTCTTCTTAGACCAAAAGGATTTTTTGGGCGGTAACGATGCGAGAAATTACAACCGCAGATCTTCTCAAAATCCTTCCTTATGCAATAATCATTGTTATACTGATACTAGCTCCCTTCTTCTTAACACTCTATCCTTTAGCAATATTACGAAATCTCCTCTTATGGTCGGCGCTAGCCATCAGTTGGTGGTTCTTCTCTGGCGTTACAAAGTATGTTTCACTGGGATCTGCAGCATTTTTTGGGGTTAGCGTATACATTGTAGCTATCTTCGGTGATTTCGTTCCATTCCCTTTAGTGATACTCTTTGCTGGCTTATTCTGTTTTGTTATCGCACTTGGTATCGGTTTAGTAACTTTAAGATTAAAGGGCATATACTTTGCGGTATTTTCCTTCGGGCTAGCGGAGCTTTTTAGAAACCTCGTTCAGTGGTGGGAAATCACGATAACGGGTACTCGCGGAAGAATCATTTTTTATCTTTCCTCTCAAACAACCTACTGGGCAGTACTAATCATCACAATTTTAGTTTTTGTGATGATACTTTTTCTAAGGCGGGCTAGACTTGGTCTAGCATTACGGTTGATAGGTGAAAACGAGGAAGCTGCAGCTCATTTGGGCGTAAATGTCAGTTTGTATAAAACGTTAGGCTTTGCGATCAGTTCTATGTTTATGGGCCTAGTTGCAGCTAGCTACGCACCAAGGTTTAGGTTTATTGACCCGTCAATCGCCTTTAATCCTCTATACTCTTTGCAGCCTGCAATAATGGCGATGATGGGTGGAATTGCATTAATTTATGGCCCCATCGTTGGAGCAATTACTCTTACATTACTGAATGAGTTTCTACGCACCATCGCAACAGAATACTTCATGATTTTACTCGGTTTAATCGTAATCTTCATTGTTCTTTTCATGCCAAACGGAATCGCTGGAGTCATTGAAAAGACGTGGATAATATTAAAGAACGAAGGAGCCGCTGGCCTTATTGAGCATATGAAGAATGGAATAACTGGATTCATTGAACGAGTGAAGAGCATATTACGGTTAGATAGAAAAAAGGCGTCATTTAAAGTCCCAAAAACGCCTCCTTAACCCGCTTGTTCTTTAGAAGCTCTTCGCCTTTTCCCTCCAAAGTAATTTTACCCGTTTCCATTACATATCCGCGATCAGCAAACTTCAAAGCGTAATGAACATTCTGTTCCGCTAGTAATATACTGATCCCGTAATCCTTGAGCTTTTGTATGGTCTTGAAAATCTCCATTGTTAATTTGGGTGATAATCCTTGGGAGGGCTCATCTAGCATCAACAACTCCGGACTAGAAGCGAGACCTCGTGCTATGGTCAACATCTTTTGTTCTCCGCCGCTTAGTGTCCTGGCAAGCTGATTCTCCCTCTCCTTCAATATTGGAAGGAGTTGGTAGATAATTTCAAACGTCTCCTCTCGTCTTGCCTTTGCTCTAGAAACATAAGCGCCTAAGTCGATGTTTTCACGTACTTTCATGTGTGCGAAAAGTTTTCTATCTTCTGGAACATATGAGGCTCCTAAACCTACAATCTTGTTGGGGGCTAAACCTTGAATCTCTCTTCCTTGAAAAAGAATGGTGCCAGAGGCTGGTTGTTGTAAGCCAGCTATGGTGCTCAAGAGGGTGGTTTTACCGGCTCCATTTGCACCAATTATGGCTATCGCTTCTCCCTTCTCGACGTTCATGGAGACATCCCAAAGTGTCTGTGATTTTCCTCGAAATACGTTTACGCTCTGCACCTCAAGCATGATCCTCACCCAGGTAGGCTTCAATCACATTGGCGTTCTCGGCAACCTCTTCGGGTGTTCCTTCAGCGATTTTTATGCCATGATCAAGTGCCATGATGCGATCTGCGGCTTCCATCATGACACGCATGTTATGTTCAATCATGAAAAGTGTGGTCCCACCACTGTCACGTAGGTCCCGGACAATTTTAAGCATCTGCGTTAATTCAGTGGGATTTAAGCCAGCCATTGCCTCATCTAATAGTAAGAGCCTAGGTTTCGTAGCGAGCCCCCTCACAATCTCAAGGAGTCGCTGCTCGAACGCTGTTAATCTGGCGGCAGGTATATCACCTTTCTCAGCCAGTCCTAATTTCGCCAATAATTGGGTGAGTTCTGATTCAATGTCGGAAAACCCTTGATCCTTGTGGCAACCAAAGCAAGCCGCGGCCATTACATTCTCAAATACTGTCATATTAGAAAACGGCTTCGGTATTTGAAAAGTCCTCGCTATTCCTAACCTACAAATTTTGTGGGGCTTTAGACCAGTAATGACCCTCCCCTCAAACTTTATTGTTCCCGATGTCGCAGGGAGTGCACCAGATATCAGATTAAACAGCGTGGTTTTACCCGCTCCGTTAGGACCGATTAGTCCTAGTATCTCGCCCTCATTTACAGCAAAGTCTACATTGTTTAAAGCGATAAGACCGCCGAAGCGCTTTCTTATTCCTTCTCCTTCAAGCAACTGCATAGACGGTTCTTTCAATTCATCATCTATAAATAATTTCTTTGCATGCTTATTTTTTTTATCACGTTGCCATGACTCACCGCATGACGTCTTGAATATTGTGACTGTCCAGAGCTGAGAATTGCCTCGGTCGAGTTCTATTAATTGCCAGCTACACTAGTATTGAACATGCAAGAGTGTAGCCTCCTCGACGACGAGAGCAACCTCTCAATCACACTAAAAAAAGGTGGGAGCAATGTTAACTGGAATCCGAGATTATGATATCGAGGATATCAAATCGGATAACTTAGTTTTACTCCCACAACTATGTTCCCACCATATCCAATGGTGGTTCTACCGGTAGCTCACCTGAACTTGTCCAAGCCTGCCATGAGCCATCATATACTCTGACATTACGATATCCAAGTACCTCACTTAGCACAAAGAACACTGTACTGGCATAACCTCCAACACCACAATAGACAATGATTTCTCTGTCGCACCTATGCCAACAACACCAATGCCAACCGCCTCTACTCCTACCAACGATTTGACTTGCCATTTCCCTAAGAATAGCAATATCATAATACTTGGCGGAATATAACCATGTTCCATCCTCATTAGTTTCAAGGCTCCAGAGTAATGGTGCTGGCAAATTTTTAGCCCCTGGGATATGACCCGGTGTTGGATTAGGAGGCCATGGCTCTACTACTACACCGGAGTAAACGATTGCGTCTCTAGCATCAACGAGTATAGCCTTCCCAAGCCTACTTTCGACATATTCAGTATCGACAATCATCGATTCTTTCACCCTTCCATTAAACGGAACAGGGGTCATCACAGGTAATTCCTGAGTTACTGGGTATCCGTCACTTTCCCAGGCTTCATATCCACCATCGAGGATGCCGACATGATTTACACCTGCATATACTAGTGTCATGGCAACTCTAGTGATATCAGCGATATTGTAGAGTCCTATGGGAGGTACAGTTAATGGACCGCTTGTTGAACCAACTACAACTACTTTGGAATTCGCTCTTATACCATGGGAGCCAAGAAGATTAAATAAATAATCAGCATCAGGCAATTCCATCCACGGTACATCTAATCCAAAGGGAGGATTTGTAATCCAGCGGGAACCATTGATACTTATTGCTCCAGGAATATGATTCGCAGCATACAAGTCGTCACTTCTGACATCAATGATCACAAGTCTTGGATGATCAAGCTGTTTGTAAAGCCAATGGGTGGAAACGA
>JBHLMI010000053.1:0-2366 GCA_048938295.1 Promethearchaeota archaeon
GAGGGGGGCGGTGTGAACTTATGAATGGTTGGGACCATGTGTTCTTGACTACCATCGGCTTCGTGATTGCTTGGTTGATCATTGGATGGATTGTTCCCTTGATGGGGTGGGTTTTCCCCGCCGGTCTAAGCTTCTGGTTCATTCTGGTCGCTTGGGTAGGTGGGATTTTTCCTGATTTCGACCTGCACTGGAAACCGCTCCTTGGGCACCGTTCAATCGTGACCCACAGCATCTTTGTTCCTCTCGTGATTGTTGGAATCTTCGCCATTCCTATCTATCTACTGGGTTGGTGGACACCGATTGACCGCTTTTTCATAATGGTGTTCTTGCTTGCTGTTGCAGGTCATTTGTTCCTTGATCTAGCACCCAGTACGCGGTCTGTGCTTAATCGATTCATGAAAAATCCATTCGAGGCTTTCGCGTATATAGAAAAGGGAACGAAGGCCCCGCCTGGGAATATCACCTATGTTCCAAAGCAGTATGAACGAGCCTGGCTCATTGGAAATGGCTTAATGTTGGTCCTGATCGTTGTTCTATTGCACCTTATCGTCTTCCCGTTTCTCGGTCTTTAAGAACCTTGGCCAGCAGTTCCATGATATCCAAAATTTGCAGTGGTTCCTTATCTGCGGAATGGGTTTCAGTGAAGTGGCGTTTGCAGTTGGGGCAAGCAGATAGTAGGTATTCGGCTGAAGTGTTAGCTGCATCAGCAAGGCGGCGTTTTGTGATTTCTTCGGCGAGCCTAGGGAAGGTTATTTGCAAAGCCCCTCCACCCCCACAGCAGTCAGCGTATTCAGCATGGTGTGAAAATTCTAACAACTGAGTATTAGGGAGGAGCCTTAGCAACTGGCGAGGTTGGTCGTAAACCCCAAGTTCCCGTCCCAGATGGCATGGATCATGATATACGAGAGATGTTGGAGCGGATTTTGACACCACGTTCAGCATTAGAGCCAGCTGTTTCCGATATTTGTTGAGAAATTCAGTGATGTGATATACTCGGACCTTCTTTGGTAGGGAGACGCCCAAACGAGGGTAGTCTTTGCGAAATGCTCGGGTACAGCCAGGACAGGTTGTGAGAACTGTATGAGCATTGGATTGTGCGATAGCTTGGACGTTCCGTTCAGCTAAGGTCTTCGCTGTCTTAGTGAATCCTGCCCGCATGAGTGGGGACCCGCAGCACACCTCTCCTTCTGGGCCTGAGAGAAACTTAGGTTCAAAACCTAATGCCAGAAGGACCTGTTGAGTGGCTTGGGCAATTTCAGGGTGACGGTAGGCGGTCGTGCATCCTAGATAGTAAACGATGTCTGCTCGTGATGTGGTGTTCACGAGTAAATCGTTCAGCAGTGCAAACCGCGTTTCGTGTGGTTCCCCATACACATTGAAGACATCTGTCACGTCTTTATCCAGCTCCAAGATCCCCATTGGGGCCCGATTTTCCTCAACCACTCGCTCCCGAGCTAATTCAATAATAAGAGGAAGTTCATGTCGGGGTTTACACCAAGCCTTACAAGCTCCGCACAGGTTGCACTGGTATAGACGATCAACCGCGGCTTCGGTGAGGGCACTCTTTTTTCCACGATATAATTCGATGATTAGCGCACGGCCAATTGGACTACACGCGTCAGAACCAGTAATTAGGTGGGTGGGACACGAGTGACGACACATGCGATTACATAGACTGCAAAGTCGGCTTATTTTGGCGTAATCATCCAAGGAACTAGGTTTCGTTGAGAGGGTATTCGAATTCAAGCCCAGAAAACTCCAATAGAACCTAACGAGTAGTCTCATGGTTGGAATGAGACTTAATCCTTACTCCTTAGCAAATATCATTCAATTTCACGTTTCTTGAGATAGGAGTAGATGAAGAAAGGAGTTGCAAGAACGAGCACAATAATTGAAGCAACAATATAAGCCATCCAAAATGGAAGGGAAACCGGTGGTATGGGCTCTGGTAGTACTACATGCACACAGAAGATTGCAGACGCAGTATTTCCCCAAGTGTCGTTTACTTGAACAAATAGTGGATAAGTACCAGGATCAAGGAGTGCACGACTCGTAATATATCCATTAACTGAAATGCTGAACTCTGCTGTATTATTAATCCACCATTGATCAATCGTGGATTGGTCTTCGACTTTCAATTTATAGATAAACTTGTTACCCAAAACAACGGTCTGGTTACTCGGAAGTGGTTGCCAAGTTGGTGGGTAATCTTCGGGGACACGAACCACCCAGACATTGCGATAACCGTCACCATAACTCTGAGTATAACCAGCAAGCGCGAATCCACCAGAGCGAACTACTGTGATAGATCGAGCTACGTCGTCTCTTGAACCACCAAATGCTTGAAAGGTTAAGGGGGTTCCATC
>JBHLMI010000053.1:2466-6740 GCA_048938295.1 Promethearchaeota archaeon
ATCAGTACGGATAAGCCATCCATCAGTGCCGCCCAATCCATAACTCTCAGTAAAACCTACAATAGCGAATCCGCCAGTGGAGCAGTGAACAACACACCGAGCCTCATCATCCCCAGATCCCCCATAGGTACGATTCCATAGGAGGGGTGTCCGTCTCCCAAAGGAACCAGTACAAAACTTGTCTGGATCTGTATGGAGTAACCAAGCATCTTTTCCTCCAGCCCCAAAGCTTTCTGTTACTCCTGCAAGAACCAAAGCTTTAGGATAGTGTTCGATAATGGACCAAGCTGTATCGGAAACAGAACCATTATACCATGAATCTGGAGTCATGGAACCATTATAGAAGACTTCCATGTAGGCTTTATTTTTATTATCGTACCAGTCTATTGCACCAGCCAGTGCGATGTATCCTTCATCACTTTGGACTACCGAATGAGCTTCACTCAGCGTACCATTAACCCAACCACTACCCTCATACATTGAAAATCTCGTACAATCTGGGGGCATATAGAATGCTGCGAAGTAATGGGTATCACCTTCATAAGAATCTGCGGCATATGCAAAGGTACCAGCTGCACAGAGATATCCCGATTGGAGTTGAATTATGTCCCAGGATTCTGCCCATCCCTTATCGTTTCCAAACGTTACGTCCCACATGGGGGATGGAGATCCTAAAGGAGGAAATGCTTCTTGTGATGTAGGTGATTGTCTAAGCAGGATTTCGTCTTGACTGGTTAATGGAGTTGTTGCATTCAGTAAAGGTCCGATTAATGAAAGGGTGATGAATAACCCAAGAAGAAGGAGTATTGTGAAACCATTTTTTCTTATCAAAAATCTCCCAATAGTCTTCCAGAATCTATTCTTAAAAGATTACCCTTTTTTATTCGATTTGGGATTGTGGGTTCCAAGACCTAGTTTTCCAGGATTCATGATGTTGTTGGGGTCTAAGTATTGTTTAATAGCTTGGAGGAGCTTGAATCCAGTGGGTCCATGTTCTATGGGCATCCAAGGAGCTTTTAACAGCCCAACTCCATGTTGGTGGCTGAGAGTTCCCCCAGCTTCATGTGCAGTTTTGAGTCCGACTTGCCATACTTCATTGTATTTGGCTTCGACCTCTTCAGGCGTTCCTTCGTGACCAATGAATATGACATAGATGTTGCCACCATCAGGGTAGAAGTGGGAGAAGTGGCTCATGGTGCTAACGCCAGTCGCTTCGATGGCTTCACGCATCGCCCAGTACATTTTTTCGAGGTTAGTGTAGGTGGCTGCAACATCCAACACATCATAGAGCATGTCTGGACCCAAATTCAGGCTCGAAGGATAATAAAGGTCAAACCGGTTTTCCCACCAATGCTTCGAAGGTCCAGGTCCAAGATATTCACTGCCTCCATCCAGGCAAATCTGCTTGACCGTATGTGATTCTAGCCTACTGAGGGCTTTGGTAGCACTGTACATGAGATTGAGGACACAAGCACCTTCTGGTGGCGATTTGAAGCGCCCTAATACAAATCGAGTTTCGTTCTCATCGTATAATCGAATAAGCGCGGGTTTTAGATCATGGCGGAAAATCTGCTTCACCGCATTCATTCCCGAAGTTAGATTGGGGAAGAGAAATGCGGCAAACTGGGTGGTTTCGGGTTGGGGGGCAACACGCAAAGTGATTTCGGTGATAATACCAAAGGTGCCTTCGGAGCCAATGAAAAGCTGTTTCAGATCCGGTCCCATGGACGAACGTGGCACCGCCTTTGTTCGGAGTAGTTCCCCGCCAGGAAGAACGACCTCTAGACCTGTGATCATGTCTTCAATTTTTCCATATTTGGAAGAAAGTACGCCAGCAGACCGGGCAGCTGCAAAGCCACCATAAGCAGAGCTGTAAATCGAGGAGGGAAAATGCCCTGAGGTATATCCCCGTGCCTTTAGATATTCTTCCAGTTCTTGACCAAGGATACCAGGTTCAACGGTAACAGTTAGCGAATCTGTATCGAATTGGAGTACTCTATTCATCTTTTTGAGATCAATAATAATGCCCCCGGTAATGGCAAGAGTACCACCTGCAACACCTCCAGCTCCTGAGACCGGAATTATTGGGATCTTTTCTTGATTGGCTAGCCGGACGATTTTTTGGATTTGCTCAACAGTTTGGGGCCATACAATAAGATCTGGTTGAGATTCGAGAACCAATCGTCCCAAGCGGATTAGCCGTAGAGGCCACGCATCACGTGAATAGCAAATTCTATCCACCTCAGCACGAGAAACGTTTTCCTTTCCCAGCCAAACTTCGAGTTGCCGTTTCACACGATTAACATTGAATGCTGTGGACGACTTGGACACAATAAACACCTACGTTTCCTGAATCCCAATGAAACAGGTTATAGTAGGTTTCTGTTCATAAAAGGCACTTTGAGCAACCAAAACTCAGTTTCAATGGTGTATCGATATATTATTCCCTTAACTGCATCGAATCACACTTCTTCAACTGAGCCAAACCGAGTTCCCTTTTTTACCCTTATGAGCGGATAGGCTAAATCGGCTCAGCTACAAAGATTGCACGATCAGAGTCTGGCTTCCACGGTTTCCGTGTGAAAGTAGAATAGAGGGTTTCGACTTGAAAGTGGGATTCAGCCAACAGAAATTTGACGTCTTCAACGGTTAACAACGCAAGCTGAGACCAATCATAGAATGTGTCAGTGATTCGTCCATCTTCATTTTGAACATCGAATCGTAGCACCGTATCGATGAGCTTTTCAGATTCCTGAACTCGTGTGGATATAGAACGCGTAACAGCACCACCTTCCGGTAATGACATTGTTTCTAACCTGCGCCAAGTACCGCTAGTGTCAGATTCGCCCACCCAGACATCAAAGACGAAGGATCCTTCTTTATGCAGATGCGCCTTGACGCTGCGTAGACAGCCCAACTGGTGTTTCCGCGTATTGAGGTATTGGAAGCTGCCAGAAGGAACATAGACAATCCGAAATTCTTGATCCAGCTGAAAATCGCTCATATTCCCTGCGATGAAAAGGAGGCGACGAGCGATTTCTGGAGGGGCTTGTTGGAGTTTCTTTCGTGCCTCCTGGAGCATTTCACGTGATTGCTCAAGCCCCACTACAGTGATGCCATCTTCGGCTAGGGCAAAGGCGAAAGTCCCTGTGCCGACTCCCAGTTCCAGCGCGGGCGACCCCGCTTCTTGTGCTAGGTTCCTGTAGAAGGCTAGTTCCTCCTCTTTTCCCAAGGCAAACAGGTCATAAAACTGTGCGCTCGCTCGATACGCCAATCAAACCCACCACACTCAAGTGAGTAGGTTTGGAGGTTTTTGAGGGTTTTTGTCACTAGTCCAATAGCACATTTTCCCCCAAGCATCCAAACCTCCACACTCTTTGGAAGATGAAGACGATGTTTGAAACCGCGTTCTCGATGGCACAGCGCTACGGAACACGATGTCCCACCGGCATCCCTCTTCTAGATGAGCTCCTAGGAGGGGGCTTTGAAGGGGGGCTCAGCTACCTCCTTTATGGAAGTCCCAATTGCACCAAGTTGCTACAACTATCCATTGCTACCGCAATTCTCCATTTCGGGTCCCACAGCAGTGTTGTCGTAATTGATGCAAACAACGGAATCCGACCAGACGTAATCCTCAGTCACCTGCGCGCCGCCTCTGTACCCTCACCCCCAGACAAGCAGCTGCAACGCCTTAACGTGGCACGTGCCTTCACGACCGACCAGTTGCTCTCACTCCTCAGTGAGGCCCCTAACACTATTCACGCGCTAAACGCGCCGATCCTCTTTGTCAACGGGCTCATGCACCTTCTCCAAGAAGAAGAGGAAGACATGCCTCAACCTCCAACACGTGGCGCTCCAATCGACCCTCGTGTCTTTCGTCGAGGGCAACTCGCGTCGCACTTGAAACAGCTTGCCTTCACTCAACAGCTTGCCGTCATCGTCAGCGCAGATGCGCCGAAACGAGCCACAAAACCACCACTGCGAATTGGCCAAGCCGCACGTCACCGGTTCCATGTACTCATCCACCATACTCGCCAAGAGATAGTGGAAACCTTTACGTTAGAAAAACACCCCAGCCGTCCATGGATGCAGCGAAGCACAGTGACAGCCCAACCCCGTCGTCAACTCAGCGCCTACCAGACAACCCTCTTCGCCGAATAGAGGCATGTACATCTATCTTTCTTCAAAAGGTGTTTGTTGACGAACACATTCATTTTTAGCTCTCCACGTGAAGGAGAGCCTCTCTGATGAGGAGCCAATCATTGATGGAATTT
>JBHLMI010000029.1:0-27805 GCA_048938295.1 Promethearchaeota archaeon
TGGCGGCTCCATACCTATCAAGCTACAGGTGATCCCAACTTTATTAATCACTACCTTCTCTTCCAACGAGAAATATCTTGGTAGACGTATGATATTTTCTCCTACTCTTCACCGTCGGTATTGTCACAAAACGTTATTATAACGGATGTTGGAGTTATCAACTCTGAAAACAATACTGGGGACCGCATCTAATGGTATACCTTGTTGGTGAAGCGCTCGTTGGAAAAGGAAACGAAATTGCCCATATCGACCTAATTATCGGAGAAAAGTCGGGTCCTGTTGGTACGGCTTTCGCTCATGGAATGACAAATGTCTCACATGGCCATTCCCCCCTCTTAGCAGTTATCAGGCCCAACCTACCACCCAAACCTCACACGCTCATCATACCCAAAGTGACAGTGAAAGATATGGGTGATGCCGAGAAGATCTTTGGTCCGGCTCAAGCTGCTGTGGCCAAAGCCGTTGCCGATGCCCTAGAAGAGGGTATGATTCCCAAAGGCAAAGAGGATGAGTGGGTGATTATTTGTAGTGTTTTCATCCACCCTGACGCTAAGGACTATCGACGGATTTATCATTACAATTATGCCGCAACAAAGCTGTCAATTCAGCGTGCCCTATCCAATTATCCGCCTGTGGACAAAATCTTGTATGACAAGGATCGAGCAACCCATCCAATCATGGGATTTCGGGTACCACGATTATGGCGACCACCATATCTTCAAATCGCATTAGATCTGCCAAGTATAGAGGCGACCAAGAAGATTATTACAGCCTTACCACGAAGTGATAATATCATCCTCGAAGCAGGCACTCCCCTCATTAAAAGGTACGGAACAACAGTGCTCAGTGATATACGTGAAGTAGCCAAAGACAAATTCTTAGTTGCTGACCTCAAGACACTTGATGTAGGCAAGGTTGAAGTCGATATGGCATTCGATGAATCCGCAGACGCTGTAGTCGTTGCCGGTTTAGCATCAATTGACACCATAGATCAGTTCATCTACGAAACCAATCGTTTAGGGATTTACTCCTTTATTGACATGATGAACGTTGAAGATCCCATCACAAAGCTACAGAGCCTGAAAATGCCACCCAACGTCATCATAATGCATCGGGGAATCGACACTGAAGGTCGAGCAGATCATAAGTGGGATGTAGTAAAGGAAGTTAAAGCAGCGTTCAAAGGAAAACGAGTCCTCGTTTCAGTAGCGGGTGGTATTCAACCTAACAACATCGAAGCGGCTCTCAAAGCCAAAGCTGACATAATTGTCGTTGGCCGCTATATCACCCAATCACGAGATATTGAGCGCTCAACCCGGGAATTCCTAACACAGATGCAAGGTGATATTGACCTCTTCCGTGTTCACACCGAATAAGAAGGCCTTTCTACGTCTACCAAAATAGATGCTTTCGAAGTGCGTTAGTACTACGTGTACTTTTGTTGAATAGAAAACTTCAAGAGCTTTCACAAACCTTACACCTCTAAGCAATTTATGATGAAGATTGCTGGGAGTGTATTCCGAAGATGCCTTCGGGTATCAAACGACTCGTTCTAGATGTTCTCAAACCGCATGTCCCCAATCTTGTGGACATTGCAACATTGGTTGGAAAAGTTGATGGTGTCGTTGGTGTCAACGTCGCTCTGGTCGAAGTAGACTCTCATACGGAGTCAATTAAAGTAACGGTTGAAGGTGACAACATCGGGTTCGAAGAGGTTAAAGCTGCTCTCGAAGCATGTGGTGCCTCGGTTCATTCAATTGATCAAGTAGTTGCAGGACGTACCGTTGTAGAAGAAGTAAAAACCCATATGGAAAATGGTGGTTAATCCTCCAACGCGGCTTTGGATCTTTCAACCGAAGCCTCAACATGAGGTAGCAGGTTCTCGTATAAGGAGTTATAAAATATCCTTGGGAGAATGTGTAGTATATTGAATACGCGATTCAGAACTCCTCTTACAATAGGTTCTAAAAGAAGAGGGCGACCACTAATTTTTGAAGATATGACGGCATCAATTGCTGCTTCCTCAGCCAAAGCATCAATTAACCGAAAGATTGGTCCTGCTTGTTCAAGGTAGTAGGGAAGTCCTCGTTCATCGTATAGGACAATAATGTCTAACTTTTCAACAATCCGCTTTACATACCACTCTATGCTCGTATCCTTAACATCAAATGATTGGTGAAAGAGGGGCTCTGCTGGTCGTCGCTTTGCAGTTTGAGGCGCTTCTGCTGAGAAATAGCTGCGAGGAACGAGATTCGGGTAGGTATTAGGATGGCGAAAGGCGATATAGGTGGCGGCGGCAAAGAGCGCTTCAGGTTCACGTCCAATCTCTTGAGTACCTAGATGATTTGCGAGAATACGCAGCGAGGGCAGGATTAGATCTTGGCGGACCTGTTTTGAAGAATACAGGTGATATGCCTGTTTTAAAAATATGGCTGGCACCTTTAACTCTGCCCGTACAGCTTCATCCACTCTAACCTTCGACGCCAAATCCGTGGGGCTCCTCAGAGAACTTACTACCCCTTAAATGAGATATCATCTTACATATATCTTGAGCGGTCTACTGGCAAGGCTGAAGATTCTCTCACTTGCTAGGTGACATGACCAGATTCCTCAAGATATTGCATTTCTTCAGCAGTCAAATGAGACCTTACGAATTCTATGCCCTTATCCGTCAGTGAAATCTGTGCTATTGTTTCAGTCTTTGAAAATACAGTTACAAATTTCTGCTTCTTTAATCGTTGAAGGGACGCGAAGATAATCTGGTTTAATTCATCATCGGTGACATTTGGTTTCCCGTCATGACGTTGAAATTCTGGGGTATGTTTCAGAACGCGACGTAATGATGCTAACGAGCGACGTCTAGTTTCATAGGGATTAGAATAGAGCCATAATATAAGCACATAATCTATCACTTCTCCTGAATGGTGGCGATACAACTGTTGAGCAAGATAATAGACGGCAGGCATATGTTCAATCCATGTTAGCTAGATTGTAAATTTTAACTTATCAATCCTGGTGAAAAGTTAATCTCCCGTCCACCTATAGGTTCCTGTTGAGGTCTTAAGAACGTACCCTTGATTTCGCAACAGATTCAAAGCCTCTTCAATCCCGGCGCTTGAAACTCCTCCTTCTTCAAGGTGATTGGCCAACTCATCCTGACTTAGCGGAACCGGTGAATTGCGGAGAACATTTCCGAGTAGCTGGGCAAGTTTTGTTGAACTGACTTTTTTCGTCTGGTTATCAGGAACCTCTCTCTCCTCTGTTATTAGTTGAACTTGCCAAGGCTTGGGTGAAATCAGATGTCCTGAACGAATGAGGGCTTCTATCTGCTGAACAACCCAGTCCCAAGGAATTCCGACTTTACGACACTCTTTTTCCAATACTTGGAAGTCAAGTGGGTTTTTTCGTGCAAGTTGGTATAGAATGCGTTCTAATTCTCGGCGTCGCATGGGTACAGGTTGGATCATCTGTTTGGTATCCTGGAGCTGTTCTAAATTCAGATTTGTATCCGGGATGAGTGGTTGGATTTTATCTCGCGATTTCTCCACTGCATCCATGTAATCTTTGTGGTGTTTTCCAGTCTGATAGAGTTTGACTCTTGCACGGGCAGTCTTTGCATCATCCACAAAGACTGCGCTTAACGGATTAATTTTGAAAATCTTTTGACAGTATACACACAAACGTGTTTGTTGGTGCGTGGGGGCATAGGTGTAATGCCCACATCTTGGACATCGAATTATGTAAAATCCTTCTCGGGGCATCAACACCACCACCGCCACAAGCCTAATTAGCCTTTCGTGTTTAAAGTCCTCAAGTGGGAAAGACGAGATGAGTTTTGGTTTAGATCCGTATTTCAAAAAGGAAAAACCTGCTAAGAAGAAAGAAACCGAAGCCAAAGAAGAGAGTAAACCGGAAATTTTAGAATTCACCCCTTCTGGTGCCAGAGATTGGCGGGTCATTCTGGAGGAGACAGTGAAATCCATGGTTCTCTATCCTCATCTTCTCGATTACACTCGAACCAAAATTCTTCCAAGACATCCCACGATAACCGAAGAGGAACTGGCAATTCAACTCCGTGTTCCTTTAGGTGTGGCAATCGTACTTCTTGATAAACTTCAACGTGAGACCCAAGAAACAAAATGACTTGGTTTTAGGTCAGCGGATCAGCCGATTGATAAAGATAGAGGAAGTAAATTTTCGCTAGCTCTCCCAACTCGGTGTGGCTAGTCCAAATTGCTAGAGACTCCGTAGGCTCTGTCGTCAGCATAATTATTGCCTGTTTTTCATCAATAATGGCGCCACCACCATAGATTTCCTTTCGCGTCCGGCCTTCGCCAACTGCAGATATAAGTCGTTGCACTTTCTCGGTTAGGGTTTGTTCAGATACTAGAATCTGTATTTTCACTCCTCGATCACGGAGGTGAAGTAATGTGGGGCTAATGAACTCTATGTCTTCTTCACTGATGATCCCCCATGAAAGAAGCACGCTTCGTTCCGCCTGTCCGAGTGCAACATTCAACTTTGCCCGGACATTATTCGAACCATGGAGAATATGAACCTCTGGGGCAGAGATTGTTGTTTTTTCATCAAATAATGGCTGTAGATTTTCGATGACCTGTTGTTCCCATCCTGCTAAACGGTCTTGAGCTGAGAGGAATGCGGCTTTCGCCGTTTCACGAGGGCTTTTGGGAACATAATGCTTCGGCCGCCCCTGTTCCACAGTAATCCATCCTCCTCGCTCAAGTGCTGCTAAGACATCATATACGCGGCTAAAGGGTATTCGAGAATGTGAACTAACTTCACTGGCTGTGAGTGCCCCATTTCTGACCAAAGAGATGTAAACACGGGCCTCATAACTACTTAAGCCCAAATTTCGCAGAGCTCGTGTTGTTCCTTCGTCCATGCGTTCACCCATTTCAACCACACACCGACACCTCATAACATGCGAAAAAACCTTTTTGGTTACTGTGTGAATTGTTTTACAGGTGATATCATGGGAAAGATACGACAGCCTGCCGCATTCGGTTTTTATCCTCCAGAAAAAAAGGCCCTTGAAAAATCAATTCATGCGGCATTTGTAGATCTGCACGGTGCTGGGCCTATTCCCCCACTTAATCCTAAACGTATGAATAGATTAGTTGCCGGTGTTGCTCCGCATGCAGGTTATATCTACTCAGGACCCATCGCTTCCCACCTTTACAATGCCATTGCAGGGGAAGGTTTTCCAGAGACATTCATTATCATCGGTACAAAACATAGACCAATGCGCTTTCCTGGAGCCGCTTTGATGTCAGAAGGAGTATGGGAAACTCCACTAGGCAGGTGCAACATAGACTCCTCTCTTGCTAAATCTGTATTAACTCAAGATCAAGCTTCTTCGACTAACTGTGTCGTGGATAGTACAGAAGCCCATTTGAATGAGCATTCAGTCGAGGTTCAGTTACCATTTCTCCAATACTTAGGCAAAGACTGTGATTTTCAAATTGTCCCAGTTGTGATGTCATCTTCGAAGTATTCCATTTGTGAAAAAGTGGGTCTAACAATCGCAGATGCCGTAAAGAAAAGCAAACGTGATGTATTCGTTATCGCTAGCACTGATTTCACACATTACGGTAAATACTACTACGATTATGCTCCAGTCGGAAGTGGTCCGGTTGACAAAATCATCAAATGGGTTCATGAAACGGATGGCGACCTTATTACCAAAATTGAGCAACTGAATGGCAAAGCCCTTCTAGATACTGTAGTACAAAAGAATCGAACTATGTGTGGAGCAAGCGCGGTTGCCACCACCATAGCAATAGCAAAAGAGTTAGGTGCTAAACATGGAACGTGTCTGAAATATGCGACAAGCTATGATGTTCGGGGTAGCTCAGAAGCAATTGTTGGTTACGCGGCCATTACCCTAAACCGCTAGACTGCAATTGTCTTTTTTGAAGCATTTTTCCCTTTTTCAAAGGCGGAAATGTTCATGGCGTGATACCTTTCAGGAAGGATTTCCTTTATAGCCGCAATCACAGTTTCCTCTTTAATGGGAATTAGGTTCAAGCTGATGATAGCTCCAATTAAGACTGTATTCATAGTCAGAATACCTCCTGCCTCCTGAGCCAGCTTAGCCGCATCGAAGGTGATGACTTTCGCAAACTTGGCTAGGTCCTGTAATATCGCTTCGTCACTAGGGTATTTATCTCGGCCAAGTAAAACTCCCGTTGGCGTAATTCGGTATTCACCCACAATAATAGTACCAGAAGACATTATTCGATCGACATTTCTTAAGGCTTCAACAGGCTCAACACTCAAGAGCAAGTTTGCCTTGCCTGTCGGTATAATTGGACCATGAACGCTTTTCCCAATTCGAATAGTACAGTCCACTGCACCGCCTCTCTGAGCCATACCGTGAATCTCGCCCATTCGAACGTTTTCTCCTTCAGCGAGTGCCGCTGATGCTAGGATTCGAGCAGCGGTTAGAACACCGGTCCCCCCCACTCCCGTAAACATGATGTTATACTCTTTCATTCGCCTTTGCCTCATGAATTGCTTTATAGGGGCAAATCTGCGCGCACACGCCGCATCCTGAACACAAGTCTGCATCAATCGCCGCGTGTTCACCTATCCAAATAGCTGCGGCACAACCTAATTTATCTGTACACACCCGGCAACCCTGACATTTCTCTGGATCAACCTCATAGGGGATTATTGGTTCATTAGCACTGCGCTTCCGGGCACTCTCTAAAAGTGCACATGGGCTTCGCGAGATAACCACTGCAGGGCCATCATATGCCAAAGCTTCGCGCATTGCACGGATCGATTCCTTGACTTGGAGAGGATCGATTACCTTAACGTAGTCAACCCCCACACCCCGTACCACGGCCTCAATACTGATTTGTTTGCCTGGAACACCCATACCAGTCATTCCCGTTCCTGGATGTGGCTGGTGACCGGTCATTGCGGTTGTGTGATTATCCACCACAATAATCTTCACTGGATGTTGGTTGTATACCGCATTAACAAGACCGGGAATTCCAGAATGGAAAAACGTGGAATCACCAATAGCTCCCACAATGGGTTTATCCAAAACAGCTGTAAGTCCGCAAGAAGTTCCGATACTTGATCCCATACAAAGAAGTAAATCAGCCATTTCGAGAGGAGGCTGAATTACCAATGTATAACATCCAATATCTGTTGGGTAAATGCCCTTTCGTCCAGTTGCAGTCGCGATTTCATAAAATGTTGCACGATGTGGACAACCTGCACAGAGGATAGGAGGCCGGGGAGGAGCTGTGGCAAGAGTTTCAGAAATTTTGTTATCAACATCTGCGTATTCCGGTGGTATTGCCTTTCCTAAGGCCTTAGCAACGCCTTCAATGACGGTTCTGGGGGTGAATTCACCAATTTCCGAGAAATATCCCTGGCTCTTTCCCAGAATTGGAACCATGATCTCTTTTTCTTGTGCGAAAGCACGTGCGTGATTTTCAAGGTAAGGCTTTAGCTCCTCTACGACAATGACCTTTTCTTTTGAAGCAACGAACTTCTGAATTTTTTTCTTTGGCAATGGATAAGACATTCCGATCTTGAAGACTGCTGCTTTCAACTGTAACGTTTCAAGGGCTTCCATTACATAATTAAAACTCACACCAGAAGTAATGATACCGAGTTTTCCTTTTCCAAAGATTTTATTCCACGGAGTTTTTTCTGAGATTTCTGTAGCTTGATTCACCTTTTCAAGCAGAATTGGGTGTCGCTTTCTAGCGACAGTCGGAACCGGTACAAACCGAAATGGATTTCGTTCAAAATTCGGATTATTCCGTGGGGGGCGAATAACTCCTAGCTTAACACCCGAACGTGTATGACTGACACGTGTAGTAACTCGGAGTAACACAGGCTGTTCTAATTCTTCAGATAAATCAAAAGCGGCAATAGTCATATCCTTTGCTTCTTGCGGATCTGCTGGCTCGAGCATGGTTGTATCACCTAGCATCGCATATAACCGATTATCCTGCTCGTTTTGAGAACTCCAGCAGCCAGGATCATCTGCAGACACAATAACCAAGCCCGCTCGAACCCCAATGTAATTTAGCGTCATGAACGCATCAGATGCAACGTTGAGCCCGACATGTTTCATGATTACAAGGGATCGGGCATTCGCCACTGCTGCAGCACCTGCCACTTCCATTGCGACTTTTTCATTCGTGCAATACTCGAAGAAGTAATTCCCCTGCTTAACTGCACGAGAGAGGCTGTCACCTATTTCTGAGGAGGGAGTGCCAGGATAAGTAGCTGCGAGTTCCAATCCTGCCTCAATTGCACCACGTGCAATCGCTTCATTTCCTAAAAGCAGATACTGTTTACCAGCTGTTCCCTTTGTTAGAACCTCGGCGATATCCATCAGATTCACCATCCTGCCGAACCGTTTAAACGCATTGCAATACACTATTTTACAGTTTGTGATTTATAGTAAAGTGGGTGGCTACAAGTGAATCAGTGGCGAATTACCCTAAGGTCAAAAGAACGTGTTCTAAGTGATGTACTTGACAAAACTGGTGCACATATGATACGACCAAGATATATCAATGAACTAAAAGGGATTTCACAAACTCACAAAATTAACTTTCAGATACAATCACCTGAAGGGATAAACAAACTTCCTTCAAGTTACGTCGTTGTTGAACTAGTCAAAGACGAGAACAAGATGCCTCCAGTTATAGGCCTTTTTGAGTATTCCTACGGTGCGATTCGGCTAGTAGCGCTTGATAATGACGAACTCGTTAAGAAGAATGCAGATGATATTATCGCCTTCTTCGAAGCTCCCCTTCAAAGAGAGACTGGATATTCAGTTCACGTCTATGAGGCGAAAAACAAGTTATAATTTCGTAAACTTTTCGTTTTAAGTTAATGTCATAAATGGTAGTACTGCACGCGTAAGAATCCATAATGCCTGTGCTCCAATCTGTGTTGAGCCGGTTCTAGAAACATCAATAACCGGTAATTTCGAAGAGAGTTGATTTTCTGATAAATAGTAACGAAGCGCTGTTTCTGCCGATGTAAATGCTCTCGCGATCTTAGTGTAATATCGACCATTTTTCAAAAAGGCTTCAGGATGTTTTTTTATGAACTGGTTAACGCCTTCAACATGGCTTTGATGCGGTCCTGCTCTTGTATATGACTGACTCACTTTTGCTTTTTCAACGTGAAGCGCAACTGCGAATATATCACCATGAAAAAGCTCTTCAAAGGTTGCTAATCCGAATCGTGATTCTCCTGTCGGTTCCTGTTCGAGGAAACGTGCAAGTGTTGAGAAATAGCGATAGAGTTTATCACGGGTTTTCGTATAATGCCACCCTGTTTGGTCATGAAACTCGATGACAAAGAAGTTTGGTTCCAACAAGCCTAGTTCCGTCTCAGATAATTGGGGAATGGGTCTTCTGTCAAAAAAAACTTCAGAGGGGCTCTGTAAAAGTTGGCGTGACTGGTGAGTAGTGTAACGGTAGGCACGTTTGGAAATACTAGAGGCAATGTTGCGATTAGGATCTACTGGGTCAGATATGATGAAAAAATCGTTAGTGAATTTTCGTTTCAATGAATCAGCATCACGGTTGAAGAAATCGAGTGGCTGTGGTGTTGACTGAGACAAGTATTCCAATGCTGGTTCTAATTCTTTTGTGTGAAATATTAGCATCTCAGTACTGAAACCCGTAAAGCCACTCACACCAACTGGACTCGCATCTCCGTAGACATAAGATGTTTGGAAGAAAGCTTTGAGAAGACGGACATCATCCCGTTGGGCGTCAGTAAGATGCTTATCCACAAAATTTGAGTGATGCGGCGTTCGGTCGACAGCGGTGATTGGACCATTGCTAGCAATATAGTCTTTGTTTAAATCGAAGCAAAAAACGATGTCAACCTTATAATTATCTATTTGAGCTATTACGTAGGGATGTTCCGCGTAAGCAATTTCAACTTCTTTCGATCCTGCACTTTTTGCAGCGTTAACGGCTACATCATTCACCATCTTTTTCAGCAAACGGCGAATCATAGGTTTTCTAGTTTTCTTGTCTTCTAGTGAATCTGACACAATTGACACCGGTAATCCGACGAATATGTCCAGCTCTTTCCAACCGCGGAGCTGTGTCTGTTTTCGACCCGAAGAACCTTCTAAATTAATAAACGCAAAAGTGATATTTCGCTCGGTTCCTTCGAATTCAATGGCCTTGCGTATTTTTTCGAAAACTGAGGTTGCTTCTTGAATATCAAACTCGGTTGGTCGAATTTCTTTCAGACACTGAAGCCGTATTGTATCAGGAATAGACATCGAATTGTTTCTTGGCGGCTATGCTTTTAAGTCATAAAGCCTAAGCCCTATTTCGAGGGAGCTCTACATATGTTAGATGAAGTGGATTTGCAGATCCTCCAAGTTCTTCAAACAAATTCGAGAATATCATTCTCTGAGCTAGGACGGAGTGTTGGCTTAAGTGCAACTGCAGCACGAAATCGGATTAACAGCCTAGTCTCTCGAGGAATAATAACAAAGCTGGGTGCAGAATTCGATTGGGCGAAAATTGGATGGCCAATTCAATCCCTTTTATTAATTCGCACAGAGCATGGCAAAGCCGAAGCGGTTGCAAAGCAACTCCACAAAATCCCTCAAATCCTTTCGATAACCAAGACCGCTGGAAACGTCGATTTGGTTGTCCGTCTACTTGCAGGTGGTATTTCAGATTTCACAGCATTTCTTCATAAATCGCTATCAAAGGTTACTGGAATCACAAGTATTGATACTTTAATGGTGCTCGATGAAGTAAATAATACACCACCGCTCCAATCTGAGATACGGTAGTTTAGAACTCCCGTGCTCTAATTTCTCCGTTCGGAACTGATTCAGCAAAAATCTGAGCCTGAAATTTCAGAATCTTTACTACAGGGTCCAAATAGCAACTTGGGGGAAGTCCCGCTTTTTGGCAACAACCCTTTAAGAATTCCTCAGCATTCCACCCTTGTTCAGGGGCAACTTGTGGAAGTAGAAGACCTCGGTGCCAGCCTTTTCCTTGAACAATTAAACCATCAGTACCAATTTTAATTTGGTCCGAAAGTTTGGTCCTATCAGTCGTTAAGATTTCTTGAGGTAATGTTAGAACACTGGTCTCTACAAGGATGGATTTCAATTCATCGGCACGTACAGGAGGAAATCGGGGGTCTTCGAGTGCGGAACTCAACGCCGCTTGACGTGTTGCCTCAAGTAAAGAAATCGATTGATAGTGGCTATCTGGTCCAGGTTGTAAATGGCCAATACAACCCCTCAATTCCCATTTCTGTTCATTTCGCGGATGACGTTTTTTCAGCGTAACAAAAACACTGCGATGTTCCATTAACGCTTCCGACGGCGATTTGGGAAAGGCTGCCTTTTGATTGTGGAGGATATGGCTTTCAATGGTTTGTCGAGCAAATCCGGTGAGTATTATCCCATCTTCAAGTGTGAGTAGTCTAGTCATCGCTCTGTCTCCGAAATACTCTCAAGCAGCTTATTTTGGGATGAAATGATTTGCAACTAATCTCACGAGATTACGTCTAATGAGAATGTTTTGCATGATATCTTTTTTCATTACGGGTAAAAGGTGTTGGTGTTCACGGAGCAGCAGTTTCGCGGCGTCACCAACGGTCATCTTAGGGGTTGTTGTCAAGTCAGTCTTTGTAAGAATGTTTGATACAAGAAACTCCCGTAATCGCGTACTCTGATACTTGGCGGGAATTTCTCGTCGAAACGCGGCAAATCCGAGTGCTAGCTGCTTCTTTGTAACCAACCCAATAATCTTCCCTTCATCAAAAACAGGAAGTCCAGGCATTTTTTCAGCTAAAATTAATTGCCGGGCATGAACCACTCGGTCTGTGGGGCTTACGCTGATCGGTTTTTCTAATTCTAGGTCTTGCACCCTAATATTGGTGATATCCTGACACTGTTTTACGAAATGCGTATTGGTAATAATACCCACAACTTCTTCTTCTTTCACAACGGGTAATGCTCCTTCCTGGCGGTTCAGAAGTAACTTGGCCGCCTCAAATATTTCCAATGATGGATCAACGGTTTGCGGATTGAGCTCCATGACTGAGCTGATGTGAATGCTTGCAGGTGATAATTTCCCTGCACGTGTAGATCCTAATCGGTCGACAAGATCTAGTTCTGTAATTAATCCAATTAAGCGATTTTCATCTGTAACAGGGATTGCAGATATCCCTAGCTTCTCCATGATGTCTAATGCAGCGGGTATGGTCTGATCTTTATCGATGGTCTTCACAGGGCTTGCCATAACTTTCTCTACTTGCATCGACCTCACCTCAATATACAATATTTTCTAATTGCCTTGAAAATACTTTGGCTCTTGCATCTCACTTGATAATAAGTGGTTCCTTATTCACTTATGAAGTCAACTGGACCTGGTGGCAACATAGCGATTATCTCATCAATACTTAGGGTGTGAACTTGTCCTTGTAGGTTCTCCGGGGCTTGATCAGCAAATTGCTTGCGTATTCGCTTTGCGGCATCTGACGATTTCATCTTTCCCGGAATGATTACAACAAAGACTTCACTCTGACGCTGAACCGCCTGTTCAGGTCCAGCAATGATCATCGGAAACCCCTCTTCTACGATCAGTCCTACTGCAATACGAACGGCAGCATTTCGAATATAGTTTCTGTCACCTCGAACCATCACGGAACCCTTTGGAAGAAATTCTCCTGATGGCGCGCTAAATGAAACTTGGTCCTGCTTCACCCAATAGGTATCTGCTGTACTCCACCCCGCTTTCCATGCACGAGAATAACTAACAGCAAAGGTGGCAATTTCAAGAAATTCTTCATCCGTAACTTCTCGCCCCTTGGTTTTCGCAACCACAATGGGTGCCCCTGCGAAATCAGCATGGAAGAACAAATCCGGTTCTTCAAGATACTTACGGATTAATTGCTGGTTGCTTCCAGCATCCCGTCCTCCAAGAACCAGCATACCATGAGATGTTCGAAACCATCTAAATTTCTCATACCAATGCTTTCTTCGCCGTTTAACTAGTTTTTCTGATTCTACCTGAACTAATTCGTCTTCTCGTTTTTCTCGAAGTCTAGCAATCTTGGCTTCAGTGTCATCAATAGCGATAGTAGCACCTTTCACCTTCTTTTCCAGCTGTTTACTACGCTGAAAGAGTTGGTTAGCGTTATCTGTTGCAGATAAACGGATATCCAATGTTAATGTTAACTCATCTAAATCGACATGGATTCGACCTGCATGCTTGTCGATTTTAATAAAAATCAATGCAGCTGGAATCTGTTTCCCTTTTCCGTCTTCAAGTCGTGCGGTGATATCATCCCAGGATAGATTCTGTTGGCGTGCATCTCGAACGGTAGCTAGAAGTTCTTCAACGATATTGAGATGTCGATAGATTGCATTAGCTGCATCACGACTGGATGCAGCACGGGACCGCATATCATCTAGGTGTTGTTGCTGTTGGGTTCGTAGCCGTTGGAGTTTTGCTAGTTCCTGTTGATACTTATCTTCCACGACCTCAACAGCTGTATCTTCCTTTCGTGTTGAATAGAAGGTATCCAAAGCCTCATTGAATGTTAAAAACTTCTTTATCTGGGCATTTAGGTAAAGGCTGTTCTCAGTAGGTATGACTCTTATGGGTTCATTATCTTCGTCGAGGATTATTTGGGGATGAAGTGGTTCCTCTGTGAGAATACGGAAATACTCCCCTATCCCCTGGTAGAGTGTTTTTCTTTGATTTGCTAAAAGAGTTGAGGCACGTAATTTGGGATCAAGATTTGCACGTATCAGGATTTCCTCAATCGTGGTGCCGCTCATATTCAGGTTTTGGGTTAGCGTCCGAACTAGCTCATGGTCTGATTCATCAAGGATAGTGTTTAAGTCCTCTGAAGATACGTTCCGTGGATCCATCGCTCGAAGTGGGGGAAACTGGAAAGGGGCTCCTCGAACAATATCACGATCCTTCATCCGACGAAACGTCATAGCTGACACGATTCTGTCCTTTGGATCCAGTAGAATCGCATTTCCACCACCGAAAAGCTCAATCACCAAAGTAAACCGTTTTTCGGGTGGCCCAGCCCGGAGATACACTACACGATCAAAGTCGTGTTGTGCGATATCCGAGACTTTATGATCGCGAAGTTGTTTTCGTAACGCCTTACAGAAAGCTCGGAGCTTCGCTTCCCGTTCATAGGTGAGTGCAGTGAGGTGCATCCGTTTACCAGGTTCGATTAACAGCCAAGTCTTATTTGGTGAATCAGAACTGAATTTAAAAAGCAACGTACCGTTAAGTTGATAAATATTCAGAATCCATTTGCCGATTAACTCATCCCTGATTTCACGTAGCATAACGAAAACATCAGATGCGGACATTCCAGAACTCACGGAGGTTCACCCTTGCCGAAGAAATCTATACCTGAAGAACCGTTGCCATGGAATCAATTTTGGCGTAGTCGAATTACTCCTGAAGACCTAATCTATTACACACGACTTATCTTCGCCTTTATTGGAGCAGCAATTGCTTTAGCCTTTAACCTTTCGGGTCCCTTGGGCCTCGTAGGCTTTTTTGTGGGAGTGGTATTGGTCGTCGTGTCATATCTCATTCCCATTTATATTCTGGGTATTGATCCTGGGGAAGTAGGTGGGCATGGAAAGGGGCTCATGAAGGGCCTAGGCACTGGAGTGCTAATTTTTCTTGTAGTGTGGTTCTTAGTGTTCAATTTCGTCTACTACTACACAGCTCTGTCTCCGTGAAGGACATTAAGGATTTCGCTCAAGAATTGAAAAATGTTTGAGGAAACCTTAATAGGTGCCCTTACCCAATGAAGTTTTAGACAGATTTCCATCGAGGGAGTTAAGTGAAACTGGATGACAAGGATTTACATATCCTCTCTTTGCTCCAACAAGATGGACGAGCGAAGTATACACAAATTGCCAGAACTTTGTCGAAGGCAATGAATCAGAGCATTCCAGATACTACTATTTTATTTCGCATTCGTAAACTTCAGCAAGCAGGAGTGATTAAACGCTTCACAGTGAGCGTTGATCAAGAAATGCTTGGATATACTGTATCCGGTGTCATGTTCATTGAAATTGGTGGCCATATTCTACGCGATATAACAATAGAACATACTCAAAAAATCAAAGCGGAACTTGAAAGCCGTCCTAATGTTATCTTTCTTGCGTTAAATGAAAATGAAACCGGGATTTTTGCATTTATACTCGGTAAAAACACAAAGGATCTTCAAGAGATCTTTGACAAATTAAAAGACAACCCTGATGTAGTTGATGCTAGACTCTGGTTTCTGAAGCAGCCATCAAAGGGTGATAGTCTGATAGGTACAGGATTACCTATCAATGAAAAGGAGGAAAAAGAAGATGTCTGAGACATCTGAACGGGTGAAAACAGGAATTCCTGGATTAGATGGAATCCTTCATGGTGGATTCATACCAGGAAGTAATGTACTCGTCTCTGGTGGGGCAGGGACGGGAAAGACGATCTTCTGCATGCAGTTTCTCTATTCAGGTGCGATTAATTTCGGAGATAATGGTGTCTTTGTCACCTTGGAAGAGCGACCGAAAGAGTTACGCCACGAAGCAACACGTTTTGGATGGAACTTTGAAAAATTGCAGGAAGAAGAAAAACTGATTATCGTTGACGCTGCCTCAAGCAAGGCTGGGCTACCGACAACTGAACCACACGCTATTCGAACCGGACTTGATATAAACGCCCTTGCACAAGAAATCTATCGAGTAACAAAGCGAATTAACGCACGTCGAATCGTCATCGATTCTGTTTCAGGTCTTGGTATTAGGTTTGAAGGAATTGCTGCCGTGCGAAATGCTATATTCAAACTTTCAAGCCTTCTCCGAGAGCTTGGGGCGACATCTATCATGACATCAGAAGTGGCCCAAGGCTCGAATGGTTTTAGCCGATATGGGGTTGAAGAATTCATTGCTCAAGGGCTAATTATTCTCTCCCTCACAGAACAAGATCGAGAGCTTCGACGAAGCCTCGTCGTTAGAAAAATGCGGCAAACCGGTCACAGTCTGAAGCGGTTCCCCTTTGAAATCAGCAGTTCGGGACTGGTTGTAATGCCAGGTGGCGAACTTTAAACAATCCGCACACTCATAGGAATACACTTGTTAGAATCACTAGAGCAGTGTAAACTATGAAAATATAGCTAACCAACGGGACCTCAATTTGCCTCCACTGGTTATCTTCAGTTAATAAAAGAGAAAACCGTCGAGTAAACCAAAATATCTTCTTCTCTGGCTTCTGTGCTCGTTCCTCGCTTCTGGATACTAGCTTCCAGGATAATCTGTTCTGAAACAGAAGCCAAATACTATGGATTCCCACTAATAGATATCCGCCAAATAAAACGACGAATGGTGCGATAAAAAGCCAGAGTGGATTTAATATCATCCAGGGATAGAGCAACGAGATTGTCAGTATGGCTTTTCCGTCTGCTCCGCCAAGTACACCAAGGCGGAAACTAGCTATGACAAGGAAAAATACCAACACTGCTTGGAGACCGAACAAAAACCACAAACCTGTTGTTCCAACCCGGTAAATCGTGAAGGGCAGGCCAAATAAGCCGATTAACCAAACCGAATTGGATACTTCTCTTACCTGATAATCTTTAATCGCTGCAATTAACAAGAGGAATAACACGAATACTGTGGTTATAATAGCAAAAAGCATGTCCACTAATAACCCTCGCCATTACAATTTGTCTTATACCTTTAAGAGCCCAACTAATTGAGGTGGATCATTCAGCAGTGATTCTTCTCTGTCGTAAGAATCGGATATACAGAAAAATCCCCAAAATAACTAGCGCACCTATCTGGACCGTTATGCCAACTGTAAGCAGAAGTAGTCCCGCATTTGTCAATCCCGTTATTTTGCTTACAAAGACGATCCCGATACCGCTAAGTAGTAAGATAAAAATGAAAATCGACTCAAGAAATGTTCCAAATCGACTGAGTAGTGATCGAAGACGAGATCTTTCGGATGGCAAGTTTTTCAACACCATTACTTCAGAATTTATCAGTTTGAATGGAAGTTGAGCAGTATCCTGATTAGCATATAAATGTACGCTAGGTGGCTAGACATTATCGATTCTGAAAATGGAGGAAACAGCACTTCTATACGGCATTTATTATTACTTGTTTTACAGCCGGTTCACATACCTTTCGAACACCATGCTCGCCGGGTTCATAGTGGCTTTTGATAAGCCCTGCTTGTTCAAGTATCTTGACTTGCGCACTAATGTTTGCTTCAGTTTGTTTTAGTGCTTTGGCGATTCGGCTGACATCCATACTGTTGTCACGAAGAAGAGAGAGAATCTTCCACCTCGTTTTACTGGAAAGCGCCTTAGCCACATGTGGTACCTCTTCATCGGGTACTTCAAATCGTTCAATCAAGTTTTGGACTCCCGCCACAATAGTAAATTTGATGAAACAGTAGGCAATTCATCGGCTCTCCCTAATATACGTTTCCTATTTAATTAAGCGGAGAGCTATCTAAACATTTAATCACCATGTTGAAGGTTTTTCCCTTAGATTCGGATGCGAAAACTAGGGGCTCAATAAAGTCGCCTGATAATTAGAGTCAGCATCCTGATAGACCTAATATTTTTTCACTATGGGATACCAGTTCATGTGATCGATGTGCATCGTTTAGCGAAAATATTGCCAGAACTTCAACCAGAAGAAATCCAAGTTCTTCAAACTCTCGAAGAAATGACTCACCGATTCGAATATGTCCCTGCCCAAGAAATTAAAAACCGAAGTGCAATTGATGGGGAAGAGGCACTGTTTCTTCTGAGTAAGTTGAATAAAAAGGGTCTAGTTCAAAGGAAAAAAGAACGCTATCTCGGCTATCTGATTTCCCAGGCCGGATATGATGCTCTTGCACTTTATGACCTAGCCCAAAAGGATGTGATTATTTCCCTGGGACAACCTTATGGTGTGGGAAAAGAGTCCACTGTTTACCGCGCTCTCGATGCAGATAATCAAGAGGTGGCTGTGAAATTTTTAAGATGGGGTCGAACAAGCTTTCGACGAGTTCGGCGTCTGCGCACTCTTAGGGATGAATCATTGCATTCTTGGATGGATTTCAGCCAACGTGCTGCTACACGTGAATTTGCAGCGCTTAAAATACTAGAAAATGCTGGAGGCAAAGTTCCTAGGCCAATAGCTGTAAATCGCCATGTCATTGTAATGTCAAGAATGTCAGGCGAATTGTTGCTGAATATTATCGAATTGAACAACGCGCAAAATATTCTCGAACAAATAATTCAACAAGTCAGATTAGCTTATCACAAAGCGGAGCTTGTTCATGGAGATCTCAGTGAATACAACATATTTGTTGATGAAAACAATGAGATTACTCTCTTTGATTGGCCACAATGGCAGCCTTTAACACATCCCAATGCTTTATGGTTGCTCAGGCGAGACCTAACGAATGTAACCACATTCTTCAGACGGAGATTTCGCATACTATACGATGTCGAAAAAACTCTTGCAAGGGTGATAGCCAATCCAAATGAGAAAAGACGGAATGATTGAGAGGACTCAAACAATCGTTGGCTTCGATATTCTTCCTCAGAGTTCGCCATCCGCGCGAAAACAACCGCGTTATGCCTTGGCTGTTCTAAAAGGAAATCATGTTGAAACTGTTGACTCTGTTAGACGCACTGAATTATTGGCAAAAGTTCGTCAAGTGAAACCCGATATCTTTGCTACTGATAATTTGCTTGAGCTAGCTACTACTGAAAAAGGTGTAATTGATTTTCTTTCAAAAATTCCTTCAAAAACGCGGATAATTCAGGTAACCGGATCTCCAGTTCATGGGATGACCTCATTATCGAAGTTATCAAAAAGACATGGATTAGGAGACAAGAAACACCTTGCACCTATTGAAGCGGCAACTATAATCGCTCAGCTTGCCGCCATAGGCGTTGGCACAGAGATTTCGGTCTTAACTCAAGAAACTCAAATCACAGTCTCGCGATCGAGAAATATTGGTCCCGGTGGTTTTTCTCAAGGCCGATTTCAAAGGCGAATGCATGGAGCTATCCAGCAGGTTGCTCGGAACATTATTGAAAAACTCGAGAAATCCCAGATGGATTTCGATCAGTATGAGACACGAACCTCTCATGGCTGGTCACGCTGTGTAATCCACATTTATGATTCTATTGATAATGTGACCAGGATTGTCCACTCTGAAGTAAATCGTATTGCAGGAGTAGCAGTACGTATTTCACCCGTGAAACACCGTACGATTTTGTACCTTCAACAAAAGGATAGGATCGAGCAGCTAAGCCCCCGTCAATCATTAGTTGTTGGCATTGATTCAGGAACAACAGTCGGCATAGCAATTTCAGACATATCAGGACGAATTATTACCCTTCATAGTGGTCGAGGGATGTCGCGGGGAGATGTGATCCGATATCTTGTCAATTACGGAAAGCCGATACTTATCACTGCCGATGTGTCACCAGCACCAAACTTCATCGAAAAACTTAGCACCACCCTGCAGGTACCCCTTCATGTACCAGAGCGGTTACTTTCAGTTGTTGAAAAGCGCGAATTGGCAAAATCATTAGCTAAAGATTCCGAGTTTCAACCCCACAACGCCCATCAGCGGGATGCTTTAGCCGCCATAGGTAATGTTTTCCTAACTTACGAACGGAAGTTGAAACTTCTCCGAACTCGAATAAACGAGAGCGAAAACCAGCATTCAGTAGCTGAAGCCACCAAGGTGATTCTACAAGGGGGCCCCATTCATGAGGCCCTTGACAAGTCCATAATATTACCTGATTTGAAACCATTTGAAACTGATTCTCCCAAACCCGCTAGTACCGCAGAGAAAATTCTCACGATTGAAGAACTTCAAGAGTGTATTCAGCAATTACGGCGACAAGTTAGCTCACTCACACGTCAATTAGAATACGAGAAACACAAACTTGTACAAAGGGAAGCGACAATTCGGGAAATCGAAGAGAGATCCCGACAAACTGAGCGACAACTGAATCGGGTTTTGAATCTTGAAGAGCGCGAACAAAGACGAGATGAAGTAATTCGAAGAAAGAATGAGGAGATCGATAGGCTCCGACATAGAATCGAGAAAACAGATAAGGAACTTGAAAACGCCGAGCAAACGATTTCGAGCTTGAAACTAATGCGACGCCTAGAAAACCTCGGAGAAGTACAACCTGTTCTCGTGCTTCCGCATTTTTCGCAAGATGACATAAGACGAATAACAACTCGCTATTCAAAGAGAAAGAGAAAAATCATCTTAATTCAGGATCCAAGTGGTGGTGGCAGTTCAACTGCAGAACAATTAATCGAATTTGGTGTCCAAGTAATCATGTCAAACGGGACGATGTCGCATTTAGCACTCGAGCAGTTCACTGCCTCCCATATCCCGGTTATTGAAGCAAAGAAACTACGGATTACGCTGGTTGATGAATTTGCGGTTGTCGATGTAAAGCAATTAGAAGAAGAGATTAGAATCTGGCAAGAAGGACATAAAGTTTCGGAACGAGAGGAAGCCGCAGATGCGTTAGAACGTCTTATAGAGGCATATCGACTCGAAAGACGAAATGAAGAATCAGGACGAAAATAAATTCCTGATGGAACAGAACCTAGTCTTTGTTTTCCCAGATAATTTGGGTAAGATCGGGTTTAATGTATAGGATATTATTTCCCCGAATCAAAACCTCACCAAATTTAGCAGTTGGATTACCATCCATGAGCTCCTCAGCCCCTTCAAGAACGAGGTTCATGTACATATCAATCTCCTTCAGACGACCTCGATATTCTTTTCCATCTTTGAGTTTAATTAAGATTAAGTTATTTGTAGCCTTTTGTAAGATTTTGATGGGCTGGTTCTCCACGGTCTTCAACCTCGAGAGTAGTCCTGCTAATTGTCATTTGACACTTAAAGCTAACGGTCGGATGGATAAGCAAGGAAACAGAAATTTGCTTCATTTATATCAACTGGAACACTATGCCATCATCCTCATCGGCAAGATTTTCAAACTGTGAAATCAAGGCGAAATCAGCTTTAATAGCCGATTCGAGTTCATCAAGAGGCAGGGTTTTCGAAAGACTGGTAATTGCACACAGTCCATCTTTTTGTAATACGCGAATCAGTTCGGCAGTTCCTTGATGAATATCTGCGCAGTTCTGTATAACAGTGATACTGACAACTGTGGGAACACTATGATCCCGAAAGGGTAAGGCTTCAGCTACGGCACACACTAAGGACACAGTTCGCTGTTTATAATTCTCCTCCTTGATCTGCTCAATAGCATACCTTAACATCTCAACAGCACCATCAACACCCACTATTGGAGAAAATTTGATTAGCGAAGGTAAACCAATTCCTGTTCCGATTCCCACATCAATGATAGGACCCTCAATGAGAAATGGAGCTATTGCTTGATATTTCATCCGTTGAATCTGGCGATAACGAAGATGGTAAGTGGGTGCTGACTCATTGTACAATCTAATCTTGTGCACAATTTCTATCAATAAGTGAATACTTATTTAGTCATATTGGGTGACTCCGACGGGACTGACTTTGCCTGAGTATGAATATTCAGTTAACGACAAGATTTGGCTTCTTCAGTCACCTTCACTTGAACAAGCCCAAACAATGCTCAACGATGCCTTATTGCAGAAAAGACTTATCCAAATCATCGGCACATGCTTTGTCGAATATCAAGGTCGTGCCCGCTCTGTGCTGACAGAAGGCGAACGCCTAATAATTCTGAAACGCGATGGCAGCATTTTAGTTCACAAAGAAAACGGCGTCGAACCAGTAAACTGGCAGCCACCTGGCGCGACCATTAAAGTCACCTTTGAGAATGACACACTCTTCTTATTCGCCAACCGTGCAAAGCCACGCGAAACGGTTCGAATCGAATTCTACTCTCTCACCATGCTTAGTGCTGCAATCGTTGAGGATCCCGGCGAATTTAATATGTATTTAACTGAAGCCGAAATGCAACAGATTCTCAGTGCTCATCCTGAACTGATCGAACCCGGGCTCCGTACTATTCAACGTGAAAGACAGGTAGCACCGGGCTTCATCGATATCTTCGCCCGTGACAACGAAGGGCGTCTAGTAGTCGTTGAAATAAAACGCCGTAGAGCTGATAGCGAAGCAGTTCATCAACTACACAGCTACATGAAAAGCTTCCAATCTCATGAATCAACTCAACTTCGGGGCATTCTCGTAGCACCCAGTCTCACTAAGGGTACCTATGCGCTCTTAGAACAACTCGGCTTAGAATACAAAAAAATCGAACCGCAACAATGTGCGACCTACCTTCATCAAACTGGGTCACATAAAATCACAGATTTTCTTTCCGATTCCGAGAAACAGCAAGACTAGCTGATGCACGACCAAGCAATTTGGCGAAAGGCTTCTGTAACACCTTGTCCCTCTTTGGCACTAGTCTCTAAATACCCCCATCCCAGTTGCTCTGCGTATTCCATAGCCTCTTCGGTTGAAGTCTGACGCTGTTCCACTAAATCCACTTTATTCGCTATTAATACGGTCGGAACTGCACCCGTTACTTGTGAAACCTCTGTATACCACTGTGGAATATTATCAAATGTCTGACGACGAGAGGTGTCAAAAACTAGAATAATACCAGCAGCACCACGATAGAAGACAGGACGAACAGAACTAAAATGTGGTTGTCCTGCTAAGTCCCACAACTGTAATCTAACTAACGTATCCCCAAAGTCGAGTTCTTTTACCGCGAAACTCGTACCAACTTTCATGTTCCATCTGAATTACAGATGGAATGTCATGATATACGATTCGCGGAAATGTCCTTCTGTGTAACGGATGATGAGGCTAGTTTTGCCTACGGCTCCATCACCTACGACACAGACTTTGAGTACGTATTGGCGTTGTTGTACACTCATGTAGCCTTGCTCCTAGCGAGGGCTCGGTTTGTCTGACTTACGTCTGAAAGCATATATTGGTTTCGTTCATCAAGGGCTTTGGGGGGTAGGTAATTAATTTCGCCCAATGATTTTTATGCAGTTGAAGGGTGTTAGGGTCACGCTATGAACTATTGGAGCAGAATCTCAATATGCCAGTTTCAGAACTTCCCAAGAAATTCGATTCTCTCTCCTTAGAACAGGAGATACTAGAGTTTTGGCAGAAACACCAAGTGTATGACCAGGTCACAGAGCGGCTTAAGAATCGACCAGTCTTCCAATTTCTTGATGGTCCACCTTATACCACCGGTGCTATTCATCTTGGAACTGCTTGGAACAAGATTATGAAGGATCTGGTTCTGCGGTATCAGCGGATGCGAGGGCTCCGTGTAATCGATACGCCAGGATTTGACATGCACGGATTACCCATTGAAGTGCATGTTGAGAAGGAACTGGGCATCAAATCGAAACTGGATATTGAAAAAACAATCGGGGTTGACAGATTCACCAAAAGATGCCAAGAGTTTGCTCTCTCGAATTTAGATACCATGACAAAGCAATTTCAACGATTGGGAGTCTGGATGGATTGGAATCGTCCTTACCGAACCTTAGATAATCCATACATTGAAGGCACCTGGTATCTGATGAAAAAAGCCCATGAACGCGGCTTCCTATACCGGGGACTCCGTTCGATTGATTGCTGCGTTCGGTGTGAAACAGCCATCGCAAAACGTGAACACGAGTATCGTACAATTGAAGACTATTCAATTTGGGTCAAGTTCCCTGTCATTAATCGAACAGACGAGTTTATCATCATCTGGACAACAACACCTTGGACATTACCTGCCAATATGGCGGTGATGGTAAATCCTGAATTTCAATATGTTCGAGTTCAAGTTGACAAGGAAGTATGGATACTCGCAAAGGGACTTGCGAATATAATTCTCCAAGGACTCCTGGACAAGCCGTACAAGGTCATTGAAGAAGTAAAAGGTTCAGATCTCGTTGGTCTCCGCTATAAGCATCCTCTAGTGGATGAGGTTCCTCGTCAAGCGAAATTCCACCAAGAATCCATAAAAGTTCATTCCATAGTGCCTAGCGACGAATACGTAACACTTGAACAAGGAACTGGCCTCGTTCATATGGCACCTGGGCATGGTCCCCAAGATTTTGAAGTAGGTGAACGGGAAGGAATTCCCATATTTTGCCCAGTTACACTTTCTGGCACATTTTCTGAAGAGGGTGGAAAATATGCAGGAATGAAGGTTCAAAAGGCCAGTGAAGTTATTCTTGCAGACCTGCGAAAGAAGGGCTTACTCATTCATCAAGATACCATTGAACACGAATACGCCCATTGCTGGCGATGTGGTAGCCCCCTAATCTATCTAGCCACAGATCAATGGTTTTTACGAGTTAGTGATCTTAGTAATGAAATCATCAAGAGGAATGAGGATATCCGATGGATTCCTGACTGGGCAGGTCACACATGGTTCCGAAACTGGGTACAAAATCTGCGTGACTGGTGCATCTCCCGCCAACGGTACTGGGGTGCACCTTTACCCATCTGGAACTGTGACAAGTGCAAGCATATAGAAGTTATTGGCAGTGCAGACGAATTAACCGAAAAAACTGGTAAGAAGCTAGAGAATCTTCATCGTCCCTGGGTCGATGAAGTCACGTGGAGTTGCAGTAAATGTAATGGTACTATGTCTCGGGTGAGTGATGTTCTCGATGTATGGTTAGACAGTGGAGTAGCGCCCTGGGCAACACGATGGGCAACCTTCGGGACCAAAGACTTTGATAATTGGGAAGCTGCAGAGTTTGTCATCGAAGGTAAAGATCAAATCAGCAATTGGTTTAACACACTCTTCAACTCGACCATGTTGGTGGCAGACAGAGAACCCTACAGGAACGTGTATATGCATGGATTCACCACTGACGAACAAGGCCGACCTATGTCTAAATCAAAGGGCGTGGGAGTACTTCCCGAGGAAATTGTCGAGAAAGTCGGGGCAGACACACTCCGAATTTATAGTATCAAAAGCACCGGGCCTGGCGAAGATATGCGCTTCCTCTGGAAGGATGTTGAGGATACCCGGCGCAGCATTTCGATTCTGTGGAATGTCTACGTTTTTGCTACAACGTTCATGAAAGCCGCAAATTACGATCCAAAATTACATGAATTTAAACTGAAGTTGCTTCAGGATGAGGATCGTTGGATTCTTTCTCAGTTGCACTTGCTTATCAAGCAAGTCACTGAACGCCTGGACGAATACGAATTACCATACGTCCCCCGGTTAATGGAAGACTTCGTAGTAAGGGACCTCAGTCGATGGTATATCAAACTCATTCGTCCCCGAACCTGGGTGAGTTCTCAGGACGAAACGAAGACCGCTGCCTTCACAACGCTGTATCATGTATTACGGATCCTTCTAGCGGTTCTAGCTCCTGTTCTACCATTCCTAACAGAAAAGATGTACCAAGCCTTGGTCCGACCCGTTGAAGCAGATGCACCTATTAGTGTTCACATGCTCTCCTGGCCATCTCTAGATCCGAATTTGATTAATCCTGAACTGAGCCAAGAAATGGAGTGGGTGTCTGAGATTGTTGATGCAGCGCAGCATATTCGGCAACAAGTGGGACTCAAACTTCGATGGCCCTGTCAACGCCTAGTAATCTTGCCTTCAAAGAAAGAATTCCAATTGGACCACTTCAGCGACGTGGTCGCCAGTCAAACAAATGTAAAAACTGTTCAAATCCTCAAGAAAGTTAAAGGTGACGATTTGAAAGCGATGGAGCTACCCTTTGCTACAATATACCTCGACATTTCAGAAACCCCTGAACTCCGTGCTGAACGTCTTTCTCGAGATGTAATCAGACAAATTCAAGCAACTCGCAAAAAAGCAGGTCTTCACGTTACACAACATATTGAATTATTTGTGGCAACAACGTCAAATGATCTGAGGCAAGCAATTAAGGATACAGCTGATGCTATATCAACGAAGGTTGGAGCTTCTCAGTTGAATATCAGTGAAGAACTTCCCGCTCTTGAATGGACCGCCAAGGATAAACTCAAATTCGCAAAGGAAAAAATCAGCTTTGCCTTTTTAGTGAGAAAGAAATAGGTGTGCCAACACATTTAAGCCACGGAAAAACATCACAGATTTCACAAGGGCACGTGGCTTAGCCTGATGGAGCGCCGAACCGCTGTGCACTTTGCACGGGGTGTGTATGCCTTATATGGAGTCGCTCCGAACATTCGTTTGCGAAGCCTAGGTTAGCCGGAGGTCGCGGGTTTGAATCCCGCCGTGCCCACCACTTCTATTTTATCCTTCCTTTCTTTTCAAATTTCTTTGCTACCGTTTCAAAATCTTCGTGAAACGCTGTTTCCTTTGTTATTCTTTTACGCACTTGAATGAATACCGGAAAACGAGTAGCTTGCCCGACCACCAAGGCTTCTCCCACGCTGAGGCTCGATATTGATGTGAGGGTCGCCTTCGTGATTTTTTCAGATGTGGCACGAATATGGTCGAGGTCATAGGGATTAGAAATTCGAAGAAAAATATTGGTTCCACACTGTGAAAGGACTGTTGTCGAAAGCCGAACGGGCCGCTGCGAAATAATGCACAACGACAGATTGTATTTACGCCCCTCTCGGGCTATGGTTTCAAGGATTCCCTTTGAATAAGCTAACGCCCGACGTGCTTCCGGACAGTTGCCCGTGATAAAAGGCCTTCCATTTCTTCTGGCAACAAATGATCCATTTTTGATAGTTATGTCCCATACTTTTCCTACGTAGTTCTCTCTTGCAATTCTCCTTACATAAGCAAATTTCCGTTTAAACGAGACTAATACCTTGAATTGATTATTTTGTGGCACATGCTTTTTTATTGCTGATAATCCTAGTCGAAAACATAATTCTTGAAAATCATCAGCGATTTCTTCGTTGTGACCTGCATAGAATGTGATATACCTGTATCCACCCTTGCTATATGTGATATTTCCATTTCCTTGAACCAATGCATCGAAAAGAATTTTGAGCTGTGATAAAGATGCTTGTTCAAGAAGAATTCTGGGTATTCTATGTGGTTTCTTTTTGAGCCAAGAGTCGATTTCCTTCGATGCTTTACTTTTGAAATAGAAGTTATTTTCTCTAGTTCGTTTGAATATTTCATCCGGTCTATCGCGCTTATAGATGCTAATATCTGGAAATCTTCGCTTGATAACAGTGGTCATCTCAGTTAGTATCTTCTTTTTCGCTTCTGATTGTGATATTTCGTAATTGAAATATTTCTTGTCCTCAAAATAATGTATGTAACCATCGGTAATTATCCAACTAAGAATTTTGAGTAAATCATCATCAATATCGCATTGCCCCTCTGATTCTATCTTAGTTATCAGGGGTATTCTTGAAGTACTTGGAAGACTTTCTGCATGTATAAATCGTAAACCAGACCAACACCATTTACGATCACGACCGGTTGTCCGAATATTGCAAAGGACACGATGATCCTCTGTTACTAGAGCATCAATGCTCTTTTCGTTAGCTAGTTTTATCAATTCACCGTCATGATTTCGGACAATTATTCTTTCGATTTCGTTTAATTCCATTTTTTCAGATTCAGTGTTATAAGAATATGCAAATTCTCCGATTTTTAGATCAGTATATTTCTTCCACCCCTCTTTAGTTAATATCTCGGTATCTTCACTCAAACAGAATTGGTGTGTTTCTTCGAGGAACACAATTGTGGGAGGGATTGTTCCGTCGCGTCTTAGGTCAAACAAATATCGGAGAACAGCATCGACGAT
>JBHLMI010000054.1:0-6497 GCA_048938295.1 Promethearchaeota archaeon
CGGTGAAGCCGATTGGCGATTTACTCATGGAGATGAAGAAACGCTACGACAAGGAGAGCCAAGGCTGGCGTGTATTATCCGGCGCGGCAGACCATGGATTATATGATACCTTCGTGTTGCACCGCGATCGGCTGTGGCAGATGAAAACGGAACCGGTCAATCCGTTTGAAGTCATTGGAGTTGGCACGACGCATCGTCGTGTGGATGAGGGGATTCATAACAAACTCATGCAGGAAGGCAAACCCTTCCTATTCCAAATTGCTGCCCCTCAACAGAAGGGAATCGTGATTGCCCAGGGGCTTCAACGCTATTCCGATGACAGTGCCTCACGACTCCGAACTATTATGTCCGATAAACAAGAGGCGCTGGACCGCGAATTAGAGGCGTGTGTGCAGTCGATGAGTTTGAAACGGTTCCCAGAACGGCACGCCATGTACGGGTAATTGCGTTTGTAAAAAAGGAAAGTGGCGCCGAGGAGCGGATTCGAACCGCTGACCTAGAGGTTAACAGCATCGGTCTATACACCGCTTGGTGGTATAGGCTCCCGCTCTAACCTGGCTGAGCCACCTCGGCGTGTACGCAGCTGTGCAATTTCATTGCTCATTTTAAACTCTTTCCCTGGCTTATGCAGCGAAAAGGGGATGAGACTACTGCAGCCGTTTAGCTTGCTTCAGTATCCTTGGGACCTAATGGATGCCAAAGCTCCAAGGTCCGTCGCTTTTTCATGTTTCGTCGTTGGGTGTTAAGGTATCGATTGATAGTGGAGTGTTCGGCACCACGAAGTAGACGGACGATGGCATTGACGGCGATTTGTTGATTTTCGACTTCGCCGATGACGCTGATGGTGTTGCCCATGATAGCCACGTAGGTGTCGGTGAGTTCTTCGATGTTGCGGCGAGTTTTCCCGCCCTGACCGATAACCCGTCCTTTCAGGCGGCGGAGTTGATTGGGTGAGCTACCGAACTCTTCAAGATTGATAACCCGTAAATAGATGTCATCATCGAGGAGAGCGAAGGCACGTTGGGGGCTGAATCCGCGACCAATCGCTTGGATAATGTCTCGAGCCTTCCAAAGAGCTAGGGGATCTTCACAGTCTTCCATGGATTCTAGGGTAACGAGCCCATCATTGCTATCGATATCGACCGAAATCTTCGTGGTTTTCTCTAGTTGGCGTTTAACAGCCCCATTTGGACCAATCACGACCGCGATACGGGATTTGGGGATGCGGATACGGGCGTCAGCTTTCATTTGAACTCACCTTTACGAACAGCTGTGATGGTGTCGGTTAAATCAAGTTTCGGTATATCGAAGCCATCAAAATAGGCAAGAATGTTGCGTATATCGCGTTCAAAAAACATTTCGCTGTACGGATGGTCTAACACGACAGCTTGTGAAATGTCGATGAGGACGGGACCGTTCCAGAGCATGATGTTATACTCGCTTAGATCCGAATGTACTAGGTTAGCCTCATGATAGAGTTGAGAGATGGCTTCAAGGATCGCCTTGCGTGTAGGTTCGGGTTTTTCCGGCTCCTGCTGGCGCATGGTGGGGGCGGGCAATCCGTTTTCGCCAATAAATTCCATGACTAAAATGTTGCGCTTGACATGAATCGGATGCGGAACCCGTACGCCTGCTGTCTCAGCTCGGATGAGGTTCTTATATTCCTTGGATGCCCATGTGGTGATGAGTCCACTGCGGGAGCGGGGGATGTGTGCAAAGCGTGGATCGCCTTCAAGGTACACGGTGATACGTTTGAAATTGAAGGTGGCGATACGATAGATTTTGATGGCGGCATCCGAACCATCTGGTTGCACTCCCCAGTACACGTTGGCTTCTTTTCCAGTCGCAATTACACCGTTAATCTCGTCTAGGATACCTTTATTGAACATGTGATAGAGGGTCAGGAGGGTTTTCGTGTCGAAGACGGATTCAATGACTTGTCGGTCTTCGGAGCGCTTGATACGCATACGTGCCTTATCCAGGCGTACGTCTATACGGTCAACTTTTTTCGACACGATTTTTCACCTCCTCTTGACGAGTTTAGATTAAATCCTCAGGGTGCGCATGGTAGCGCCAATCCACCGTTGATAAAGGTTGTTGTCTCCCGTCTTTACATGTCATTTCACATCGCCAAACCGACGTGTACTCAAGTCAAGTACGGCTTCGACACTGTGCACCATCATCCCCACAATGGTGGAAGCCGCCAGGAGTTCTGGATCAATACTAATTTGTTGATCAACTAACTCCAATACATCTGAGTTCACTTTCCCGTGTGCAAATCCCCCCATAAGCACCACAGGTTTTGTTTCCTTTACGAGGACCTTTGCCAAATGTGTTGGTGACATTGGTGTTCCTTCTACTGAAAGCAGAAAGGTTTGGCTTGGTTCGATAAATTTAAGGTACGTTTCTAGGTTTCCTGGAACTATTTGGAGTAAGGGATCACCTTTCAGAGGGACCCGTTTATTCAACAGTAATTGCTCCATAAGACCAACAAACCGTTGTGTTCGGCGTGGTAATCGAGTGCTAGTGGCTAACTGAATGATTTCTCCAGTAATAGTGTGAACAAATACCTCGAGATGGCCTGATTTCGCCAACACACTGTCTAAGGCAATAAGCAGACATCGATGAACAACATCTGGTCGACCTCGCTTCTGAGAATCGGGAAGGGTGCGAATTACCTTTGAATGAAGACTCTCATCAAGCAAAATATGGTTCGGTGGTTTTCCACGTAACTGGGCGCTGGTTACAACCACAGGATCACCGGCTAACATCTCTGGAACTAGTTCAATCGAGGATTCGATGAGCCCAAGAACTAACATGGTGGTTATATTTTTCATACGGAGGATAAAAAACGAATCTGCTGAGACGGTTTATTCGATTTTCAAGTAACCCCGTCGTTCCAGCCACCCAGCCTCACCCTGGGAGTATCGCCAAATAATATCACCACGTTGGTCAGTCTGGAAATCCCACGGGGCAACGAGAACGACATCTCCTTCACGTATCCAAACACGTTTCTTCAAGGTTCCACGGATTCGGCAGAGCCGTGCTTTCCCATCAGCACATTTAACGCGGACTCGATCATAGCCCAGCAATTGAACGGCAATACCAAGGACTTCGCCTTCACGAGGGATTCGGACACGAATCACTTCCCCATCTTGCTTGGACTGCCCCTTAAAGCTGCGGCCTTGTTTGCCTTTTCCTTTTCGTTTAGGTTTCGACATTATAGTACTCCAAGACTAGATGGGCTACAACGGGAAGCCCACTATATAAAATTGCTCACTCGCTGCCTTTTTCGACCGCCGTATCTTCATCTACGGCTATGAGGATGAGTCGGTTTTTCCATTCAATGGCAGACACCATGGAACCAATTGCCATTTCCCGATCAGGCCGAGGAATATCATACATCAAATAATCCTCTTGACTCATCAACTGGACGACATCACCTTCCACAGAGATTACCTGAAAGGTTTGGATCTCGTCGTTCAGAAACTCAGCATCGATTTCGCTCAACTCCTTTGGGCTTAAATTCTCTCGATGCGACGATTCCACATTTATGAGAATGTAGCGACCATTTCGGAGTCCGGTGACTAAAAACGGGTTTTCCTTGTAGGCGATTACATCTCCCACTTGGATCAGGGGGAATCGGAGTGAGTAGGTGTCACGTTGAAGATTTTTCCCTTCACGGGTTCGCCCAACCACTTTTGTAGACACCTTTTGAATAAGCCCAAACTGCTCGGCTAAACTCTTTGCAAAAATTCGACAAACCCGACCTGAAGTGCATTTGATATCGAATCCCCCTCGAGTCTCAGACAGTTTCAAGGTTGAAGAAGGTAGGTTCAGAGCAACAAGCCGTTGATTGACAAATTCTACAATCTGGTCGATTTGCTCAGGTGCGATTTTTCCTGCTGCCGAACGAATCTGTAACACCGCTTCAAAATATCCTCCCGCGGTTTGCTGACACTGGTTACAAAGTGCTATAACAACAGGAATCGCGATGTCTTTTTGCTCAGTGTATGTATAATCATCTGCATGTGCCACAATCTCGACGGGTAGTTCCTTAACCTTCGAGAGTGGCCCATCGGGAAGTTCATGAAGATGCACTTCAAACGACGCAGGTTGGCTAGGAGTGAATAAGGAGTCGAGGAGAGCATGGATTAATTCCTGAAAATGCTCTTCATCGGTCTGATCTGTTTGATGAACCCACTGCCCTTTGAGGAAATAAGCATAGCATCGGGGACAAATCCGTGCTTCGGGAGATCGACGAAGAGCAATTAGCGGATATTGCTCAAAATAACAGGTGGTGCAGAAGCCTTCAACAAATGGGTGGGCATTCGTCTGAGCCTTACCACATTTTGGACATTGGCGAGTCATGGTATCTCATTTCGTCACAACTACTTGCGCATGGGGGACATTTTGAATGCGAATTATACCTCGTTCGTGAATGAGCTGTGCCTTCAATGCTTCATTTACGATGTTTTCACCAACAATATTCGCGATAGTGGCTTTCTCCATGGCTGCTATTCCTTCTTCGACGGTAACTAGCCTTCCTTTGTAGAACTGCTCACTTACGTGGATGCAACGGTCCCCTTCTTCAAAGAATTCACCTAGAATATTCTGATCACAAATCGCGACGATATATTCGCCTTCTCGGCGCATTAGATTAAGGTAGACTCGCATATCCATCCATCCATTTTCATGAAGCTAGCCCCTTAGAGGCGTTCGTGCACCACAAGCGCTACAGACCAATACTAGAAGGCGATCTTCTCGACGCATTTCAGTATCAGGTCGTTGACACACGGGACAGACAACATACTCTTCGGTATATTTCTTCACAAGTTCATCTAATACTCTGGAAGGAAATCGTCCATTGAAGATAACTTGTGGACTCCGAATTTCACTGGCTGTTGCAAGTTCATGGGAGAGGTACCGTAGCAGGTGCTTCGGATCCCGGCGGAGGGTTTCTGTGAGATCCTTGAAGTTCCGTACAACGGTTCGTGCACCCTGGATGAAGGAGTCAACTTTAGGGACATTAAACCTTGGTTGATCAAACACTTCTGGAGGAATTTGATCACGCGCACGCTTCAAGAGTGCTTCATAATCTTCCATACTGACATCTATTGCTGGTTCCTTTGGTTTCGCTGAAGTCGTCTTAGGCTTGGAAGCTGTTTTTGGCTTGGCTTTGGTTGTAGCGGTCTTTGCTTTTGTCTTTGTAGGACTAGCTTTCATCCTAGCTGATTTGGGCGTTTTGGGTTTTGCTGTCGATGTTTTCTTCGTGGTTTCAGAGGGCACGTGGTTTCGCCTCCCAATATGCATTCAAATCATGGCTTCGTGGCTTGATAAAATCTCTGTTTTTTGCAAATAGTTGTATGAGATTTTGAATCCACGGGTGGACCAGTGATCAGTTAGTTGGTTGAGGCAAGTTGCACTCAAAAGGGTTTGGTTCCTTTCAGGATTTCTTGTATCGGTGGATTTCTGGTTCGTACACTTCGCCTTCGCTGAGCAGGTCAATGAGTACCTGTTCAACTACTTCCTCGTTCGCATCACCGGTTACCTCGAGGATCTGTTCAAACCGTGCTCCACCATCAGCATCATACTTTTGAATGGTTTCCAACACGATTCGGCGAAGTTCTGGCGTGGGAGTCATCGACTCATCAGATTCTTCTAATGTAGCTGTCGCCGTGTGCCACACACCTGGCTCCAACTCTTTTTGTCTTCCAGATTCAGGGAGGCTTTCATCAATCATCGTAATCGGGGATGCAGTGCTAACCTGCGCCTGTAGTCGATGGGGATTAATCCGTGACCGCCTCAGCTCCAAGAGTCGAACCGTTTCCCAGTTTGGGTCCTCTAATCGTCGAACTAGTTCGCCATTGATATAGGTTTCGCCCTGAAAACTGCGAACCCGACCAACCACCACGACCAGATCGCCTATCTCAATGTCCGCTAGTTTAGCTGCTAGCTCCCCCCACATTTTCGTCCGGATTACCCCGGTTCCGTCATCTAAGGTGATCGTTGCAAAGCCCTTTCCTTCTTCATCCAGACGGCTCTGAGTGGCTTGATATCGGTCCACAACAGTGGCAATAATGTTCACCCGACTCACGGGACCAAGAAACGTCTCAACACCCACTACGTTCCCCTGATCGTTGGCTATCAAATCCCCGTCTTGGATATCAAGGATTGCTACTTTTGCGGCGGTGGATCGCTTCTGAAACATATGTTTTCCAACTCCATTCGGTTACCAACCTTAATACACTTTATTGAAAAAACTTCTTGACGACGTAGACCGCGAAAAGATACAGTGACGGCCCTACGATTCTTTAGAAAAATATGGAGGCGTCACTTGGGTTATCCGATTTTTCTGGTGGTGCTGCTGTGTTCGTATTTGAAGGAACGAAACAACCCTGTTCGTGAAGTTGTTCAAGGGCATTGGCGATGTCGAATTTCTTCTTCGATCCAAATTTTTCGATGGCTGCAACAAACAGCTGAGGAAGGTAAATCCG
>JBHLMI010000030.1:0-26868 GCA_048938295.1 Promethearchaeota archaeon
CTACGGTCTTCAGTAGTTGACGAGAAGTCAGTGAAAGAGCTCGTGCAAGATCTTCAACGAGCACTTCTCCAAGCTGATGTGAATGTTCACCTCGTGATGGACCTAACGAAGCGGATTGAACAACGGGCACTCAAAGATAAAATCGCCCCTGGTATTTCTCGCCGAGAATATGTCGTTAAGGTTGTATATGAGGAATTGACTGATATTCTCGGACAGAAAGTCGTGCCCCTCAAATTACAGCCCAATCAATCCAACGTCTATCTTGTCGTTGGGATTCAAGGAAGTGGAAAGACTACTAACATAGTGAAATTAGCAAAATTACTCAAAAAAGAAGGACATTCAGTTGGTGTTGTTGCAGCAGATACCTTCCGGGCCGGTGCTTATGACCAGTTGAAACAACTAGCCGACCGAGCAGAAGTTCCCTGTTTTGGGGACCCCAAGGAAAAAGATTCCATCAAGATTGCCAAGAAAGGTGTGAAGCACTATCAAGACCAAAAAACGAAGATCATCTTGGTCGATACCGCTGGGCGCCACAAGGAAGAGACGGGCCTTATCCGGGAAATGAAACAGATCGCCAAAGCCCTCAACCCTACTGAGATTATTCTAGTCGTTGATGGTACTTTGGGGCAACAAGCCTCATCTCAGGCTGAAGCCTTTAACGCAGCAACCCCCATTGGATCCATCATCGTTACGAAACTCGATGGATCAGCCCGAGGTGGTGGTGCACTTTCCGCGGTAGCGGCTACTGGAGCTCCGATTAAGTACATTGGCACAGGCGAGAAAATCAACGATATTGAGAAATTTGAACCAACTAGGTTTGTTGGACAGCTCTTGGGAATGGCTGATTTTGAATCGCTTCTCAAGAAAGTGCAAGACGCTGAAGCGATGCCAGATAAGGAACTGGCGAAAGCGCTTCTGTCAGGCAAATTTACCTTGAAGGAAATGATGGCACAGATGGAAGCCATGGGCAATGTGGGGTCAATTGGCAAGATTTTGAGCATGTTGGGATTGGGTTACAAAGTACCCGATGAGATGAAAGAGGTGGCCACAGAGAACTTAGAGAAATGGAAGGTCATCATGAAATCCATGACCGAAGAGGAATTGGAAAATCCAAAGCTCATTAAGAGTTCTCGCACGGCACGAATCGCCCGAGGCTCAGGGACCCAACAAAAAGATGTCAAAGATTTGCTCAAACAGTATCAACAATCACGGAAATTCATTAAGACCCTTCGCAAGCGGAGGGGTGGCCTTCGTATCCCAGGAATGGAAGGTATGATCGGTGGTAAAAAACCTCCTCGAGGCGGCCGTTAGTTGCCCCGGTTACACATTTTCCTTGACTCACCCGCCAGCAACGAACTCACCAAAACCGAACTCGATATTGGAATCGTAACCCGACCCTACGTGGCTATCGCCCACTGCATCCGCGCAGGATTTTGCATCTCTCACGCCCTTCGTGACTGGGTTCGGATCACCATCGGGTTTACCCAACTGGAACCGTACTCGCTAACACTGGATCCCACGACGATTCGATATCTAGGCACCGACGAACGCTCCATTCTCCACATCATTCTTCGTGCGCAAGAAGCATACCGAAGGTCAAAAGTCAAGATGCCTTATGGTGTGACCATCCATGAAGAACCGTTTCAAGGCCTGCTTAAAACTAGCCTTAATCAGGAGGGGCTTCTCTTGATTCCAGACCAAACGTCATCATGGCGGGCAAAAATATCTGAATTTTCAAAATTTGCCATGTATTGTCCCCTTTCTAAGGTCTGGGACCCGATTGAACACCTGCCATCAGAAATCGCTTTTTACCATGATTTCCTTGCGCGTGATATTGCTATTCTCGAACTTGTTCATGCATTGGATCAGTTGTAAATCGTGACGCAGAAAGACTGAAAAAGCGGCAAAGTCGTCCTTGGCTTAATGACGTTGGGAAATATGGCGAATAAAGCGCAACGGATTCTTCGTCTCTACTCCATTGATGACTGGTGTCTAGGTAGGCAGTTTGCCATGCAAGGATATGGCCTGACAAACAAAGATCGAGGAATCGCGTTAAAGACAATGTTGCTGATGGCAGGAACAGAAGCACATCAGCGAAATTCCCAGCGAGGTATTACTCTTCTTCGTCGCCTGGCAGAAAATGGACAATTTCATCCTGCAAGAGAGTACCTCGAAAAGGAAGGAATAACCGACCTGCAGCCAAGTCGAAAATGCGATATCTGTAATGGTGTCATGGACCAACTCCCTGAAGCAGCAAAAGCCATGATTCAAGCGTTTAAGGGCTGGGAAGCCACTTCACTTCTCGTCGGAACTAAAGTCGATCCAAACATAATGGAGAGGGAGGAACAACTGCGAAGTGAGCTGCAAATCGACACTGGAGAACCCATTAAAGCTGAACTTAACCGAGAAATCGGAAAACTCGTCACCACCCATCTTAAGTTAGACGTCGATTTTGAATCCCCCGATATAGTAGGAGTTATCCAAATCCCTGGTTTTTCAGTTGAACTCGAAGTCCATTCATTATTCATCTTCGGGCGCTATCGGAAACTGGTTCGTGGAATACCACAAACCCGATGGCCCTGCCGCGAATGCCGAGGAAAAGGTTGCCCGCGGTGTAATCAGACTGGAAAAATGTATGCTGAATCAGTGGAAGAGCTCATCGCCCCTGCACTTCTCGAATATACGAGAGGAACTGATGTCAAATTTCATGGTGCAGGACGCGAGGATATTGATGCACGAATGCTGGGTACCGGTCGGCCCTTTGTCATTGAGGTGCTCTCTCCCCATACGCGAAAAATTCCTCTTGATCAAGTTGCGAATCGTATTAACAGCTCAACCGATGGCAAAGTGGAAGTGAGTAATCTTCGTTTTGCCAATAAGGAAGTGGTGCAACGAATTAAAAGCACCGCTACGTCGTCCAAAAAGGTTTATAAGGCGACTGTGCATGTTGAGGAGCCCATTGCCCAAGATTCGCTGAAAACCCTTCACGAGCTGCCGTTACCGCTAGAGGTGCACCAACGAACACCACAACGAGTCAGCCACCGTCGGTCAGACCGTATACGGAAAAAACGTGTTGATGCTTTAGAAGCCGTTTTCATTGACGCCAATACATTTGAACTGACTATCCAGTGCCAAGGTGGTCTCTACGTCAAAGAATTTATATCGGGTGATGAGGGACGCACTGTACCAAGTATCACCGAAATCTTGGGTACAACTGTTGCATGTACACAACTCGATGTGATAGATGTAGTAATCGCGGAGGAAAAACTACCATGGTAAAACGCTCCCACGGCTACCGTGTGGGTACCCGTAAACTATTGACCAAAAAAGTTCGCCAGCGTGGTATGCCTAGCCTAGGCAAGCTCTTACACACGTATAATGAAAGTGATCGTGTTGATATCATCATTGATTCATCAATCCATGGTGGGCAACCACACCGACGGTATCATGGGCGCGTGGGAATAATTCGAGGACGTCGTGGTCAAGCCTACGAAGTTGAAACCACGTTGGGAAAGAAAACGAAGTTACTCATAATTCGTCCAGAACATCTCCGCCCCAGTGGGACCCAAACCGAATAATCAAGGAAGGGAGCAATTATGGCAAAGGAAATTATTGAATCACAACCGCTTACTCTTGCAGAGGTTAAGTCAATCCTTACTAAGCGTGGTAAGAAAGCGGAGCTAAGCTATATTCAAAGGGTAACTTTGGATCATACTGGGAAGTTCTCATCACTTTCAGCGCGCACCGCGAAATCACTAGTCAAAAAGCTAGTGAAAAGTTACGAGATGGAAGAACCCTTAGCTATCCAAATCGTTGACATCGCTCCAACTACAACAGATGAACTTGCTTCTTTTCTCGCTCGATCCCCTCGTACTTACACGCCTGACGAGATAGCTGATATTTTAGAGCTTCTTGTATCGTCGACGAAGAAGGAGGCAGCAACGAAAAAAAAGTAATCCCCGTGCAGGAGACGGGAAGAGAGATAAACCCGCTGCACCTTCAGTAAACTACTTTCATGAGGGCAAAACATGACATCACGTCCACCCACGAAAAAGTTTGAAGAATATGCATACGTTCTAGACCATTTGCCACGTGGGTACCCCGAGGACACTCGACCGATTTTCAAAAAAGATCCCATCGTTCAAGCCGTCGGTGACACCTACTTTACCCTTTTGGAACTAGTCCCTCGGAAAGGAGCACGATTCAGCCCTCAAGAATCCATATTCATTGGACGTGACCGACGAGACAAGATTGATCATGTCAAACGACGGATAACCTTTGACATTTTAACCGCCACAGCACGAAGTGAATTACCCTTCGTAATTGAAAAGCTCGTTGAAAAGTCTGAAAGCCGGTTTGTTGACTTTTTCAATAATGCCCGACCACTGACGACTCGGATGCATAGTCTCGAGCTGCTTCCCGGCATCGGAAAGAAACTAATGTGGGACATCCTTGAGGAACGCCGAAAAGCCCCCTTCACCAGCTTCCAAGATATCGCGGAGAGAACTCAAATTCGTGCCCCCAAAGAAATCATCGTAAAACGAATTCTCATGGAACTCAGTGCGGAAGACAAGTATAATCTGTTCACCCGCAAACCCATTGTGGAAAAAGAACAAGAACGAGGCTAAACGGAGCTTTCAAAATGACCCCGGGGTCCCTTCTCACCCGGACTAAACAATGGCTCAGAAGAAATGATATCCGTATCTCCAGACAGCTTGGTCAACATTTCCTCGTTGACGAGCAAGTACTTCAACGAATAATCGAATATTCGGACCTCTCTCAAGACGAGAAAGTCCTAGAAATCGGAACGGGGAACGGGGTGTTAACTCAAGCCCTCGCAAAACATGTTCAACAAGTGTTCACAATCGAAAAAGACACAAAATTGTATCAAATCCTCTCAAACGAGCTTAGCTCAATAAGGCAGATTACACTGATTCAAGGCGACGCTACCAAAATCGAGTGGCCCCATACTGATAAACTAGTCGCTAATCTTCCCTATGCAATATCTTCGACTGTACTTTTCCGGTTTTTCGAGGCCAAGATCCCTTTAGCTATCCTTATGCTGCAAAGGGAGTTTGGGGAGAGACTGACGGCCCAACCCAACACGAAGCAGTATGGACGATTAACAGTGATGGCTGCATACCACTCAATTGTGGAATTATTAGAGGTGATCGAACCTGAGGCTTTCTACCCTCCCCCGGTAGTGTCATCTGCCCTTGTTCGAGTATTCAGAAAGGATCAACCTAAATTCATAGTTAAAGATCAGATTTTGTTTGGACAACTGGTTACCGCACTTTTCAACCAACGCAGAAAAAAAATCCGAACCCCATTGAAAGCGTTTCTGGGTAAAGGTGATTTTCAATGGCTTCAGGATAAAATTACTTGGTTGGATCAGCGCGTTGAGACCTTGAATCCAGAACAGCTGGCTGAAATTGCGAACATCATCTATGAGGAACGAAGCACATGAGCCCTTCAGCAGCGTTTTATGAAGATATCTGGGTTATTGTAGATGATGGCGTCTATGAACCTGCCGATGACACCTTTATGCTCTGTGCAAACCTTGAGATTTCACCCGGTGAAACCGTGCTAGAAATTGGAACAGGCTGTGGACTTGTCGCCATAGTAGCGGCTAAGGCAGGGGCTAAGGTAGTCGCCACCGACCAATCAGCTGCTGCAGTTCAAAATGCAAAGAAGAACGTTACGCTTCATGGATATGGATCACGAGTTGAAATTCGGCAAGGAGATCTCTTCGAACCTATTAGTACTAAGGAAACATTTACCTTGCTGTTGTTTAACCCCCCATATCTTCCTGGTACCAAGGATGATCCGGCATTTGATCCTGCTTGGTCAGGAGGAATCAAGGGATATGAGGTTACTGAAAGATTCCTCGATCAGTGTGTCCAATACCTTGACCCGAATGGTCGGCTCCTATTAGTTCAGTCTACTCTGGCTGATCCTAAACGCATCCAGCTTCGACTTGAGCGGCTTTTTCGCAGGGTGAAAGTGAAAGAGGAAAAAGCATTCTTCTTCGAGCGTTTATTATTATTTGAGACCCAAGACCCCAAATAGAGCCTATTATTAACAAAATTTTAGAGTTAGTCTCTGCTGAATGGGATGTGTGGAGCCCCATGCCCGTTAACTTGACCGCTGAAGCTCAAGCAGCGAAAATTGCTTACGAAGAAGCATCAGGCCTTGATGAACGAATCGAAAAACTTGAGAAGTTCATTTCACTTATCCCGAAACACAAATCCTCAGAGAAGATGGTGGCCCACTACAAGCATCGATTGACCGTGTTGCGGCAAGAAAAGGAAGATTTGCGGGTACGCCGAAAAGTCGCAAGCGGAGGACCTACGTACGCGATGGCGAAGGAGGGAGCTGGACAAGTAGTCCTAGTTGGTGTCACTAATTCGGGAAAAAGTGCTCTTCTGAACCGATTAACAGGTGCTAAAGCCAAGGTTGGTGATTACGAGTTCACTACACAACTTCCTGAACCAGGCATTTTGAAGTATGGCGGCGCAGATATCCAAATAATCGATATGCCTTCGCTGTTTGAAGGCGCTATTGACAGTAGCATTGGAAGGCAAATCCTGGGAGGTATACGTAACGCGGATCTCATCGTCTTAGTCATCGATCTTACCCGACCCCCGAAGCCACAACTCGAATTTCTTCTATTAATTTTAGAAGAATCGCGAATTAAACTCAACAAGCCCCCACCGCCGATTCGGTTCGCTAAAACGGGGAGTGGAGGAACTAATATCGTTGGTGTTACAAACTTTCAAGGGGATCCGGAACTAATCCGCCAGCTCATGCGTCGTCGACGAATTCACAATTTCTCAATTCAATTTCGCGGTCCCGCAACCTTGGAAGATTTAATAGAAGTCATTGATAGTCGAACAACATATGTTCCTTCAATCATTATAGCGACTAAAGGTGATTCAGCTAGTAGTTCAGAAAATTATGCGGAATTACAAAGAGAATATGGTGAGGTTTTTCCTATATTTCCGGTTTCAGTGGAGAAGGATATAGGTATTAAAAACGCAGCAGAGGCAATTTTCAAAGCGTTAAAGGTCCTCCGCATCTTTACACGAAAAAGTACAGGGGAAATCGGTGAGAAACCACTCATTTTGCCTTTGGAGTCGAATGTTGAAGATCTCGCCAAACGCCTTCACAGTGATTTTCACAAAAACTTCCGGTATGCCATTGTTTACCGGTTAAGTACCGGGCAAATGCGTAAGAAAGTCGGATTCACCTTTGCACTAGAAGATCAGGATGTCGTCCAAATCTTCACCTTTTAGTATTCACTATAGCCTGTTAGCACGTAAGATTAATAAGACGGCAAGATTTGCCATACTTCCTGTCCTCTCTCTTGAGGTGAATCGCTATGCCTATCAGACCAGGAAGATGCTATAGACAAATCAAACGACCGCCATACACACGGAAAGAATACATCAAGCGGATGCCAGGAAACAAAGTGGTGCTGTGGCGTATGGGCAAGAAACGAAGTGTTAACTTCGAATTAACGTTGAGCCTGCTAGTGGATGAAGCAGTTCAAATTCGACATAGTGCACTTGAGGCAATGCGCATTGCGACCAATCGTCACCTCACACAAATTTTGGGACCTGAGGGGTACTTCTTATGGCTTCGCACCTATCCGCATCAAATTCTTCGAGAAAAGAAGATGATGGCCTTTGCTGGTGCAGACAGGATCCAAGAAGGAATGCGCCGATCCTTTGGTAAGCCTTTTTCGTTAGCAGCACGAGTAAAACCAGGGCAACCTGTGATGACCTTAGAAGTCGATTACAAAAACCTGAAAGTCGCGAAGGATGCCCTCCGTCGGGGAGCAATGAAGCTTCCAACACCTTGTTCTATTCATCTTGATGAAGCTCCGGAAGAGCTGCGTAAAAAAATCGGTTTCTAACAAATTCGAGCTCTATCTCAGAAGCTAAAATGAGTCGTGTAAACAGCGAAGTTGTTAATTTACCCTACACTTTCGAAACTGGTCTCCAGCATACCTGCCCTTAGCGCCTAAGTCTTGGTTGATTTTGATAAGACGATTATATTTCGCGGTTCTTTCACCTCGGGCTGGTGCTCCGGTTTTAATTTGCCCACAAGCGAGAGCTACGGATAGATCAGCAATGAAGGTGTTTTCTGTTTCTCCACTACGATGACTTACAACAACAGTGTAGCCGTTTGCTCCCGCAAGCTTAGCCGCTTCTTTAGCCTCTGTGAGTGTGCCAATCTGGTTGACTTTGAGCAATAACGAGTTGGCTGCACCTATATCAATGCCCTTCTGCAGACGAGTGCTATTTGACACAAATATATCATCACCAACAATCTGGACTGACTTACCAATCATTTGGGTCAGTTGGGCAAAGCTTTCGAAATCGCTCTCTTCAAAGGGATCTTCAATGGAGATGAGTGGATACTCTTTGCTCAATTCGCGATAGAAGTCGAAGAGGTCCGGCGTTGATAAGCGGTGACCGTCAACTCGGTATCCGCCCCGGGAATGGAATTCACTAGCAGCTGCATCCAAAGCTAAGCCTATCTCTTTTCCAGGTTTGTATCCTTCTTGTTCAATCGCAGTTATTAAAGCATCGAGGGCTCCACGAGTGTTTTTTATTGGAGGAGCAAATCCTCCCTCATCACCGAGGTTCTTACCTGCAGGACCATACTTTTGCGCTAATACCTTGCCGAGGGTGTGGTAGACTTCTATACCTGCGCGTAAGGCTCGATGGAAATCATCAAACCCAATGGGCATAATCAGAAACTCTTGAATGGCAAGTTCATTACCTGCATGCACTCCGCCATTGATGATATTCATCATGGGAACCGGTAGCACATATTTTTCCCGTTGAGCAAGATATTCAAACAAGTGCTGGTTGCCAGTATCCGCTGCGGCTTTGGCCACTGCTAGCGAGACGCCCAGAATTGCATTTGCTCCTAAATTACTTTTGTTGGAAGTACCATCCAATTGGAGCATTTTCGTATCGATTGCTCGTTGTTCTCGAGCGTCCATCCCGATGATTGCGGGTGCAAGAATTGTGGAAATATTTTTCAGTGCTTGGAGAACGCCGCGTCCGTGAAACCGCTTCGGATCGTTATCGCGTAATTCGACAGCTTCATATTTCCCTGTCGAAGCCCCTGATGGAACCATTGCTCGCCCATATGCTTCCTGAGTGAGAACCTCCACCTGAATCGTTGGATTACCACGACTATCCAAAATCTCCATAGCCCGAATTTCTTTGATGGTATATGAATTTGACATAAGCGGATTACCTCTAAGTGCTCAAGAGTGTTGTACCTCGATGCAGTTAAGTGTTGATAATACAATGGTTCTAAAAAAGAGAATGGTTTATGTCAGCACTGCTGCCCCGAAAACAGTTGGGAATATTGCTCAGTCAACTCAAAGGGTTTCCTGATCCTAGCCCGAATATAGAGCAATATGAGGTGTCGGATGATGTAGCTGCCACGATGGTCTTCACGGCTGCAACGTATGGAGACATTGAAGACCGGAGCGTATATGATCTTGGTTGTGGTCCAGGACGCTTAGCCATTGGTGCCGCGTTATTGGGAGCCAGCAGAGTTGTTGGGGTCGATATTGATTCGAAAGTATTAAATGTCGCAAAACAAAACGCAGTTCAAGTTGGTGTGCAAGAGCGAATCGAATTCGTCGCACAAGCCATTGAGACACTTTCTGCTAAGGCAGATACCGTGCTGATGAATGCCCCATTTGGGGTTCAACGGGTTCACGCTGATCAACCGTTCCTCCAAAAGGCCTTGGAAATCGGCAAGGTGGTCTATTCCTTGCATAAAGCCTCGGAAGGAGGGCGAAAATTCATCACCCGGTTTGTCTCAGATCTTGGAGGACGAATCTCATTTGTTCAAGAAATGTCGATGGCACTTCCAGCGACCATGAACTTTCATGAGAAAAAACGGTATACCATTCAGGTTGATTTTTACCGAATAGAAAAACAGGAGGAAACTGTATGACCAGTCAACGTATCAAAGAAGGAGACTCGGTTTTACCCGGCGTAAGGCTAGGAGTGATTGAGGAGTTCCTGCCAGGTGAGGGAACCTTTCAAGATGAAGATGATGTCATATACGCAAGCATAACTGGTATCGTTCACATAGATATGAAAGAACGGAAAATTAGTGTCGAGGCGACAACTCGGAAACCAGTATATCCGGAAAGAAATGACATTGTCTTAGGTTTTGTACAAACCGTGACCAAAAAATCGGTCATCGTGAACATCTTTCAGATTGGAGACAAAGAATGTCCAGTCACCTTTTCTGGATACTTATTTATCAAAAACGCCGCAGGAGGTTATGTCGATCAAATGCGTGACCTGTTTGCGCCTGGCGACCTCATTATTGCACGGGTACAACAGCAAGCAGATGGTCTCGCTCGCCTTTCAACGGTCGGCTCACGATTTGGAGTACTCCAAGCTAATTGTAGTCGATGCGGTGAACCCCTGCATTTACAGGGACAACGGCTCGAATGTGTCGATTGTGGGAACTATGAACGGCGAAAACTCGCTCAAAATTACGGGAAGCTTCCTACTTCTGAAACTCGGATAGAGAAGGAAAAAGAGGCGGAATAAGGGGTCGAAGCTAGAGTGGCTCGTTGGATGAAAAAGAGCCTTACATTCACTATACCTGGTGGGCCAGCTCAAATCGATTTCATCGACCAGTTGAAACGAAAACTTAAAGTTAACTTCCACATCAAAGCTGACCAAAAAAGGCTTACAGTAACGTTGCGTGGGGATCCTGAAAACATCCGAAAGGCCGTTTCTCAAGCTCAAGGGATATTTCGCGATACCAAATAGATTATCTACTCTTCGCGAGTTCATGAGGTAAGCAAGATTTTAAAAGCAAAGTTGTGTAGGGTTCGCCTACTCAAGAAACGTCGAATTAGGATTTGATGGCCATGAACATCCACATCGTCAAAAACACTGCCAGGGAATTAGAGCTAGATATTGAAGGCGAAGGACATACCCTTTGTAATCCCCTTCGTGAAATCCTCTTCGAGGATAAGCACCTAACCTTTGCCGGCTATTCGGTTCCCCACCCACTTGAACGTAGTGCGAAGTTTATCGTGCGAACGGACGGAAAAGTAAAGGCCATCACCGTTTTCAAAAATGCAGCTCAAAAACTGATAGACCGTTCAGAGGAAATTCGCACGGAATTCAAAAAAGCCCTCAAAGCCGTGTGACCGGCGTGTCGTTATTTGAGGATTTACGCGCACTTCTCGAAACCGAAGGTATCCATTCACTCGAGTCCGCTTTGAGACACAAAGAGTTAGCCAAGCTTGGAGATCCCCTTACGAACCTACTATTCTCTTTAGCTCTTTCGACTCATACCAAACGATTTGATGGACAAAAGGTGTCAGGAAAGATCCTCGCCATCGCAATTCGGCTAGCTGAACTCCGTCATTTGGCACCCTCTCGCCTTGATGCTCATGGACTAGGAGATTGCGTTGAGGCGATGATAGCGTATGGGTGGCTTCGCGGCTTTTTCACCATTCCTGAGGCAACTCGGACTCTTCATGAGCAATTTGTTCGAACTGGATTGGGAACAACCCAATCAAAGGCAGAACATAATGAAGCAATTGCCATGGGATTCGCCGTGTTACTGAAACAAATATGGGAACACGAACAAGCTGACACCTCTCTGTAAAGCCAATACATTCTTATGCAATTTCTCGTATGCTTTCTAACCCTTGCCAGTCCGGAGATTAGATTAGATGGAATTTTGCCCTAAATGCTCAAGTATTCTCATTCCCCAAAAAAATGGAGACAAGAAAGTTTTATTCTGTCAGACTTGCGGTTACTCCAAGCCTCTCACCTCAAAAGATGAAAAGGAGTATCGATACGGAGACAAGATTAATCATATCCCTGAAAAGGAAGAGGTTTTTGTCATCGATGAGGAAATGCTTGAACAACGAACCATGCCCACCGTTCGTGCTATTTGTCCAAAATGTGGGCATAAGGAAGCCTATTATTGGCAGGTTCAGACCCGGTCTGGAGATGAAGCAATGACCACGTTTTATCGCTGCACCAACTGCGGTCAAACTTGGCGCGAATACTAATCTGAGGACAGGAATTCTACCCCCAAATGAGGTGGGGGAGAAAACGGGTTTTTGTTATTAGCAAGCCTAGGACGCTTCGTAATAACACAGGGGAGGTAAAGGCAGTCCTAATAAGTCGACCTTGGTGGTCAATATCTCCTTGGTCTTCGATGATTTGCCGAGTGCGGCTGTGCTGGAGGCTAGAAAAAAGGTGATCGAGTTCTTCGTTGGTGAGAGTGTTAATTAATCGGCGAAGGAGGGACATCAGATGGAGTTGGCGGCCCCAACTCCGTTTCCATCTGCGCTCATAGCGTTGGAGTTCTGTATGGTTATAGGATTCGCCGTGAAGGGCTTGGTGAATACTTGAAGCAGCCATGATTGCACAGGCACCACCGGCAACTACTCCGCCACCAGTGGTTGCTTTCGTTTGACCCGCGGCGTCTCCGATATTCACGAAGCGTTCGGCAATTGTACGCGAGGAAGGACCTCCTGAATAAACAATGCCTCCATAGCGTTGGTCAATCTTTGCCCCTGCGATGAGACGACAACCCTTGAGGAATTTGTTTAATGCTGAGGGTGCCTGGTTCTTAGCCGTCGCTAAGCCAACCCGTGCATGGTGCGCGTCAAGGGGAATCACCCAGGCAAAGAAGTCCTTTGCAAGTTGGGTGTCAAAAAACAAGTGCACAGTATCTGTCGGTAATGAGATGTTCGAGACTTCATATTGGAGGGCAGGTAGCATATAGGCTCGTTTTGGTCTAGGTAAGTTGAAAGGTTTCATCAGTTGTGCATTGATTCCTTCAGCGTTAACTACCAGGTGAGTGCGAAGTTCGCGGGTTTTCCCCTTTTCAGTGATTTGAAGATGCATCGCATCGTGTTCATGGCGGATTTTGGTAACCTTCGTTTCTAGTTGTAAGGTGGCACCCGCCATCTGGGCTTCTTTGGCAATTTGTTGATCCAATCGGTCTCGATGAAGGACAAAGGCATGTGGTTCCCCTTTATCGAGGATTAATTGTGCTCCAGAAGGTGAGTGGAAGATTGATCGGCGCACTCGCTGGAGTACAGCATCGGAATGGGGAATTATACCATTGTTCCTCAATCCTTCGATGCCGATGAGCCCTGCACAGTGAACAGGTTGACCCACGTTTGGATGCTCTTCGAGAAGTAAAACTGAATGATCTTTACGTGCCAGCTGTCGGGCTGCAAGACTTCCAGCTGGTCCTGCACCCACTACGACAACATCTGCATCCACAGCCATCACTAGCCCATTTTAGTTTGAGAGTTGTGTGATATCAGACAACGCCCTAATTTTTAAATCGTTTTCAGTCATGACTAAGTACTTAAAGGAATTAACAGAGGGTTGCGATGAGATGGAGAATGTGAATCCAGCAAGAAAAATCGTTGAGGAGTTTGAATATAAGCAGATGTTGGTGATCCGAACGGATTTGAAGATGAGTCGCGGGAAACTTGCTGTACAGGTAGCCCATGCGGCTGTTTCTTCTGCCGAAGAGGCAAGGAAACATGCACCCGCCTCATGGCGAAAGTGGCTCTGGGAGGGGCAAAAGAAGGTCGCCGTTAAGGTTCCGACCGAAGCCGATTTGGTTGCTCTTTATGAGAACGCGCAACGCGCTGGATTGCCAAGCTATTTAGTTCGTGACAGGGGTCTCACCGAGTTACCTCCAGGAACGATAACTGTCCTAGGAATTGGTCCCGCTCCTGTAAAGAACGTGGACAAGATTACAAGCAAGTTACAACTACTTTGATCTGATCGGTGGATTATGTGCGTGGTCAAGAATATGAAACCCACATTGGAATGAAGGTCTATACAACTCCAACACCGGGTATTGGTGGGCGTCTCAGAAAAACACCTGAGGATTTTGTTGTCCAAGAAATCGGGTTAGATGATTCAATTGCTCCCCTCGAGCCCTCTGACCAAGAATTCGTTGATCAACTTGGGAAATTTACTGCCTTTTTTCTTGTGAAACGGAATCTCGATTCGATTCAAGCAATTCGTCGTCTCAGTAGGTCCATGGGTGTGAGTTACAAACGCTTCTCGTATGCGGGAATAAAGGATCGACGAGCAGTTACCTCCCAGCGAGTATCATATCGGGGAGCACCACACGATCTTGTTGGACGAGAGGACCCACAGCTCTTAATCTTACACCCACACCGAGTACCAAGGTCTATTGTTCCAGGGGCTTTGAAAGGGAACCGATTCACTATCATTGTTCGTGATGTAGCTCTTTCAGCTAGGGAAGTGCAGCAGCGTTTAGAGAAGGTCCAACAGGAAATAAGACAAGCAGGGGGCGTGCTGAATTTTTTTGGTCCACAACGCTTTGGAGTAACGCGCCCCAACACGCACCTCATCGGAAAAGAAATCGTTCAAGGTAACTTCGAGGAGGCAGTCCGCATTCTCCTCGAAGACCCCGAATCCTCAAAAGACGACGAAGAGTCGACATTGATAGAAGATTTCGCGCCAGGGACTTATGAGCGAGCAATTGGGCATTACTTGAATAAACACCCAGGAAGATTCAAGGATAGTTTTCAGGTGTTGCCAAAGGATTTGGTCAGACTCTATGTGCATGCCTACCAATCTTTCATCTTTAACCAGGTCATTAGCGAAAGAGTGGCCCGTAGAATCTCCTTACAGGAGCCAATTGTTGGTGATTTCACAATGGCTCATTCGGGGGAGATACACACAGTGCGGATGGTGACAGAGGACACGCAACCACAAACACAGCAGGAAGTAGAAAATGGAACGCGCATCCTGGTGGTCCCGCTCATTGGTTTTGACTTCGAGCATGTTCCGCTAGAAGGGAGTATAGGCGAAATTATCAATTCAATTCTGAAAACTGAAAACATCACGCCCTCCCACTTCCGAATCGTAGAGATGCCCGGATTTAGTTCCCGGGGAACTTTTCGACCACTATTAATCACCCCAGATAATCTACAGTTAGTGGTGATTGGTTCGAACGATGATACGTCAGTCCGGGTACAGTTTGACCTACCAAAGGGAGGCTACGCATCAGTGATTCTGCGGGAGTTCATGAAGCCTGACTCACCTACTCAACTCTGATGTTGGATTTAATCGAACACAATCCGGATCCTTTCATTCGTCATTTCATAAATTGCATTTTCTAACTGTGTGAGCGAGAGAGGGATTCTATCACGTTCCCGTTCGCTTATCCGTACTATGCGTTCGAAGCTATTGTCGGGAAGCCAGATGGTGTTGACTCCAAGAATCCGGACTGGTCGGATTAGATCCCGAAGGATATCTTGAGGGTTACGACTTTCTTCCACAATTCTAACTTGGGCTTTGAGTTCCTCTTCTAACTGGCGTAAAACCCGTCTGCTGGAGCCGAGGATGCGACGAACATCTCCTTTGGCAACGAGCACGATGATGACTCCATTAATTTCTACTACTCGTTTGAAAGTGACATTTTTGATGGAGGGAAAAAGGTCTTCTAAATTGGTTAGAGCTCGTGCTACCTTGACGCCGAGTTCAGTAATTTCGCCTTCATCGATCTTTTCTTGGCAATTACCACAGATGAGCGGATAGTTTTTCAAACAAATTTCACAGAGCGGAGATTTCACGGTTATGCCTTCTCTTTCTAGCGCATATGAGCAACAGATAGATTCGTTGAGAGGGCTACAGCTAGAGGGTTAAAAAACGTTCCTCTCTCTTGATTCATTGGTGCCCCTTGTCATATTAGTGCGATTTACTTTACACAAGAACAATGCTGAAAAGGCAATGCCCCTACTCGTCAACTACACATTCTAATAGGTGTGGACTGATTGGAACTAGTTGACAGAGTTGTACGATTAACGGAACGGCAGCTTGAGATTTTGCGAAAACTCTATCAGGCGAGCATTCCGATGTCGGTGCAAACCGTTATTCGAACGCAAATGGAGTTAGCCAAAGAGCTGAAGATTACACGACAGGCGTTGAGCAACCATTTACGCAAGCTTCGTGGCCTCAAGCTTATTCGAACCGGTCGCGGATTCATTGACTTATCACCCGATTCTCTTCGGCTATTAGGGAAATCCACTGATCAAGCACTGGTCTTTTTGAAAGTTGAACCAAAATCACGATACGATGTCTATGAACATTTAAAACAGCTTAATCCCATTCGTCTTCACCGTGTGACAGGATCGGTGGACATCGTGGTTGCTGTCGGTGGGGCTGAACTAGCAGAGTTTTTATCGAAAGCCGCTGACATCGATGGGGTCGTCGAGACATCAACCCATACTGTACTCACAACCTGGACGCCTGAAACCGTTTAATGGTGAGTTTTCATGCGACTTTTTGAATATGAAGCAAAAGATGCGTTTCGCCAAGTGGGATTACCGCTTCCCTCATCGGGATTGGCAACCACAGCCGAAGAAGCCGCTAAAATCGCCAAGGAACTGGGAGGTCCTGTTGTCATCAAAGCCCAAGTTTTAGTAGGAGGCCGAGGAAAAGCAGGTGGAATTAAGTTCGCAGACACCCCTGAAGAAGCTAAGACAGTGGCGGAAGAACTCCTTCAAATGACGATTCATGAGCACCCAGTTCTTCGGGTCCTTGTTGAGCAACGCCTTGAAATTCAACAGGAAATCTACTTGGGAATCACCATTGACCGATCCCAGCGCCGTCCGGTAGCTATCTGTAGTACGATGGGTGGCGTGGATATTGAACAGGTCGCTGAAAAGCACCCTGAAAAAATCGCTCGGTTTTGGGTTGACCCGGTTTTAGGACTGCGGGATTTTGAAGCGCGGAATATCGCTAAAACCGCAGGCTTTGGGGGCAAGGCGATGGTTCAAGTTGCTGACATGTTGCTTAGGCTTTGGCAAGTGTTCATCCAAAATGATGCAGAACTGACTGAAATTAATCCACTGATTGTAACAGCTAAGGGCGAGTACATTGCCGCTGACGCCCGGTTGAACGTCGATGATAACTCCTTGTTTCGTCACAAAACGCTAGCGGAGAGAGTCAGTTTAGGAATTTCAGAGCAAACTGACCTTGAGCAACGAGCCCAAAAAGCGGGGATGACCTACGTCGAATTAGATGGAAATATCGGAATCATCGGTAATGGCGCTGGACTCGTGATGGCAACAATGGACGCTGTCAAATACTATGGTGGTGCCCCAGCCAATTTCCTTGACGTTGGAGGTGGCGCGACCGCAGACCGTATGAGCCAGGCGCTTGATATCGTGTTGTCTCATCCTGACGTGGAGGCTGTTTTCATCAATATTTTGGGTGGTATTACCCGATGCGATGAAATCGCCCAAGGTATCGTCGATGCCCAGCCAAAATTACCACGTAAGGCACCAATTGTCATTCGGATGATTGGAACCCGCGAAAAAGAAGGCGCTACGATTTTAGAAGCGGCTAATATCCCCTTCTTAGGTTCCATGGACACTGCAGCCAAACGTGTTGTTAACCTTGTTTCGGAGACTGATTCAGCATGACGATTTTGATTGACAAAGAAACAAGGATTTTGGTTCAAGGTATTACTGGTCGTGAAGGCCAGTTTCATACACAAGCTATGCTCGAGTACGGTTCTTCCGTAGTTGCTGGTACAACACCAGGAAAAGGTGGACTGGAAATCGAAGGGCTACCAGTTTTCGATAGCGTCCTAGAAGCGAAGGAACAATTCCCGGAGCTTAACGCCTCGATAATCTTCGTTCCTGCCCGATTTGCAGCTGATGCAGCCACTGAAGCTGTTGATGCTGGCCTGAAGGTTGTCACAGTGATTACCGAACACATCCCCGTCCATGATGAGATGCGATTCATTGAACTAGCCCGTCGACAAGGAAGCTATATCATTGGACCAAATACCCCAGGGATCATTTCACCAGGGCAATGCAAACTTGGAATCATGCCCGCCCACGTCTTTACACCAGGACGGATAGGATTAATATCACGTAGCGGAACACTCACTTATGAGGTAGCAGCTAGCCTCACTGATGCGGGTTTTGGCCAATCCACCGCAATCGGGTTGGGAGGCGATCCCATCGTTGGGATGTCATTTGTAGATGCGCTCAAACTCTTTGAAGAGGACAAGGAAACCAACGCCACCGTCCTCATCGGGGAAATTGGTGGGAGTGCCGAAGAAGAAGCTGCCATGTACATCAAAGAAAACATCACGAAGCCCGTCATCGCCTATATCGCAGGACGCACCGCACCAAAGGGTAAACGCATGGGGCATGCGGGAGCCATTGTGAGCGGAAAAACAGGAACCGCTGATGGGAAAATCAAGGCATTGCGGAAAGCAGGGGTGACCGTCATCGAACGCCCTATCGACGTTGACGAGACCTTACAGAAAATCCTCTAATCCTCGCGATATCCTTTTAAGGCACCAAAGGAATCCGCACCCCCGTTAGGTGAATACGATGCCTGTTGCTGATCCAGAAAAACGCCGCATTGCCCTGCAACATCTACTCTACGTCAGCATTTGTCGTGATTGTGGAGCGAAAAACCCCTTCAAGGCAACCAAGTGTCGTCGCTGCCACCGCAAAGATCTCCGACCTAAACGACGTGAACTCTCAAGGTAGTCGTACACCTCGTAGGGCCGGTGGTCTAGTGGTATGACGCCGCTCTCACAGGATTTTGCCAAGAAAGGCTAGATGCGAGGAAACGGCGGAGGTCGCGTGTTCAATTCACGCCCGGCCCACCATTATCCAAGTGGTAAAATGCTGCAATCAGTAGACCGGGAGCATCACAATGCTTTTAAGTTGTGATTCTGCCTCGTAGCCAATCCCAAAGGTGAGTTTCAATGCCTCGTGAAATACAAAGCGAAGAGGAGTTCCTCGAAGTTGTTGAACGGGCGAGTGAGGTTCGCGTCAAACGACTTCGAAGCTCGGTGAAACTGAAATTACGCACCCCTAGTTATTTGTACACCTATGTATGTGACCCAGGGACAGCAGAAAGATTACTCGCAAGAATGAAACTTCCTGTCGTTGATGTTTAGAGCCTTTTGTCTTGTTGCCCATATGTGTTAAGGGATAAAAGGCAACACCCAGCGAATTAAGAAGCCGATGGTTATTCCAAGCAGGCCTAAGGCAACAGGAAAAGGAAGGCCTGCCATGATGCCCCGTTTTTCTAATAGTTTTAGTGTAATTAGAAATCCAGAAATAAGGCCAACTATGGCCAGAATAGTGGGAAGAAATCCAAAATTCACTAGAGCCAGAACCGTCATCATGCCGTAGAATGCCACATCGCCCAGTCCTATGTCCCATTCCGCACTTGAAACAGCTAACGCCCCCAGTTTGTCTGGGTCATCTTCGGTGAGTTCTACGATTTTTCGAATGGGCCCACGTTTCACTGAATAGTAATCATAGATAGCTAGGCCGATGAGAAGCAGGATACTGGTCCATACTGGAAGCACAACGCCAAGAAATGCGCCGATGAAAGCACCGAAGATGAGTAAGCCGCCATTTTTCATTCGATTATCGGCATCGACGGTAAGAAACGCTAGTGCCATGGTCATGATTAGGGCGATGAGTATCAGGGAGGCGAGGATCGGATCAACGAATTGGAATATGATAACGAACATGAAACCAAAGTAAAGTGCCACAATGATGCTGATGAAGCCAAAAGCGCCTATCAGCAGATATCGTAAGAATTTTTCACGACCGTACTTCAAGAGCAAAACAACCAGCGTGGCGCCAACAGTAGCTAAAACGACAAAGAGGACGGCGTTGCCCACGGCAGCAAGGATTCCGAATTCGGATTCAGGAATTGGTTCGGCGTATAATCGGAAGCCAGATAAGAAGACAATGATTCCGAGGAGCGCAGCAGCAATTAACGAAGTGAGTAGGTTCACTAGGATGGTGCTGCGGTTCCCGGAGATTACTGGCATTTCATCGGCCATAATATATTCACCCAAGGGTTGAGAGTTTAAAGCGTTGTCCTGTCTCAGCTGCATTTGCATTTATGCCATTCTGTTTATGCAATGTCTTAGCCAGAAAATCGCAGGCTTCAGCTTCACCGTGAACCGTATAGAGACGTTCGAGGCTGGGAAAGGAGCTACCGAGTTCTAAGAGTTGATCTTGACCAGCGTGGGAGGAGAAGTCGAAGAGTTGGAATTTGGCTTTGACACGCTTGAGCCCAGACCCATCATCATAGGATCCGTTTTCTAAGAGGTTCCGACCGGGTGTTCCCGGGATTTGAAACCCAACAAGCAGAACACCGTTTCGAGGGTCATGCATGATTTCTCCGAGATATCTTGCCGCGGTACCTCCTTTGAGCATACCTGCTGGTGCCACGATTAAACCCGGATCCTTAGTGATGCCCTCCCGTTGCCGGCGACTGTGAATCCATTGGGCATTGGCTAATGCACGTTTCAGGAGTTTGAAATTTCGGAAGAATTCCGGATACCGAAGAAAGACTTTTGCAGCATCACGGGCCATTCCGTCCATGAAAATGGGAAAATTGACCCGGTACTTGGTTAAAACGCATAGGATTTCTTGAGCCCGTGCTACGGCAAAGGCTGGAACGAGGATTGTTCCTCCACTGTCGATGATTTCTTCAGCGGTATTGATAAAATTTTCTTCAATCGTTTTTCTTTCGTCGTGTGCGGTTAGTGCGTAGGTGCTTTCTAAGATGAGAGTATCGGTGGTGTTTTTGGGAAGGCGAGCAGCTTTGAGCATTTGCGTATCGATGGTATTGATATCACCGGTATATAGGATGTCGTGGTGTGGAGTTTCCACTTGGATCGCTGCACTGCCTGGGATGTGTCCGGCATCATGAAATGTTATCGTGATGTCGCCTTTTATTTCAATTGGCTCTCGATAATTCACAATTCGAATTCGTCTAATCAATCGGTCAAGTTCTTCCTTTTCAAAGGGGAGGAAATAGTTGCTTAACCGAATCATGTCCTTAAGAAGGAGTTTGATTAGATCGCGAGTTATTGCAGTCATATAGACGGGAGCAGAGCCACTGGCGAAGAGGAGAGGGAGGCCCCCACTATGATCTAAATGTGCGTGACTAAGTGCAACTTGGAGGTTCGCGGGTCGGCTGAGCTGTGGAAATGTTGGGTTTCCGTTGAAGGATGCTCCAAAATCACATAGAATGGAGGTGGCGTTCTCTTCAACGAGGTATGCAGAACTACCTATGGTTTTGCAGCCACCCAGAAAATGGATTTCGGTCAAACTTTTGCGAGTCCCCTTCGCCTGTACGTAGGTTTGGTTGGCGGGTAATGTATTCACGCCATTTAGAGGGTGTGCATAAATGTATTTCGAAGTAAAAAAGAGCGTAGCTAGAATCTATGGATTTGTCTAATCAGAAAAGAAAATTTAAAACTACGAATCATGTTGCTAAAGCCAACAAGCGTATGTGGTGACGCTGATGGAGTATTCAGAAGAAATTCAAATCATCTTACAAGACCCCAATGTAAACCTAGATGGAAGAATCTTGGTGTCGGGGTTTCACAGCTCCTTAGGTGAAACAGGGTATATTGTGCTCCGCCATCTAGTAGGTCAAAAAGAAGCCCGACCAATCGGATGCATCATGAGTCCGTTGGTTCCTCCACACGTTTTCATCGGTGGTGAACAACTCCTGATGCCCATTGAAATTTACGAGTACGGTGACCGCTTCATTCTCTTGTTCCCGCGACTCCAACCACATCGTGCTGAGTGGGCACCGTTTACCGAAACTGTTGCCAACTGGTGTGTGGACATGAAATTCAAAGAAGCAGTACTACTCGGTGGACTGGACCAGCAATTCGCAGAAGGTGATGACCGATACCGCACAGCTTATACACCTGCCTATCGAAAAACCGCTCAGAAATTCAAATTACCAGTACTTGAAGAGGGACGGGGGATTTACGGGCCATTAGCACTTCTACTCGCGAACTTTAAAATCCGAGATTTTCCTGCAGTGGCAATTCTACCCTATGCAGAAAGAGGACGACCAGATCCACGCGCAGCCAGCGTTGCCGTCGATGCGTTTAACCAAGTATATGACCTTGGCATCGATACTGATGAGCTAATGGCTGATGCTGAAGCCATTGAACAGGAAATTAAACAACTCCTCGCTCGTCAACAGGAACGTGAAAACGACCGCGGTGCAGGCGGGATGTTTGTTTAACCGAGTCGCCCTATTAGTGGACAGGGGTTCCTGGTGGTAAGTCTCGCTCAGGCTTTACTAAGACTACTTGGTAGTCGGAATCCCCTTGTTGACCGACCTCTGCCGCCAAGAGCATCCCCTCGGATTTCTCACCACGAAACGCCGCAGGTTTGAGATTCACTAACACTACCAGCTGCTTACCCACCAATGATTCAGCAGAATAGTACTGGGCTAGTCCAGTAACGATTTGACGTTGACCCAATTCACCGAGATCAATTTGAAGCTTCAATAGGTTCTTCGTTCCTGGAACTTGCTCAGATTTAGTCACAGTTGCGATTCGAAAATCGAGCTTCTTGAATTCTTCAAAGGTTATCATAAAACACGCCTCTATTTGCGCATTGTACTCTACAAATAGTATTTAGCTGTGACTCACGCATAGTTCTATCTCAATCCCTTTCGGATACCCTAAGGAAATCGCAGACACTTTTGACTGTGCGATTTTCTAAAGAAAGGTCTAAAAGTTTGCTGACAACGGTCGTTAATGCAGTAACGAGTGAGAAAGTAAGCTATTTGGTGAAATTGCGGTGGCACGACGACATTGGATTATAGTCACGTTCATCGTCGTCCTCCTCTTTCCTCTTCTAGTTGATACGCCAAATCTGCCAATACATAGAGTATCAGCTGAAAATTCGGGTTCACCTCAATATTCACCACCACCACCTTATGGCGGAGAACCTGTTGGAGAATATAGTGGGAATGGCGCTACAACCAGTATAATGGCAACGTATAACAAAACGCTTAGTACCCCTACATCATCTGACGTATTAACTGATTTTTCCGTTACTTTACCTATCAACTGGGATGTTGTCATTAATACCTCGTTTAGCAGCCTAACTGCCAATCCAGTTGTTTTGGATGTTGAAACTGACGACTCCACAGTTGAAGGGAGTCATAATATACGAGCGGCCATGAGTTTCCAGATAACAAATTCCTGTTATTTGAGCAGCGTTATGGTTCGTGTTGAAGCAGGTTTGTTTGAGCTATTAGACTCTCTTGATGATCTATATGTGAGTATATTCAATGCTACCGAAGACAGCGGGCGACCAAAACCAGATCAGTTATGGTCAACTAGGGAATATTTTGATTTGGGAGACAGCACTGACACTTTTGATGGGTGGATTAACGCAACTTGGGCAAGCCCTGTCCATCTTACAACCTCAACATCTTACAATGATTATTATTTCGTTGTACTTGTGCCTGAATCCGGGGCTACGGTGTCTTGGCAATTTCGTACGGACGTGGGAAATGGTGACAGTGGATATGCGTGGCGTTGGATGGCTGGATGGACGTTTTACCCGGTTGATTATTTCCTGAATGTTTCTCTGTTACCCTCGGGGGGCACTCCGAAACCAAGTCAGATTTCAATGCAGGTTAATGGTACAGCGGTGACTGATGCAGTTGGTAATGCAGGATGGTGGGCCTCATCTTTCACAGCGTCAAGTTCTCCAACGCTGTTTAACGTAACCGCTACTTGGCCAATTACATTTGATTATACCTATATCGCCCTTTTCGCCCAAATTTTGGTTGGTACAACAAACTTCCAAACTGACTATCAACTTTCTCTTGCTAGCTGGAACATTACTGCGTCTGTGTCTTTTCCCAATGTGAACGCAGACGCCAATAGCCGCACCATCAACTTCTCCATACCAGCAAATTGGAAGATTCAAACCCTCCTGAACGGGACAACCGTGAAATCAATAACCGACTATAAAGATAACAGCACTAATCCTGGCTCACCAGGATACCTCTTCATCGACGAGCCCACCGGTGCAGGAAACGGCACCCTATGGCGGACGGTTTCTTCGGATCTCAATTACGTGCAAACACCTGTTATCAAACGTGGCGGACTTGATGTTACTGGTCAACAAGTCAATATCACAGACACGTTGGCCGTTTCGGTGCAAGTTTCCACATTTACCGATGGTCAAGGACGATTCAACCCCTACGATGAGCTTGGGGTTTCGCTAAACGAATGGCTGCAGACACCAGATGGGGGAGGATTACTGAACTTTACATCCTTCACCCCATCATCTTATGCCATAACGAATGTAAGCATGCGATGTGAAGTCGTATGGAGCAATAGCTTTCATGCCGGAGTTGGACTGAGTAGTGTAGGTTTGTTGTATCCAACAATGGTGACCGGCACTCCGTCAGCGTACACGAGCCTCATAGGCGACATGGTCAACGTTTCAGTTTACTATGAGGATACTCACAACACGGCGGGTATCCCGAATGCAGAGGTTAATGTCACCTTCAGCGGATCTACATATACTCTCACCGATCGAGGAGCCGGCTATTATTGGTCACTCTTAGATACAGGGACTATGGGACTTGGACGGGGAGTGCACTCAGGTTCAGTGAGTGCCGACCGACAGGGCTATTCGGCCAGTTTAACCTCGGTTTCATTGATCCTCTGGTCTAAGACACAACTAGTAGCTAACTTTACATCACTGACAATTAGCTATGCGGATAGCGTCGTATTAGAAGTGAACTATTCAGTTCTAACACCCCTGGGCGAAGGTGGCATCCTTGGGGCCCAAGTCAACATTTCCGAATCTGGAATTGTCTTAAGTGCTCTGACCGATGTGGGAGGTGGTAATTATACGATTCTCCTTAGTGGTATGAGCCTTGACGTTGGTGTACACAATCTCATCGTGAACGCATCAAAGCCCGGAGAACTCTATCAAAACAACACTTTGTTTGTGATCCTAACTGTAACAGGAGAACCGACCACAATTACAGGAGCCGCCCCCTCAAGCGTCGATGGTGGAACCGCATTTAACGTGTCCATAGATTATCTGTTCCTAAATGGAACTGGAATTACGGGAGCCAGTATCTCCTGTCTACTAAATGATTCACCGTTCCTTGGCTTTACACTCTTTGATTTAGCGAATGGAACCTACAAAGCACAATTTGTGCTCGATGTGAGTGGAAGTCCAGCCACATTTAACATTAGCTTAACGGCCTCACGAGGTGGGTTCGATGCCGCCTCCTATGATGCCTTAGTTGATGTGTTGATTCGCCCCACAACGTATAGTGTGCAAGTGCTTTCAGCTTCACCTGTCGTATACAGCGCGCCGTTTCAGATTCGAGTAACATACCAGGATATGTTGGCTGTAGGAATTATTGGGGCCGTGGTGGATGGGAACTGGTCAACAGTGATTTCTGTTGACAATCTTGATGGCACCTATACGGTTACCTGCCAAACCACCGGATGGGCTGCGGGCTGGTGGACCATCAGTTTCAACATCACTGTCATCAACTATGACACACAATACTTCAGTGAAACGTTTTACCTTGTCTGGAGCACTACCCTTACTCCCCAAGGCGGGGACTTTAGCCCAGCTGACTATGAAAACGAAAACATAACTTTAGAAGTCACCTTTTGGGATTCCAGCAACAGCGTGGGGATTACTGGAGCGACGGTTTGGACCGTTTTTCAATCTGTTACCCATAACTTCGTCTCTATGGGAAGTGGAGTCTACCAGCTGACATTGAATTTAACAGGTGTTACCCCCACAACTTATCCGCTAATTGTGTATGCACAGCGACCGAACTACGAAAACCAATCGATAGGCTTGAACTTGGGAGTTCTTGCAAAGCTCATACCTTCATTGACTGTGACCCTACCACAGGGAATTGTTGAGGGAACTGAGGTTGCAGTGAGAGTGGATCTAAGTTTTGCCAATGCCACGCCTATTATAGGCGCTACAATCAACCTGACTGTCTGGGTGGATTATCAGAATGGAACCATCTTAGTTTTGTACTCACAGATAGTCACTACTGACAATCTAGGTACACGTATTGCCCCTGTTCAACTCGTGCCCTACTCCGAGGAGGAGTGGGCCAGCGGAACCTTTGAGCCCTACCTTTGGGCATCAGCAGAGTTCGCGGGTACCCGTGCCCTGACGGGATCAACAGATGTTACCTCCGAACCGATTTCACCACGGTTCAATCCCTGGCCATGGTGGGTTTATCTACTCGTGACTCTTCTACCTTTCATTCTAATCTTAATCTTCATAATTATAATCAGTTGGGCATACTATGCAAAGCGGGTTAAACCACGACGGTTGGCCCAACAACAAGCCCTTGAACAAAGCGCAGGAGTCTGGGCGCAACGCATGATGGGTTTAATGAACTTGCGGGCCCTCTTCGTGACCTACTCTAAAACGGGATTACCCATTTTTACGTACGATTTTGCTGGTGGCGAAATGCCGAGTACCTTGCTATCTGGGTTCCTCTCTGCGGTCAATGCATTTTATAGTGAAGTCTCCGGTGAATTAGACCGCGAATCCCAACTCCGTGATATCCACTACAAAGACCTGCACTTGAGCTTACGAGAAGGGAAGTACATCGTAAGTGTCCTCATTCTCGGCTCATCACCCAGCGAGGTCCTGACCCAGTCGCTAGCAGAATTTACCTCGAAATTTGAAGTTCACTTCAGAAAGAACTTGGCGACCTTCGAAGGACGTATCGATGTCTTCGACAAAGCTACAGAAATCGTTGAATCAAGTTTCCATGGCGAATTGTTACTGGCCTACGAATGTGTGAAGCCACCTTCGCGGGGATTCGCCCGGAAAATCTATGAATTAGGTGTTGACCTTGCCGATGATGAAGGGCGGATTTACCTTCCTCAGCTGTTTGTTGCAGCCATCGAAAAATTTGGATCGAAGAAGAAATTCGACATCGCCAATGC